>NZ_BTIG01000007.1:0-740428 GCF_036247965.1 Bradyrhizobium sp. TM233 | reverse complement strand
CGTCGAAGTCACCAATGTGCGTCAGCACTGGGATCACACCGCGACGATCAAGGGCACGGCCGATCCCAGCAGCGAGATCAAGCTGTATGACGGCACGAGCTCGGTCGGTTCGGCCACGACGGGTGCCGATGGCAAGTGGAGCTTCCAGACCTCCGACCTGTCGGGCAAGTCCCATGCCTTCACCGCGGAGCAGGTCGACACCACGGGTCACGTGGTCGGCACCAGTTCGGGCGAGGCGATCATCGGCTCGGGCCTCAGCAACACGCTGACCGGCACCGCCGGCAACGATGTCATGGTGGGCAAGGCGGGTGCGGATACGTTCACGTTTGCGTCGAACTTCGGCCAGGACGTCATCAAGGACTTCGCTGCCCGTGGACCTGCTCACGACACGATCGAGTTCAGCAAGAGCGTGTTCGACAGCTTCGCCGGCGTTCTCTCCCACGCGGCCCAGTCAGGCCACGACGTCGTTATCGCGACCGGGAGCGACACGCTCACGCTGAAGAACACGCAGCTCGACAAGCTGAACAGCCACGACTTCCACTTCGCGTAAGGGACGGGTCAGCCGCACAAGCTGGCCCTCGACAAACTGCCTCGGAGGATTCTTTGGGGGATCCTCCGACAAGGCCACGACTGAAGTTGGATGGCGGGGTGATCCCCCGCCATCGGCTTCCCAAACCGTAGGTCGGAAGTTCGAATCTTCCCGGGATCCCCATTTTTCATGGGCCACCGTCACGGTTTGCCGCGCCATTCGGCGCGAAAATTGCTAGAAGCGAACGGCTTCCTTCCTCGCTGGCCCAGCTGCCATGCCGCCGCACCTCGCTGCCTCATCCGGAGACGACGATGCCTTTCGACTTGATCCTGCGCGGGGGGCGGGTGATCGACCCCTCCCAGAAGCTCGACGCCGTGACCGACGTCGCCTTTGCCGGCGGCAAGGTGGCGGCGGTCGGCGGCGCCCTCAAGGCCGATCCGGGCACAGAGGTGCGCGACGCCTCGCAGCTCATCGTGACGCCGGGACTGATCGATCTCCACACCCATGTCTATTGGGGCGGCACCTCGCTCGGCATCGATGCCGAGGAATTCTGCCGCCTCTCCGGCGTCACTACGGCGGTCGATACCGGCAGCGCCGGCCCCGGCAATTTCGCCGGCTTCCGCAAGCATGTGATCGAGCCGAGCCAGGTCCGGATCCTCGCCTATTTGCACGTCTCGCACGCCGGCATCTTCGGTTTCTCGCACCGGATCATGGTCGGCGAGAGCGAGGAGCTGCGGCTGATGAACCCGATCGAGGCGGCCAAGGTGGCCGATGCCAACCGCGACCTCATCGTCGGCATTAAGGTGCGCGTCGGCCTGCATTCCTCGGGCACGTCGGGGGTCGTGCCGCTCGACATCGCGCTCGAGGTCGCGAACGAGGTCGGCATGCCGTTGATGGCGCATATCGACCATCCGCCGCCGAGCTATGAGGAGGTGCTGGCACGTCTGCGGCCCGGCGACGTGCTGACCCATGCGTTCCGCCCCTTCCCGAACACGCCGGCGACCGCGCAGGGCACGGTGAAGAAGGCGGTGCTGGACGCGCGCGAGCGCGGCGTGCTGTTCGATATCGGCCATGGCAAGGGCTCGTTCGCGTTCAAGACCGCGCGCGCGATGCTTGCCAACGGCTTCTATCCGGACACGATTTCCTCGGATATCCACCAGCTCTGCATCGACGGCCCGGCCTACGACCAGGTCACGACCATGTCGAAGTTCCTGTGCATGGGCATGGAGCTGTCCGACGTGATCGCGGCCTCAACGGTGAATGCGGCAATGGCGCTGCGTCGCCCCGAGCTCGGCAGCCTCAAGCCGGGCTGCGTCGGCGACGCCACGCTGATCTCGGTCAAACAGGGCCAGTTCGACTACGAGGACGTCGTCGGCGAGCACCTGATTGGCGACCGCAAGATCGTGTCCGAAGGTGTCGTCATCGGCGGCCGCTGGTGGCATCCGAATTGAGTCGGCGCTAGCTCTGCTCGCGATAGTATTGCAGCAGGCGCGTGCCCGCTGGCGACAGCCAGTCGGGCGCACCGGTGATGTAGCCTTCGACGCGCCCGCCCGTTCCGACGAGATAGGTGATGGGCATGCCGACGATCGAGAACATCTCGGTGGAGGCCTGGGCCGCCGCGCCATAAGCATCGACATAGCAGGCGAGGTTCTGCAACGAGAGGCCGCCGAGAAAGGTGCGGATCTTGCGCAGGTCTTTGGTGTCGGTGCAGATCGCGACGATGTCGAGCCGGTCGGGCCGCGAGGCCGCAAGGCTTGCCAGCATGGGCAGGTCGAGCTTGCAGGCGGCGCACCAGGTCGCCCAGAAGTTCACCAATGTGATGCGGCCCGGCTTGGCAGCCACGATGATGTCCTTGCCGCGCGGGTCCTGAAGCCGAAGTTGTGGCATCAACGCGTGCGGCCGCACCACTGTAAACTGGCTGCGGCCAGCTTCGAACACCGGCGGCCAGCTGTCCTGCGCGTCGGCGGTGCGCAGGACAGTGAGATAGGCCGGCGCGGCGATCAGGAGCGATCGCCGCGACAACGCGCGAGGCTTCTCACGCATGAATATAGGCCCAGCCTTTGAGTTGCAGGTCGACCACGCGTCCGATGCCGAACGGGACGAGGTTCGCGCCCGCAATCAGCGGGATCGAGACCTGCTCCTTGGCTTCCGCGATCACCTTGGACGAGGCGCACATGCTGTAACTGAGGCTCGGCAGCGATTGCCGCAGCGTCGCCAGCGGCTCGATCAGTGGCGTCTTGTCGGCGCGGAAGATGTCGATGCCCTTGCCGTTGGCGACGACCTCGATCAGCATTTTCGCGCCCTTGTCGGCAAAGTGCCTGGCGAGATTGGCCGAGTAGCTGATCGCGTGGCCCATGACATAGGGCTCGTTGCTGTCGATGAGGATCACGACGCCCTCGGTGAGACGATCCTCCTTGGCCGCGGCGGTGCCGGCGGCCGTGAGGATCGATGCGCCCGCCAGCAGCCCCCTGCGAGACCATCCATTGGCAGAGATCATGGTGCGGCGTTCCCGTCGATCAGAATTGACGCGGCGCGATCGGCGCCTTGCCGTTGCGACCCCACAGCACGAACAGGCTGAGCGCCAGCAGGACGACGTTGAGCGGCGTCACCGCGGCCTCGCCGCGCGAGAGATGGAAGACCAGCGCAATGACCTGCAACACCGCGCAGCCGAGCGCGGCCAGCACCGTCAGCCGCGGCAGGATCCGCGTCAGGGCCGGCAGCAGGATGCCGATGCCGCCGGCGAGGTCGACCAAGGCAATGGAGCGGACGAAGGTCTCCGAATACTGGCCGGCCCAGGGCATCATCGCGGCCAGCTGGGGAATCGGCGTGGTCAGCTTTACCAGCCCCGCCGAGATGAAGACGAAGGCGAGGAGGACCTGCGCGGCCCAGAGGCCGATGCGGAGGGCGCGGCCGGGGGCGGGGGTCTCGAAGGTGGCGGTGGACATGGTGGTTCTCCAGAATGTGAGGGTTACCACCATTTGATAGTTTCACCGTTTTTGATCATTATCGGCTTCGGGATTAGTTCATTTCCTGGATGTTGATGATCTCATGGATTCTCTGGTCAGCATGAGGGTGTTTTGCCTGGTCGCCGAGCTGAAGAGCTTCGCGACCGCGGCACAGCGCCTGCGCATCTCCCCGGCCATGGTGAGCAAGCACGTGATGCAGCTCGAGAAGCGGCTGGGCACGCGGCTGCTGAACCGGACCAGCCGGCGGGTCAGCCTGAGCGAAAGCGGCGCGCTCTATTTCGAGCAGGCGCGGCAGATGCTGGATTCGCTCGACGAGGTCGAAGCGGCCGTCAGCAATGCCACCGTTGTTCCGCACGGCACGCTGCGCCTGACCGCACCGGTGTGGATGGCGAACGCGATTTTTGCGGGCGTGCTGGCGGACTATCAGGCGCGCTATCCCGAGGTACGTCTCGACGTCGATCTCAGCGGACGGCTGGTCAATCTGGTCGAGGAGGGATTCGACCTCGCCCTGCGCGCAACCGGCACGCCGGACGAGGCGCTGATCGCGCGTCCGATCACCAGCGTCCCGTTCTACATGGTGGCGGCTCCCGCCTTCCTCAAACGCGCGGGCCGTCCATCGACCTTCGCCGATCTCGCCGGCCAGCCGCTGCTGCACTACGCGCTTTACCCGGGCGAGAGCTTCTCCTTCACGGGCGAGCACGGCCCCGAGACCGTCAAGCTCAAGCCGGTGCTGCGCAGCGGCAACGAAACGCTGCTGCACATGGCAGCAATCGAAGGCATGGGCCTCGCCTTCCTGCCGAAATGGCTGGTCGCCGAGGACATCGCCAGCGGTCGTCTGGAGCACGTCATGCCCGGCCACATCATCTTCGCCGGAAAGCTGTTCGCGGTCTATCCGAGCCGCAAATATCTCTCCGCGAAGGTCAGGACCTTCATCGACTTCATCGCCGCCGACAAACGGATGAAGTAGCTGCTCACAGCAACCGGATCACAGCGATCTGGCGATCAGCAGCTTCATGATCTCGTTGGTGCCGCCGTAGATTTTCTGGATGCGGGAATCGATGAAGATGCGCGAGATCGGGTATTCCTGCATGTAGCCGTAGCCGCCGAACAGCTGGAGGCATTCGTCGGCGGTCTCGACCTGCTTCTCCGAGCACCAGTATTTCGCCATCGACGCCGTGACGGTGTCGAGATCCCCGGCGACCAGGCGCTCGATGCACCAGTCGACGAAGACGCGGGCGATCATCGCCTCGGTCTTGCGCTCGGCGAGCTTGAAGGCGGTGTTCTGGAAATCCATCAGCGGCTTGCCGAAGGCTTTGCGCTCCTTGGTGTAGTCGGTGGTGAGCTTGATCGCGCGCTCCATCGCGGCGACGGCGCCGACCGCGAGCGCAAGCCGCTCCTGCGGCAATTGCTGCATCAGTTGCACAAAACCCTGGCCTTCCTCCTTGCCGAGCAGGTTCTCGGGCGGCACGGTGACGTTGTCGAAGAACAGTTCCGAGGTGTCGGAGGCGTGCAGGCCGATCTTGTCGAGGTTGCGCCCACGCTTGTAGCCGTCCGCGCCCGCGGTCTCGACCACGATCAGCGAAATGCCCTTGGCGCCGACGTCTCCGGTGCGCGCGACCACGATGACGAGATCGGCGGCCTGGCCGTTGGTGATGAAGGTCTTCTGGCCGTTGATGACGTAGGAATTGCCCTGCTTCTTCGCCGTGGTCTTGACGGCTTGCAGATCCGAGCCGGTACCGGGCTCGGTCATGGCGATGGCGCCGACCATCTCGCCCGAGGCCATCTTCGGCAGCCAGCGCTTCTTCTGCTCCTCCGAGCCGTAGTTGAGGATGTAATGCGCGACGATGGCGCTGTGCACGGAGACGCCGGTCGTCAGCTCCGGCACCGTGCTTTCGAGATCGTCCAGCACCGCCGCGTCATAGGCGAAGGTGGCGCCCAGCCCGCCATATTCCTCCGGCACGCTCGCCAGCAGCGCGCCCATCTCGCCGAGACCGCGCCAGGCGAAGCGGTCGACCATCTTCTGCTCGCGCCATTTTTCGGCGTGCGGCGCCAGGTCCTTGGCGAGGTATTTCCGGAACTGGTCGCGGAAGACATCGAGTTCTTCGGTCATCCAGGAGGAGCGGTAGGACATGATTACCTCGGTTGATGCGGCTTTCCGGCTAGGTAGGCCAGTCGGCCGCGGCAATTATTGTGTTTTCAGGCTGCGCCGGGGACGCTACCAAGGCGACCGTAACAGCTTCTGTCGGGATGGTTGATTGTGGCTGTCAAAACACAAGAGCTCAAGCTCGACATCGAGCGCATCGGCACGGTCTCGGCGATCCTGACGCAGCCGGACAATGCGCGTGCCTGTTACGTGCTGGCGCATGGCGCGGGCGCAGATATGCGGCATGCGTTCATGGAGAAGGTCTCGGCCGGCCTTGCCGAGCGCGGCATCGCGACCTTGCGCTTCAATTTCCCCTGCATGGAAGAGAAGAAGGGACGTCCCGACCAGCCGGCGGTCGCGCACGCGGCGATCCGCGCGGCAGTCGCGGAGGCGGCGCGGCTGTGCCCCGGGGTGACGCTCGTCGCAGGCGGCAAATCATTCGGCGGACGCATGACCTCGCAGGCGCAGTCCAAGACGCCGTTGCCTGGTGTCAAAGGGCTCGCCTTCCTCGGCTTTCCCCTGCACGCCGACAAGAAGCCGTCATCCGAGCGCGCCGAGCACCTCGCCGGCGTCACCATCCCCATGCTGTTCCTGCAAGGCACGCGCGATGGGCTTGCTGATCTCGGCTACCTCAAGCCTGTCGTCGAGAAACTCGGTCCGAAGAAGGCGACGCTGCATGAGATCGAGGGCGGCGATCACTCGTTCGCGGTGCTGAAGAAATCCGGCCGTAGCAATGACGAGGCGCTCACTGAGGTATTGAACGCGCTCGTAGCCTGGATCGACACGCTCGCCTGAGGCTCAGGCGGAATAAAGCCCCTTGTCGCGGGCCTTCTGGATCGCGAGCGCGGCGATCAGGTCGAGCGTCGGTGTCGACAGGCCTGCCGTGCGCGCGAAGGCGGCGGGCGCCTTCACCAGAACGTCGATCTCCATGGCGCGGCCAAGCTCGTAGTCCTGCAGCAGCGAGGGTTTGTGATTGGGGGCGGGTCCACTGCGCGTCACCCGCTTGACCTCGGGGATGAAATGCTGCGCGATGTCGTTGGCCTCGTTCAGCATGCGCGGGATGACGTCCGCAAAGGCGGCGTCGTCGCGCACGCCGCGTGCGGTCTGGCCGGTGAGCAGGCACAGCACCGACAGCGACATGTTGGTCAGCAGTTTTGACCAGATCGCCTCGCGGATTTCCGCCACCGGCGGTGATTCCAGCCGCGCGTCGTTGAAGACGCCGCGCAGCTTGGTGATGCGCTCGCAATTGCGGTCGTCGCATTCGCCGATCAGCAGGCGGTTGCGGTCCGGGGTGAGGTTGTGCACCACGCCTGGCGCGGTCACCTCGTTGGAGGAGAAGACGACGCCGCCGATGATCCGCTCCTTCGGGATGCAGGCGCGCAAGCGTCCGCCGGGGTCGAGGAAGGAAATGTCCGGAGGTGTCGGGTGCCGCGGCGGCAGGCCGATCCCGTACCACCAGGGAATACCGTTCTGCGCAAAGACGATGGCGGTGTCGTCCTGAAGCAGCGGCTTGATGCTGGCGACCAGCCCCGGGAGCGCAGTGGCCTTCAGCGTCGAGATCACGACGTCCTGCGTGCCGAGCTGGGCTGGGTCGCCCGAGGCGTTCACCTTGGCGGAGACCTCGGAATCGCCGACACGCAGTTTGAGGCCACCCGCCCGGACTGCCTCCAGATGCGCCCCTCGCATCACGCACGAAACGTCATGACCAGCGCGCGCCAGCCGGACCGCGATGTGGCTACCGACGGCGCCCGCGCCGAAAATGCAGATGCGCATGATGATTCCGTTCCTGGTCCCAAACTGCCGCCCTGCGCCACCATGACACAAGCCGCCATGCGATGGGCGCGACCGCCCCACGCTGGAAAGATATGGATCGGGATGCGTTGCCTCGGCCATAGTGCACGGCAAACCAATGACCGGAGGATCGCCGATGACTGCCAGCCCCGTGCTGTGGACCCTCGATGAGCGTGGGGTTGCGACCGTCACGTTGAACCGGCCGGAGGTCAACAACGCCTATGACGGCGCGCTGATCGCAGGAGTGCTCGCGGCGATGGACGATCTCGGCAAAAAGCCGAATCTTCGCGTCGTCGTGCTCAAGGGTAATGGCAAGCATTTCCAGGCCGGCGCCGACCTGAAATGGATCAACGGCGTGCGGCCGCAATCGGCTGATGCGAACGAGGCGGCCTCGCGCGCGACCTTCGAAGCCGTGCAGCGGCTCAACACGCTGCCGATCCCGACGGTGGCGCTGGTGCAGGGCGGCTGTTTTGGCGGCGGCACCGGCGTGATCGCGGCATGTGATGTCGTGATCGCCGCGGACAACGCCCTGTTCTCGATCACCGAGGTGCGCTGGGGCCTGACCGCGGCGATCATCATCCCGCAGCTCTGCGACGCCGTCGGCGTGCGCCAGGTCCGCCGCTACGCGCTCACCGGCGAGCGCTTCGGCGCCGAGGACGCCCGCCGCATCGGCCTTGTCCATGAGGTGGTGCCGCTCGCTGATCTCGAAGCCGCCGGCGCCAAGGTGGTCGAGCAATTGCTTGCCAATGGGCCGGAGGCGATGGCAGAGACCAAGAAGCTCGCGCTGGAGAGCTCGTTCGGCGGTATGGCCGTCGATGATGCGGCGTACGCGCGGCTCGTCCAGCTGCATTCGCTCAAGCGCCAGAGTGCGGAGGCGGCCGAGGGATTGGCGTCGTTCGCGGAGAAGCGGGCGGGGAATTGGGGCGGCGGGAGAGGTTGAGCGTCAGCAGCCGCGGCAGATGTTGTTGATGCTGCGATAGACAGCGTCGTCGTCCTGCCGCATCTGCCGCAGCGTTTCGAGTGTCTGGCCGTCATTGGCAGGCGCAACGGGCTTGCGCTTCGCGGCGAGTTCGTCCTCCTGCCGCTTGTAGCAGGCCTCGCGCTCGGGCTTGGCCTGGATGAAGCGGCAGTTTTGCTCCACGGCTGCGGCGGGAGCGGCGGAGATCGCGAGAGCGATCAGGGCGGGCAGGGCGAATTTCAAGAGCGTCGAATCCATGCGGGCACTTCTGTCAGGTCTGTCGTTCCCGGGCAACCGTCTTGTGGCGGGCTACGGCACCGCACTTCACAGCGACGGCGCCAGTGACGTTTTCAGCAACGTCAGCAGCGCCTGCACCGCGGCGGCATTGCGCCGCCGCTCGGGGATCGTGGCTTTCACCCACAGCTCCGGAATCGGAAAGTCGCGCAGCACCGGCTTGAGCGTGCCGTCGCGCAAGGCGTCCGTGACGAGATAATGCGAGATCAGCGCGATGCCGTTGCCGGCGATCGCGCTGCGCGCCAGCACGTGTCCCTCATTGGTGGAGAGCAGCGGGCTGACCTGGATGCTGATGCGGCCGCGTGGTCCGTCGAAGATCCATTCAGGTCCCGTCGGCATGAAGCTGAGGCAGCGATGCTCGACGAGGTCGCGCGGATGTTTTGGCGTGCCATGTCTTTTCAAATAGGCCGGCGAGGCGCAGAGCAGCCGCTTCAGCGCGCAGAGCGGCTCGTCGACCACGCCGCCGAACGAATGCGGGAAAGCGCCGATGGCGATGTCAAAACCTTCGGTGACGGGATCGACCGGGCGGTCGATCAACACGATATCGAGCTTCAGCTTCGGGTTCTGGGTCTGGAACGCGCTGAAGGCATCCGCAAGCCGCGCCACCGTCAGCGACGTCGGTGCCTTGATGCGCAGGTGATCGACGAGGTCGTGGCCCTTCTCGCCCATGCGCGAGAGCAGATCAGTTGCGTCGGTCACCACGCCGCGTGCGCGATGCACATAGCGCTGTCCGGCTTCGGTCAGCCGCAATTGCCGGGTCGAGCGGTGAAACAGTGCCGTGCCGATCCGCGCCTCCAGCTGCGTGACGCGTTTTGCCACCACCGAGGTCGAGACGCCGAGCTTTCGCGCCGCGGCCGAGAAGCCGGTGGCGTCGGCGGTCGCCAGGAAGGCCTGCAGGTTCACCAGGATGTCCATGTCGACCTTTCTCGATTTGCGAAAGCTGATCGCGTATTTCGGTGGATTGTAGCCTGCCTCGCGTTAATTCATAGTCGACCCCAAGCAAGAGATTTGGGAAGGGACGCGCCATGCGGGCCATGACGATCGAAGAACCGGCACGACAGGTGCCGCTCTATGGCGAATATGAAGTCGTCGTGCTTGGCGGCGGCCCGGCCGGCATCGTGGCGGCGGCGTCTGCAGCACGCGCGGGGCGGAAGACGCTTCTGATCGAGCGCTATGGCTTTCTCGGCGGCATGGGCACCGCTGCCGGTGTCACAAATTTTTGCGGTCTGCATGGCAATGTCTACGGCCAGGCCCATCGCCTCGTGCAGGGCATGGCGTCCGAGCTGCTGGCGCGGATCGATCGGCTCAACGGGCTGAACACGCCGCATCTGATCCTCGGCAAGGTCTTTGCGCAGGCCTACGACACCGCGGCCTATAAGATCGCGGCCGATCAGTTGCTCGCGAGCCACAAGGTGCACATCCTCTTCCACGCGCTCGGCGCCGGCGTCGTGATGGGTGACAACAGCCGCATCGACGCGCTGATTGTCGAGACCAAGGCCGGACGGCAGGCGGTGCGATCGGAGATCTTCATCGATTGCTCCGGTGACGGCGACCTCGCCGTGTGGGCCGGCGCGCCGTTCGAGATCGGCGATGAGCACGGCCATCCGATGTACCCCTCGATGATGCTCCGCCTCAACGGCATCGATCCCGACAAGGCCGGCGATGCCTGGCGCACCATTCCGCAATTGATGGAGAGAGCCATCGCGGCCGGCACCCACACATTCCCGCGCAAAAGCGCCATCGTGCGGCCGCAGAAATCCGGCATCGAATGGCGGGTGAACTTTACGCAAGTGGCGCGCGAGGACGGCCATGCCATCAACGGCGTCGAGCCCGACGATCTCACCCGCGGCGAGATCGAGGGCCGCAAGCAGGCGCTCGCCGCGTTCGAATTCCTGCGCACCGTGCCGGGCTTTGAAAAATCCTACATCGTCGATCTGCCGCCGCAGCTCGGCATCCGCGAGACCCGCCGCATCAAGGGCGGCTACCAGCTCAGCGGCGAGGACGTGCTGGGTTGCGCCTCGTTCGAGGATTCCATTGGCGTCAATGGCTGGCCGATCGAGGCCCATGTGCCCGGCGACGTCGTCTTCACCTTCCCGCCGATCCCGGAATCGCGCGGCTATAACGAACTGCCCTACCGGATGCTGGTGCCACAAGGCATCGACAATCTGCTGGTCGCCGGCCGCTGCGCCTCGATGACCCATGAGGGCCAGTCGGCGGCACGGGTCTCCGGTGCCTGTTTCGTGATGGGCGAGGCGGCCGGTTCCGCCGCCGCGCTGGCGCTCTCCGGAAACCGGATTCCGCGCGAAATCCCCATTGAAAAGTTGCAGGAAACGTTGAAACAACAGGGCGCCTTCATCGGACGGGACCAGCCGGTGCCGGAAGGATTGTGACGGGTTGCAATAGAACGACGGTGGAGGAAACGGGATGATCGGGATCATGCGGCTCGCGCTTGCGGGCCTTCTGGCGATCACGGCGATGGGCGGTGCGACAGCCGAGGACGTGCTGAAGGCCAGGATCGGCGTGCTTCGTCTGTCCTCCTCCGCGCCCGTCTTCATCGCGCAGGACAAGGGCTATTTTCGCGAGGCCGGCTTGGAGGTCGAGCTGAAGTTCTTCGACGCGGCCCAGCCGATCGCGGTCGCCACGACCTCGGGCGACGTCGATTTCGGCATCACCGCCTTCACCGCGGGCCTCTACAATCTCGCCGGCAAGGGCACGCTGAAGGTGATCGGCGGCATGAGCCGCGAGAAGGCCGGCTATCCCTTGATCGGCTATTTCGCCAGCAACAACGCTTACGCAGCCGGGCTGAAGACGCCGAAGGATCTCGCGGGCAAGCGCGTGGCGATGACGCAGGTCGGATCGAGCTTTCACTATTCGCTCGGCCTGCTCGCCGACAAATACGGCTTCAAGCTCTCTGAGGTGAAGATCGTGCCGTTGCAATCGCTGTCGAACGCCGCCGCGGCGCTCAAGGGCGAGACCGTCGATGCGGCGCTGCTGCCGATCTCGACCGCGCGAAAGCTCACGGACGAAGGCGGTGCGAAATTCTTAGGGTGGGTCGGCGACGAGACGCCGTGGCAGCTGGGTGCGGTGTTCGCCTCGCCGAAGACGCTGACCAACAAGGCGCTGGTGACGAAGCTGCTCGGCGCGCTCGCCAAGGCCGACCGCGAATATCACGACGTCATCCTCGCCGCGATGAAGGACGGTGTCGCGCCGATCAACGAGCAGACAAAACCGCTGCTGGAGATCATAGCAAAGTACACCAATCTGCCGGTGGAGCAGGTGGTCGGCAATTGCGCCTATATCGATCCCGACGGCAAGCTCGACGTGAAGAACGTCGACAACCAGATCAAATGGCTGCAGGAGCAGGGCTTTGCCGACAAGGGCTTTGATGCGAATGCGATCATCGCCAAGGAATTTGTGAAGGCGGATTGATTGATGCAAGCTCTCCTCTATCCCCGTCATCCTGAGGTGCGAGTAGCGCAGTGCATCCGCACTGCGCTGCGAGCCTCGAAGGATGCACGGCCGAGCCGGGCTGCACATCCTTCGAGGCTCGACTTGCGGCAAGCCGCAAGTCGAGCACCTCCAGCGACAACGGCTTCGCCGTTGCGCAGGGATGACGGGCCAGGAGTGAGAAGGATCGCCGCATGGACCTGATCGCCAACCACATCTCCCACCGCTTCGGCGACCTCGCCGTGCTCGACGATGTCTCCTTCACCGTCGGCGCCGGCGAGGTGGTGGCTGTCGTCGGGCCCTCCGGCTGCGGCAAGAGCACGCTGCTGTCCATCCTTGGCGGCCTGCTGCAGCCGACCTCAGGCGCGCCCGAGCTGCGCGGCGCACCGCCGGCGGACAGCCTCAATCCGCTCACCTTCGTGTTCCAGGATTTTGCGCTGCTGCCCTGGGCGAGCGTGGAGGAGAATGTCGAATTCCCTTTGCTGCACACCCAGCTCTCGGCCACGCAACGCCGTGAGCTGGTCGAGGATGCCTTGCGCCGCACGGGGCTGACTGATTTTCGCAAAACCTATCCCAAGCAGCTCTCCGGCGGCATGCGCCAGCGTGTCGGCATCTCGCGCGCGCTGGCGGTGAAGCCCGCGATCCTCCTGATGGACGAGCCGCTCTCCGCGCTGGATTCGCAGACCCGCGAACTCCTGATGGAGGATTTCGTCCGCCTGCTCGCCGATGGCGGCATGGGCGCGGTCTATGTCACCCATAATCTCGAAGAGGCTGCGCGGCTGGCCGATCGCATCGTGGTGCTATCGCGGCGGCCCGGCCGCATCCGCGAGGTCGTGGCCGTGCCGATGACGCGCACCGAACGCGGTGAGACGGCGGCGCGCGAGAAGCTGCTGGCGCTGCAGAACCAGATCTGGTCGCTGATCCGCAACGAGGCCATCGATGCCGAGCGCGAGGTCCAGCATGCTTGATCGTGCGGCGGCTGACACTGCGAAGGACGGCGCGACGCGGAGCGTCCGCTTTCGCGGCGCCGGCTTCGTCCCCGCCAGCAGCCGTTTCGGCGGCTGGATCGCGCTGGCCCTCGTCATCGCGATCTGGCAGGCGGCGGGCAGCACCGGCCTCGTCAATGCGCTATTTCTGCCGACGCCCGCTGCGATCGTCCGCGCGATCTACCAGCTCGCGGTCTCCGGCGCGCTCTGGCAGCATCTGTCGGCCTCGCTGCTGCGCATCGGCGTCGGCTGGCTGCTGGGGACGGCGGCCGGCGTTGCCGTCGGCTTTGCCATCGGCCTGTCGCGGCTCGCGCGCAGCGTCGGCATCACCTTCATCTCGGCGCTGTTCCCGATCCCGAAGATCGCGCTGCTGCCGCTGTTGATCCTCTGGCTCGGCATCGGCGAAGAGCCGAAGATCGCGACCATTGCGCTGGGCGTGTTCTTCTCGACCGCGATCTCGGTCTATAGCGGCGTCGATGCGGTGCCGCGCAACCTCATCCGCATGGCGCAGAGCTTCAACGTGCCGTTCGCGACCATCGTGCGCAAGGTGATCTGGCCCGGCGCGCTGCCCGCGATCCTCGCCGGCTTCCGCATCACCTCATCCGTCGCGCTGCTGCTCGTCGTCAGCGCCGAGATGATCGGCGCCCAGTACGGCATCGGCGCCTTCGTGCTCCAGGCTGGCAATCTGATGCAGACGGATCAGCTGCTGGCCGGTGTGGTGATCCTCTCGGTGTTCGGGCTGGCGGTGGGGAAGGTGATCGGCTGGCTGGAGACGCGGCTCTTGCACTGGCGGTAGCCCCAGTCGCAATGTGGCTGGAAGCGCGCGCTACAACCTCCGTCGTCGTCCCGGCGAAAGCCGGGACCCATAACCCCAAGGAGGAGTTTGGCAAAGATCAGGCGTTCGGTACGTCTACCTTCCGCAATTGATAGATCACGCGGTATGGGTCCCGGCCTTCGCCGGGACGACACCGAATGTATGGCCAGCAGAGCACCTCACGCGTTCCCGCGATCCTCGCGAAACAGATCCAGCTTCTGCTGCACCGGCCGGTCCGAGAAGCTGAACAGCACGGCATCGTCCTCCGCCTCGTGCGTCACCCATTGCCAGCTCGGCACCACGAACAGATCGCGCGGGCCCCATTCGAAGACGGCATCGCCGATGCGGCTGCGGCCGCGGCCTTCGATCGGGCAGAACACGGTGGCATCGGTCGAACGATAGCGCGCGGTCTTGAAACCCTTGGGCAGAAGCTGGATGAAAGTGCCGATGGTCGGCATCGCGAAATCGCCGGTCTCGGGGTTGCTGAACTTCAGCTTGAGGCCGTGGCAGGCGTCCCACTCCTGGCTCGTCCGGGCTTTCTCCAGCGCCTCGCGCGTGTAGGCGTAGGGATAGCTGAAGATCGGCGAGGTCTTCGAACTCCGCTTGACGTCGACCGGGAGCAGATTGTGGCCGTAGCGCGCAAAGCTGTCGCCAGCGGGTTTTGTGATCCTTTGCTGGTCCTCTTTCGACCCTTCCGCAAAGGAGCAGTCGAAGAACTGCACCAGCGGAATGTCGAGGCCATCCAGCCAGAACATCGGCTGATCGGTCTCGTTGGAATGATCGTGCCAGGTCATCGACGGCGTGATGATGAAATCGCCGGGCTCCATCGCGGTGCGCTCGCCGTCGACGGCGGTATGGGCGCCCCTGCCTTCGAGCACGAAGCGCAGCGCCGACTGGCTGTGCCGGTGCGCCGGCGCGACGTCGCCGGGCACCACCATCTGCACCCCGGCATACAGCGAGGTCGTGATCTTGGACTGCCCGCGCAGGCCGGGGTTCTCCAGCACCAGCACGCGCCGCTCGGCTTCCTTGGCGGTAATCAGCTTGCCGGCCTCCGTCATGTAGTCGCGGATGACGTCGAATTTCCAGAGGTGCGGCCGGCAGGCGCTCTTCGGCTCCGGCGTGATCAGATCGCTCATCACCGTCCACAGCGCGGTGAGGTTTTCGCCGTCGATCTTCTTGTAGAACGCCTCGCGTTCCGGCGTCTTGGTCACGGCTTCCATGGCGGCGCTCTCGTTCGTTTTGTTGATTGACAGTATACTGACGATCTAGGTAGCGTCAATGTGACGGACGGCATACAAGGTTGTCGTCATTCCGGGGCGACGCGCTAGCGTCGAGCCCGGAATCCATAACCACGATCGGGGTATGGATTCCGGGCTCTCGCTTCGCGAGCCCCGGAATGACAAAAGAATATAAGGGAGGGTCCCAATGAAGCTGCACGGCTATTTCCGCTCCAGCGCCGCCTATCGGGTACGGATCGCGCTGAACCTGAAGGGCCTCAAGGCTGCGCATCTCCCGCATCACTTACGCAAAGGCGAGCAATGCGCGCCCGCTTATCTTGCCATCAACCCGCAGGGGCTCGTGCCGGCGCTGGAGGATGATGCGGGGGCAGTGCTGACCCAATCGGTCGCGATCATCGAATGGCTCGACGAGACCCACCCCAATCCGCCGCTGCTGCCGAAGGATCCGCTGCGGCGCGCCAAGGTGAGGGCGTTCGCGCTGGCGATCGCCTGTGACACCCATCCGGTGCAGAATTTGAAGGTGCTGGCGCGGCTGCGCGAGCTCGGCCTGCCCGAGGAGAAGGTCCAGGACTGGGCGGCGTGGGTCAACCGCGAGGGGCTGTCGGCCTGCGAGACGCTGATCCGGGACAAGCCCGGGCCGTTCTGCTTCGGCGATGCGCCGACGCTCGCCGATCTCTGCCTGGTGCCGCAGCTCGCCAACGCCCGCCGTTTCGGCGTCGATGTCTCGGCCTATCCGCGCCTGCTCGCGGCAGAGGCGGCCGCAAAAGCGCTCCCCGCGTTCGCCAATGCCGCACCGGAGAAGCAGCCCGATGCCGAGTAAGCCTCCCCCTCCGATCACGATCGACGCGGTTTATGCCGCGCCGGGGTATCTGTTCCGGCGCATGCAGCAGATCGCGGTCTCGATTTTCATGGAGGAGTGCAAGGCGTTCGACCTCACCCCGGTGCAATATGCGGCGCTGATCGCGATCCACACCCATCCCGGCATTGACGCGACGCGGCTGTCGGCGGTGATCGCCTTCGACCGCTCCACGCTCGGCAGCGTGATCGAGCGTCTGCAGGCCAAGGACTATGTCGAGCGCAGGCCGGCCCCCGAGGACAAGCGGATCAAGCTGCTCCATCTGACCAAATCGGGCGCGGCGATCCTGCGCGAGATCATTCCCGCCGTCGAACGCGCCCAGGCGCGGATGCTGGAGCCGCTCAAGCCCGCCGACCGCAAGCAGCTGATGGGGCTCCTGGTGCAGCTCGTCGATCTCAACAACGAGGCCTCGCGCGTGCCGCTGCGCGCCGAGGATGCGCTGGAGCATCTGGGGAAGGCGGGGTGAGGGTGTTGAGGTCGTTCCGAGAACTCCGCCGTCGTCCCGGACAAGCGCAGCGAAGCGGAGCGCTGACCCGGGACCCATAACCCCAGGGAGCAATTTGGCGAAGACTCGGAGTTGCCAGCTCGCCCCATCACCATTCCCTGTGGTTATGGGTCCCCGCGTTCGCGGGGACGACACCGAGAATGTGGCTGCAGCTGTGCCTCACATCCTGAGCAACGCCTGCCGGTCGATCTTCCCCGTCCCCGTCTTCGGCAGCTCGTCGGTGAAGATCACCTCGCGCGGATATTTGTAAGGAAGCAGCTTGCCCTTCACATAGTCCTGCAGCCGCCGCGTCGCGTCACGCTGATCGGCCGTACGACTGTTCATCACCACCACGGCCTTCAGCGTCATGCGGCGGTCCGGCAGCTCGGCGGCGAACACCGCGCATTCGCGGATGTCGGGATGGTTGGCGAGGCACAGCTCGACCTCGAGCGGGTAGACCCACTGTCCCGAGATCTTGATGAGATCGTCGGCGCGGCCGCGGAAGAAGTGGAAGCCGTCCGCATCCCTAACGAAGCGGTCGCCGGTGTAGATCCAGCCGCCCTGCCGAATCGTCTCGGCGGATTTGTCCGGCCGGTTCCAGTACAGCGGCGTATTGGAATCGCCGCGCACCCACAAAATGCCTTCCTCGTTGTCGGCGACGTCGCGTCCGTCCTTGTCGCGCAGCGCGACCTCGTAGCCGGGCACGCGCAAGCCGGCGGCGCCGAGCTTCTTCTGCTCGGGGCGGTTGGAGAGATAGATGTGCAGCACCTCGGTCGAGCCGAGGCCTTCGACGATCTCAAGGCCCGTGAGCGTCTTCCAGCCGTTGAAGACTTCGGCCGAGAGCACTTCGGCCGCGGAGAGCGACATGCGCAGCGACGAGAAGTTGGTCTGTTGCGCGCCTTCGGCCTTGGTCAGGGACGTGTAGAGCGTCGGCAGGCCGAAGAAGACCGTCGGCTTGTACTGCTCGATCGCCGCGAAGATCGTGGCCGGCTTCGGCTGGCCCGGCAGCAGCAGCGTTGCCGCGCCCGCCGAGAACGGGAAGGTGACGGAGTTGCCGAAGCCGTAGGCGAAGAAGATCTTCGGCACCGAGAAGCAGATGTCGTCAGGCGTCAGCTTCAGCACGTTCTGCGCAAAGGCGAGCTCGCTATAGGCCATGTCGTGCTGGAGATGCACGATGCCCTTGGGCCGGCCGGTCGAGCCGGACGAGTACATCCAGAACGCCATCTCGTCGCGATGCGTCGAGGCTTCCGCCAACTCCGTCGAAAATTGCGCCAGCCAGCCGTCAGCCACGACCGCGCTCGGCGCGGCGTGGTTGCGTACCTCGCCATTGACGACGATGAGCGTGCGCAGACCAGTGTCCTTGCAGGCTTCAACGTTGAAGCGCGCACAGAACTCCGACTCCGCGACCGCGACGCTGGCGCCGGAATCGGCGAGGTAGAATTGCAGCAAATCCGGCGGCGTCAGCGTGTTGATCAGGAGCGGCACGAAGCCGGCGCGCACCGCGCCGAAGAACGCGGCCGGGTAGGCCGGGGTATCGTCGAGAAACAAGAGCACGCGGTCGCCGCGCTTCAGACCGAGCGAGGCAAAACCGCTGCCCCAGCGGCAGGCCTCGTCGCAGAGCTCCGAATAGGTCCGCGTGCCTGCCGGACCCATGAGGGCGACCCTGTCGCCGCGCCCCTTGGCGAGATTGTCGAACAGCACGCGGCTGGCGTTGTAGATTTCAGGAACGGCAAAGCCGATCTCGCGCGCCCCCTCGCTGTCGGCGGGCACCTGGTCGAAAATCTCGTTGCTCATGCCTCGTCCCCGCCGTTCTTGGCAGCCTCGTAACGCGCCATGAAGGCCGGCGACATATGGCGCAGGCGTGCATCGTCGATGCGGCCGGAGCGGGTGATGTAGCTATAGGCAAAGTCCATCAGGTCCTGCTGCATGTGCTGGGCAAAATGCTCGTACCAGAAGGCGCTGGTGCGCGCGGCGTTGACGAGCTTCTGCACCACGGGCTTTCGCGCGGCCTGATAGCGGTGCAGGGCGGTCGCAAGATGCGCATCCGATTCCAGCGCCTTGACAAGCGCAATGGCATCCTCGATCGCAAGCCGCGTGCCCGAGCCGATCGAGAAGTGCGCTGAATGCAGGGCATCGCCGATCAGCACCATGTTCTTGAACGACCAGTGCTCGTTCCAGACCCAGGGGAAGTTGCGCCAGACCGATTTGTTGGAGACCAGGCAATGGCCGCCGAGCGTGTCCGCGAACACCTCTTCGCAGACGCCTTTGGACTGCTCGACGTCCTTGTAGGCGAAGCCATAGGCCTGCCAGGTCGCGTGATCGCATTCGACCAGGAAGGTGCTCATGGCCGGCGAGTAGCGGTAGTGATGGGCGTTGAAGGCGCCGCGATCGGTCTTGACGAAGGTCTGCGACAGCGTGTCGAAGCGCTTCGAGGTGCCGTACCAGACGAACTTGTTGGAGGAGTAGGACAGCGAGGTGCCGAAATCGCCTTCGAAGGCGCGGCGCACCAGCGAGTTCAGGCCGTCGGCGGCAACGATCAGATCGTGGCCATTGAGCTGGTCGATGGCATGAATCGGCGTATCGAAGCGCGGCGTGACGCCAACGTCGAGTGCGCGCTGCTGCAGGAATCGCAGCAGCTCGAGCCGCCCGATCGAGGAGAAGCCGACCCCGTCGATGGCGACGCTGTCGCCGCCGAGGTTCAGCGTGATGTTCTCCCAGCTCTCCATGTGCGGCCCGATCGCGTCGACCGTCTCGGGGTCGTCGGCGCGCAGGAATTCCAGCGCCTGGTCGGAGAACACGACGCCAAAGCCCCAGGTCGCGTCGGCCGGGTTCTGTTCGAACAGGTCGACCTGATCCTCGGGGTGACGCTTCTTCCAGAGATAGGCGAAGTAGAGCCCACCGGGCCCTCCGCCAATCACGGCGATCTGCAACGTCTGCCTCCCTAATTGACAGTATACTTACTATCTAGGGATAGACTAATGTGCTCCGGTGTCCCGCGCCAGCAGAATTATCGGCCAAGCGCAGGCGCGCCGAAGCGCATCTTCGGACACACGTTCTACGCGCGTCCGAAACCGTCAGGTCCGAATCATAGCCAAACCGCGCCGGCTTGGCCATCCGCACCGTCAGACGCAGCGCTTCACGTAAACCCCGTTCACCAGCACCCGGGTGCAGCGCACGACCGGAACCGGCTTGCGGACCACGACGGCGGCGTTCGGCCCGGCGCAGCCGGCGCGATAGACCCCGCGGGCGCACACCACCGCATTGGCGTCAGTGGCCTCGAACGTCATCGTCGCTCCGAAGGCGAGGAGCGCAGAAGCAACCAGCAGCAATGAACGCATGTTGTCCTCCCGGTCTTGTCGTGATCGAAATCGGATATCTGCAAAAGCTTTGTCGTTGCAGGCGTGCGGGAAATTCATGCGCACGCCCTACGTCATTGTCGCGCGCCTTCGCGCGTGCGCTGCATCATCTCGCGGCGAAGGGCGCGAGCACGTCCCTGCAGGCCGGCGAGAGCGATGCCGCCCTGTTGGAAAGGCATTGTATGATGCGGCCGCCGCCGGGCGCCACGCCGGCACAGACCGTGCGGATATCGGCGCCGCAGGCCGAGCGCGCGATGAACAACTCCTCGCGCGGCAATAGCGGTCGCAGGACGATCACGGCTGGCGCGGCCGCCGGTGCAGCTGCCGCCGCAGGCGCTGCGCCCGCGGGTGCCGCCGTTGCTGCCGCGCCGCCCCCGGCTGCAGCGCTGACGGCCTTCTCGCAGGCCGGTGAAACCCTGGCCTTGTTCTTCTCCAGGCATTCGAGTGCCGCCGCGCCGCCCGGCGGCACGCTGGCGCACACTTTGGGATAATCGGCGCGGCACGCACTCTTGACCGCCGCAATCTCCGCGCTGCTCGGTTGCTTCGCCGCAGCCGCCTTCGGCGCCGGTGCGGCGGCGGGCTTTGCAGCGGGCGCGGATTCAGCCTTCGGCGCGGCAGGAGCCGCCTCGGTCTTCGGCGCGGCGGGAGCGGCTTCGGTCTTCGGAGCCGCAGCAGGCTCGACCGCGCGAACAGCGGTCTGGCATCCCGATGACAGGCTCGACATGTTCTTCTTCAGGCATTGATAAGCCTCCACGCCGCCGGGCGTGACGCTTGCGCAATGTGCCATGAAGTCCGAGCGGCATGCGGACCGGATGGCGCTCTTCTGAGCCTCGGTCGGCGCTTGCGCGAATGCGCCTGTTGCAGTTGCGAAGAGCGTGGCCGCCAGCAACGCGGCGCGCGTTGATGCATGTTTCAACGTGTTGAACATTTGAGTGAATTCCTGCCCTGTCGGTAACGCCGAAGCTTTATCAAAAGTGATGCAAACAATCGTCGCGAGCGGTGGCGCGCGAAGCGGCATCTTTGGCCGCTTCTGTTTCTACCGCAAGTCAATATTGCCGGCGCAATTGCGACGTAACTAGAGCATGATCCGGAAAAGTGTGCAGCGGTTTTCCGAAAAGATCATGCTCAAACAATACGTCGCTAGAGCTTGACCATCCGCTTGCCGCGGTTCTCGCCCGCAAGCAATCCGATCAGCGCCTTCGGCGTGTTCGCAAGGCCCTCGATGATGTCCTCCTGCACCTTCAGTCTGCCGGATTTGACCCAGGCCTGGAGATCGGCGAGCGCGCGCGGGCTGTCCTTCATGTAATCCATCACGATGAAGCCCTGCATGACGAGCCGCTTCACCACGATCAGCCCCGGCACGCCGCGCGGGCCGTGCGCGGAGGGCGCGCCATCATATTGCGAGATCGCGCCGCAGCAGGCGATGCGGCCGTAATTGTTCATCTGTGGCAGGCAGGCTTCCAGAATGTCGCCGCCGACATTGTCGAAATAAACGTCGATGCCTTTCGGAGCGGCTGCCCGCAGCGCCTTGAACACGGCGCCGTCCTTGTAGTCCACGGCCGCATCGAAGCCGAGCTCGGAGGTCAGCCAGTTGCACTTGTCCGCGCCGCCGGCGATGCCGATCACGCGGCATCCCTTGATCTTGGCGATCTGCCCGACGATCGAGCCGACCGAGCCTGCGGCCGCCGAGACCACGACCGTCTCTCCGTCTTTCGGCTTGCCGACCTCCAGCAGGCCGAAATAGGCGGTGAGGCCGGCGATGCCGAACACGCTGAGCAGATGCGTCATCGGCTCGAGCTTCGGCATCTTGGTGAGATGCTTTGCGGGCACCGCGGCAAACTCCTGCCAGCCGGTGTCGCCGAACACGATGTCGCCCGCCGCAAGCCCCTCGGCTTTCGAGCTGACGACCTCGGCGATGGCTCCGCCGGCCATCACGCTGTTGGCCTCGACCGCGGAGCGATAGGTCGCGCCGTGCATCCAGGCGCGGTTGGCGGCGTCGAGCGAGATGTATCGCACGCGCAGCAGGGCTTCGCCGTCCTTCGGCTCCGGCACTGTGCTCTCCACCATCTTGAAATGCTCGGGGCCGAGCTTGCCGCTGGGTTTTTCGACCAGCAGAATCTGGCGATTGATGTTGCCGCTCATGGCGTTTCCCTTTTTGATCGTCTTGACGATTATTGATGCAGCCGCCGCAAGCAAAACGTGCAGGCCGCATGCGTTGTGCGCTGCATGAAGGCTAGATCGCGGCGTTCCATTTCACAACGGGAACATCCTGACAACGCGATCACACGCAAAGCGTGTTGCGTCGCTGTGATATCTGCGACATCATGAAGCGCCGGTGTACGTGGGGGTAAGCGATGGCGAACAGGTTCACGCAATACATTCTGGCCGCGATGGTGCTCGGCATCATCATGGGGTCGGCAATCTACAACTTCCTGCCCGACACACGCGCCGACTGGGCCTCCTCCATCAACCTGATCGCCATGATGTTCCTGCGCCTGATCAAGATGATCATCGCGCCCTTGGTGTTCGCGACCCTGGTCGGCGGCATCGCGCATATGGGCTCGGGCTCCAAGCTCGGCCGCATCTTCGCCAAGACCATGGGCTGGTTCGTCAGCGCCTCCTTCGTGTCGCTGCTGCTGGGACTCATCATGGTCAATCTGCTGCAGCCCGGCGCGAATTTCCCCGGCACGCTGCCCGCGGCGGGCCAATCGACCGGCCTGCCGGTCTCGGCCTTCTCGATCGAGAAATTCCTGACCCATCTGATCCCGACCTCGATCGCGGACGCGATGGCGCAGAACGAGATCCTGCAGATCGTGATCTTCGCGGTGTTCTTCTCCGTGGCGATGGGCGCGATGCCCGAGCGCTCCAAGCCGATCCTGGCGCTGATCGACGACATCGGCCACATCATGCTGAAGGTGACGAGCTACGTGATGCTGTTTGCGCCGCTCGCGGTGTGGGCCGCCATCACCGCGACGGTGGCGAAGAACGGCCTGCTGGTGCTCTGGAAGCTCGTCGTCTTCATGGGCGGCTTCTATCTCTCGCTGATGATCCTGTGGAGCATCCTGATCATCGTCGGCTTCATCGTGATCGGGCCGCGATACAGCCATCTGTTGAAGCTGATCCGCGAGCCTCTGATGATCGCGTTCTCGACCGCGAGCTCGGAGGCGGCCTACCCGAAGACGCTGGAGGGGCTCAACCGGTTCGGCGCCTCGTCGCGGATCTCGAGCTTCGTGCTGCCGCTGGGCTATTCCTTCAATCTCGACGGCACGATGATGTACTGCACCTTCGCCAGTGTCTTCATCGCGCAGAGCTACCACATCGACATGCCGCTCGGCACCCAGCTTGCGATGCTGGCGACGCTGATGATCACCTCGAAGGGCGTCGCCGGCGTGCCGCGCGCCTCGCTGGTGGTGATCGCCTCGACGCTGGCGCAGTTCAACATCCCCGAGGCGGGCCTCTTGATGATCATGGGCATCGACACCTTCCTGGACATGGGCCGCAGCGCCACCAACGTGATCGGCAACACGCTCGCGACCTCGGTCGTGGCCAAATGGGAAGGCGAGCTCGGGCCCGAGCACGAGCTCGGACCCGGCGACGTCGTGCCCGAGGACATGGTGCCGGGCGAAGTGCCCGCGATGGCCGGCCATGGGTAGGAGCGAACCATGGGCCAGACACTGGCGAGGTCACTGACCTCAGGCGGGTTGTTGCTCGCAGCATCGTTGCTCGCGACGTCCTTGTTCGCGACCTCGGCATCCGCGCAGACCGGCGGCGAAGGGCTCAGCCCGACGCTGTCGGCCATCAAGAAGGCGCACGCGGTGCGGCTCGGCTATCGCGAGAGCTCGCCGCCGTTCTCCTTCCTCGACCAGTCGGGCCGTCCGATCGGCTACAGCCTCGAGCTCTGCGAGGCCATCGTCGAGGAGATCGGCGTCGAGGTCGACGATCCCAATCTGAAGATCGACTACGTCAAGGTCACCTCGGACGACCGCATCGACGCCGTGCTCCAGAACAAGATCGACCTGGAATGCGGCTCGACCACCGCCAATGCGGAGCGCGGCAAGCGCGTCGCGTTCTCGCCGCTGATGTTCGTCGCCGGCACTAAGCTGATGGTGCCGAAGACATCCAGCGCGCAGTCGCTCACCGATCTGAAGGGCAAGACCATCGTGGTGACGAAGGGCACCACCAACGAGCAGGCGATCCAGGCCGCGGACAAGAAATTTTCGTTGGGATTGAACATCGCCGTCGGCGCCGATCACGAGCAATCCTACCAGATGCTCGCCGATGGCAAGGCCGATGCCTTCGCAACCGATGACATCCTGCTCTTCGGCCTGATCGCGCGCCACAAGGCGCAGGACAAGTTCCGCGTCACCGGCGATTATCTGTCCTACGACCCCTACGGCATCATGTTCAGGAAGGGCGAACCGCAACTCGCCGCATTGGTCGAGCGCACCTTCCGCAAGCTCGGCTCCAACCGCGACCTCGTCCCGCTCTACAACAAATGGTTCACCGCAAGGCTTCCCACCGGCGAACGCCTGAACGTGCCGATCTCGCTGCAGTTGGAAGAGGCGTTCAAGGCGATGGACGATTCAGCGAGCGCGAATAATTAGACGGCGGTTCGCTCTCTCTCTCTCTCTCTCTCCGTCATCCTGAGGCGCGCGCTCGGCGGTGCAAGCGCACCGCCGAGCAAGCCTCGAAGGATGAACGGCCGAGCTGGCAGCCGGGCCGTCGCCCTTCGAGGGCCGCTGAAGAAGCTGCCACCTCCAGCGCAACGGCCTTGCCGTTGCGCTGGAGGTGACGGTGATGGGTCATCGTTCGCTGTGCACTCGATCGAACACCCGATCCAGCGCCGCATCATACGTCGCCTGCACCAGCGCCGGATACAGCTTGCCCAGCGCCTCCATCATCACGCCGGAATTGATCTCGAGCACGCGCCAATCACCGTCAACGCACACCACGTCGATCGACGCGAAGGTGATGCCGATGGCGCGCGCGGCATCGATTGCCAGCTTCACGCAGGCCGTTCGAACCTCGCCGTCCTCCAGCAATACCGGCTTCGCGCCGGCATCGAGATTATGTCGCCAATCCGTGCCGCGCTGCTTGCTGTAGACGACGAGGGGCGCCTCATCGAGCAGCACCACACGGACCTCGTCCTCGATCGCGACATAGGGCGAGATCACGAGCCCGGCGCTCATCGAGAAAACCTCGCTGGCTGCGTGGTCGAGTTCCGCCTCCGTCGTCACCTTGAACACCGATCGCCCCGATGTCCCCTCGTTCGGCTTCACCACCACGCCTTGCGGATGATCCCGGAGCAGCCCAAGCATGGCCTCTCGCCAGCCGAGGCCAACAACGTTCCTGCCCAGCTTCGGATTGAGGAAGAGGTGATGCGGAACGCACGGCACTCGCTCTAGCGCCAGCGCCTCTGATGTCGCCGATTTGTCGTTGGCGAGGCGATGGGCGATGGCGCTGTTGAGGCCGATGTCGTAGCCGAAGGCGAAGCGCCGCTCATCGCCCCGGCGCATCGCGATCAGCCAGCCGTCGGCGCGGACATCGACGGCGATGCCATGCCCCGCGCAATAGCGCCTGATCGCCTGGACGAAGATTCGCTCGTCGCTTGCCGCCATGTGTTTCTGTCGCGTTTCAGACGTTCCTGACGCCAAAAGCCGCAAAAATGCGGGAAACGGCGCCGAACCAGGGTGAAAGTCAGAGCTATTCTTAATGAAATTCTCGCGAGCGCGACGGAAATTAAGTGCTGCATTCTAACGCTGCAGGGAAAAGAAATTGCCCGCCGCGCGCGCCCGGCAGCAGATTCGTTAACAATATGGCCAATTCCGCCGCAAATGCCGGTTTGATCGGCATCAATTGCATCCGGAACGAGGTTGATTATTGGTCTCAATGGCGTAGATCACACACGCGAAATCCTCCGCCATGGCAATGGTGTCCGCCCCGTTTCAGGGCCGGGCAACGCTTTTGCCCTAAAACCGCAATTATTCGGAATATCGAAAATCATGAGCGCGTTTTACCGAGAGAAGGTTCTTTCCGTCCAGCACTGGACCGACACGCTGTTCAGCTTCCGCGCCACGCGCGATACCGGCTTCCGTTTCCAGAACGGCCAGTTCGCGATGATCGGCCTTGAGATCGACGGCCGTCCGCTGCTGCGCGCCTACAGCATGGCGAGCGCCAACCACGAGGAAGAGCTCGAGTTCTTCTCGATCAAGGTGCAGGACGGCCCGCTGACCTCGCGCCTGCAGAAGATCAAGGAAGGCGACACCATCCTGGTCGGCCGCAAGGCGACCGGCACCCTGATCACCGATAACCTGCTTCCCGGCAAGCGGCTGATGCTGCTCTCGACCGGAACGGGCCTCGCGCCGTTCGCGAGCCTGATCAAGGACCCCGAGGTCTATGACCAGTTCGAGTCCATCGTGCTGGTGCACGGCTGCCGCCAGGTCTCCGAGCTCGCCTATGGCGAGAAGCTGGTCGCTTCCTTGCGCGAGGACGAGCTGTTCGGCGAGCTGCTCGCGGACAAGCTGATCTACTACCCGACCGTGACCCGCGAACCCTTCCGCAACCGCGGCCGTATCACCGACCTCATCAGCTCCGAGCAGATCTTCAACGACATCGGACAGTCGCCCCTCGACATCGCCACCGACCGCATCATGATGTGCGGCAGCCCGGGCATGCTGGAAGAGCTGAAGGTGATGTTCGAAGGCCGCGACTTCATCGAGGGCAGCGGCAACAAGCCCGGCCATTTCGTGATCGAGAAGGCGTTCGTCGAGCGGTAGGCTCTTTTGAAGAAGCGGCGCAATCGCGCGCCACACTCAACTCGTCGTCCCGGACAAGCGCAGCGAAGCGGAGCGCTGATCCGGGACCCATAGCCACAGGCCGTGGTTATGCGAAGGGTCGGAGTGACAGTCTTCTCTCACCACGAAATCCTGTGGTTATGGGTCCCGGGTCTGCGCTTACGCTTGCCCGGGACGACAGTTTAACTTGTGGAATGCAATGTGGCCCACGCTGCCCATTCAAGGCCCCTGTGGCCGCCGCCCCTTCTTCCCAGCCGCCCCTCTGCTGCACTGCAAAACCCGCCCATCGGGCTGATTGATTTATCTCGGCCGAATTCGCTAGCCTGAAACAAGGGCCGCGTCATATCCGTATGACAGGCAAGGGCGTATCGTACCGCCTCATGCTGGCGAGAGGATGGGAATCGTGGCCGACGACACCAAGACGCAGAACTCCTCCCAACACTCCGCCCATAAGCGCCTGCCGCTGGCGGAGGAGGGGATCATGGAAACCCTGCTGCTGCCATTCTCGCCGCGCTTCATCGTCCTGACGATCTGCGCGGTCGTCACCGCGCTCCTGATCGGCATCGGCATCGCCGACCGCAAGATCTTCGACATCCTGCTGGTGCCGATCCTGATCTTCGGCGCGCTGACGCTGCTCGGCGTCCGCGATCTCCTGCAGAAGAGCCACGCGGTGCTGCGCAACTATCCGATTTCGGCGCATATCCGCTTCCTGCTCGAAGAGATACGCCCCGAGATGCGGCAGTATTTCTTCGAGAGCGAGAAGGACGGCATGCCGTTCTCGCGCGACACCCGCGCGGTGGTGTATCAGCGCGCCAAGATGGAACTCGACAAGCGTCCGTTCGGCACCCAGGAGGACGTCTACCGCCAGGGCTACGAGTGGATGCACCACTCGGTGTCGCCGAAGGCGCATGCCGCGGAGAAGTTCCGCATCAGCATTGGTGGTCCCGACTGCAAGGAGCCCTATTCGGCCTCGGTGTTCAACATTTCCGCGATGAGCTTTGGCGCGCTCAGCCCCAACGCAGTGCGCGCGCTCAATGCGGGTGCCAGGAAGGGCGGCTTCGCGCACGACACCGGCGAGGGCGGCGTCAGCCCCTATCACCGCGAGATGGGCGGCGACATCATCTGGGAGATCGGCTCCGGCTATTTCGGCTGCCGTCATCTCGACGGCAGCTTCGATCCCGAGGCGTTCGCGCGCGTCG
This sequence comes from Bradyrhizobium sp. TM233, assembly GCF_036247965.1. Lineage (NCBI taxonomy): Bacteria > Pseudomonadati > Pseudomonadota > Alphaproteobacteria > Hyphomicrobiales > Nitrobacteraceae > Bradyrhizobium > Bradyrhizobium sp. TM233. Next base: position 712,573 of record NZ_BTIG01000007.1, on the reverse strand, counting down.
CCGGCGACGACCAGATCAAGATGGTCGAGCTCAAGGTCAGCCAGGGCGCCAAGCCCGGTCATGGCGGCGTGCTGCCCGCGGCAAAGGTCTCGGAGGAGATCTCCAAGATCCGCGGCGTCGCGATGGGCGAGGACTGCATCTCGCCGGCCTCGCACCGCGCGTTCTCGACGCCTGTTGGCATGATGCAGTTCATCGCCGAGATGCGGCGCCTGTCCGGCGGCAAGCCGGCCGGATTCAAGCTGTGCATCGGCCATCCCTGGGAATTCCTGGCGATCTGCAAGGCGATGCTCCAGACCGGCATCTATCCGGATTTCATCGTGGTCGACGGCAACGAAGGCGGCACCGGCGCGGCGCCGCTGGAGTTCATGGACCATCTGGGCATGCCGATGCGGGAGGGAGTCAATTTCGTCCACAACGCGCTGATCGGCATCAATGCGCGCGACCGCATCAAGATCGGTGCGTCCGGCAAGATCGCCACCGCCTTCGATATGGCGCGCGCGATGGCGATCGGCGCGGACTATTGCAACTCGGCGCGCGGCTTCATGTTCTCGCTCGGCTGCATCCAGTCGCTGAGCTGCCACACCGACCGCTGTCCGACCGGGGTGGCCACGCAGGACCCGACGCGCGCGCGTGCGCTTTACGTGCCGCTCAAGCTCGACCGCGTGCACAATTATCATCACGCGACGCTGCATTCGCTGACCGAGCTGATCGCCGCGGCGGGCCTCGAGCATCCGCAGCAGCTGCGCCCGATTCACTTCACCCAGCGCACCTCGACGACCGATGTGAAATCCTTCGCGCAGCTCTATCCGGTGCTGCGTCCGGGCGAGCTGCTCGACGGCACGGACGACCCGCGCTTCCGCGACGCCTGGCGGATGGCGCAGGCGGAGACGTTCCAGCCGGCGCTGTAAGGCGTCGCTTGGCCCGTGGCGGCACCGAGCGGAGCTGGCATTTAAGGTTTTGTTCAACTTTGGGTGTAGATTGTGCCCATGGACGAGCGGCGCGACAAGGCGAGACATCGCGTGCTGAAGGCCGGAACGATCGAGTTCGGCGGCGGCGCGATCGACTGCACCGTCCGCAACCTCTCCGACACCGGCGCCGCGCTCGACGTCACCAGCCCGGTCGGCATCCCCGACCATTTCACCCTGTTCGTCCAGGCTGACGGAACGCATCTCGCCTGCAGAGTGGTCTGGCGCAAGGAGAAGCGGATCGGCGTGAAGTTCGGGTGAGGATGGAGTTGGCGCTCGCATAAGCGCGCTCGAACTACCCCGTCTCGACCTCACTCAACCGGCTCGCCAGAATCTTGTCGATCCGCCGCCCGTCGAGATCGACCACCTCGATGTGCCAGCCGCCGAAGTCGAAGGCATCGCCGGTGTCGGGCAGCGCGTTGAACTGTTGCAGCACCAGGCCCGCCACCGTGTTGTAGCGGTGCGCCGGCAATTCGACGCCGAGCAGTTCGCCGAATTCGTCGACCGGCATCCAGCCGGCGATCAGCAGCGAGTCGTCGGCACGCCTGACGAAGGCCGGCTCCGGCGGTCCCTCCTCCGAATGGAAGGCGCCGACGATCGATTCGAGGATGTCGGCGGCCGTCACCATGCCTTCGAAGCCGCCGTATTCGTCGTAGACGAAACCGACGTGAACCGGCGCAGCTCTGAGGATGGTCACCACGTCGCGCGCGTCTGCCGACGCCGGGATGCCGGGCGCCTCGCGCACGAGCGCACGCAGGTCCGGCGTCCGTTCGTTCATATAGGCAACCAGCAGATCCTTGGCCTGGAGCACGCCGATCGGCTTGTCGCGGTCGCCGTCGGAGACGGGAAAGCGCGAATGCGGGCTCTTGGCGATGATCTCCTGGATGACGGCGGGATCGTCGTTGAGGTCGATCTCGTCGACGTCCGTGCGCGGCGTCATCACCGCGCCGACCGGCCGGTCACCGAGCCGCATCACGCCGGCGATCATCTCCTTCTCACCGGGCTCGAGCACGCCTGCGCTTTCGGCCTCGCTGACGAGGTGATGGATCTCGTCCTCGGAGACCTTCTCCTCGGCCTTGCCGCCGCGGCCGAGCAGAGTGAGGATCAGCTTGCCCGAGAGATCGAGCAGGAAGACCAGCGGCAGCGAGACCTTCGCAAGCACATGCATGGCGGGCGCGACCCTGACCGCGATGCTTTCGGGGTCGCGCAGCGCCACCTGCTTCGGCACCAGCTCGCCGACGATCAGGGTGGCGTAGGTGATCAGCGTGACGACGATGCCGACGCCGACGATGTCGGCAATTCCCGCGGACAGGCCGAGTTCGAGCAGCCACAGCGTCAGCCGCTGCCCGAGGGTCGCGCCGGAGAACGCACCGGAGAGCACGCCGACCAGCGTGATGCCGATCTGCACCGTGGAGAGGAACTTGCCGGGATCGGCGGCCAGCGTCAGCGCCCGCTCCGCGCCGCGCACGCCCTTGGCGGCGAGCAGCGACAACCGGGCCGGGCGGGACGAGACCACGGCCAGCTCCGACATGGACAAGAGGCCGTTGATGACGATCAGGACGACGACGATGACGAGTTCGACCGAGAGCATTGACGTTCCGAGGTAAGGGAGTGTGGCCGGATGAATGGCACCTGCCTTGATATAGGTATTCGACGAGGAAATGCCGGCAATTTTGCCGCATTTGCCACCCCGAGGGAACCTCGCGGCCGCTGGCGTTCGGACGCAGCACCCGTGGAACTACGGGAGCGCCGTTGTTTAACGGGCTCTTAGTGGCCGCCGGCTAGTTTTCGACATTGCAGAAATCTATTCGGGGGACCCAAGATGCGCATCGGGAAACTTTTCGCGCTGTCGATGCTGACGGTGACGGTTTTCGCAGTCATCCTCGGCGCCGAGGTGCTGATACCCCAGACGCGCATCTTCACGAACCGCTCGGACGCGATCAAGACCGTCGATGCCTTTGGCGCGACCCTGATGGTCAGCCAGCACGTCGCCGGCCTTCGCGCCCCCTATATCGGTCCGATCTTCCAGGAAGCCGCGGCGACGCCAGCCCAGATCGAAGCGGCCGGGAAGGCCGCGAAGGCCGCCGAGGCCGGCTTCGAGGCTGCAAGGCGCGCCATCCTGGTGCTGGATGACGGCGGAGCGATTGTCGAGAATCTCGACCGTGCCGCACGGCGGCTGAAGGAGGTCACCACGGCCGCAGACCGGGCGATGAGCGCCCCCCTGGCGGCGCGCGATGGTGCTGTGATCAAGGGCTTCCTGCCTGGTGTTGCCGACGTCATCGGCAACATCGAACCGGTCCTGAACCGGCTCGAAGCGAAAGTCATCAACGCCGATTCCTCGCTCGCGGCGCTGTTGAGCCTGGCGCGGACGGCCCAGGACCTGCGTGTTGCGGCCGGCAGCCGAGCCGCCACGCTGTCCCCGGCGCTGTCCGCGAGCCGCCCGCTCACGGCGACCGAATTGTCGCTGATGGATCGCATGCAAGGCCGCGTGGAGGCCGACCGCGAGCGCATCGAGGCCGGCATCGACCAACTCGGAAATCCCCCCCGCATCGCGACCGCGCTGAAGGCGGCAACGGAATCGTATTTTGGAAAAGCTGCGGCTGCCGTGGACAAGGAGATTCCCGCAGCCCGAAGTGACGGCAAGTACAGCAGCAACGCCGACGAGCTGGCGAAGGTCATCGTGCCGGCCATCCAGATGTTCTACGGCGTGCGTGATGCCGCATTGGCCGAAGCGGCCGATCGTGCCTCGGCCGCGCGCGATGGCGCGCTGGCGATGCTCGCGCTCGCAGGAGTGGTGGTGCTGGCGCTGCTTGGGACGCTCGGTGGCGTGACCATGATGCTGCGCAGGCGCGTGGTGACGCCGCTCAGCCGGCTCGCGGACGTCATTGGAACGCTTGCCGCCGGACAGCACGACGTCGAGATTCCCGCGACGGGCCGCAATGACGAGATCGGCCAGGTGGCGGGCTCGCTGCAGCACTTCAAGGATTCACTGCTCGCCAAGAAGGCGGCCGACGAGGCGGCCGCGGTCGAAGCCGACGCGAAGCTCCGGCGCAGCCAGCGCATGGACCAGATCGCGCGCGATTTCGAAGCCATGATCGGCGACGTGATCAACACGGTGTCATCGGCTTCCTCGGAGCTGGAAGTGTCCGCGGGAACGCTGACGAGCACGGCCGATCAATCGGAAAGGGTCACCGCGACCGTCGCGGCGGCGTCCGAGCAGGCCTCCACCAACGTGCAGACCGTTGCCGCGGCGGCCGAGGAGATGGCCTCGTCGGTCGACGAGATCAGCCGGCAGGTGCAGGATTCCGCGCGCATCGCCGGCGAGGCGGTGCAGCAGGCGGGGCGGACCAACGATTACGTCGGCGAGCTCGCCAAGGCCGCGGGGCGGATCGGCGACGTCGTCGAGCTCATCAGCCAGATCGCAGGCCAGACCAATCTCCTGGCTCTCAACGCCACCATCGAGGCGGCGCGCGCCGGCGAGGCCGGGCGCGGCTTTGCGGTGGTCGCCTCCGAGGTCAAGGCGCTGGCCGAGCAGACCGCCAAGGCCACCGGCGAGATCAGCCAGCAGATCACGGGAATCCAGACCGCGACGGAGGACTCCGTCGGCGCCATCAGGTCGATCAGCGACACCATCTCCCGCATGTCCGAGATTGCGTCCGCAATCGCCGCGGCGGTCGAGGAGCAGGGCGCAGCGACGCGGGAGATTTCCCGCAACGTGCAGCAGGCCGCGCGCGGCACCCAGCAGGTCTCCGCCAGCATCGTCGACGTGCAGCGCGGCGCGAGCCAGACCGGATCGGCCTCCTCCAACGTTCTCGCATCGGCCAGATCGCTGTCGGGCGAGAGCAGCCGTCTCAAGGTCGAGGTCGGAAAGTTCCTGGACGCGATCCGCGCGGCGTAGAGCGTAGCGAGATCAGGGTTGGTTGCTACAACGAAGGTGCACTCCCTCTCCCGCCTGCGGGAGAGGTGAACGGCCACCACCTTATTTCAAGGCGCTGAGCTACCGATCAGAACTCGCCGTGCAGCCGTCCCGAGAACACCGACACCGGTCCGCGGTCGGCGTTGTAGGCGGGATTGACGATGAGCTGGTAGTCGGCGGTGAAGGTCAGCGCCTTGTTCAGCGCGTAGGCGTAGTAGGTCTCCAATACGCGCTCGCGGCGGTAGTTGAGCTGGCCGTCGCCGATGAGGGGGCCGAGCCCGCCGGCGGCAATGAAGTCGCGATGGTCCTGCGAGAGGGCATTGATGGCGCCGGCGATGGCGACGACGTCGTCGGGCCGGCCCCATCTCGCTCCCTTGACCGAGACGCCGCCGGACAGGCTGCGATCGATGTCGGTGAAGGCCATGATCTCGTTGCGGCCGTCGTTCCAGCTCCAGCGGCCGAACACGCCGATGTCGTCCGTGATCGCCTGTTCGACGTTGAGCGCGTAGCCGTATTTGATACGGCCGCGACGAGTCTGGCTGATATCGACCCCGAACGCGGGATTATCCAGTGTCTCACGGTAGCTGCCGGAATGGGCGCTGTTGAAGAAGCCGAGCGTGCGCAGCTTGCCGGGCAGGCCGAACAGCGAATAGCGCGTCTCGAGCTCCATCACATATTCGCCGCGTCGACCAACGTTCATGTCGAAATTGCTGGAGTTCGATTCTGCGCCGATCAGGAAGTAGCCGGCGCGCAGCGCCCATTGCTTCTGGTTCAATTCGGCGGTCGCGCCATAGCCGAGGCCGAGCTTGTCGGCGGCATAGTCGAAGGCGCCGGAGGCCCAGATCGACCAGTTCATGAAATCCTTGCGCGGATCGTGCGCGTAGGAATTGCCGTCGAACACGTCGACCACGGAGAATTTGCCGACCTGCAAGGTCAGACGCGAGACATCGACCTTGCTGGCGAGCTGAAGCTGGCCGCTGGCAAGCTCCTCCTGCTCGCCGCCGAAGCCGAAGGTGTGGCGCACGAACAGCCGCGAGGCGTTGAAATGCGGATAGGGGAAGCCGGACTTCTGCGCTTCGCCGTTGGGGAAGCCCGCGGCACCGGTGGTGTTGTTGAAGCCGAAACCCTGCAGCAGCTCGGGATTGAAATAGACCTCGCCGCCGTCCCACAGCCGCGCATTCAGATAGAGCGAATTGCTCCAGGTCTGCTGAAAATCGGGCGACGGAAGCAGGCTGTTCGTTCCGGTGTAGGGCGCGTGGAACGCGGGGTAGCCCTGCCCAAGCGCGGTCGACTGGCCGTGGATCTCCCAGCGGTTGGATTCGGTGTCGGTGACGTCGGATTTCGGGTTGTAGGTCGGCACGCCCGGCCAGTCGATCTTGCGGTTGAGGCCGATCCGCAGGCTGTGAAAATCCATCGACGACGAATATTGCGCGCCGGAGGGGAAGGTGACGCTGGCGTTCTCGAATTTGCTGTAGAGATATTCGAGCCGCGCGCTCCAGTGCGGCGCGAAGGCGTATTCGACGCCGCCGCCTGCGGTCCAGCCGAACCGCGTGTGCAGCACCTTCTCCTCGACGCCGCCGTTCGGCGTCGAGAGAAAGCGCTCGCCGGTGAAAGCCGCGCCGCCGGTGGCGTAGAGCAGCCAATTGCCTTGGGCGTAGCCGAGCCGCGCGCGCAGGCTCGCAACATAGTCCCAGCGTTCCTCCGCGGCCGACAGCGCGGTCGCCGTCGACGACACGACGTGGTTGGAAGGCATGTAGTTCGGAAAGGAGATGTCGCCCTCGACGCCGAGCAGGAGGCCCGAGTTGAGGCGCCAATTGTAGCCGGCCTGGACGCCGCCGGTCGCGCCGGTGAACACGTTGTTGTCGGTTGCGAGCGTTGGATCGGTCAGCGTCGCGGCGGATGTGCCGTGGGTGAAGCCGGCATGCGCGCCGATATAGAGGCCGGTCCAGTCGTAGACCGCCTTCAGCGCCGGCGCTTTGAGCGGCAGATCGGCCGCGCGGCCCATCGCGGGAAAAGCCAGTACGCCCGAGGCAATCGCCGCGGCCGTCCGCAAGTACCTGTAACGGTGACCTCTCAACGTCAAAACGCACGCCCCCAAAACGCGAATGTTGCCCACCCGCTGCGATATCCCTGCCGATTCGCGGCGATCCTGTCATCAGGTACTGGTGCCCGCGCAATCGGCCGAGATGATCTCGGTTCGACACGGGTTCTTCCCAAGCCCCTGAGCTTGTTGCGAACCTTATTGCGATTAATTCGCAATAGCAACTGATGCGGATTGCCGCAGATGATGGTTCGCACCTCTGTGTGACGGGACTGCAACAAATCGCGGCCCAAAACGAATGACCCCGCCCGGGGGGACAGCCGGGCGGGGTCGGGGCACGACACGGGGTGGATGAGGCGCCCGTGTCGGACGCAGGATCCACGTAAGATCGGCCTCAGGTACTCAGATCAGTAGCAGCTACGAACGCGGCCAACGTACTGGCCGAAAGCGTTGTACTGGGCGACCCAGCCGCAGCGGTGATAGCCGTAGTAATAGGGGTCGTTGTTGGCGGCGATCGCGGAGCCGACGACGGCGGCGGTGGCGATGCCGGCACCGACACCCCAGACCCAACCGGGCTGCTTGGCTTCGGCCGAGGAGGTGGTGGACACGATGCTGCCGGTGACGGCGAGGGTCGCGAGAGCGAGAGCGGCAATCTTGGTCTTGATCGACATGGGAAACTCCATCCGGGGTTGAGGCGGTCCGTTGTGGCCCGCGTGCCCAGTTTGACGGAGGCTCCCTGCGTCCGGTTCGAATGCGGCAAATCCGCTCCCGGAGCGGGAAGTTTTCGTGAATGATTCCAAGAGGATGTTGGCTAGCCGAGAGGCCCCTTGGCGAGCCTGTTCACGTCGAAGTTATCGACCTCGCTCAGCAGTTCGCAAAAAGCACGGGCGCCCTGATCGACGAGCTGCTCGCCCTTCGCCGCCACGGCCAATGTCGCATTGCCGACGGCGCCGCTGGCGTTGAGATCCTGCGCCTGCCAGGCGAACGGCGCGGGCCGCTGCGTCGACAGCCAGCGGTACTGCCGTTCCAGTGCGATGCTGCTCGCGGGAAAATCGGCGACGGCATCCTTACGCACCTGATCGGGATAGCGCGCCAGCATGATCGAGGTCTCGACCGCGCCGCCATGAATGCCGTGGCGCACTTCGTCGGCCGGGAACAATGTGTCGGCGCCCGACAGCCGCGACCACGACGTCGTCACCACGAACAGTTTTTGATGCGCGCGCAGATCCTGCGCCACCAGCATCATGGCCGCGCTGTTGCCACCATGGCTGGTGATGATGACGAGCTTCTTCACGCCGCGCCGCGCGACCTCCTCGCCGATCCCGGTCCACCGCTTCAGCGCGGTTTCAGTCGGCAGCGTCTGCGTGCCCGGATAGTCGATATGCTCGGTGGAAATCCCGACCGGTTCGACGGGAAGAAAACTGGCCGGAACGTTGTCGGGCAGAAGCTCGCGCACGCGTGCGAGATAGGCGTCCGCGATCAGCACGTCGGTGGTGAGCGGCAGATGCGGGCCGTGCTGCTCCGTTGCCGCCAGCGGCAGCACCGCGATCCAGCGCGACGTCGCCCCGGGGGGCGCATCGGCCCAGCGGATCCCGGCCCAGTCGCGGGGTGGCATCATTGAGTTTTCTTTGGAGGTTTCATTGCCCGAATTTGTCACGTAATTTGGGGTATCAGGGGATGCGGGCCCGGCCGGCTCGCGTCCCCTGACGTCATGCGGTTTTATCGCGTTGCGTTCACATGAGCCAGAAGCGATTGGCGCAGAAGCGATCGACGGAGTGCCATTATGACCCCCTCTCATCTGCGCAGAGCGCTAACTGCGGGCCTGATGACCGCGCTGGTCTGGAGCGTCCCGGTGCGGGCGGAGACGCTGGACAAGGTTACCTTCGGCACCAATTGGGTCGCCGAGGCCGAGCATGGCGGCTTCTTCCAGGCCGTCGCTGATGGCACCTACAAGAAATACGGCCTCGACGTCACCATCGTTCCCGGCGGCCCGAACGAGAACAACCGGATGCTGCTGATCGCCGGCAAGATCGACTTCTTCATGGCCGCGAACACGCTGATGTCGTTCGACGCGGTCGCCAACAACGTTCCCGTCGTGACCATCGCCGCGATCTTCCAGAAGGATCCGCAGGTGATGCTGACGCAGCCGGACGCCAAGGTCAGCAAGATCGAGGATCTCAAGCCGCTGACGCTGTTCGTCTCCAAGGAGGGCATGGGCAGCTATTTCCAGTGGCTGAAGTCCGAATACGGTTTTAGCGAGAAGAACGTCCGGCCCTATAATTTCAACCCGCAGCCCTTCATCGCCAACCCCAAGAGCGCGATGCAGGGCTACGTCACCTCCGAGCCGTTTGCGGTGGAGAAGGCCGCCGGCTTCAAGCCCAACGTGCTGCTGCTGGCCGATTACGGCTTCAACACCTATTCGACCCTGATCGAGACGCGCCGCGACGTCGTCGAGAAGAAGCCCGACCTCGTTCAGCGTTTCGTCGATGCCTCCATGGTCGGCTGGTACAACTACATCTACCGCGACAATTCCGCCGGCAACGCCATGATCAAGAAGCTCAATCCGGAAATGACCGACGATCTGCTCGCCTATTCCGTCGCCAAGATGAAGGAGCATGGCATCGTCGATTCCGGCGACAGCCTGAAGAACGGCATCGGCGCGATGAGCGACGAGCGCTACACCTCCTTCTTCAACAAGATGGTCAAGGCCGGCGTCGTGAAGCCCGAACTCGACTTCCGCAAATCCTACACGCTGCGCTTCGTCAACAAGGGCGTCGGCGTCGAGCTGCGCCCGAGCAAGCCGTAGCGCAAGCTCGATGTCATCAGGCAAAACCTCGTCCGCGGCCGACGCCGGCCTGACGCATCTCGCCGTCAGCCTGCGCGGCGTGACGAAGACCTATGACAACGGCGTCATGGCGCTCGGCCCGTTCGACCTCACTGTCCGCAAGGGCGAGTTCATCTCGCTGCTGGGTCCGTCCGGTTGCGGCAAGTCGACGGTGTTGCGGTTGATCGCGGAGCTCAGCGCGCCGTCGTCAGGCATCGTGCGGGTGGCCCGTCACGAGGGCGTGGTACAGCCGGGGCACGGTATCGGCTTCGTGTTCCAGGAGCCGACCTTGATGCCCTGGACCAGCGTGCGCGAGAATGTGCGGTTGCCGCTCAAGCTCGCCGGCGTGCCGAAGGCCGAGGCGCGCGGGCGTGCCGACGCGGCGCTGGCCAGCGTCGGGCTCGCCGATTTCGCCGATGCCTTTCCGCGCGAGCTCTCCGGCGGCATGAAGATGCGGGTGTCGCTGGCGCGCGCGCTCGTCACCGATCCGGATATCCTTCTGATGGATGAGCCGTTCGCCGCGCTCGACGAGATCACGCGCTTCCGCCTCAACAACGATCTGCTCGCGCTGTGGCGCAGCCTCGGCAAGACCGTCATCTTCGTCACCCATTCGGTGTTCGAATCCGTCTATCTGTCGCAGCGCGTGGTGGTGATGACGGCACGGCCCGGTCGCATCCAGGCCGACATCCGCATCGAGACGGTCGAGCCGCGCGGCGAGGCGTTTCGCACCTCCGCCGCCTATTCCGATTACTGCCGGAAGGTGTCGGCCGCGCTGGCGCCATCCTATTCCGGGCAGTCGACGCTATGAACGCGCAAGCGCCCGTCAACGAAAGACCATCAGGCGCGCAACGCGCGATGCGCTTCGTGCTTCCCGTCATCGTGTTCGCGGCCGGCATCCTCGCCTGGGAACTCGTGGTCCGCATCAAGGACATCCCGCCTTACGTGCTGCCGGCGCCCTCCGTCATCGTCCTGACGCTGATCAGGGATTGGGCGGTGCTGTCACAATCGCTCGCCACCACGCTTCTGACCACGCTCGAAGGCTTTGCCGCGGCCAGCATCGGCGGCATCGCGCTGGCGCTGTTGTTCAACCAGTCGAAATGGGTGGAATATTCGCTGTTCCCCTATGCCATCGTGCTCCAGGTGACCCCGGTGATCGCGATTGCGCCGCTGCTCCTGATCTATCTGGAGCAGCAGACCGCGGTCGTAGTTTGTGCCTTCATCGTCGCCTTCTTCCCGGTGCTGTCCAACACCACGCTCGGGCTGAACTCGGTCGATCGCAACCTTGCCGGCCTGTTCCAGCTCTATGGCGCCTCAAAGCCGCAGACGCTGCGCTTCCTCGAGCTGCCCGCGGCGCTGCCCTACATTCTCGGGGGCCTGCGCATCGCCGGCGGCCTGTCGCTGATCGGCGCGGTCGTGGCCGAGATCGCGGCCGGAACGGCCGGTGCCGGCTCCGGGCTTGCCTACAGGATCGCCGAGTCGGGCTATCGATTGAACATACCCCGCATGTTCGCGGCGCTGCTGCTGTTGTCGCTCGCCGGGATTGTCATCTATGGGGTGCTGGCGGTAGTTTCCCACCTTGTTTTACGGCGCTGGCATGAAAGCGCGCTTGGAAAGGAAAACTGATGGCTGCCGGTTCGATTTCGTCCGAGAAGATCGACCTTCTGATCTATGGGCCGGTGCGGCCGATCCTCGAGAACGGGTTTTCCGACCATTTCGTCGTGCACAAGGCCGAGACGCGCGGCGACCTCGAACGGCTGACGCCGGCGATCCGCGAAAAAATCCGCGGCGTCGCGGTGACCTATCACACCGTCCGTGCCGACAAGGAGTCGCTGTCGCAGCTGCCCAAGATCGAGATGGTGGCGAGCTTCGGCGTCGGCTACGACCATATCGACGCCAAATACGCGGCCGAGCACAACATCATCGTCACCAACACGCCCGACGTGCTGACCGAGGAGGTCGCCGACGTCGCGATGGGCCTTCTGATCTCCACCTTGCGCGAGTTCATCAAGGCGGACCGCTACGTGCGCTCCGGGCTCTGGCAGACGCAGAACTATCCGCTCAGCGTCGGCTCGCTGCGCGACCGCAAGGTCGGCATCGTCGGCATGGGCCGGATCGGCCAGGCCATCGCGCGCCGGCTCGACGCCTCGCTGGTGCCGGTGGTCTATCACTCACGCAACCCGTCCAAGGACGTCTCCTACAAGCACTATCCTGATCTGATCGAGATGGCGAAGGCGGTGGACACGCTGATGGTGATCGTGCCCGGCGGCGCATCGACCAACAAGATGATCAATGCCGAGGTGTTCAAGGCGCTCGGCCCGCGCGGCGTGCTGGTCAACGTCGCGCGCGGCTCGGTGGTCGATGAACCGGCGCTTGTGCAGGCGCTCAAGTCGGGCACCATCCTTGCCGCCGGCCTCGACGTGTTCGCGGCCGAGCCGACCGTGCCGGACGAGCTCAAGGCCATGCAGAACGTCGTGCTGCTGCCGCATATCGGCTCGGCCTCGGTGGTGACGCGCAACGCGATGGACCAGCTCGTGGTCGACAACCTCAAGTCATGGTTCTCAGGCAAGGCGCCGTTGACGCCGGTTGCCGAAACGCCATTCAAGGGGCGCTGATGCGAAGTCTTCGGGTCGTTGCATCCGCCGTCGCGGCCCATTTGGCCGCGATCGGCGCCGTCGCGGCCTCCTTGGCCGCGATCGGCATCGCGCATGCGCAGGATACGACGACCCTGAAGAAGGAGATGCTCGGGCAGTGGGAGCTCTCGACCACCGAACGCAGCAAGACCTGCGTCGTCACGATGAAGGGCGACGCCGCGGGGCAGGGCTTCAAGCTCGAGCTGGAGCCGGCCTGCAAGGCGGCGCTGCCCTTCACCAAGGACATCGTCGCCTGGAGCGTCAGGGGCCTCGACATCGTCCGCCTGCAGGACGCGACCGGTGAAGCCGTGATCGACTTCACCGAGGTCGAGGCCGGCATCTTCGAAGGCCTGCGCCAGGGCGAGGGCGTCTACATCCTGCAGGATCTCGCCGCCGCCCGCTCGATGGCCAAGTCGATGGACCAGATGATCGGCGACTGGTCGATGGTGCGCGGCAACGGCCAGCCGGTCTGCGGGCTCACGCTGACCAACACGGAAGCCGGCCAGGACAATTTCCAGGTCTTCCTCAAGCCGAAATGCGACGCGGCCATCGCGCAGTTCAACCCGACGCAATGGCGGCTGGAGCGCGGCCAGATCATCCTGATGTCGAAATCGGGCAACGTCTGGCAGTTCGAGGCCGACGACAACGCGCAGTGGCGGCGCGTCCCCGATACCGCCGATCCCCTGATCATGCTGCGGCAATAGGCGGCCCGACATTCGTTGCCGCCGAATGGCGCCACGCGAAGGCGGAACCTGCAGACCGGGCATCTCGTTGACGGAAGAGGCGATTTCGTTGGGAGATCCGGCATGGCCAAGCGCGTCCTCGCGATCGGCATCGAACCCGGCAGCGCCGACTACAGCGCATTCCCGCAGCTCACGCCGGAGCTCGTGCGAACCTACATCGAGGCGCAGCTGTTGCGCCTGCGCGATCTCGGCTTCGAGGTCACGAGCTGCCTGATCGATCTCGACGCCACCGCGGAAGCCGGCGTCACGGCGGCGCTGGGCGACGAGCGCTTCGACTGCATCGTGATCGGCGCCGGCCTGCGCGAGCCGAAGGAGCGCCTCGTGCTGTTTGAGAAGGTGCTCAACCTCGTCCATCGCCTCGCGCCGGGCGCTGCGATCTGCTTCAACACCACGCCCGCCGATACCGTCGAGGCCGTGCAGCGCTGGGTCGAACCGTAACCTTCGGCCTGAGGCCCCGCGCTGGCTGCGACAATTGGTCTGGTCCGGCGCCGTTCCGAGCGCTATGACTGGCGGCATCAACCGGGAGGATTCGGGATGCTTCGAGCTGTTGGAATGGCGGTGTGTCTGACGGTTGCGATGGCGGTGCCGGTGCATGAGGCGGCGGCCCAGGATGCCATCGGCGGCGCGATCATCGGCGGCGTCGGCGGGGCGATCCTCGGTGGCGCGCTCGGCGGAGGCCGGGGGGCTGCCATCGGTGCCGTCGTCGGTGCCGGCACGGGCGCCGCGATCGCCTCCGAAGGCGAGCGCCGCCGCTCCGGCTACTACGCCTATCAGCGCGGCTGCTACATGCAACGCCCCGACGGCCGCTACGTCCCGGTCGATCCGCGCTATTGCTACTGAGCCGGCCAGCGCGACTTATCTGATCGCTCTGTCGCGCACTTCGCCTGGTGTCGCATCGAAGTGGCGCCGGAAAGTGCGATGAAAGTGCGATACTGTCGGGAATCCACACTCGTAGGCGACGTCCATGACCTTCATATGTGCGTAGTGCGGCGACGCCAGCATGTCGTGAGCCCGCATCAGCCGGCGATTGGTCAGTTCATCGGTGAACGACGTTCCGGCTTCGGAGAAGAGCGCCTGCACATAGCGCGGCGAAACCAGAAGGCGGCGTGCGAGCGCCGTCAAGGAAAAGCCGGGCATCATGAAATTGCGATCAAGCTCGCGCCGGACGGTCTCAAACCGCGCCGCTCGCAAATTCGGCGCCTGCGTCTCCTGATGCAAGGTCTTGAGAGCCACTGCAGCCACGACGAGATCGGCGATGTGGTCGGCGGCAAAACGCGGGATGTCGGCTTGCTCCGCCGCGCCGGATAGTTTCAGCAGCGTCTCGACGTAAGCGTATGCCAGCGCCGGCGCCGAAGCTGATGCCGGAATCGGCGTCATGAATCGATCTTCGACGTTGCACGTCTGGCCACGCAGCTGCTGGCGCGGCAGTTGAATTGCCATGAAATTGCAGAGATGCTGCGCACTTACATTGATGGTCGACGGCACGCACTGTTCGATAAGCACCGCAGCACCGGCGGTGCAGGCAACGCTCTTGCCGCTTTGCTCAACGAGCATTTCGTCCGTTCCGCTATTGAGCAGAAGCACGGCGTTGTCGGTGTTCTCGATGGCGATTTCCGCCGTTCCGCGCGAGATGGTCTGCACGGTCCCGCAAATCCGACCAATCGCGGCTTGGCCGAGCAGCATGATCTTGAGCTGGCCGTCGAAGGGCACGTTGGGCCTGGCGTCGGCGCGCAGACGCACATAACCGGATGACAGTGAATCGACCCAGCGTTCTCTGCGCAGCCGCTCGTCGCCGGGAAGATCGGCGGAGTCAAACGAGATTCTCTGCATTTTACATGGGAGTCCGCGGTGAGGGCTGGCGACATCGAGCATATTGGAACTTGGTGCCAAGCGCTATTCGCGAAAAGCAACAATTCCGTTCGTAAAAGAGCACTTCGGTGCGGTGTCGCGCCGTTATGTTGCACGGAAGCCTCAACAGTGCAGCTCATGGATATTGCGGGGCGAGAATACGCAAACCGCTACAGCACCGTTCGTCATAAGCGACGACAGTCTCGCCGCACCTCACCTAGAATCTTGCCGAAATGATGCCTTGGCGTCGAAGGCATGTTCGTCTGAGGGGTTTCAGTGCTTTATCGGCATATTCGGCTATCAATCATCGCAACCGGACTGGTGGCGGCTACTTCCGCGCCTGGACTTGCCGCAGATATTCCGATCAAGGCGCCCGGGGTGGCCACCGCGAGCACGGCTGGCGGAGTCTACTTCTGGGCTGACGGCTCAGCGCAGTCGATCCGCCTGCCGACCTATGATATCGGCACTCGTCTGTTGCCGGTCGCCCCGGGATCGGGGATATCCGCGGCAAATACATATGACCCGCGGGCAACCGGATATGGCATCTCCGGCGGATTGGGCTTCGTTTTGCCTCCCGGTGTGTCTCTGTCGAATATCGGCACCAATGGGCGGATCGAGTTCAGCGGGTCCTATGTCAACGCGACCGCCTCGCAAGCCGCTACGGCTGTGTCGACGTTGGGATCGGGATATTCGCTGCCGCAGGTTGGCGGGATCACAAACTTCGCGGGCTCGGTCGCTTGCGGCGCCGGAACATCATGTGTCGTTTCCAGCACGCTCGGTACCAGCTATTCGAGTTGGCAAGTCAGTGGGCGGTACGCGACAGATTTCAAGGTGAGCGGCGTCATCATTACACCGTCGCTTGCGGTGTTTGGCGGCAAGTCCCGCAACTCTCAGACGTTGTCCGAAACCAATCTCGTTTTCGGCGGCACTGCGTCCGTCCACTATGACGCGGACACCAAGCTCGATTGGACGGACTGGGGAGCCCGCGCCGGCTTGTCTGGTTCCGTACCTGTGACGGATTGGCTGACATTTGTGGCTGGTGGCAACGCCGGGCTCGCCGTGCGGCGGGTATCGCTGACGGGCTCGGACTCCGTCAACGTCTTCGTGGGCGGGGTGCCCTTTTTCGCCCCGACCTTCTCTGCCACAACGTCCAGTGCAACGACCACCGCATTCGTTGCCAATGCCGAAGCCAGCGTCAACATCAAGCTGGCGCCGAGCTGGGCGTTGCGGGCCTTTGGCGGCCTCAACTACGATAACAAGGTCCCTGGCGTTTCAGCCCCGGCTGTCGTGCTCCCGTTCGGCTTTGGAGGCGCGAGCACGCCAGCGGGGGTCAAATACCAGGCCGAGACAAGCTATTATGCGGGCGGCGGATTGACGGTCAGGTTTTGAGAGCCGGTGCAGGCTGGTTCGACACGCGTTGCCCTAAATCAACCGCATCCCGCGCAGGCTGGCGTGGCCGCTCTTGCCGACGATGATGTGGTCGTGCACGGCAATCCCCAGCGGTTTTGCGATGTCGATGATCGCTTTGGTCATCTGGATGTCGGCCTGCGAGGGTGAGGGATCGCCGGAGGGATGGTTGTGCACGAGGATCAAGGCGGTCGCCGATAATTCCAGCGCGCGCTTGATCACTTCGCGCGGATAGACCGGGGTGTGGTCCACGGTGCCGGTCTGCTGCACCTCGTCGGCGATGAGCTGGTTGCGCTTGTCGAGAAACAGCAGGCGAAACTGCTCTTTGTCGGCAAAGGCCATGCTGGAGCGGCAGTAATCGATCACCTCGTTCCAGGACGACAGCGCGTTGCGGCTGTTGACCTCGCCCTTGGTCACGCGGCTCGCGGCGGCCGCGATCAGCTTGAGCTGGTTGATCGCGGCCTCGCCGATGCCGTCAACCTCGCGCAAGCGCGCCACCGGCGCGTGCACGACCTCGGCGAACGAGCCGAAGGTCTTGATCAGTGCCTTCGCGAGCGGCTTGGTGTCGCGCCGCGGCAGTGCCGGAAACAGCGCCATCTCCAGGAGTTCGTAGTCGCTCAGCGCATCCGCCCCGGCATTGTAGAAGCGCTCGCGCAGCCGCTCGCGATGGCCGTGATAGTGCGGCGCGTCCTCAGGCGTGCTCTTGTCGTGGTCCGGCTTGGCGGGCATCGGCCGCCAGCATTGCCGGGGACCCACGTTTTTGCAACCGTCAATTGCGCGCCGGCGCGCCGGTCGGTTTCCTGAGAGCGGGCACCGTGACCGCCACCACGCCGGTGAGAATGAGCGCCATTCCGGCAAGACTGGACGAGGTCAGGTGCTCGCCGAGAATGGCGGTGCCGAGCGCCACGGCAAAGCCGGCGCGCAGATAGCTGCCGCTGGTCGTGCCGAGCGGGCCGAGCGTGTGGATCAGCCGGAAATAGATCACCATCGCGAAGGCGGTGCAGACCACCGCGAGAGCGACCACCGCCGCGATCGCCCGCGCGGGCGGCGGTGCCAGCGTCCACGGCTGTTCGAAAACGGCGGCGGTCGGGAGCATGAGAAGCGCCGCGCAGCTCATCGCCCCGGCCGCCGTGACGATCGCGGGGAGGCCCGCGAACCGCTGTCCCCAAATCGGTGCAAGCGCGTAGCAGAGGCTGGCGCCGAGCACCGCCATCTGCGCCAGCGGGGCGGCGGTGCCGATCTCCGATAGCGCGTCGGCCCCCATCGTCACGGCAACGCCGGCAAGGCCGAGTGCAACGCCGATGATCTTCCGGCCGCTGATCGCTTGACGTCCGCGCCCGGTCGTCAACGCGATTATCAGCACGAATATCGGCGGGGTCGCATTGAGCACGCCGGCGAGACCGCTTGCGATATGCACCTCGCCCCAACTGATCAGGGCGAAGGGCAGCGCGCTCTGCAACAGCCCTTGCACGATGAGGGCGGCCCAGACCGATCCGCGGCGGGGCAGGGCGTGTCCCTGCGAGGCTGCGATCACGATCAGGAGAACGGCCGCGATCGTCACCCGCACGGCAACCATCGTGATGGGCGGGATCGTCGGCACCGCGATCTTGATGAGCGTGAACGAGCTGCCCCAGATCAGGGAGAGCAGCAGCAGGAGCCCGATCTCGAAGGCGAGACCGGTTTGCGGTGACGTCGTCTGTTGCGCCGGTGTGTTCATGCATCTGCTCCTGAAGCGATCCTCACCATGATCCGGAGCGGCGCTGCAGGCTGGCTGAATTCGGACCTCATCGCCCGGTCGAGTCCGATTTCAGCTACTCGGCGCGCCATGCGAACGTTAGTCTTCCGCCATGGCGACAAGCTCGGCACGCCGGCAAACGCTGCCACCGCATCTCGACTGGGACACCTGCGATCGGGCGCGTCTGGCGCGTGCGCGCGCTTTCGACGGGCTGTTCTTCTCCGGGGTGCGCTCGACGCGGATCTATTGCCGGCCGGTCTGTCCGGTTCGCCCCGCCCGCTCTGAGAACGTCACCTTCTATGCAACCGCGGCGGCCGCCGAGCGGGCCGGCTTTCGCCCGTGCCTGCGCTGCCGGCCTGAGACAGCGCCGGGCTCTCCGGCCTGGATGGGAACGGCCACGACGGTCGCGCGCGGCATGCGGCTGATCCATGACGGTTTCCTGGATCGGGCGTCGATGACGGAGCTTGCGGCGGCCCTTGGCGTCGGGCCGCGTCATCTGCTGCGCCTGTTCATGCGCCACGCCGGCGCCAGCCCCAGCGAGATCGCGGCAACCCGGCGCGTGCAGGAGGCCAAGCGCCTGATCGACCAGACCGGGATGAATTTGGCGGAGATTGCGTTTGCTGCCGGCTTCGGCAGCGTGCGCCGCTTCAACGACGCCTTCGTTGCGACCTACAAGCGGGCGCCGTCGTCATTCCGCCGCAAGCGATAGGCGACGCGACCGGCAATCACCCGATCTGCTTCTCGCCGTGCCGTTCCGACAGCGTGAAAATCTCGACGCCATCAGCGGTGACGCCGACGGAATGCTCGAACTGTGCCGACAGCGAGCGGTCGCGGGTGACGGCAGTCCAGCCGTCGGAGAGGATCTTCACATGCGGTTTGCCGAGATTGATCATCGGCTCGATGGTGAAGAACATGCCGGGCTTGAGCTGAACGCCTTCGCCGGGCCGGCCGATATGGATGATGTTCGGCTCGTCGTGGAACATGCGCCCGAGGCCATGGCCGCAGAAATCGCGCACCACGCTCATGCCCTGCGGCTCGACGAAGCTCTGGATGGCATGACCGATGTCGCCGGTGGTGGCGCCGGGCTTCACCGCGGCGATGCCGCGCATCATCGCTTCATAGGTCACCTCGATCAGCCGCTCGGCCTTGCGGGCGATCGGGCCGACCGCATACATCCGGCTGGAATCGCCGTACCAGCCGTCGACGATGAAGGTGACGTCGATGTTGACGATGTCGCCTTCCTTCAGCGGACGGTCGCCGGGCATGCCGTGGCAGACCACGTGGTTGAGCGAGGTACAGGTCGAGTAGCGATAGCCGCGATACATCAGCGTCGCCGGAAAGGCATTGTTGCTGAAGGCGAATTCGCGGACGAATTCGTCGATGCGCTCGGTCGGCACGCCGGGCCCGACGATGTCGGTAAGCTCGTCGAGGCACTTGGCTACCAGCGCGCCCGCCTTGCGCATGCCGGCAAAGGCGCTCGGCCCATGCAGCTTGATCTGTCCGGTCTTGCGCAGCGAGGTATCGGTGGCTTCGACGTAGCTCATGCGTGTCAGGTCTTTTCGGGGCTGAACTCGATATCGGCGGAAAGGCTTGATTTCAGGCCCTAATTTAGGGATTGCGGGCCTTCGTGCAAGCCAAGGCAGAGCGTTTTCGAGCGAAGTGGCTACCGGTTCGTGTGAGGAAAACGCGTCGAAACAAGAATCTTACCGCCTCTTGCGCCCGAAAGCGGGCCTAATTCGGGACTTCTACGGTGGTTTCCACCGGCAGCGCGCCGCCGCGGACCCGGATTTCGCGGACGGGGTAGGGAACCCGGATGCCCTCGCGCTTGAAGGCGTCCCACAGCGCCAGCATCACGTCGCTCTTGACGTTGTCCATGCCGTCGGGGTCCGCAATCCAGAAGGTCAGCGAAAACTTCATGCCGGCTTCTGCGAACTCGGTCAGGATGGCGTTCGGCGGCTTGCCCTTGGTTGCGCGCGGATGGGCGGCGGCGGTCTCGGCGGCGAGCTTGGTGACCAGGCGGGGGTCGGCGTCGTAATTGGTGCCGAAGGGAATCTTCACCAGCGTGTTCTTGTCGGTATAGGTCCAGTTGACGACCTTCTGCGTCACCAGATCCTCGTTCGGCACCAGAAACTCGCGGCCGTCGCCGGCGGCGACGGAAATATAACGCGTCTTCATCGCGCTGATGCGGCCGGTATTGTCGCCGATGGTGACGAGGTCGCCGGGCTTCACCGATTTGTCGGCGAGCAGGATGATGCCCGAAATGAAGTTGGCCACGATCTTCTGCAGGCCGATACCGATGCCGACGCCGACCGCGCCGGAGAACACCGCGAGCGCCGACAGGTCGATGCCGACCGCGCCGAGCGCAATGACGATTGCGACGGCAAGAAGCCCGATGCGGATGATCTTGACCAGCAGCACCTGCACCGACGGCGTCAGATCGGTGGTTGCGTTGATCCGGCTCTCGGCGAAATTGCTCGCGATGTTGGTGAGCCACAGCGCGATCAGCAGCAGCGCGCCGGCCTTGAGGACCAGCAGCGGGGTCAGCCTGAGGCCACCGAGCACGATCGCGAAGGAATCGAGCAGGTCGACCGTCGTATCGAGCTGGCCGAGGATCGAGAGCGCGGCGACGAACCACGCCGTGATCGACACCAGGCGGACGATGAAGGCATTGCGCAGCACCGAGGTCACCAACCGGATCACGAGCCAGGCGAAGCCCAGCTTGGCGGCGACCATCAGCAGATAGGAGCGGCTCGGCCAGGTCGCATGGTACATCACCACACGCGAGACGATCACGAGCAGCGTGAACACCGCCGTCGAGGCGCTGGAGACCATCACCCGGGCGAAGTGCCGGAGCGGCAGCGGCCAGCGCATCGCCAGCGAGGTCATGTCGACCCGGTTGCGGACGCCGGCCTCCGCGGCATAGGCGATGCCGGCCGCGGCCAGGATGAGACCGAATTGCAGGTAGAACCAGGGCGAGGAGACTTCCGCCCCGACGCTGCGCGCGGTGGTCTGCACGAACTCCATGAAGTCCTTGAGGTCCATGTCCATCGGTCTCGTCGGCAAGCGGGGGAGGTATTGATTCGAGGGAGCCGCAGAATCCCACAAAGGGCGCGGCCGGACCATCGATACACCGCTAAGTGAAGTGCGTTAAGCCCGCAAAATACGGGCAGATTGCCGCGAGCCGGAGAAAATGAGTTGGCGCGCCGGTGCCGCGACGATATGGATGCCATTCCAGCTGTTTTGAACCGGAAGGTGGATGGCCTCTCTCGACTCCGTCAGCATCGCCATATTGCTCGGCGCCGTCCTCGTGATGGCCGGTATCCTGTCGAGCCTGCTTGCGCTGCGCTTCGGCGCGCCCTTGCTGCTCGTCTTCCTTTTGATCGGCATGCTCGCCGGCGATTCCGGCCCCGGCCAGCTCCAGTTCGACGACGTCCGCACCACCTATCTGGTCGGCTCTGTCGCGCTGGCCCTGATCCTGTTCGACGGCGGCTTGAAGACGCGCTTTGCCAGCATCCGCACCGTGCTTGCGCCCTCCGTGGTGCTCGCGACCGTCGGCGTGCTCTTGACCGCGCTGATCACGGCGCCGTTCGCCAAATACGCGCTCGACCTCAACTGGACGGAGTCGCTGCTGGTCGGCGCTGTGGTCGCTTCGACCGACGCCGCCGCGGTGTTCCTGCTGGTGCACACCCAGGGCCTGCGCCTGCGCCCGCGCGTCGGTGCGACGCTGGAGGCCGAATCCGGCACCAACGATCCTTTCGCGATCTTCCTGACCCTGATGCTGGTCGAATACATCTCGCTGGGATCGAGCTCGGCGGGCCATGTGGCGATGGAGTTCATCCAGGAGGCGGTGCTGGGCGCCGTCGTCGGCATCTTCGGCGGACGGCTCGTCGTCGTCGCGCTCAACAAGGTCGCGCTGCCGCAGGGCCTGCATGCGCCGTTCGTGACCACGGCTGCGCTGGTGATCTTCGGCGGCTCGCAGATCATGCACGCCTCCGGCTTCCTCGCGGTCTATCTGGCCGGCATCATCATCGGCAACCGGCCGACCCGCGCGCACAATTCGGTAGTGGCTTTCCTCGATGCGGCGACCTGGCTGGCGCAGATCGTGATGTTCGTGCTGCTCGGCCTCCTGGTCTCGCCGAGCCGGTTAGGGGCCAGCGTGCTGCCGGCGGTCGGGGTCGCCTTCGTGCTGATGCTGGTGGCGCGGCCGATCGCGGTATTCGTGTGCCTGGCGCCGTTCCGCTTCAACTGGCGCGAAAAGATCTTCATCGCCTGGACTGGCCTGCGCGGTGCGGTTGCGATCTTCCTGGCCTCGATCCCGATGCTGGTCGGCCTGTCCAAGGCCTATCTCTATTTCGACGTCGCCTTCGTCGTCGTCATCATCTCGCTGTTGCTGCAAGGCTGGACGCTGGCACCCGCCGCGCGCAAGCTGCATGTCGCTCTGCCGCGCGCCGAGCGCGGTCCGCGCCGTGTCGAGTTGGATCTGCCCGGGCAGCTCGAGCAGCAGCTGGTCGGCTATCCGGTGCGGCCCAAGAGCCTGTATTTCCGCCGCGGCCTGATCCCGTCCTGGTCCAAGCCGACGCTGGTGATCCGCAACGAGAACATTTTGACGCCGACGGAGGCCGACCCGATCGCGCCCGGCGACTACATCTATTTGCTGGCGCCGCCGGAAAAGGCCGAGTCGCTCGATCGCTTCTTCGTCGACATGCAGCCGAGCTCGGCGCCCGATCCGCACCTGCTCGGCGACTTCATGGTCTCCGGCGAGCACACGCTCGCCGAGCTCGCCGAGATCTACGGCGTCAAGGTCGGCGAGGACGAGAGCAAGTTGACGCTGGCCGATTATTTCGACGTCCATCTCGATCGCGCCCCGAAAGAGGGCGCTGAGCTGCCGCTGGACGAGATCGTGCTGGTCGCGCGCAGCATCTCCGGCGGCCGCGTCAACGTCGTCGGCCTGCGCCTTCCGGAGGAAGACGAGACGCCGCCGACGCCGACGCGCGCGCAGGCGTTGCGAAAGAAGCTCGCGGATGTGTGGACGTCGGTGGCGGGGGTCTAAGCGAGCTGCCGGCGGATCAACAATCTCCCGTGTCGTCCCGGCGAACGCCGGGACCCATAACCACAGGGAGGAATTTGGCGAAGGCTCGCAGTTACTCTTTCTTCGCCGGTATTTTCCCTCGGCAGATCACGCGGTATGGGTCCCGGCGTTCGCCGGGACGACGGCGGTGGGTGTTGCGCCAGCGCAGCCCAAACAAGCGCTGCATATCCGCTACGCCAGCACCTTCACCCCGCCAAAGCTCGTCACCCGCCCCTGTTTCAGCATCACGATCTGCGTCGCGAGCTGGCGGAGCTCGGCGGCGTCGTGGCTGACATAGACCATGGGGACGTTGGCCTCGTCGCGCAGCCGCACCAGATAGGGCAGGATCTCGAGCTTGCGGCCCTCGTCGAGCGCGCCGAGCGGCTCGTCGAGCAGCAGCAGGCGCGGTTTTGCCAGCAGCGCGCGTCCGAGCGCGACGCGCTGGCGCTCGCCGCCGGAGAGTTTTCCGGGGCGGCGACCGAGCAGGGTGCCGATATCGAGCAGGTCGATGACGCGCTTGTGCTGCGCCGGATCCGGCGCCAAGCGGTTCATCTGCCGTCCATAGTCGAGATTCTGCGCGACGTTGAGATGCGGGAATAGCCGCGCATCCTGGAACACATAGCCGATGCGGCGGCGCCAGGCTGGGACATGGATGCCGGCCGCGGTGTCGTCGACGGTTTCGCCGTCGAGCACGATGGTGCCGCGGTCGGGCCGCAGCAGCCCCGCGATCATGTTGACCAGTGACGTCTTGCCGGCGCCCGAGGCGCCGAACAGGCCGATGACGCGGCCTTCGCCCGTGAAGGATGCGGAGAGCGAGAATTCACCGAGTTGTTTTTCGACATCGACGCGCAGCATGGTCAATTCCCGTGCAGGCGTTGCGTAGCGCGGCGGGCGAACCATTCGGCGGCGATCAGTGCGCCCAGCGCCAGCACGATTGAGACGATCACGAGGCGGCCGGCGGCGGCGTCACCGTCCGGCGTCTGGATCAGCGAATAGATCGCCGAGGAAATCGTCTGGGTCTCGCCGGGAATGTTGGAGACGAAGGTGATGGTGGCGCCGAACTCGCCGATCGCCTTGGCAAAGCCGAGCACCATGCCGGCGAGCACGCCGGGCAGCGCCAGGGGCAGCGTCACCGTGAAGAACACTTTCCAGGGCGCGGCGCCGAGCGTCTCGGCGGCCTGCTCGAGCCGGCGGTCGATCGCCTCGATCGACAGCCGCATCGGCCGCACCAGCAGTGGAAACGACATCACGCCGCAGGCCAGCGCCGCGCCGGTCCAGCGGAACGAGAAGACGATGCCGAGATGGTCGGCGAGGAAGCCGCCGACGAGGCCGCGGCGGCCGAACGTCAGCAAGAGCAGATAGCCGGTGACGACGGGCGGCAGCACCAGCGGCAGGTGCACCACCGCGTCGAGCATCGACTTGCCCCAGAAGTCGCGCCGCGCCAGCAGCCACGCCAGCGCGATGCCGAACGGCGTCGCGACCAGCGTTGCGATGATCGCGACCCTGAGCGAGAGCAGGATCGCGGTCCATTCGGCGGGAGAGATGTCGAACATCAAATGGTGAATATCAGATTGTCGGGCTGACCAGGAACTTGAAGCCGTATTTTTCCAAAATGGTCTTGGCGGCGGAGGAGCGCAGGAAGGCGAGATAGTCGCTGGTCCCGTCCTTCGCCGTCGTGGTCGCGGCGACCGGATAGATGATCGCGGGATGCGACTCCGCCGGGAAGGTGCCGACGATCTTGACACCGGGCTCGACCTTGGCGTCGGTGGCATAGACGATGCCGAGATTGGCCTCGCCGCGGGCCACCAGCGTCAGCGCCGCGCGCACGCTCTCGGCCATCGCGAATTTCGGCTCTGCGGCTTGCCACGCGCCGAGCTTCTCGAGCGCGGCCTTGGCGTATTTGCCGACGGGCACCGACTTGACGTCGCCGGTCGCGATCCTGCCGTCGCCGGCGAGCTTGGCGAGGTCGAAACCTTGCGTGATCGTGACGTTGTCGACTTTGGAATCCTTCGGCGCGATCAGCACGATGCTGTTGCCGAGCAGGTTCACTCTGGAAGGCTCGTTGATGGTCTTCCTGGAGATCGCATAGTCCATCCAGTCGGTGTCGGCCGAGACGAACACGTCGGCGGGTGCGCCCTGCTCGATCTGCTTGGCGAGCACCGAGCTCGCGGCATAGCTGACCGAGAACTTGACGCCGGTCTTGGCGGTGTAGGCGGCGTCGATCTCGTCGAGCGCGTTCTTCATCGACGCGGCGGCGAACACGGTGATGGTCTTGTCCTCGGCGGCGGCCGGCGAAAGGCTTGCGCCCGCGAGAATCACGAAGGCGGTGAAAAGTCCTGAAATGCGTAACATGGGAGCGCTCCGTGCGAGTCCGCGCGCACAAGATGTACGCGCAGGTCTGGCGTTGGTGGGGGTAGCGCGACGGGTGGAAGCGCTGCTCCACGGGGCCCGGCTGCGGCTTACGGCCGGCAGGGATATCGCAATTGCGAAGATAGCAGGCTGGCGCCGGAGGTCAAAGGGTGGCCGTTTGTCCGGCAAACAGCGCTATTGAACCGGGAGGATCGCGATCGCGACCGCATCCTCCTTGGCGCCGCTGATTTGGAGCACGAAAGGCTGCGCCGACAGCTCGTATTTCACGGTCTTGCGAATGCCGCCGCAATCGGTCGCGCCGCTGAAGGCCAAGGGCTTCAGGACATGCCCATCCTGGACCACGTCGATCCAGGCACCGGTGGACAGGCTGATCGTGTAGAGCCCGGGCTTGGCGGACTTGATGCTCGTGAAGCCGGCAAAAGTGCCGTCCTTGGGCGCTCGCTCCGGCGGCGTCGGCAGTTTTGCCTCGCTCGAGGCCGCCAGCCCCAGCGTGATGGCCGAGGACGGCAAGCTCGCCTGCTCGCTGCCCGATGCGAGCGTCGCGCGGTCCGGCGCGGTGAGCGCAGCGCGCTCCCGCTCGATCGGCCATTTGAACTTGTCGCAGCCGCTGGGCTCTTCAGCGGCGAGGGCGGAGGTTGCGCTGAACGAGAGCGCAGCAAGGAAGGCGAGGACGCGCATGTGAAATCCCATCATTGGCCACGCGACCAGTGCGAGGCTTGCGGTCAGGTCTTGTTGATAAGGGAGGCGCGTCCCGGGATGCCGCGGCTTACGGCTGAGCGGCGAGGCGACCGTAGCGCATTGTCGCGACACGAACCAACCAACGAGTTCGTCATCCCGGGGCGCGCGTAGCGCGAGCCCGGGATCCATAGCCACAGGATTGCATTTGGCGAAGACTCGGAGTGACAATCTCCCGCTATAACCACGGCCTGTGGTTATGGATCCCGGGCTCGCTTCGCGCCCCGGGACGACAGTGGTGGCTGGGGCGACGGCGTACCTTACGGCTTCGCATCCGCCGCGTGCAGCACCGCCTTGCACGCCGCAGGCATCTGCGCCAGCGTCATCGGCGGCTTTGGTTTTGGCGGCTCCGGCGGCGGCTTGGGGTGCAGCACCGCGTCGGAGAACCAATAGGCGAGATCGGCGGGCTTGCAGCCTTCGTCCTCGGCCTGTGACGGCTGGCCCTCGCATTCCCCGGCGCCCGCCGGGCAGCTCATGCGGATGTGGAAGTGGTAGTCGTGGCCCCACCAGGGGCGGATCTTCGACAGCCAGGCGCGGTCGCCCTTGGCTTCGCGGCACAGCGCCTTCTTGATCGCGGCATTGACGAAGATGCGCTGCACCGCCGGCTCCCGCGCCGCATCGCGCAGCACCAGCACATGGCCTGATGTGAACACCTTCGGATCGATGTCGAGCCGGTCGTGACGCACCATCATCACCGCCGACATGTCCTCGCGCTCATCGCGCGAGAGGCGGCGGTCCGGCATCGGCGTCAGCCAGATGTCGGCATCGAGGCCGATCTGGTGACTGGCATGGCCTGACAGCGCCGGGCCGCCGCGCGGCTGGGCGATGTCGCCGACCAGGATGCCCGGCCATCCCGCGTCCTTGTGCGCCCTGGCCGCGAGCCGCTTGATCAGCGCGATCATCTCGGGGTGGCCATAGCTGCGGTTGCGCGACAGCCGCATCACCTGCCAATTGTCGCCATTGAGCGGCATCTGCTCGGCGCCGCCGATGCAGCCCTTGGTGTAGGAGCCGATGACATGGGCCGCCCCCTTCGCCGGCAGCAGTTTTCGCGCGAACAGCTCCTTGGCGGCGAGATCGGGGTCGTTCGGATTGGCGAGCGGCGGCAGCGGCTTCGGGTTGACGCTGCCCTTGTCCTGGGCCAGCGCGCCGCCGGCGGCCAGGAGCGTCATGACGAGCAGGAGAGGGGCGAAGCGGCGGGGACTCATGCGCAGCCCTTATAACCCAACACGGCGTCGGGGGTAAGAATCGGGCTGTGCTGCGGCGGACGACCTCACGGCGTCTTGACGGCCGCAGCCCCCGCGCGAAGGCGCGTCCGGGCATGACGATCTCATAGCCAACAAGGTTGTCCAAAAGTCGTAGTTTTTTCGCGGGGCCAGCCGGATTCTTAATGGTGCAATAACCGTATCCTGCATTGACCAAAATTCGTGCGCGGAACCGGGTTCGTTTCCATCCCGTATGCAATCGGACCCGCGCCCGGAATTGATTCATGGAGAGCGCGCGTTTTTGCACCACCGCTCTCTTCGATTGCGACGAAGACGCAGGTCTGGTGCGCCACTCGGCCTGCTTGCGCCTCGTAAACAGGCATCAGAGCCGGGCTCTCGGTGCTCGCGAGGCGGCGCCTTGGCAGGCGCGGGCACTCAAGATTACTTTTTTTTCAGACACTTGCCCCAAAACTTGCGTCGTTGAGCGCGACTGGGACGAGTGAAGTTGGGTTTGGGGTCTCGAAAAACAAGAAAACGAAAGCAAAGCGTGCTTGCCCGGGCTGGCCAATCGCCGCGCAAGCCACGCTTCGCGCGCGCGCAGCGAGCTCTTTCGGAACGCGATGAAGTCCTGCGCAGCCGCGCCGAGGCGGAGGCTGCGATCGCGGACGCGCGCAAATCCCATGAGCGTCTGCGCCAGGCCGTCGACATCCTGCCGCAGGGCATCGTGTTTCTCGATGCCGAGGGCCGCTACGTCCTCTGGAACAAGAAATACGCCGAGATCTACAGCAAGACCGCCGATCTGTTCGAAGAGGGCGCGCGTCTCGAAGACACGCTGCGCATCGGCGTTGCGCGCGGCGACTATCCGGAAGCCCTGGGCCACGAGGACGAGTGGATCGCCGAGCGGCTGCAAAGGCTCTATCAGCCCGGCGCCCGCCACGAGCAGAAGCTGTCGGACGGCCGCGTCATCCTGATCGACGAGCGCCTGACCGACGATGGTGGCGTCGTCGGCCTGCGCGTCGACATCACCGAGCTGAAGCAGCGCGAGGCCTCTTTCCGCCTGCTGTTCGATGGCAATCCCGTGCCCATGATCGTCTGCGCGCTGGACGACGAGTGCATCCTCGGCGTCAACGACGCCGCGATCGCGCATTACGGCTACAGCCGCGCCGAGTTCGAGCGACTGAAGATCCGCTCCCTGCAGGCCTTCGACAGCGAGCCGCCCTGGACCGCCGATCCGACCGGCGAGGAGCAGGCCGGCCGCACCTGGAAGCACGTCAAGGCCGACGGTGCGCTGATCGACCTTGCGATCTATTCCCGCGAATTGACCTATGCCGAGCGGCCGGCTGTGCTGCTCGCGCTGATGGACATCACCGAACGCAAGCGCGCCGAGGCGCGGCTCGCCTTCATGGCCCAGCACGACGGGTTGACCGGCCTGCCCAACCGCAGCCTGCTGCGCCAGCAGGTCGACGAGATGCTGCTGCATAGGCGGCGCAACACCGACAAGGTCGCGCTGCTGATGCTGGGGCTCGACAGTTTCAAGTCGGTCAACGACACGCTCGGACATGCGGTCGGCGACAAGCTCCTGCGCGGCGTCGCCAAGCGGCTGCGCTCGACGCTGCGCGAGGAAGACGCGCTGGCGCGGCTCAATTCCGACGAGTTCGCGATCGTGCAGAGCGGCCTGACGCGTCCCGAGGACGCGGTGATGCTGGCCAAACGTCTGCTCGCGGCGATCGCCGATCCCTATCTGCTGGACGGCCATTCCGTGGTGATCGGCGCCTCGATCGGCATCGCCATGGCGCCGGGCGACGGCGATGATTCCGAGAAGCTGCTCAAGAGCGCCGACATGGCGCTGTCGCGCGCCAAGCTGGATGCGCGCGGCACCTTTGCCTACTTCGAGGCCGCGCTCGACGCGAAAGCGCAGAGCCGCCGCAAGATCGAGGTCGAGCTGCGCGACGCGATCCAGAACGACGTGCTGCGCCCCTATTACCAGCCGCTGATCGACCTCCAGAGCGGCCGCATCACCGGCTTCGAGGCGCTGGTGCGCTGGCCGCATGCCGAGCGCGGCATGATCTCGCCGGCCGAGTTCATTCCGGTCGCCGAGGACACCGGCCTGATCAATCCGCTCGGCGGGTTGATGCTGCGCCGGGCGTGCCTCGACGCCGCGACCTGGCCGGACGACGTCCGCGTCGCGGTCAATCTGTCGCCGCTTCAGTTCCGCAGCGGCAATCTGCTTTCGATCGTGACGGACGCCTTGAGGCACTCCGGCCTGCCGCCGCGGCGGCTCGAGCTCGAGATCACCGAGACGCTGCTGCTGGAGAAGAGCGCGCAGGTGCTGGCGACGCTGCATGCCTTGCGCGCGCTCGGGGTGCGCATCTCGATGGACGATTTCGGCACCGGCTATTCCAGCCTCAGCTATTTGCGCAGCTTCCCCTTCGACAAGATCAAGATCGACCAGTCCTTCGTCCGCGATCTCGGCGCCAACCGCGAGGCCCAGGCGATCATCCGCTCCATCGTCAGCCTCGGCAAGGGCCTGGGGGTCACCATCACCGCCGAGGGCGTCGAGACCGAAGCCGAGCTCAGCTGCCTCCGCACCGAGGGCTGCGACGAGGGCCAGGGCTTTTTGTTCAGCAAGGCCCGGCCCAACGCTGAGATCATCAGCCTGCTGGCCGCGCAGCGCGGCATCGACGGCGAGGACGCCGCGCTGGTGGCGTGATGCGGATACCGAAGTAAGGGACGCACCGCTCTCTCGATTAACCTCTCCCGCTTGCGGAGACACCTTCTCCCCAGCCCTCTCAGCGCGAGCGGAGCTCGTTGCGCCCCGCAAGCGGGGGAGGGAGCAGACCGTCGTTGCGGCTGCCATCAGCCCCCGGCCAAGATCGCCTTCCCCACGTCCTCGTAATGCGTGTCGCGCGCCTGGATCTGCTGGGCGATGGCGTGCATGTCGCGAAACCGCCGCTCGAACGGGTTGCTGCGAAACACCGCGGTCGCCCCGGCCATGTGATAGGCGGTGTCGACCACCTTTGTTGATTGATGGATGGTCCAGGTCGCGGCGAGCCGCACCGCGCTGCGGTGCGCTGCGCCGAATTCGCCGGTCGCACAGAGGTCGCGCCACATCGCAGTCGCGGTCGCATAGAGATAGGCGCGCGCGGCGCGAAGGTCGCCCTCGGTGCGGCCGATCAGGCCCTGCACCGCCCCGTTGTCGCGCATGGCGCCGGCCGCCAGCGATGGGCGCTTTTCGCGTGCAAGTGCAATCGCTGCATCCAGCGTGGCGCGTGCCAGGCCGAGCGACACCGCGGCAAAACCCAAGCTAAAGGCCGCGCCGGTGCCGATCCTGTAGAGCGGGCCGGTCTCGCGCAAGCCTGACGGCACGTCGCGAAACGCCGTGAAGCGCTCGGGGATGAAGAGGTCGCTCACCTCGTAGGAATCGGTGCCGGTGCCGGCGAGCCCGATCGCCTGCCAGACGTCGTGCAACGTCGCGCTTGCGGCAGGAAACAGAATGGTCCGCACCTCCGGCGAGCCATCGGCATTTTTGCGCGGCGCCCCGTCAGCGCTGAGGATGCGCACATGTGCGCCCAGCCAGCTCGCCTGCCGCGAGCCCGAGGCAAAATCCCAGCGCGCCGTGACGCGATAGCCGCCTGCGACCGCGCGCGCCTCGTGCGCGATCGCGCCCCAGGCCAGGATGCCGCGGCCTTCGTTGAAGATCTCCTGCGCGGCGTCGCGATCGAGCGAGGCCGCGATCATCGCGCAGACGCTGCACTGGCCGAGACACCAGGCGGTCGAGGCATCGGCCTTCGCGATCTCCTCGAGCATCTGCATGAAGATGTCGATCGGCGCCTCGGCACCGCCGAGGCTCTGTGGTAGCAGCGCGCGATAGAGCCCATTATCGATCAGGGCGTTCACGACGACAGGCGTCAGCCGACGCGTCCGCTCGATCTCGTCCGCCTCGCGCGCGATGATCGGTACGATGGCGCGGGCACGTTCGACCAGACCAGCTGCGTCAGTTGCGTTCATTGCTGTGTTTCCTCGCCCCTTCTGCCGTGAGCGGTGAGGATGTGATGGTGGGCTATTTGGCGCTGAGGATCAAGCTTGCGGCCCTACAGCGCCGGCAAGCCCCGGCGGCGGCTTGCGGGCGCGCGTTGCCTGTTCGAACGCATAGGCCAGCCGCAGCAGCTTGTGCTCGCTCCAGGCTCTCCCCGCGAAGGCGACGCCGAGCGGATAGTCGGGCGTGTCCTTGCCGTCGATCGTTCCCGAGATGAAGCCGCCGCACACCATGACGCTGGGATAGCCGGCCTTGGCGGCAATCGCGGCGCCCGTCGCGCCGGCGAACAGCACTGCGTCCAGCTTGTGCTGGTTCATGTAGGCATCCATGCCGCGCGTCCTGGCCGAGAGCAGGTCCATGGCACGCGCGGATTTGTACTCTCGCTCGCTCAGATCGCCCCTGGTCATGTCAGCGGCGAGGAAGTGGTCCTGCCCGAAACGCAGCGCCTTCCCCGCGTTGGCTTCGTTGAAGGCCACGATGTCGGCGATGGTCTTGATGTCGGTGCCAGTCGCCCAGTCCTTCAAATAGAGGTTGAGATCGCGCTTCAGCTCGTAGAGGAAGACGACAGGCGGCCTTGCGATGGCGCCCTTGTGCTCGCTCAGCGGATTGCGGTTGAGCACGGCCATGGTCGTGCCCGGCCCGCCGATCCAGCCCAGCGTCGGCATGTTGGCGCGCACGATGATTGCGCCAAGATCCTCCAGCACCTTGATCGTCTCGCTCATCACCTTGACCCTGTTGGGCAGCAGCTTGCCGTAATAGCAATCGTTCAAGGGGTCGCTGGGGTCGCTCGGCACGCCGATGCGCGTGCCCTTGACGGCGTTGGTGGCAAGGCCCGCGGTGTAGTCGGCGGGCCGCCGCTGCTTCTGCGTCGCCGGATCGAGCGGGTCCCTCGCAGCGAGCACATTCAACAGCAGCGCCGCGTCGCGCACGGTGCGCGTCATCGGCCCTGCGGTGTCCTGGCTGTGTGCGAGCGGCAGGATGCCCGCACGGCTGATCAGTCCGACCGTCGGCTTCACCGTGACGAGGCCGTTCAGGCTGGCGGGGAACAGCAGCGAGCCCGAGGTCTCGGTGCCGATCGATGCCGCACACAGGCCGGCCGCCACCGCGACCGCCGACCCCGAGCTCGATCCGCCTGGCTGCAAGACCGGAATGCCGTGTTCGCCGGTCAAATTCGGCGCGTAAGGGTTTTTCACCTGGCCGCCCAGCGACGAATAGCCCGAGGGCATGTCGACTGCGAGCATGTTGGCGAACTCGGTCAGGTTCGCCTTGCCAAGGATCACCGCGCCGGCGTCGCGCAACAGCTTGACGATCGTGGCGTCGTCCCTGGCGTGCGCACCTGCCAGCGCCAGCGAGCCTGCCGTGGTCGGCTGCTTGTCGCCGGTGGCGATGTTGTCCTTCAGCAGGATAGGCACGCCCGCCAGCGGCTGCCCGACCGACGGCTTGATGCCGTCGCACTCGCCTGCGATCGTGAGCGCATCGGGATTGAGCATGCGGACCGAATTGAGCGCGGGCCCGTTGCGGTCGTAGGCTTGGATGTACGCGAGATAGGATTTCGTCAGCGCTGTGGCGGTGAGCTGCCCGCCGGCCAAAGCGTCGATGATCTCGCTCAACGGTGCGTGCTCGGGCGTCAGCGCGGCCGGCGCCTTCGCATCGCCGCGGATCGGCTGGTCCATCGTGTCCTCTCGGGCGGCTTGCGACGACTATGCTACCAATGGTAGCATTGAGCTCGGTTGCGTGACAAGCTGATGGCCGGTCGCGCGGCGAAGGCGTGAGATTTCAATCTTTCCAGCGGCTTCAGTTGAGCGATCCATGGAGTGCACGATCCGGCCCGCGCGCGAAGATGATGCCGATGGTATTAGCGGGGTCATTTTGCGTGCGCTGCGCGAAACGAATGCAAAGGACTACACGAACGAGATTATCGAACGGGTAGAGCGCGGCTTCAGTCCGGATGCCGTCAGGCAGCTGATTGGGAAGCGCTCGGTTTTCGTTGCCGCCATCGGCAGCCGCGTCGTTGGAACGGCAAGCCTTGATGGAAGCGTCGTCCGGACCGTCTTCGTGGCACCTGACGTTCAGGCCCGAGGCATCGGCAAGCGGCTGATGGCGGAGGTCGAGCGCGCAGCGCGCGAGCGAAACATCCCTGCCTTGACGGTTCCTTCCTCAGTCACCGCTGAGATTTTCTACGCGCGGCTCGGATTCAGCGCCGTGCGCGACAGCGACTATGGTGATGAACGCACGATCGTCATGGAGCGGTCACTCAACGACCCTCCGTAGGTCTGGTTCGGGTCAGCAGCGGTCTTCGGGGAGAAGCGCATGGCGCAGGGTGTGAACGCGATGGGGCTCACGGCAATCGATCTCGGGCTGCGCGGCGCGGTGAGCGGCGTGTTCCTGATGATCATCGTCGTTGCGCTGATGCGTCGTGCGACCGGCCAGCAGGCCTTGCTGGGCATGGCGATGGCCGCCGGTGGCGTGTTCTACGCCATCGCGACCGCTCCGTTCTTTCCCAAATCGTCGTGGTGGTGGGTGCTGCCGATCCTGTCGGCGCAGCCCGCCGTGTTCTGGCTGTGGGCGCGCGCGGCATTCGACGACGATTTCGTGCTCAGGCGATGGCACGGCGTGCTGTGGCTGGCCATCGTCGCCTTTGGATTCGCAATGACCCTGGGCTGGACGAGCTGGCCCGCCATGGCCATGGCCGGTGGCAAGGTGCAGTCGTTGCTGGCCCTGGTGCTGGCACTCGCGGCCGCGGCCCAGACGGTGAAGTCCTGGCGCGCCGATCTGGTGGCCCGGCGGCGCCGGCTGCGGCTTGCGATGCTCGCGGTCAATGTGGTGCTCATCGCAGCCATTGCAGGCGCCGGCTTCGCCGCGATTCCTGTCGCAGTGCCCGGCGCGCCGGGCAGTCTCCAGACAGCCTTTGGCCTCTTCGTGGTGGCCATGCTGGCCGGCGCCGGGGTTTTCGGCACGCAGGCGACCGTGGCCGCCAACGACGCCACGGCCGCGATCGCATCCGGCGACACGGGCGGTCAGCCGCGAGGGGCCGACCGTTCCAGCACGGGAGGAACCGTCGTCGACCCGCTGCTGCTCCGCCGCCTCGACCATCTGATGACCGTCGAACGCATCTATCGGCAGGAGGGCCTTGCGATCGGGGCACTCGCGGCACGGTTTGACGTTCCCGAGTATCGGCTCCGCCAGGCAATCAACGAGGGGTTGGGCTATCGGAACTTCAATGCGTTCCTCAACCATTATCGCATCGATGACGCAAAGACGGCGTTGTCCGACGTGACGCAGCGGGAGGTGCCGGTGCTGACCATCGCCATGGATGCGGGCTTCCAGTCGATCGGACCTTTCAACCGCGCCTTCAAGGCCGAAACCGGCATGACCCCGAGCGAGTTTCGGCGCGAGGCCCTGGCCCGGCCTCAAACGGCGCCGGACCCGGCACGCGATGAGGAAATCGGCCAGCGGCATCAAGGAATCGGCTAGCCGATTTCCGGATCGGGCAAGAAGGCACGGGCATGATTGGGCAGGCTGTCAGGCGAGCCCCCAGCAGCGAGCCTGCCCATGCCCCCTTCGATCGCCACCCCCTCTGCGTCCGAACGACTGCACGCCCTCGATGCGGTCAGGGCCTTTGCCCTGCTGCTCGGCATCGTCCTGCACGCCGCATTGTCATTCGTGCCCGCCACGCCCCGGTTCTGGTTCATCCAGGATACCCATCCAAGCGTTGCGCTGGGCCTTTTGTCCTTCGCCATCCATGTCTTCCGGATGACCACCTTCTTCCTGATGGCCGGTTTCTTCGCCCGCATGGGCTTTCATCGTCGGGGGATCGGGGGCTTCGTCAGGGACAGGCTGCAGCGGATCGGGCTGCCGCTCGTGATCGGCTGGCCCATTGTGTTCACGGCCATCGTGGTGGTCGTGATCTGGGCCTCCGGCTTTCCGAATGGCGGTCCGACCGCCGGCATGCGCAACTGGCCGCCAGTGCTGCCGAATTTCCCGCTCGCCCATCTCTGGTTTCTCTACGTGTTGCTGGAGCTCTATGTCGCCATGCTTCTGCTGCGCAGTGCCGTCGTCCGGCTCGATGCGGCCGGTACTCTGCGGGCGAAGCTCGACCGTGTCTTCGCGCGGCTGATGCGAAACCCGCTTGCTCCCCTGGTCCTGGCGATCCCGATCGGCATCGCTTTCAGCCTCGATCACAGATGGATGGGTGCGATGGGGGTGAGGACACCGGATCAATCGCTCGTCACCAGCGCGCAGGCCTGGATCGGCTTCGGCACCGCGTTCGGCGCCGGCTGGCTGTTGCATCGGCAGGTCGATCTGCTGCGGCTCCTTGAGCGGCGCTGGCTCCCGCATCTCCTGCTCGCCGCCTGCCTGATCCTGGTGAGTTTCGTGCTATCGGGCGTGATGACGTCAGCGCCGGGGGCTCCAAAGCTGCCTGTCAGCTACGACACGCTGAGGCTTGTCGCCGCCGTCCTGTACGCGCCGGCGATCTGGATTTCGACCTTCGCGTTCGTTGGTCTCGCGCTCCGATTCATGTCCGGCTTCAGCCCGACGCGCCGCTACCTCGCCGATGCCTCCTACTGGCTCTATCTGATCCACATGCCGATCGTCATGGCGCTGCAGGTGGCGGTGTCTCAGCTCGGCTGGCCCGGGCCGGTCAAGTTCGCCATCATCCTCGCCGTTGCGCTTCCCGCGATGCTGGCGAGCTATCATTTGCTCGTGCGCTTCACCATCGTCGGCGTGGTGCTGAACGGTCGCCGCGCGCCGCGCGAGACGGCGCCGGCCACCGCAAGGGCAACGAACCGGGTCGGACTGGAACGAGTGCCTTCTCCGCGTTGACGGTCGCATCTCAGGCGACGACACCAAGGCGCGGTCGAGATGAACAAGATCGTCCTGCCAGCGCGGCGCCCCGCCGTTTCGGAGACGGGACGCAACTCAAGCGGCTGCCAGCGTAGCAGCCAGACTGAGATCATCACAGACCGGCGCTAGGCAGAATCACTTGGTCTTGTCGCCCATGTGGTGGGGCGTCGAGGTGCTGGGTCCGCCGGTGTAATGATGGCGTCCCGATGTGGTTTTGGTAGAGGTGCCGACGGTCCCCTTCTTGCTGCCCATGTGGTGAGGGACTTCGGTTTTCGGTCCGCCGCTGTAGTGATGGCCGTTCTGTTCCTTGTCGGCGGTTTGAGCCATCGCGGGAAGGGCCAGCAAAGAAACGATGCCGACAGCGGCGAGAAGCTTCTTGGTGATCATGTTCGGTCCTCCAGGTTGGAGAGGCGTCACGATAGGCATCCGTGCAACATCGGTATTGAGGAATCGCAAGGCGAGGACGGCTCCAGGCTGGGTCCGCGACTTCAGCCTCCCGAGCCGTTGATCTGCGTCAAAAGCGATGGCAGCCGTGCCCTTATGCTGCGGTGCTCGAGGGGAGCGCGCCCATGCCGGTGCAGGATCATCCCGCCTATCGAGAGAGCCCGCAAGCGGGCAGGTCCACGAGAGCCAAGGCCGGCTTCGTCCTGGCGGGATTCCTGGTCGTCGCCGGCACGCTCCTGTTCACCGAGCATCGGGCCCATGTGCTCGGCCTCCTGGTCTGGCTGCCGCTCCTCGCCTGTCCGCTGATGCATATCTTCATGCATGGCGGACACGGCCACCATCATGGCGGTCGGCCGAACGATCGAGGGAGCGCCTGATGCACGACACCGCCCCCGCCTACGGCCTCTGGAGCCTCGTCATCGTCAATTCGGCGGTGTTCATCCTGTTCGCCTACAGCTTCTTCAAGCCGCAGACGCCCCGCGACTGGCGCTCGTTCGGCGCGTTCAGCGCGTTTCTGGTGGCGCTGTTCGTCGAGATGTACGGCTTCCCGCTCACCATCTATTTCTTGTCGGGGTGGCTGCAGTCGCGCTACCCGAATGTCGACTGGTTCTCGCATGACGCCGGCCATCTGCTTGAGATGATGTTCGGCTGGAAGACCAATCCGCATGCCGGACCGTTCCACGTTCTGAGCTTCGTCTTCATCGCTGCGGGGCTCATTCTGATCTCCGCCGCCTGGCGGGTGCTGTACGACGCGCAGCAGACCCGAAGCCTCGCGACCTCCGGTCCCTACGGCTACGTGCGGCATCCGCAATATGTCGGCTTCGTGCTGGTGATGTTCGGCTTCCTGTTGCAGTGGCCGACCATCCTCACGTTGGCGATGTTTCCCGTCTTGACCGTCATGTACGTCAAGCTCGCGAGAGACGAGGAGCGGGACGTCAGGACGGAGTTCGGCGAGGCCTACACGAAATACGCTGCGGAGGTCCCGGCCTTCATACCTCATCTCGGTCGGCTGTTCGGCCGCGGCTCTTCCGGCGGCTACCGTCTCGGCTGATTTTCGCGAGGAAGAAGATGCCGGCGGATGGCACTGGCTCGAAAGGAATTCGATGAGCGAGCCTGTTTTCACCGCGAAAGCCCTGACCAAGACCTACGTTTCCGGCGAGGTGATGGTGCATGCCCTCAACAATGTCGACCTCGAAATCGCCGAGAAGGAGGTGGTCGTGTTGCTCGGGCCCTCCGGCAGCGGCAAGACGACGTTGCTCAACATCATGGGCGGCCTCGACCGGCCGACCAGCGGCAGGCTGTTCTTCCGCGACCTCGACCTGACGGATCTCGGAGATCGCGAACTGACCCGGTATCGCCGGGATCATATCGGCTTCGTCTTTCAGTTCTACAATCTGGTGCCGAGCCTGACGGCTTATGAAAACGTCGCGCTGGTGACCGAAGTCGCCAAGGACCCGATGCGGCCCGACGAGGCCCTCGCACTGGTCGGGCTGGACGAGCGGATGCATCACTTCCCTGCCCAGCTCTCCGGCGGCGAGCAGCAGCGCGTCGCCATCGCCCGGGCCATCGCGAAGCGTCCGGCGGTGCTGCTGTGTGATGAGCCCACCGGAGCGCTGGATTCGAAGACCGGCATTCGCGTCATCGAGGCGCTGCTCGGGGTGAACCGGCAGCTCGGCACCACCACCATCATCATCACGCACAACGCCAGCATTCAGGAGGTCGCTGACCGGGTGCTGTTCTTCGCCGACGGCCGTGTCTCCCGGACTCAGAACAACGAGACACGGCGGCAAGCCGCCGAGCTCACCTGGTGACGGCCATGACGGCGCTCGATATCAAGCTGTTTCGCGACGTCAGAAGGCTCTGGGCGCAGGTGCTCGCCGTCGCGCTGGTCGTCGGCGGCGGCGTTGCGACGCTGGTGCTCGCGGTCGGCTCCCATCGCTCGCTCGAGGAGACCCGGGTCGCGTATTACGAACGCTACGGTTTCGGCGACGTATTCGCGCAGGCGAAGCGCGCGCCCAAGGCACTGGCCGACAGGATTCGCGAAATTCCCGGCGTTGCCGCCGTCGATGCGCGTATAGCGAAGCCGGCGCTGCTGGACATTCCCGGCTTCTCGCAGCCCGCCAGCGCGCAGTTCGTTTCGCTGCCGGATAGCGGCGAGCCGCATCTCAACCGGCTCTACATGCGGTCCGGACGCCTTCCGGAGTCGGGACGGACGGAGGAGGTGGTCGTCAACGAGCCGTTCGCCCGGGCTCATGGCTTCTCGGAAGGGGCGCGGTTCTCGGCCATCCTGAATGGCAAGAAGCGCGAACTCGCGATTGTCGGCACCGCGTTGTCACCCGAATTCGTCTACACCGTCGGCCCTGGCGACCTGATGCCCGACGATCGCCGCTACGCCATCGTCTGGATGTCGGAGAAGGCGCTCGCCAGTGTCTATGATCTCGATGGCGCTTTTTCGGCGGTGTCGGTCAAGCTGCAGCCTGGCGCGTCGGAGCGCGACGTGATCGCGCGGGTCGACGCGTTGCTCGACCCGTATGGCGGGCAGGCGGCGCACGGGCGGAAGGACCAGACCTCGCACGCCTGGCTCGATCATGAACTCGACATGCTCAACAACATGAGCCGCACGTTGCCACCGATCTTTCTGCTGGTGGCCGCGTTCTTGGTCAACCTCACTTTGACCCGGCTGGTCGCGCTCGAGCGCGAACAGATCGGCCTCTTCAAGGCGCTCGGCTATTCGGACCGCAGCGTCGTGCTGCATTATCTGAAGTTCGTGGCATTGATCGTTGCGACCGGAATCCTCCTGGGCGGCGTCGCCGGCACCTGGCTCGGATTGCGCGTCACCGCCCTTTTCGGCGACTTCTTCCACTTTCCGTTCCTGGTATTCGCGAAGGCGCCGGATCTGTACGTCACCGCCGGCGCGCTCAGCGCGGCGGCCGCTGCCATCGGCGCGCTGAGGGCGCTGCGGGACGTGGTCAAGCTGCCGCCGGCCGTTGCAATGCAACCGCCCGCGCCGCCGGTCTATCGGCGGCTGTTGCCGGCAAGCATTCAGCTCGACCAGATCGTGTCGCAGCCGACGCTCATGATGATACGCAACATCGTGCGGCATCCTGTCCGCGCCGCGTTCACGGCGCTTGGCATGGCGCTGGCCACGGCCATCCTGGTCGTTTCGTTGTTCACGCGGGACTCGATGGAGCACCTGATCGACGTGACCTATTTCCTCGCCGACCGGCAGGATGCGACTATCGGATTTGCCGAGAAGCGCATCGCGAACGTGGTGGAGCAGGTGAGCCGACTTCCCGGCGTTCTCGCTGCCGAGCCGTTCCGCGAGGTGCCCGTCCGGATTCGCCACGGCAACGTCGAACGTCGGATCATGATCAGCGGTCGGTCTGCAGATGCCGATTTGCGGCGTATCATCGACGCCGACCTTCATCCGGTCGCGCTGCCCGAGACGGGCCTTGCGCTGTCCGGCATGCTGGCTCAGATCCTCGGCGTCCGCGCCGGTGACACCGTCGAACTCGATATGCTGGAGGGCGCCCGTCGCACGGTCACGACGCCGGTCGTGGCGACGGTCGAGGATTATTTCGGCATCAGGGGAATGATGGAGATTGGGGCGCTCCGCAAGCTGATGCGTGAAGCGCCGATCGTGAGCAGTGTGAACCTCAGCCTCGACGAGAGCCGGACGGAGGATTTCTACGCGGCGGTGAAGTCCATGCCGACGGTCGGCGGCGTGGCGCTGCAGCGCGTCTCGCTCGCGAACTTCCGCAAGACGGTCGCACTGCTCGTCACCACAATGGCGAGCATCTACACCGGTCTCGCCGCCGTGATCGCGTTCGGCGTGGTCTACAACAACGCCCGCATCTCGCTGTCCGAACGGGCCCGGGAGCTGGCCAGCCTGCGCGTGCTCGGCTTCACGCGCGGCGAGGTCCTGCGCATTCTCCTGCTCGAGCTCGCCATCCTGACGTTGATCGCCCAGCCGCCGGGCTGGCTGATGGGCTACGGGCTCGCATGGGTCATGAAGACCAATCTGGCCGGCGAGCTGATGCGGGTCCGCCTCGTCGTCGAGCATTCCACCTATGTCACCGCGACCTCCGTCGTGGTCCTGGCCGCGATCGCCTCCGCCGCGGTCATCCGCGAACGCATCGACAAACTGGACCTCGTCGCGGTCCTCAAGACGCGAGACTAGCTATGTCGGCCAACTGGACCAAACGTTTCATCGGCGCGGCGCTTCTAGCCGCCATCGCGAGCGGGCTGGCCTGGTTCGCTTGGCCGCGCCCGGTTCTGGTCGATCTCGCAGCCCTGGCCAAGGGTCCGATCGAAGTTACCGCGGACGATGACGGCAAGACGCATGTTCGCCACGTCTACACGGTCTCGGCGCCCATCGCTGGAAAGGTCCTCAGGATTTCGCATCCGCTCGGCGAGCAGGGACCCTCGCTTCACGTCGGCGACGAGGTGACCGCCAACCAGACCGTCGTCGCTCTCATGCAGCCGACGCTGCCGGGATTCATCGACGTGCGCTCGCGCGACCAGCTTCAGGCCGAAGTGCTGGCTGCCGACGCGGCCATTCAGCAGCAGGAAGCCGAAGTGAAGCGGATCGAGGCCGCGCTGGACTTCTCCCGGACCGAGTTCCAGCGGGCGCAGACGCTGCTGCGGACGCAGTCCACCTCGGCTCAGGCCTTCGACAAGGCGAAATTCGAGGTCGCCACCAACGAAGCCGCCCTGGCGAGTGCGAAGGCTCAGATCGAGATGCGTCGCGCAGTGCGCACCAGTCTCGCGGCGCGGCTGATGGACCCTGCCAATGCCGCGCCGTCAGCGGAGCCGATGTGCTGCGTCCGCGTGCTCGCGCCGGCGAGCGGACGGGTGCTGAAGATCATCCAGGACAGCGAGGCGACGGTTCTGCCCGGGACGTCGTTGATCGACATCGGCAACCCGCTCGATCTGGAGGTTGTGGCTGACCTGCTGTCGATCGATGCCGTGCAGATCAAGGTTGGCGCGCCCGTGCGGATCGACGGCTGGGGCGGGCCGCCGATCAGGGGCAAGGTGGTCCGTGTCGACCCCGCCGGCTTCCTGAAGGTTTCGGCGCTGGGTATCGAGGAACAGCGGGTCCGGGTCACCATCGATTTCAGCGACCCGCCAGAGAATTGGGCCTCGCTTGGCCATGACTATCGCGTCGTTGTGCATGCCCAGGACGCCCTGTCCGTGCCGGTAAGCGCTTTGTTCCGGAAGGGCGATCAGTGGGCCGTTTTTGTCGACCAGAACGGCCGGGCCCGGACGACTCTCGTCCAGATCGGCCACCGCAACAACCGCCTCGCGGAGGTTCTCTCGGGTCTCGTTGCCGGAGACCGCGTCGTGCTGCATCCAAGTGACCGGATCGCCGATGAAACTAGGATCGCGCAAAGGGAGTAGAGGGCCCGCGCCGGCACGCTACCGAGGAGAGCGATATGCAGGTGTCAGGCCGCAGCGCGGCCCAGGTCGAGCGATGGCCTGCGTTTGGTCGGGAAGCTCAGCGCCACCGCGACGGCGGCGAGCCCGATCGCGAAGGAGCCGGCGTGCAGCCATGTGTAGCGCTGGAAATTGTCGAACACGAGCCCGCCGGCCCAGGGTCCGAGCGCCATGCCGAGGCTGGCAAACGCCGAGACCGCGCCGAACACGGTGCCCATGATGCGCGCGCCGAAGAATTCGCGGACCAGCACCGCATAGAGCGGCATCACCCCGCCATAGGCGAGGCCGAACACCACCGACAGCGCGTAGAATTCGCCGAGCTGCGCCACCGCGAGATAGGTCGCGATGCACATCGCCTGCACGAGGAGGCCGCCGACCAGCACGGGTTTTGCGCCGACGCGGTCGGCCAGCGCGCCCAGCAGCAGGCGTCCGCCGAGGCCCGAGACGCCGGCGACGCTGTAGACCGTCACCGCCGTGAGCGGGGCGATGCCGCACACCATCGCATAGGACACCATGTGGAAGATCGGGCCGGAATGCGCGGCGCAGCAGGCGAAATGTGCCGCGGCGAGCGCGATGAATTGCGGCGTGCGCAGCGCCTGCGCCGCGGTCAGCTCGACCTCCGGTGCTGCGTCTGCAGCGGTGCCGCCTGCCGGGGCCGGCGCCGGACGCACCAGGAAGCAGGCCGGGATCAGCAGCGCCCACGAAGCGATGCCGATCACCAGCATCGCGGTGCGCCAGTCATAAGCCGTGATCAGCCAGCTCGCGGTCGGCGCGATCGTCACCGGCGACACGCCCATGCCGGCAGAGACCAGCGCCACCGCGAGGCTGCGGTTCTTTTCGATCCACGCGCTCGCGAGCGCCATCATCGGTGCGTAGAAGCTGCCGGCCGCGATGCCGATCAGCACGCCGAAGCAAAGCTGGAATTGCCACAGGCTTGTCGCCTGGCTCGCCGTGACGAGACCAAGTCCCAGCAGAACGCTTCCCGCGAGCACCACGATGCGCGTGCCGAACCGGTCCGACAGCGCGCCCCACAGGAACGCGGCAAATCCCATGCACAGGAAATCCAGCGTCGCCGCCGCCGACACCCCGGCGCGCGACCAGCCCATCGCTTCCGAGATCGGCTGCAGGAACACCGCCAGCGACAGCATCGTGCCGAACCCGACACAGGTCATCAGCGCGCCTGCAGCGACCACGACCCAGCCATAGTCGAAGCGTGACGGCTTGTTCATGCGTTTCCCCGGCGCTTTTGGTTTTGTTGGTGGTGCGCGGGAGGGATGGTGGCCTATCTGCCGGAAGAGGGCAAGGCTCAGTGGCTGAGCGTGCTTCCTTGCTTGTTGGCCTCAATCATCCACGTCTCAGCGCGGCCGAAGCGGTCCTACGGTTACGATTTGCTCTCGCGCACGCTCGTTGACCCGCGCAAAGTGAGCGCCTGAATGCATAGTCCTCGTCGCTTTCGTCGGCATCGCGGTGAAGCTCGTAGTTCTCCAGCGCGAGCGGCGGCATCTTCGAAAAATCCTGCACCACCTCGACGTAGTCCAGATGGCGGCGCATGACGTCCTCGACGAGTTCTTTCACGCTCACATTGTCCAGCCGGGCGACGCGCGAAGCCTTGTCGTAAAGCTCGTCGTCGAGATGTACCGTGATGTCGGCCATGACGGGTTTCCGGTGAAGGCGGCTGAATTTACCTGACAGTAGAGCGGGCCTAGCCGCCGCATTAATGTACCGCCGACCCGGCCGCCGCTGATGGCAGCCTGTCACGGGCGGCGCAACGACGACATTCTACCCCTGTTTTGCCCGACGGGGCAAATCGATTTCGTAAAATCGAAAAACCGCAATCCCGCCAAGGGGGCGGCTACTGTGCATGGGGTTGTTTTCGCGTTTTTTGTTTGTCGGGCCCCAAATGGTCCGGGCCGAACCGGATCCCCTCAGGTCGGAATGGCTTTAAGCCCACGCCTCAGCTATCCACCTTCAGCGCGGCAATGAAGGCTTCCTGCGGGATGTCGACCTTGCCGAACTGCCGCATCTTCTTCTTGCCTTCCTTCTGCTTCTCCAGAAGTTTTCGTTTACGCGTGATGTCGCCGCCGTAGCATTTTGCGGTGACGTCCTTGCGCAGCGCGCGCACCGTCTCGCGGGCGATCACCTTGCCGCCGATCGCGGCCTGGATCGGGATCTGGAACATGTGCGGCGGGATCAGCTCCTTCATCTTCTCGACCATGGCGCGGCCGCGCCCCTCCGCGCGGGTGCGGTGGACCAGCATCGAGAGCGCGTCGACCGGCTCGTTGTTGACGA
Source organism: Bradyrhizobium sp. TM233 (assembly GCF_036247965.1). NCBI lineage: Bacteria > Pseudomonadati > Pseudomonadota > Alphaproteobacteria > Hyphomicrobiales > Nitrobacteraceae > Bradyrhizobium > Bradyrhizobium sp. TM233. Next base: position 668,039 of record NZ_BTIG01000007.1, on the reverse strand, counting down.
GGATCTGCATCTTGACAAGGTCGGCCGGCTTGTAGTCGGTCAGATGATAGTCGAACGAGGCGTAGCCCTTGGAGACCGACTTGAGGCGGTCGTAGAAGTCGAACACGACCTCGTTGAGCGGCAAATCGTATTTCACCATGGCGCGGGAGCCGACATAGGTCAGCTCCTTCTGCGAGCCGCGGCGGTCCTGGCACAGCTTCAGCACGCTGCCGAGATATTCGTCGGGCGTCATGATCGTTGCCTCGATCCAGGGCTCCTGGATCTCGGCGATCTTGACCACGTCGGGCATGTCGACGGGATTGTGGATCTCGATCTCTTGGCCGTCGGTGAGCTTCATCTTGTAGATGACGCTCGGTGCGGTCGCGATCAGGTTCAGATCGAACTCGCGCGACAGCCGCTCCTGGATGATCTCGAGATGCAGAAGTCCGAGGAAGCCGCAGCGGAAGCCGAAGCCGAGTGCGGCCGAGGTCTCCATCTCGAACGAGAAGCTGGCGTCGTTGAGACGCAGCTTGCCCATGGCGCCGCGCAGCGTTTCGAAATCGTCGGCGTCGACCGGGAACAGGCCGCAGAACACCACCGGGATGGCCGGCTTGAAGCCCGGCAGCATCTCCGTCACCGGCTTCCTGTCGTCGGTGATGGTGTCGCCGACCCGGGTGTCGGCGACTTCCTTGATCGCGGCGGTGATGAAGCCGATCTCGCCGGGACCGAGCTCGTCGACCTGCTGCATCTTCGGCGTGAAGAAGCCGACGCGCTCGACGTCATAGGCGGCGCCCGTGCCCATCATGCGCACGCGGCTGCCCTTCTTCATGACGCCGTCGACGACGCGAATGAGAACGACGACGCCGAGATAGACGTCGTACCAGCTGTCGACCAGCAGCGCCTTCAAGGTCGCACTGCGGTCGCCCTTAGGCGGCGGCAGGCGGGTGACGATGGCTTCCAGCACGTCGGGCACGCCGAGGCCGGTCTTGGCCGAGATCATCACCGCGTCGGAGGCGTCGATGCCGATGACGTCCTCGATCTGCTGCTTGATCTTCTCGGGCTCGGCCGCGGGCAGGTCGACCTTGTTCAGGACCGGGACGATCTCGTGATTGTTGTCGAGTGCCTGGTAGACGTTGGCGAGCGTCTGCGCCTCGACGCCCTGGCTGGCGTCGACCACCAGCAGGGAACCTTCGCAGGCCGCCAGCGACCGCGAGACTTCGTAGGCGAAGTCGACATGGCCGGGCGTGTCCATCAGGTTGAAGATGTAGTCCTTGCCGTCCTTGGCGTGGTAGGCGAGCCGCACCGTCTGCGCCTTGATGGTGATGCCGCGCTCGCGCTCGATGTCCATGGAATCGAGCACCTGTTCCTTGCCCGCCATTTCGCGGTCGGTGAGGCCGCCGGTCATCTGGATCAGGCGGTCGGCCAGCGTCGATTTGCCATGGTCGATATGGGCGACGATGGAGAAATTGCGGATGTTGGAAATGGGGACGGTCGTCATGGGCGCGGGATACCACTCACATCCCCGTGCGGCAACCATATTGCTGTAATTTCAGGGCCTTTGTTCACGCCAAGCTGATTCCACGATGGGCCAAAACGCGCTAGGCAAGCGCCCATGTCGACCACGTCTCTTCCCTCCCCTGAAGTGAGCACGAAGGCCCGCCTGAGCTTTGGCCGCTTCCGGGCCTGGCTGGTTGCCTGCGCGGTCCGCCCCGAGGCGAGATTGTGGCTGGTGATCCAGCTCGCCATCCTCCATGCGGTGCTCTGGACCTTCATCCTGATCAATCTGAAGGCCGCGCAGGACGTTCACATGGACGTCGCAGAGGCCTATGGCTGGGGCCAGAAATTCCTGTGGGGCTACGGCAAGCACCCGCCGCTGTCGGGCTGGGTCGCTGGGCTCTGGTTCACAGCGTTCCCGGCCGCGGACTGGGCGACCTATGCGCTGGCGATGGCGACGGTCAGCGCCGGCATGGTGATCTGCTGGCTGGTTGCGTTGCGCGTGGTGGATGCGCGGCGCGCGTTCCTGGTCGTGGTGATGGTCGCGCTCTACCCGATCTTCAATTTCAAGGGTTTCAAGTACAACCCGGATCTGCTCCAGCTCGTCACGCTGCCGCTGCTGGTGCTCGCCTATCTCAACGCGTTCGAGAAGCGGAGCTGGCAGTCCGGCGTCCTGCTCGGCCTTGCCGGCGCGCTGGCGCTGATGACCAAATATTGGGTGCTGACGATGATTGGCGCCATCGGCCTCGCCGCGCTGATCCATCCGGAGCGGATGAGATTCTTGGTATCGCCGGCGCCCTGGGTCGCGATCGCGACGATGGTCGTGGCGATGATCCCGCACGTGGTCTGGCTGGCCGAGGCGCATTTCGTGCCGCTGACCTATGCCGGCGACACCTACAGCCTCGCGGACAGCGCCCAGGTGCATCAGCTCGTCACCGGCTACATGCTGCATAATCTCGGGCTGCTGGCATTGCCGGTGGCGCTGGCCGGGCTCGCGATGGCGCTGGTGCCGCCGTGGTTCACATTGCTGCTGCGCGCGCCCTTGCGCATCGTCACGCGCGCCTGGACGCGCGGCGCCAACCCGGGCGTCAATGTCTCGCAGGCGCTGAACGTGTGGATGATCCAGATCATCGTCGCATTCGGCCCGCCGCTCGGCGCGCTGGTCTTCGGCGTCTACCTGAAGACCGATTGGGGCATCTCGCTGTTCTTCCTGGTGCCGCTCGCGCTGGTCGCGATTCCGGCGCTGCGGGTGCAGGGCGCGGTGCTGTTCAACATAGCCGCGATCTGGCTCGTGCTCAGCGTTGCCACGCTCGCCGCCTCGCCCTGGATCGCCGCGCGCGAGATGGCGGCCAATGCCGGCAACACCGCGACCTATGGCGCGCGCTCGGATCTCGCGCGCGAGCTGACCCAGGCCTGGCACGCGCGCTTCGCCTCGCGCTGGGCGGTCGTTGCGGGGACGATGGAAACGATCCAGCCGATGGTGTTCTACAGCCCCGATCACCCCAGCCCATTCACGCCGAACGAAGCCTGGGCCTCCGGGCTGACCTCGCTCGACGACGTCAAGAGATACGGCTTCATCGGCGTGGTCGATGCGACCGACGAACGCCTGCCCAAGTTCGAGAAGTGGGTTTCGGAGGTCGCGCCGAACGCCGAGCGCGTGGTGATGACCACGCGCCGCTTCACCCACGGCAAGGCCGGCCCGTCGATGAGCTGGAACGTCTACATCGTGCCGCCGGCGAAGTGATGTGCTCGGTCTCGTAGGGTGGGCAAAGGCGCGAAGCGCCGTGCCCACCATCTCGCACTCATCGCAGAAAAGCCGTGGGCACGCTTCGCTTGCCCACCCTACGGCACTGAGCGTGTAGCGCGAGAGGGGCCTAAACCCCTTCCTCGTTGAACTTGCTTTCAACGAGCTCGGTGATCGCCGCGAGCGCGGCTTCCGCATCCGTGCCGGCGGCAGCCACGGTGATCGTCGTGCCGGGGCCGGCGGCGAGCATCATTAGGCCCATGATCGAGGTGCCGCCGACGGTCTCGCCGCCGCGCGTTACCCAGACCTGCGCTTCGAAGCGCTCGACCGCCTGGACGAATTTCGCGGAGGCCCGCGCATGCAGGCCGCGCTTGTTGATGATCAGGAGGTCCTTGGAGATCGCGCCCGCGGGCACGCCTGTCCCCGCTTGTGGCGCCTCGTCGCTCATTTGCCGGCGAGCACGCGGCTGGCAATGGTGACGTATTTGCGGCCGGCTTCCTGCGCCATCGCGATCGCGTCGGGCAGGGGACGCTCCTCGCGCACCTTGGCGAGCTTGACCAGCATGGGCAGGTTGATGCCCGCGAGCACTTCGACCTTGGGCCGGCTCATGCAGGATATTGCAAGGTTCGACGGCGTGCCGCCGAACATGTCGGTGAGGATCGCAACGCCGTCGCCGGAATCGACGCGGTTAACCGCCTCGATGATGTCGCTTCGGCAGAGATCGGAATCATCTTCGGCGCCGATCGTGATCGCTTCGATTTGCTTTTGTGGGCCCATGACATGTTCAAGCGCTGCCTTGAATTCGTCGGCAAGGCGCCCGTGGGTCACAAGTACTAGACCAATCATCGGAAAACTCCTCGCGGGCGCTTTTGGTGCACCGCACGAACGCGCCACTTTGACCATCCAGAGCCCCTGCGCAAGAGGGGATGTTGCGTATCTCCCTGAATCTAGACGGATGGATGAGGGGAGCTGCGCCGGTCTATTCGGTCGCGATAGTGGGGCTCATATGGTTACCATTTCCCTTCAAACAATCGCCTGAGGGGTTAACCGAAGATGAACTCTTGGTAGTGGTCAAGGCCGCGACAACCAAAGGGAGGGGTGAATATCCACGTCCGACCGGGATTCGCGGTATTTCGACACCGGAAATGCTGGTTTTGAGCGATTCCGCCGCAGGCAGACGCTCCGCGTCCGCGGCATCCAGATCGACCACGAGACCGACGGTCGCATGCTCCACGAAGTCGCAGCGGCGGATCCCGAGGCCGCGGATCTCGATCAGGCCAGCCAAGACCGGCGCGGGGCGGACTTCAATTTCATCGCCGACTGTCGCCAGATGGACACGGTCATCCCCGACCAGAACGGCCCTTTCGACCACGCCCGAGCGCCCGGCCATGATCAGATCAAAGGCAAGACGCGACTTGCCGGAGCCCGAGGGACCGCGGATCAGCACCGCCCGATGTCCGACCTTGACTGCGGTGGCGTGAACGCTGGGCCCGCCGTCGTTCATAGCGCCGGCAGCCTCACCACGAAGCGCGCGCCCGCGACCGTCGGGACGCTCTCGTCATCCGGCGGGCCTGCGCGGTTCTCGGCCCAGATGCGCCCGCCATGGGCGTCGATGATCTGCTTGGAGATCGACAGGCCGAGGCCGGAGTTCTGGCCAAAACCCTGATGCGGACGGTCGGTGTAGAAGCGCTCGAAGATGCGTTCCAGCGCGTCGTCGCGAATGCCGGGGCCGTCGTCGTCGACCACGATCTCGATCTCGGAGCGCACGCGGCGGCAGGTGAGGCGCACCTTGCTGCCGGGTTCGGAGAACGACTGCGCGTTGGAGAGCAGGTTGGAGACCACCTGCCCGAGCCGCGAATCGTGGCCGCTCACGGCGAAATTGTCGGTCGGGCTGCGGCCCTCGAAGCGCGTCTCGACCGCGACATCGTGGCCGAGCTTGGTTTCGTTGGCGACGGACACCAGCGTCGTCAGCAGGCGGCGCAGGTCGACCGGGATCGCATCCTGGCGCTGCAATTCGGCATCGAGGCGGCTGGCGTCGGAGATGTCGGAGATCAGGCGGTCGAGCCGCTTGACGTCGTGCTCGATCACCTCGAGCAGGCGCGCACGGCTGTTCTCGTTGCGCGCCAGCGGCAGCGTCTCGACCGCCGAGCGCAGCGAGGTCAGCGGATTCTTCAATTCGTGGGCGACGTCGGCGGCGAACATCTCGATCGCCTCAATGCGGCTGTAGAGCGCGCTGGTCATGTCGCGCAGGGCGCCGGAGAGATGGCCGATCTCGTCGCGGCGGCGGGTGAAATCGGGAATCTCGATGCGGGCCTTGATGCGGCGGCGGACGCGCTCGGCGCTGTCGGCGAGCCGGCGCACGGGCCCGGCGATGGTGCTCGCGAGCAGCAGCGACAGCATGATCATGACGGCGGCCGCGACGCCGCCGACCTTCAGGATGGCGAGGCGTTCGGCCGTGACCATCTGGTCGATGTCGTCGCCTTGCGTCGACAGCATCAGCGCGCCGTGGATCGCGCGCGAGCGCAGCACCGGGACCGCGACCGAGACGATCACCTCGCCGCGGGCATTGACCCGCACCATCGAGCGCTTCTGGCCCTGGAGCGCATCACCCACCTCGGCATAGCCGTTGCCGTTCTCGGGGCCGAGCTCGCGATAGAGCGGCAGGTCGCCGCGGTTCAGCCAGGTGCGCACCGCGACCATGCCGCGCTCGACGAAGCCAGGCTTCTCGGCCGGCGGCGGCAGGTCGAGGCGCAGCACGTTTTCGAGGTTGCGGCTGTCGAGCAGCAGGCTGCCGTTCGGATCGTAGATGCGGGCGCGCGTCTTGGTCGGCGAGATCAGTGTGCGCAGCACCGGCGCCACGCGCTCCGGGTTGATCGGGAAGTCCAGCGGCGAATACTCGTCCGTCCCGCCATAGGTCTCCCCCGGCTTGAGGTCGAGCAGCCGGTCGGGGTCGATGGTGATGGCGTTGGTCTGCACCGTGGCGGAGGCCGCGATCGCGCCGGCGATGATCTCGGCCTGCACCAGCAGGCTCTGCGCCCGCGCGTCGATCAGGCCGGCGCGGAATTGCGACAGATACAGGATGCTCGCCACCAGCGCGACGAGGCCGGCGAGGTTGAGCGAGACGATGCGGCGGGTCAGGCTGGAGAAGGACAGCGCGAAGAAGAACTGCCCGGCGCGCTTGAGCCAGTTCAGCGGTCGGAAGCCCTGCGGCTTGTCTTCGGCCGCATCTTGGGCCTGATCTTGGACGACGTGCTCCGAAACGCCGTCGGATGCGATCTCCCCGGCGCTCTGGTTCTCGTCAGGCTGCGTTCGGTCCAGCAATGCTTACGCCCGCGTTAGGACAGCTCGTGGCAATGGTCCCCGCATTCTAGAGCATGATCCGGAAAAGTGTGCAGCGGTTTTCCGAATGGATCATGCTCAAACGATAAACCAAAGCGCGATGACGATTCCCCCGATCTCGTCGCGCTTTGGAGCCATCCCGGTCCCGATGAAATCAGAACCGGCGATGCTCTCGTCTTTCGTGAAGGCGCCTCGCGCCTCAGGCTTCCTTGAAGCGGTAGCCGACGCCGTAGAGCGTCTCGATCATCTCGAACTCGTTGTCGACCACCTTGAACTTCTTGCGCAGCCGCTTGATGTGGCTGTCGATGGTGCGGTCGTCGACATAGACTTGGTCGTCATAGGCGGCGTCCATCAGCGCGTTGCGGCTCTTCACCACGCCGGGCCGGGTCGCGAGCGCCTGGAGGATCAGGAATTCGGTGACGGTCAGCGTCACCGGCTCGTTCTTCCAGGTGCAGGTATGCCGTTCCGGATCCATGCGCAGCAGGCCGCGGTCGAGCGCCTTGGCATCGTTCTCCTTCGGCGCGACGGTCGGGTCCTTTGGCGCCGAGCGGCGCAGCACCGCCTTGACGCGCTCGACCAGGAGGCGCTGCGAAAACGGTTTGCGGATGAAGTCGTCGGCGCCCATCTTGAGGCCGAACAGTTCGTCGATCTCCTCGTCCTTGGAGGTCAGGAAGATCACCGGCAGGTCGGACTTCTGCCGGAGCCGGCGCAGCGTCTCCATGCCGTCCATGCGCGGCATCTTGATGTCGAGGATGGCGAGATCGGGTTGGGTGGTGCGGAAACCGTCAAGCGCGGAAGCGCCGTCGGTGTAGGTCATGATGCGGTAGCCTTCGGCTTCCAGCGCGATCGAGACGGATGTGAGAATGTTGCGGTCGTCGTCGACCAAAGCGATTGTGGGCATGAGCCTCTGCTTTCTGCTTTCCGTTTGGGTCGTGGCTTGAAACGGCGAGCAATCCACTGATGCGCCGCATACATGGGTGCCGATGTCGGCGTTCGAACCTTGTCACCGAGCAATGCAAGCTGGGCTGAAGTGTGACCAAGTTCCACGAAACACGGCAGATTCGCCGCATGTCGACCCATAACCAGGCCCCCGTTTACCCGAAAAAAGGCCCCCCTTGCAACCACCTGAGCCGAGAAAGCCGATGCAACCGACCCCTGATTTCGACCCTGCAAAGCTCGCCAAATCCCTGCTGCGGCGATCGCGGCAGGGGGCGCTGGCAACCCTGATGGCCGGCAGCGGCGACCCCTATTGTTCCCTGGTCAATCTGGCCAGCCATCCCGACGGCTCGCCCATCCTGCTGATCTCGGGCCTCGCCGTGCATACAAGGAACCTTCTCGCCGACAGCAGGGTCTCGCTGATGCTGGACGAGCGGGCGGCGGGCGATCCGCTGGAAGGCGCCCGGATCATGCTGTCCGGCCGGGCGGAGCAGGCAGATGCCGAGAAGGATTTACTCCAGCGGCGGTATCTCAATGCGCATCCGTCGGCGGAAGGCTTTGTTTCCTTTAAGGATTTCTCCTTCTTCCGGATCCGCCCCACGGGAACCCATCTGGTCGCCGGTTTCGGCCGGATCGTCGATCTCAAGCCCGCGCAGTTCCTCACGGACCTCACCGGCGCCGAGGACCTGCTGGCGGCGGAGGAGGGGGCAGTCGCGCATATGAATGCCGATCATCGCGACGCCATGGGCCTGTATGCGACAAAGCTCCTCGGCGCTGCCGCGGGTGACTGGCGCTGCACCGGCTGCGATCCGGAAGGCCTCGACATGCAGGACGGCCAGACCGCGCTGCGGCTGGACTTCCCGGAGCGGGTGACGGACGGCACGTCGCTGCGCAAGATGCTGGTCCGCCTCGCTGGCGAAGCGCGCACGAAGGTGGACTAGAACGCAACAATTTGAACGCCGCGACCCATCGCTGCGACCCAAGACGGTCAGGTCTTAAGGCTCGCAGCGAGAGGGTTCATGACGCGTCGTCGTTTGGCATTGGCTGCGGGTCTGGCGCTCGCGATCACCACGTCGCTTGCATCGCCCGGCCTTGCCCAGAAGAGCGATCTCGCCGCGCAGGGCGCGCGGATCAACGCGCTCAACCAGGCCGGCAAATATGCTGAAGCGCTGCCACTGGCGCAGGCCATGGTGGCGAGCCTGGAGAAGGGCAACGACGGCCGGGAACTCTCTGCCGCGCTCAACAACCTCGGCCAGGTCCATGCCGGCCAGGGCCGCGACGATCTGGCTGAGCCGATCTACAAGCGCGCCATCGCGCTGATGGAGAAGTCGCTTGGCCTCGACACCGTCCTGATCGCGCCCGAACTGAACAATCTCGCCGCGCTGTATCAGCGCCAGAGCCGCTTCACTGAAGCCGAACCGCTATTCAAGCGCGCACTGGCCATTCGCGAAAAGGCGCTGTCGCGCGAGCATCCCGATGTCGGCCAGGCCCTCAACAATCTCGCCACGCTCTACGTGAAGCAGGAGCATTTTGCCGACGCCGAGCCGCTGTTCCAGCGTGCGCTCGCCATCTATCAGAAGGCCGCCGGGCCCGAGCATCCCGCGGTTGCCACCGTCCTCAACAACATCGGCCAGGTCGATCGCGACCTCAACCGCGATGCGGATGCCGAAGCGCCGATCAAGCGCTCGCTCGCGATCCGCGAAAAGGTGCTGGGCCCGGATCATCCCGACGTGGCGCGCTCGCTCAACAATCTGGCGGCGCTCTACGAGCACCAGCAGCGCTATACCGAGGCCGAGCCGCTCTATCGCCGCGCCCTGTCGATTCGGGAGCGTGCGCTTGGACCCGATCACCCCGATGTCGCGACCTCGACGAACAATCTCGCTCATTTCCTTCAGGTCTCGGGCCGGACCGCCGAGGCTTTTCCGTTCGCGCAGAAGACGCTTGCCGCCAACCGCGCGCAGCTGCGCGTCGTGCTACCGGTTCTGCTTGCTGCGCGGCAGCAAGCGCTCCTGGCGAGCGACAAGGCGCTCGACGACGCGCTCGGCGCGATCCAGCGCGGCACGCAATCCTCCGCCGCCTCTGCCGTGAACAAGCTCGCGGTACGACTTGCCGCCGGCAGCGACCGGCTCGCCGAGCTGGTGCGCCGGGACCAGGATCTCGCGGCCGAGGCCGAGGCGCTCGACAAGGCGATCATCACCGCGGTGTCGAAGCCGTCGGCGCAGCGAGACACCGCGGCCGAGCAGCGCAGCCGCGCGCGGATCGCCGCGATCGCGAACGAACGCGCAGGCCTGCAGAAGACGCTCACGCTCGAGTTTCCCGACTACGCCTCGCTCTCCAACCCGCTGCCGCTGGCGGTGAAGGACATCCAGCCGCTGCTGTCGACCGAGGAGGCGATGGTGATCTATTCCGTCGTCGACAAGCAGAGCTATGTCATCGCGATCACGCGCGATGGCGCCGACTGGAAGGAGATTTCGCTCGGCGCGGACGCGATGGCGCGGAAAGTCTCGGCCTTCCGCAGGGGGCTGGATGTCGGCAAGGCGCGCGATGCCTCCGGCAAATCGGGGCTGTTCGATCTCGCGCTCGCGAACGAGCTCTATGTCGCGCTGCTCGGCCCGGTCGAGGCGTTGACAAAGGACAAGCGCAACCTCCTGGTCGTGCCATCGGCGGCGCTGACCGCATTGCCGTTCCATCTGCTGGTGACGGAGAAGCCGCAGGCTGCGATCCCGGACGGGCTCGAAGGTTATCGCGACGCCGCCTGGCTGCTGCGGCATCAGGCCGTCTCGGTGCTGCCGTCGGTGGTCAGCCTGAAATCGCTGCGCGCCTTCGCGCGCAGGGATCAGGGCGTGAAGCCGATGACCGGCTTCGGCGATCCCGTCTTCAACCCCGCAGCCGAAGGGCCCGCCGACCGCCGCGCCGCAGGCGGCAAGGTCGCCGCGCGCAGCATTGCGACGATTGCCTATACCGATTTCTGGCGCGGCGCCGGCGTCGATCGCGCCCGGCTGGCGCAGGCGCTGCCGCAACTGCCTGACACCGCCGACGAGCTGAACGCGGTGGCGAGGGATGTCGGCGCGGCTGATGCCGACATCCATCTCGGACGCGACGCCAGCGAAACGACGCTGAAGCGTGCAGCGCTTGCTCAATACGGCATCATCTACTTTGCCACCCATGGCCTCGTTGCCGGCGACGTCAAGGGACTGGGCGAGCCCTCGCTTGCGCTGTCCATTCCCGATCAGCCGTCGGAGCTCGACGACGGTCTTCTGACCGCGAGCGAGGTGGCCCAGCTCAAGCTCAACGCCGATTGGGTGGTGCTGTCCGCCTGCAACACCATCGCCGGCGACAAGCCCGGCGCCGAAGCGCTGTCGGGATTGGCGCGCTCGTTCTTCTATGCCGGTGCCCGTGCGCTGCTGGTTTCGCACTGGGCCGTGGATTCGGAAGCCGCCACCCGCCTGACAACGTCGACGTTCGAGCTGCTCAAGAACGAACCGAAAATCGGTCGCGCCGAAGCCTTGCGCCGCGCGATGTTAACGTTTGTCGACGACAACTCGTCACCGCGCAACGCCTATCCCGCGATGTGGGGGCCGTTCGCGCTCATTGGCGAAGGCGAGGTCCGATAAGCCGGCAGCCGGAATTGTGCGTCGCAAAAACCATGATCAACGTCGAATTCCGTGTTTGGTTGCGCGATCATTGGTGATTTTTTGATGCAGCTGCTCAGAGCTGACATGCGCGACGTTTGGCGCGGTCCTTGAATAAACCAAATCCTGCGGGATCGGCTTGGCAACGCCAGCGTTCATCATTATTAGGTCGTCGAGCCGAGGCCGGTTGGCCTATAAATCACGGTGACCGCGATGGTGCCGAAGTTTTGGTCGCGTTGAATGTCGCGGGTTCTAGGAGGATTTTTCGTGCAAGAGACGGGCGTGCGCAACGGTGCCTTCGGCGCCGACAAATTCGGTTTAAAGAATCTCAAGCAGGTTCACTGGAACCTCGGTGCGCCGCAGCTCTATCAATACTCACTCGCTGCGGGCGAGACGGTGCTGTCCGCTGACGGCGCACTCTGTGCCGACACCGGCGAGTTCACCGGGCGCAGCCCGAAGGACAAGTTCACGGTGCGTGACGCCACCACCGACAAGAAGATGTGGTGGGCCGGCAACCAGTCCATCACCGCAGAGCAGTTCGAGACGCTCTATCAGGACTTCCTCAAGCACGCCGAAGGCAAGAAGCTGTTCGCGCAGGATCTCTATGGCGGCGCCGACCCGGCCTACCGGATCAAGACGCGCGTCTTCACCGAGCTCGCCTGGCACTCGCTGTTCATCCGTACGCTGCTGATTCGCCCCGAGGCGATCGAGCTGCCGACCTTCGTGCCGGAGCTCACCATCATCGACATGCCGAGCTTCCGCGCCGATCCCAAACGTCACGGCTGCAAGTCGGAGAACGTCGTCGCGATCGATTTCGCCCGCAAGATCGTCCTGATCGGCGGGTCTTATTATGCCGGCGAGATGAAGAAGTCGGTCTTCACCACGCTGAACTACTATCTGCCCGAGCGCGGCGTGATGCCGATGCATTGCTCGGCCAATGTCGGCGCCAAGGGCGATGCCGCGATTTTCTTCGGCCTCTCCGGCACCGGCAAGACCACGCTGTCGGCCGATCCGAACCGCACGCTGATCGGCGACGACGAGCACGGCTGGGGCCCGAACGGCGTCTTCAACTTCGAAGGCGGCTGCTATGCCAAGTGCATCAAGCTGTCGCAGGAAGCCGAGCCGCAGATCTATGCAGCGAGCACGCGCTTCGGCGCGGTGCTCGAGAACTGCGTGCTCGACGAGGACACCCGCGTGGTGGATTTCGACGACGGCTCCAAGACCGAGAACACCCGTTCGGCCTATCCGCTCGACTTCATCCCGAACGCCTCGCGCACCGGCCGCGCGCCGCAGCCGAAGAACGTGGTGATGCTCGCCGCCGACGCCTTCGGCGTGCTGCCGCCGATCGCCAAGCTCTCGCCGGCGCAGGCGATGTATCACTTCCTGTCCGGCTACACCGCCAAGGTCGCCGGCACCGAGCGCGGTCTCGGCAACGAGCCGCAGCCGGAATTCTCGACCTGCTTCGGCTCGCCCTTCCTGCCGCTCGATCCGTCCGTCTACGGCAACATGCTGCGCGACCTCATCGCCCAGCACAATGTCGATTGCTGGCTGGTCAACACGGGCTGGACCGGCGGCAAGTACGGCACAGGCAGCCGCATGCCGATCAAGGTGACGCGCGCGCTGCTCACCGCCGCGCTCGACGGCTCGCTTCGCAACGTCGAATTCCGCACCGACAAGTATTTCGGCTTCGCGGTCCCGACCGCGCTGCCCGGCGTGCCCGCCGAGATCCTCAACCCGGTCAACACCTGGAAGGACAAGGACGAGTTCGACAAGACCGCCCGCGCGCTGGTCGGCATGTTCCAGAAGAACTTCGCCAAGTTCGAGGCTCAGGTGGATGCCGAAGTGCGCGCCGCCGCGCCGGACGTGAAGCTCGCGGCGGAGTAAGCGCTCTCGCCTTTAATGCAAAAGGGCGGCCGCGAGGCCGCCCTTTCTGTTTGTGGCCACGCCGCTTGCCACACCCTCGCCGTCGTCCCTGCGAACGCAGGGATCCATACCGCGTGATCTATCGAGAGAGCGCAGTGCGAGTACCGGCAAAGCATGACCATCACGAGTCTTCGCCAAACCACTCCCTGTGGTTATGGCTCCCTGCGTTCGCAGGGACGACAGCGGAGCGAAATCCTACGCCTTGAAATAGGCGATCTGCGTCGTGGTGGCGAGCAGCCGGCCGTTCGGCGACCACAGCTCGGCGTTCTGGTCGGCGTAGCTCTTGTGCATGATCTTCGAATCGGCCGTCGCCAGCACGCGCGTGATATCCTCAGCCGCGAGCTCCTCGCTGTCGGTGTGAAAATACGTCGTCAGCGACACCGTGCCGAACGGCACCAGTTCGCGCCGCGCGTGGAAGATGCGGCCGAAGAAGGCGTCCGACATCGACATCAGTGAGGGCATGTCGAGCTTGCGTGGCTCGCGATCGCTGATCCAGAGCTTCGAATAGGTGCTGGCGAGGTCCGCCGTCGGCGGGCCGATCCGCATCTCGCCCTCGACGAAGCGGAATTCGTACTGGTTGGCCCAGGTCGCCGCGATCTTCGGGAACGGCAGCGTCGCTTCGAACGGCTTTGCATCGGGATATTGCGCCACCCGGTGCTCCCAGGACGGACGGCGCTCGGCGAACACGGCGGTCGCGAGCGTCGCGACCTCGCCGCCACCTTGCGACAGTTCGACGCTCCAGTGCTGGCTGGAGCGGTTGGCCTTCACCAGCCGCACGTCGAGATCGAACGGCCCCTTGGCGATCGGCGCGCAGTAGTTGACGGTGAGGGCCAGCGGGTCACCGGCGCGTTCCGGGTGATCGATCAGCGCGCGCAAAATGGTCGCGGCGGTGACGCCGCCGAACGGGCCGACAAAGGCCCAGTAATCGTCGCTGGTGTGCCCCTGCCAGCTGGAGTCGCCGGCGGTGACGCGGGTGGCGTCGTCGAAGGGGTGCGGGAGCTTGGCGTGCATGTGTGTTTCCGTCTGTCATTCCGGAGCGATGCGACGGGACCGCGTAGCGCGGCCCAGAGCATCGAACCCGGAAGCTCGAGATTCCGGGTTCGGCTCTGTGAGCCGCCCCGGAATGACGGTCGTCATATCACAGCCATTGCCCGGATGCGCAATTACGTATCGAGTAACCGCGCTTCCACGCCGCGGAAAAATCAGCCCGCGGCGTCGCGCAGGTTCGGCAGCAGCGGCGTGGTCGGATTCACCGGCACGTTCCAGATCTCCTCGGCGTATTCGCGGATGGTGCGATCCGAGGAGAACCAGGCCATGCGCGCGACGTTGAGGATGGAGGCACGTGTCCAGGCCGGCGAGACCAGCCAGCGCGCATCGACGCTGCGCTGCGCCTCGTAATAGGAATCGAAATCGGCGCTGACCATGTAATGGTCGAGATAGCGCAGCGCGTGCGCGATCGACTCGAAACGTCCGGGGTCGCCGGGCGAGAACTCGCCGGTGCCGATCGCATTGATGGCGCGCTGCAGTTTCGGCGAATTGAGGATCAGGTCGGAGGCGTCCAGCCCCTGCTTGCGCCGGATCATGACGTCGCCGGCCTCCATGCCGAAGATCGCGATGTTCTCGGCGCCGACATGGTCGCGGATCTCGATATTGGCGCCGTCGAGCGTGCCGATGGTGATGGCGCCGTTCAGCGCCAGCTTCATGTTGCCGGTGCCGGAGGCTTCCATGCCGGCGGTCGAAATCTGCTCGGAGAGGTCGGCCGCGGGAATGATCACTTCGGCGAGGCTGACATTGTAGTCGGGCAGGAAGACCACCTTGAGCTTGCCGCCGATCGCGGGATCGTTGTTGACGACCTCCGCGACGTCGTTGATCAGCTTGATGATCAGCTTGGCGTAGCGGTAGCTTGCCGCCGCCTTGCCCGCGAAGATCTTCACCCGCGGCACCCAATTGCCGGTGGGATCGTCCTTGATCGCCTGGTACAGCGCGACGGTCTCGATGACGTTGAGCAGCTGGCGCTTGTATTCGTGGATGCGCTTGATCTGCACGTCGAACAGCGCGCTCGGGTCGACCTTGATGCCGAGCCGTTCGCCGATCAGGCGTGCCAGCGCGGTCTTGTTGTGAAGCTTGACGCTGCGGAATTTCTTCTGGAATTCGACGTCGCTGGCGCGCGCCTCGATCAGCGAGAGCTGGGTCGGATCGTCGAGCACGGCCTCGCCGCAGGTCTCGCGCAACAGGTCGGTCAGCTTCGGGTTCGCCAGCATCAGCCAGCGGCGGAAGGTGATGCCGTTGGTCTTGTTGGTGATGCGGCCGGGATAGAGATGGTTGAGGTCGTGGAATACGGTCTCGCGCATCAGGTCCGAATGCATCCCCGAGACGCCGTTGATGCGGTGCGAGCCGACGAAGGCGAGCTGGCCCATGCGCACGCGGCGCCCGCTCTTCTCGTCGATCAGCGAGACCGAGGCGCGGAAGTCGATGTCGCCGGGACAGCGCGCCTCCGCAAGCGCCAGATGCTGCACGTTGATGCGGTAGATGATCTCGAGATGCCGCGGCAGCAGCCGCTCGAACAGCTCGACCGGCCAGGTCTCCAGCGCCTCGGGCAGCAGCGTGTGGTTGGTGTAGGAGAGCGTGGCGACCGTGATCTTCCAGGCCTCGTCCCAGCGGAAATTGTGGAGGTCGACGAGGATGCGCATCAGCTCGGTGACGGCAAGGCTCGGATGGGTGTCGTTGAGCTGCACCGCGACCTTGCTCGACAGGCTGCGCAGCTGGCCGTCGGACGCAAGATGGCGCTTGATGAGATCCTGCAGCGAGGCCGAGACGAAAAAATATTCCTGGCGCAGGCGCAGCTCGCGGCCCGCCGGGCTCTCGTCGTTCGGATAGAGGAATTTGCAGATCGCTTCCGCGCGCGACTGTTCGGCGGTGGCGCTGACATAGTCGCCCTTGTTGAAGGCATCGAGCTTCAACGGATCGGGCGAGCGCGCCGACCACAGGCGCAGCGCGTTGACGTGCTGGCCGCGCCAGCCGACGATCGGCGTGTCATAGGCGATCGCCTGCACGGTCTCGCCCGGATGCCAGATGGCGCGGTCGCGGCCCTTGTCGTCGACATGCTCGACGCCGCCGCCGAAATTGATGTCGTAGATCACCTCGGGCCGCTGCAATTCCCAGGGATTGCCGAAGCTCAGCCATTCGTCCGGATATTCCTGCTGCCAGCCCTGATTGATGATCTGGCGAAACAGGCCGTAATCGTAACGGATGCCGTAGCCGATCGCGGGGATCGACAGCGTCGCCATGCTCTCCATGAAGCAGGCGGCGAGGCGCCCGAGGCCGCCATTGCCGAGCGCGGCGTCCGGCTCGCATTTGCGCAACTCCGGCAGCGACACGCCGAGATCGCCGAGCGCGACCTCGAAGATCTTGAGCAGGCCCATGTTGTTGAGCCCGTCGGTGAAGAGACGGCCGATCAGGAATTCGAGCGAGAGATAATAGACGCGCTTGCGCCCGGCGTCGTAGCTGTGCTTCTCGGCCGTGAGCCAGCGATGCACGACGCGGTCGCGCAGCGCCAGCGCTGCGGCCTGGTACCAGTCGTGCTTGGTCGCCATGCCCGCGTCCTTGCCGATGGCAAGGCGCAGCTTCGCCAGGATCGTGCCCTTGATCTCAGCCAGCGCGAGTTCGTCGATCGGCTGGCCGGGGGCGGGAAAACTGGGCTGGAACGATTGATCTTGCAAAGCCGTCACTTCCTGGTCGAACACACCACTAACCCTACGCGTCTTGCCCCTGCACCGGAACTGCCGGCGGTGCGGCCGTGCACTGCACTGGCGTAAATTTATGCAAGGAACGGGCCGATTTGGGAACCCGGGCGAGCACGGAGAAACCGGATTCGGTGCTAGATTGCGGATCAATTCAGCCATCAGTGTGGAGGAACATTCCCATGAGACTGCTGACGCGACTGCTGATCGAAATCGCCGCAGCGGCCCTGCTCGTCGTCTGCATCAGCACGCTCAGTGCCGCCTTTGCCGCCGGCAAGCCCGGTCGCAGCGCCGATGGTCTCAGCTGCGGCTTCACGGTCCCGCAGAACGCCTCGCCGGCGGCCCGCTGTGCCGCCATCAAGCGCCAATGCGGCGGCAAGTTTTACGCGAATGCGTGCGGCGACAGGCTGATGTCGGCGGCGAACTGAGCGGCGGGCCGCAACGCTCGCGAATCTGGGCCGCCTTCAAGCCGCTTTGGCCTGCACCGCATCGCAAAACTCGGCGAGACGATCTGCAAGCCGCAGCGTTGCCGGGCTTGCATCGGGCGAGGCCATCAGTGCGACCTCGGTCTTGTCGATCGGCGCAAAGCCGTCCTTCGCCGTCAGCACGCGGTGGTCGGACTGGATCGACATCTCCGACAGGATGCTGAGGCCCATGCCGGCGGCGACCGCGGCCTGGATGCCGGAGAGGCTCGACGAGGAATAGGCCATGTGCCAGGCGCGGCCGACGCTTTCCAGCGCGTGGATGGCGCCGGCACGGTAGAGGCAGCCGGTCGGAAAACCGATCAGCGGCACGGACGCGGCGTGAACATCGATCGGATGGCTCTTGCTCGTGACCCAGTGCACCCGCTCCGGCCACACCGCGATGGCGCCCTTCTCGCCGGCCGCACGCTTGAACAGCGCAAGGTCGAGCTCGCCGCGTTCGAGATCGCGCGCCAGGTGCTTGCTCTGGTCGGCGCGCACGTCGAGCCGCAGGCCAGGGTGCGAGCGCGAGAAGGCGCCGAGTAATTTGGTCAGCCGGTACGCCGCAAAATCCTCGGGGATGCCGAGCCGGATCGCGCCTTCGCCGTCAGGCTGGCGCAGCACGTCGCGGGCCTCCTCGGCGAGCGAGAGCAAGCGCCGCGCATAAGAGAGCAGCCGCTCGCCGGCCTCGGTCGGGCGCACAGTCTTGCCGTCGCGATGCAGCAGCACCTGGCCGACGTCGTCCTCCAGCCGCTTGATCTGCTGGCTGACGGTCGACTGCGTGCGGTGGACGCGTTCGCCGGCGCGGGTGAAGCCGCCGGCCTCGACCACCGAGACGAAACTGCGCAGCAGCTCGAGATCGAGCATGACCGCCTCCATTCGAAAATCAACTGGACGCGAGTTAATCATTTAATTTCCAAATGACAAGCGGGGTCCCTAGATCGAGGCTCAGGAGAATGCCCCCATGTCGCTCGCCCCCTCGATTCCGGCCCCCCGCACCCGCTTCAACACGCTGCCGCTCGCCATCGGTCTGTTCTGCCTGCTCTGGAGCTACGCCTTCGTCGCCGGCAAGATCGGCGTCACCCATTGCCCGCCGCTGATCCTGCTCGCCGCGCGCTTCTCGCTCGCCGGCATTTTGATCCTGGGCGCCACGCTGATCCGCGGCGACTGGTCGTTGTCGTGGCGCGATGCGGCGATCTTTGCCGTGCTCGGCATCGCCAACAACGCGCTTTATCTCGGCCTCGGCTACACCGGCCTGCAATCGGTCTCCGCCGGCCTCGGCGGCCTGATCGTCTCGGCCAATCCGGTCTTCACCGCGGCGCTCGCCGCCCTGCTGCTCGGCGAAGGCATGACGTGGCGCAAGGCCGGCGGCCTCTTTCTCGGCATCACCGGCGTGACGCTGATCGTCTGGCATCGGCTGTCGGTCGGCACGGATTCCCTGCACGGCATCGTCTTCACGCTGGCTTCGCTCGCCTCGATCGTCGCCGGCACCATCCTGTTCAAGCTGCTCGCGCCGAAGGGAAGCCTGTGGATCGGCAATGGCGTGCAAAACCTAAGCGCCGGCATCGTGCTGACGCCGGTCGCGTTCACCTTCGCCGACGTGCATGCGATCGATGTCACGCCGAGCCTGCTCGGCGCCTTCGCCTTCCTCGTGCTGGGGGGCTCGATCCTCGCCTATTGGCTCTGGTTTCATCTCCTGAAAGTGTGCGGCGCCACCGCCGCCAGCGCCTATCATTTCCTGATGCCGCCGCTCGGCATGCTGTTCGCGTATCTCGTGCTCGGCGAGCACGTCGAGGCGCGCGATCTGCTCGGGATCATTCCAGTCGCGCTCGGCATCTACCTGGTGACGCGGCCGGCGAAGGCGTCGTGAGGAAGCCACCACAATCTCAGCTGTGATGCCCCGGCTTGACCGGGGCATCAGTACGCCGCAGCAGTTGTTGTGAGAGCGAGGCGCCTAACGCCGGCCTCTGGAATACTGGGTCGCCCGGTCCCGGCTACGCAACGCTTCGCCGGCCTCTTCGGTGTTGGGCCGGCGAAGCTCTGGCGAAGACGGCAAGCCGGGCGACGACGAGCGGAGAGCGTGGCGCGCCCCGCTATGACAGCGGCTAATCCTTCCGAAACACGATCGACGCCATCCACCCCGTCATCAGCGCCATCGCGGCGGTGACGAGGCCGTAGATCAGCCCGTTCTGCCGCGCGGTGGTGGCGACGAACTGTTCGAAGCCGACCTTGACGATCTCGAACGCGGTCTCGGTCTTGCCGATGAACGCGCCGTTCGCAAACAGTCTGATCTCGACTTCGTAGGTGCCGATCGGCACCTCCGCCGGCAGCGGAATGCCGGTGCGGAACAGGGTCGGCGTCAGGAACGTCACCGCGCTCGGATCCTCGCGATAGAGCCCGCGCTGGGTGCGCAGGCGGATGAAGGCCGAGCGGAACGCGTCGTTCGGCACCACGTCGGCATAATCGCCGCCGACCCGCTGCGTCAGCAGCACGTTGTTCAGCCCGATCTGCTGCCGCCGCGCGATCTCGGGCGACGTGATCGCGTCGAAGGAGCGGTTGGCGAACAGCGCCAGATAGCTCGGCACCTGCAGGAACTGCCGGTAATCGGTGTTGATCCAGATGCCGAAGGTGCGCTCCTTGCGCCGCGTCATCATGTCGGCGCGTGGGCCCATCACGGTGACGACGAGATCATAGGCGGTGCGATCGGCGGGCGTCGTCGCGTCCTTCTCGACCGAGCCGAACAGCACCAGCTCCTCGCCGGAATAGTTCGGTGTCACCGTGACGCGATGGTTGGAGACCGAGACGATCAGCCGCTCGGCGCGCGCGGCGGATCCGAGCAGCAGGACGAGCAGGAGTGCGAGAGCTGCGCGCATCATCCGCCCACTCCCAGCTCGCGGATGGTGAAGAGATCCTCCGGGCGGATCACCAGCTCGATCGCGAAGCGGATTCCGACCGAGAGGATCAGAAGGCCGAGCAGCAGCCGCAGCTGCTCGCCGCGGATCTTCTGCCCGGCGCGGACGCCGAACTGCGCGCCGGTGACGCCGCCGACCATCAGGATCAGCGCCAGCACGGCGTCGACGAGGTGATTGGTCACCGCGTGCAGCATGGTCGCGAACAGCATCGTGACGAGCGTCAGGACCATCGAGGTCCCGATCACCGTCGAGGTCGGTACCCTCAGCAGATAGATCATGATCGGCACCAGGATGAAGCCGCCGCCGATGCCCATGATGGCGCCGATGAAGCCGATCATGATGCCGACGATCACCACGGGGATGACCGAGAGATAGATCTTGGAGCGCTTGAAGCGCATCTTCAGCGGCAGGCCGTGAATCCAGTTGTGGGTGCGGCGTGGCGGCAGCGCGCCGCGCCGGGTCCGCATCAGCGCGCGCAGGCCTTCCGAGAACATCAGGCTGCCGACGGTGCTGAGCAGCACCACGTAGGACAGCGCGATCATCAGATCGAGCTGGCCGAGCGCGCGAAGCTGCGTGAAGGTCCACACGCCGAGCGCCGTGCCGGTCACGCCGCCGCAGAGCAGGACGCTCGCCAGCGCCGGATCGATCGCGCGCCGTCGCCAGTAAGACAGCGCGCCGGAAAACGAGGAGGCCGCGATATGGCTCGTGACGGAGGCGACCGCGACCGCGGGCGTGATGCCGATGAAGATCAGCAGCGGCGTCATCAGGAAGCCGCCGCCGATTCCGAACATGCCCGAGACGAAGCCGACCGCGGCGCCCATCGCCAGCACCAGGAAGACGTTGACGGGAAGATCGGCGATCGGAAGATAGAGCTGCATTGAATCACGCACCGGCGAGACGGATCGACGAAGGCGGAATGCTCGCGGGAAGGTCGGAACGATTGCCGCGCCCCTCAATAGCGGAATTTGCTGGCGGGCGGAGGGGGAATTTCGGGCGTGGTGAATGAGCTAAGAGGGATCAGATCGCTGCTTCGCTGTGAGGCGAGGATTCCGCCAACATTCGCCGCTGTCATGCCCCGGCTTGACCGGGGCATCCAGTACGCCGCAGCGTCTCCGTATCCAACCGGCGTCTCTGGAATACTGGGTCGCCCGGTCAAGCCGGGCGACGACAGAGAAAGCGTACTAAACCGCCCTTAATGCGCCGCCGAGGCCGAGCGCTTGGTCGCGACTTGCTTCGGCGCCGGCTTTGCATTCGCCTGCGGCGCGCTGTCCCAGCCGCCATTCGGGGCCGGAACGTTGACGGCGTCGTCGGGCTGCGGCTCGGCGCTGAAGGTCTGGATCGCGAGCTTGGCGGCGGCGAGCGATTGCGGGTCGAGGCGCTTGGCGACGTCGTCGCGCTTGCCGGAGGCGTCCGCGTCACCCTGCGCAGCTGCGAGGCTGAACCATTTGTAGGATTCGGCGAGGTTCTGTTCGACGCCGATGCCGCGGGCATAGAGGATGCCGAGGTTGAACTGGCTGTCGGCAACGCCGCGATCGGCGGCCTTGCGGAACCACTGCGCCGCGCTCTTGTAGTTGGCGCCGCGTCCGCCGCCATCGGCGTCGAGCACTGCGAGATTGTGCATCGCCTTGGCGTTGCCGCGCTCGGCGGCCTGGGTGTAGTAGCGGCGGGCGATGTCGGCGTCCTTCTTCACGCCGAGCCCCTTTTCGTAGAGTGTGCCGAGGCGGAAGGTCGCGGGCACCACGCCGGCCTGCGCCGCGCGGTCGTACCATTTGGCCGCTTCGTCGTAATTGGTGGCAACACCCTTGCCTTCGGCAAAGCGCAAGCCGACCTCGTAGGCCGCGGTCGCATCGCCCTTCATCGCGGCGGTGCGCAGGCCCGGGCCGCCGATGCCGTCAGGCAGCTTTTCGCTCGGCGGCACCTGGATCATGCCGAACTTGGCGCGGCTCGTGCCCGACAGCGCGCCGGTGACGTCGCTGCTCGCGGCAGGCGGCGGCACGGATGCGGCGGGCGCCGGCGGAATCTCAACCGAGGCCGAGCTGGCCGGGCCGGGCGCAGCCGGCGCGGGGTTGTTCTGGGATTGCCGTCCAATCGGCGTCGGCGAGGTCATCGATGGCGTGACCTGCTCGGGCGTGGCGGGCTTGTTCTCGATCACGGGCGGCGGCGGGGCCTGCGGCGCGGGCTGGCTCAACGTATTGTCCATGGCCTGCGGCGCCGGCGGCGGGCTGCCCTCGAGCAGGTTCATCGCCATCTTGAAGGTGCCGAGCACGATCACGACCACGCTCGCGCCGACCAGCAGCGAGCGGATCTTCGAGGTGATGGTCGAGCTGCCGTCCTTGCCCTTGTCCTTGCCGCGATCGGCGCCGGCCTTCGCACTACCCTTGGCACCGCGGGCCGGCTTTTCCGGCTGCGCGGCGGCGGCCTGGGCGGCGCGGCGCGCGGCCGCGATGAAGCTCGACGACGACACCGGCTCTTTCGCAGCAGCGGGAATGTCGCTGATCGCGCTCTCGGAGGCGGCGATGCGCTCCGACGGCGTGGCGACGCGTCCACCCGGCCGTGTGCCCGGCTCGAGCGGATGATCCGGCGGCAATTCCGGCGCGAGCGCGGAGCGCGCGGGCGCCGTGTGCGGCTCCAGGATCTCGCTGATCGCGCGCGGCGGCACGGGTGGTGCCGACGGCACCGGCGGCGGCGCGGCAGGGGCAGCGGCATGGAATTCACGCGGTGCGGCGGAGAAGGCGGCTTGGGCGAAGGCGCCTTGGGCCTGTTGCTGCGCGGCGGGGTTCGGCAGCTCCGGCTTCGGATCGTATTTCGGCTGCTGCTGGGCTTGCGGCCGCGGCTCACGCGCCATCGGCGGCGCGGGCTCCATGGGGGCGGCCATCGGCATCGGCGCGGGCATCGGCTGCGGCGCAGGGGCCGGCGGCGCGGTGCGCACCGCGCGCAGATCGCCCTCGATCATGGAGAGGCGGTCGACGACATGGCCGAGCGCGCTATGGACGGCGTCGAGCGAGTCCTGGGTGCTGCGGTTGGTCTCGGCCTGGCTGAAGCGGATGTCGGACAGCTCGCGCTTGACCAGATCGACCATTCCGGAATCGGCCGGGGCTGCGGAGCTGCGGCTCTCCGCCAGCGCAGAGTAAGTCGCCTGCTGCCGCTCGAGGTGGCGCAGGATGTCGTGCAGCCCGTCCTCGACGCGGCTCAAATTGCCGTTGCGGGGATCGGCGGCGGCTTCGATCCGCTCCAGCAGATACGAGACGCGCTGTTCGAGATGCGCAAAGGTCGAGGCCGAATCGTTGCCGACCTGCATGCGGTCGAAGCGGTCCGACAGCGCGCGGATCGCGGATTCCAGGTGCTCGGTGCTCTCGGTGGCTTGCGGCCGCTCGCGCGTTTCCAGCGCCGCGGTGAGCGCCGCAATGCGCTGCTCCAGCACCGCGAAGCTGTCGCCCTGGCCAGAGGCGCGGGTGACCTGATCGACCTTGGACGACAGCAGCTGCACATCTTCGGACAGGCGTGCCAGCGCTTCGTTGGACGCGACGTTGGAGACGATGCCGCGCAGCGCGGTGATCGCGCCTTCGAGCTGGCGCACCGTCGAGGGATCGTCATTGGCGCGCAGGATCAGGTCGAGCTTGGCGCCGAGATTTCGGATTGCCTCGTCATAACCTGTGAGTTGCTCGGCCGGCGTCAGCGTGCGCAGCACCTGCTTGATGTCGGACAGCGCGTGCTCGATGCCGGACAGGACCTGGCCGTCGGTGCCGTTGGAACGCGTCTCGTCGATCCGGCGGTGCAGCGAGCGGATCTCGTTCTCGATCGATTCGATCGCGCGCCGCGGCATCGCCTCGGTGATGGCGGCGCGGATCTCGGCAAGCTCGCCGCGGAACGCGTTGATCGCCTGCTCGGTATTGTCGGGGCGCTGCAGCGACTCGATCTGGCTCGTGATCTTGAGCAGATGGCGCTCGAGCGCAGAAAAATCCGGCCCCGGCTGCGGTGGCGGCGGAGCATAGGCAGGCGCGGGTGGCGCCATCGGAGGTGCGAAAGGAGCGGCCCAGGGAGCAGCATTGGGCGCGATCGAGGGCGCGGCGCGCGGCGGCATTTGCCGCGGCGTAAAGCCGTCGAGCTCGCTCTGCCGCGCGGTGATCTCGGCGACGGCGACGTCGAACGAAGCGGGGCTGAGGGGCGGGGAATTGCGATAGACCTGCGCTGCCGCGCGCTCGACCGCATCGGCCTGGCGCTGGCGCGTGTCGGCGGGCGCGGGGCGCGGAGCCGCCGGCTGTTGCGGTTGAGGCTGCTGCGGCCGGGAGATTTGCGACAGCCGCGCGTCGAGCCGCGAAATCGCATCGTTGAGCTGGCGCGCGACGCCCTGCTCGCGCGCGACGTCTGGCCGCGAAGGGTCCTGCCGCGACGAATCCTGTCGCGACGGATCCTGTCGTGAAGAGTCTTGGCGCTGCGCGGGCTTGGAGATCCGTTCGATCTGCTGGGTGATCGCGTCGAGCCGCTGGTGGATGTCGGCGACTTCGCGGCTTTCCTGACTCGGTCCCCGGGTTGGAACGTTCGGGGCTTGCGGACGCTGGTCGTAAGGTTCGCGAAAGTTCGGGGGCGCAGTCTCGCCGAGGGTGGAGTTCAGCCAATCGTTGAGTGACATGCCGGCACGACGCGCAGCAGCTTCGGCCCGCTCCCGGACGGATGGATCGATGCCGTCAACACTCCACGATACGCGCGAATTCATGACTCTGTCCGGTTCCGACTCCGGCGCCCCACCCGGCGCCTCCAGCCTTCCCTCGCGTGCCGGTTGCAAAGACAATCGGATTTGGCGCGGGTCGTCTGCCTCGAAAACCGACTTTTGTCCGTTACGGTAAATAACGGGTTAAGGAACGCGTCGCCGGTGTCTTAAAGTTGGGCGGGGGATGCCAGCCACGGAACAAGGGCGCTCCCTCTCCCGCAAGCGGGAGAGGTGAACAGCCGCCGCCTATGCCGCTCAGCCCTAGCCCTTCTCGCGCTTGCCCTCTTCCAGCGGCACCACCGTGGCCTTGCCGGTCATCGCCGATAGCGCCTCGAGCGTCTCTTCGCAGAAGTCGGCGACCATCTGCTCGTGCCGGGCCCCTAAGCGGAGCAGGAGCAGGTTTCCGAGGTCCAGCCTGCCCTCCGCCGTGCCGTCCGGAAAGCGCTTCTTGAGGATGCGCTCGTAATTGGCGTGGCGGTCGCGGTGGTGCTCCAGGCGGGCCATCAGATCGGTGCGCAGCGGCTCGATGTCGATGCTGTCCAGCGCATGGAGGCGGACCAGGAGATCGTCCTTGGTCGAGGCGGGCGTGCTCGGCCGCGCGGCCCAGTGCCGCAGCGCTGTTCGACCCTCCGGAGTGAGCGTATAAACCAGCTTGTTGGGCTTGCCCGATTGCACGACCTCGCGGCCCTGGATGTGGCCGCGGTCGCGCAGCTTGGAGAGTTCGCGGTAGATTTGCTGGTGGTCGGCCTTCCAGAAGAAGCCGATCGAGGAGTCGAATGTCTTGGCGAGCTCGTAGCCCGTCATGGGGCGTTCCGTCAGGCATGCGAGGATTGCGTCGCCCAGTGCCATGACCGGCCTCCTTCTTCTCTTCGACCCGAACCAATCGGCTTGACTTTATGCGCATTGGCGCATATGCGTCAATGTGCATATGAGGCGGCTCAAGAACAGGCCAAAGGCCCGAGCCGAAAACCCAGCAAAATCAGCCACCTTGCTACTGTGCATGGGGTTGTTTTCGCGATTTTTGCCAAGGCCTTTAGGGAGGCACCCGAGAATGACCGGCCTCGACTCCTGGTACGGCTACATGAAGTCCCACGACCGCACCGCACTTTGGGACTTGCTTCATCCCGACGCCGTCTTCGAAAGTCCCGTCGTGCATTCGCCGCAGCGCGGGCGCGACATCACATTCAAATACCTTTCCAGCGCCGAGAAGGTGCTCGGCGGTCCCGGCTTCACCTATGTCGGTGAGTGGACGCGCGAGCGCGGCGCCGTGCTCGAATTCAAGACCATGATCGACGGCATCGAGATCAACGGCGTCGACATCATCAGCTTCGATGCCGAGGGACGCATCACGCATTTCAAGGTGATGGTGCGGCCGCTCAAGGCGATCAACATGCTGCACCGCCTGATGGCGGAGCAGCTTGCCGCCCAATCATGACCCTGCCCTGAGGTTGCAGAACCCGCTAAGCTCGCGAGCAAAGCTGCGCCGCAGGACCGTTCAGAGAATTCCACCACTTCAAGCCCATGCCGGGAGACCGCAATGCCGATCTACAAAGCCCCCGTCGAAGACGTGAACTTCCTGCTCAACGACGTCTTCCAGATCGACCGCTACGACAACCTCGCCGGCTTCTCCGATGCGTCGAGCGACGTGCGCGAAGCCATTTTGGGTGAAGCCGCCAAGCTCGCCGAAGAGGTGTTGCAGCCGCTCAATCGCGTCGGCGATCTCGAGGGCTGCAAGCGTGCCGACGATGGCAGCGTCACCACGCCGAAAGGCTTCAAGGACGCGTTCAAGCAGGTCGTCGAGGGCGGCTGGCTTGGTCTGTCGGCGCCGACCGAGTTCGGCGGGCAGGGCCTGCCGGTGACGCTGAGCCAGGCCGTCAACGAATTCCAGATCTCGGCCAACATGGCGTTCTCGATGTATGGCGGCCTCACCATGGGCGCGACCGCAGCGCTGATCGTTCATGGTTCGCCCGAGCAGAAGAAGACCTACGTGCCGAAGATGGTGGCGGGCGAATGGACCGGCACCATGAACCTGACCGAGCCGCATTGCGGCACCGATCTTGGCATGCTCCGCACCAAGGCGGTGCGCCAGGCCGACGGCAGCTTCAAGATCACCGGCACCAAGATCTTCATCTCGGCCGGCGAGCACGACCTCGCCTCCAACATCATCCACCTCGTGCTCGCCCGCATCGAGGGCGCACCCGCCGGCATCAAGGGCGTGTCGCTGTTCGTGGTGCCCAAGTTCCTTGTGAATCCGGACGGCTCAGTCGGTGCCCGCAACGGCGTCGTCTGCGGCTCGATCGAGCACAAGATGGGCATCCACGGCAATTCGACCTGCGTGATGAACTACGACAGCGCCACCGGCTGGCTGATCGGCGAAGAGAACAAGGGCATGCAGGGCATGTTCGTGATGATGAACGAGGCTCGGCTCGGCGTCGCAGTTCAGGGCCTCGCGCAATCCGAGGTCGCCTATCAGAACGCGGTCGCCTATGCCCGCGAGCGCATCCAAGGCCGCTCGCTCACCGGTGTGAAGGCGCCGGACAAGCAGGCCGACCCGATCATCGTGCATCCCGACGTGCGCCGCGCGCTGCTCTCGATCCGCGCCTTCAACGAGGCCGCGCGTGCCTTCGTGATGTGGACCGCGCTGAAGAGCGACGTCGCCCACCGCTCCGAAGACCCCAAGGACCGCCAGGCCGCCGACGACCACATGGGCCTGATGACGCCGGTGCTGAAGGGCTTCCTCACCGACTATGGCTTCGCCAACGCGGTGCAGGCGCAGCAGATGTATGGCGGCCACGGCTACATCGCCGAGCAGGGCATGGAGCAGTTCGTGCGCGATGCGCGCATCGCCATGATCTATGAAGGCGCCAACGGCATCCAGGCGCTCGACCTTGTCGGCCGCAAGCTGCCGCGCGACGGCGGCCGCGCCATCATGGCCTTCTTCGGCGAGGTCATGGCCTTCGCCAAGGAGAACGGCGGCGACGAGGCCCTCAAGCCCTTCATCGCCCCGCTCTCGGCCTCGCTCGGCCATCTCCAGCAGGCCACCACCTGGCTGATGCAGAACGCGATGGCGAAGCCTGACAATGCCGGCGCCGCCGCAACCGATTACCTGCATCTGTTCGGCTTCGTCGCGCTCGGCTACATGTGGGCGAAGATGGCGAAGGTGACGAATGCCAAGATTGCCGAGAGCGGGGCAACGCCCTATCTCTCCACCAAGCTCGTCACCGGCCGTTTCTTCATGGAGCGGATGCTGCCGGAGACCGCCGCCAATCTCGCGCGCATCCAGGCCGGCTGCGCCACCATCATGGAATTGCCGGCGGAAGCGTTCTGAGGCTTCCCGCTTCACCAATGATTGCGACCGCGCCGCGGTCGCCACCAACATAACTGCAATCAGGAGGCTCCCATGGCAGATGCCTATATCTACGATCACGTCCGCACCCCCCGCGGCCGCGGCAAGGCTGACGGTTCGTTGCACGAGGTGACTGCGCTCGCGCTCGCCACCGTGCCGCTGAAGGCGCTGAAGGACCGCAACAACCTGCCGCAGGATTCCGTCGACGACGTCATCCTCGGCGTGGTCGATCCGGTCGGCGAAGCCGGCAGCGACATCGCGCGTTTCGCGGCGCTGAAGGCCGGCCTCGGCGAAGCCGTGCCCGGCGTGCAGATCAGCCGCTTCTGCGCCTCCGGCCTCGATGCCGTGAACTTCGCTGCCGCGCAGGTGATGAGCGGTCAGCATGAGCTCGTGATCGGCGGCGGCGCGGAATCGATGAGCCGCGTCGGCATCGGCGCCTCCGGCGGTGCCTGGCCGATGGATCCCTCGATGGCGGTGCCGGCCTATTTCATGCCGCAGGGCGTCTCGGCCGATCTGATCGCCACGAAGTATGGCTTCTCGCGCGACGACGTCGACGCCTATGCGGTGCAGAGCCAGCAGCGCGCGGCGAAGTCCTGGGAGGAAGGCCGCTTCGACAAGTCGATCGTCCCGGTGAAGGACATCAACGGCCTCACCATCCTGGCCAAGGACGAGCATATGCGTCCCTCGACGACGATGCAGTCGCTGGCGCAGCTGCAGCCGTCCTTCACGATGATGGCGCAGATGGGCGGTTTCGACGGTGTCGCGCTGCAGTCGCACCCCGAGATCGAGCGCGTCAATTACGTGCACCACGCCGGCAACTCGTCTGGCATCGTCGATGGCGCCGGCGCCGTGCTGCTCGGCAGCAAGGAGGCGGGTGCGAAATACGGCCTGAAGCCGCGTGCCAAAATTCGCGCGTTCGCCAACATCGGCTCCGAGCCCGCGATGATGCTGACCGGTCCGGTCGACGTCACCGAAAAGCTGTTCGCGCGCTCCGGCATGAAGAAGTCGGACATCGACCTGTTCGAGCTCAACGAAGCCTTCGCCTCCGTGGTGCTGCGCTACATCCAGGCCTTCGACATCGACAACGCCAAGATCAACGTCAATGGCGGCGCCATCGCGCTCGGCCATCCGCTCGGCGCGACCGGTGCGATGATCCTCGGCACCGTGCTCGACGAGCTCGAGCGCACCAACAAGTCCACCGCCCTCGTCACGCTGTGCATCGGCGGCGGCATGGGCACCGCGACCATCATCGAGCGGGTGTAGGTCCGTAGGGTGGGTTAGCCGAAGGCGTAACCCACCTCTTCTGTCTCCGCAGCGAAAGACCGTGGTGGGTTACGCTTCGCTAACCCACCCTACGAGATCTCAAGTCAACCGCCGCGCCTGAGATCGGCTGCGGCACCGAGGAGCAACCAACATGACTTACAAGAACTTCAAGGTTGAGACCGACGCAGACGGCATCGCGCTCGTCACCTGGGACATCCCGGGCCGTTCGATGAACGTGCTCGACGAGACCTCGACCAACGAGCTCGATGCGATCGTCAAGGCGACCACCGCGGATGCCGCGGTGAAGGGCGTCGTGATCACCTCCGCCAAGGAAGCCTTCTGCGCCGGCGCCGACCTGTCGATGCTCGAAGGCATGAACCAGGCTTACGCCAAGGTGTTCAAGGAGCAGGGCGAGACCGCCGCGAACCAGATGCTGTTCGACCAGAGCCGGCGCTTCTCGCTGGTGCTGCGCTCGATCGAGACGTCAGGCAAGCCGTGGGCAGCCGCGATCAACGGGCTCGCGCTCGGCGGTGGCTTCGAAATCACGCTGTGCTGTCACTATCGCGTCGCCGCGGAGAATCCCAAGACCCGCCTCGGCCTGCCCGAGGTCAAGGTCGGCCTGTTCCCGGGCGCCGGCGGCACCCAGCGCGTGCCGCGCCTGGTGCCGCCGCAGGACGCGATGACGATCCTGCTCAAGGGCGACCCGGTCACGATCGAGAAGGCCAAGGCGCTGAACCTGATCCACGCCATCGTTCCGGCCGCCGACCTCGTCAAGGCCGCGAAGGACTGGATCAAGGGCGGCGGCAAGGCGGTTGCGCCCTGGGACGAGAAGGGCTTCAAGCTGCCCGGCGGCCCGGTGTTCTCCAAGGCCGGCATGATGATGTTCCCGGCCGGCAACGCGATCTATCGCCGCGAGACCTATGACAATTATCCGGCTGCACGCGCCATCATGAGCTGCGTCTATGAGGGCCTGCAGTTGCCGATAGACGCCGCGCTCCGCGTCGAATCGCGCTACTTCACCTCGGTGCTGCGTTCGAAGGAAGCGGCCGCGATGATCCGCAGCCTGTTCCTGTCGATGCAGGAGCTCAACAAGGGCGCGCGCCGCCCGAAGGACGTGCCCGCGACCAAGGTGAAGAAGATCGCCGTGATCGGCGCCGGCTTCATGGGCGCCAGCGTCGGCTACGTCTCGGCCCGCGCCGGCCTCGACGTCGTGCTGATCGACCGCGACCAGGAGAGCGCCGACAAGGGCAAGGCGCACGCGCAGAAGGTGATCGAGGAGCAGATCAAGAAGGGCCGCGCCAAGCCCGCGGACGCCGAAGCGCTGCTCGCGCGCATCACGCCGACCGCGGACTATGCGGCGCTGAAGGACGTCGACCTCGTCATCGAGGCCGTGTTCGAGGACCGCAAGGTCAAGGCTGATACCTTCGCCAAGGCGCAGGAGCACATGAAGCCGGAGGTGATCTTCGCGTCGAACACCTCGACGCTGCCGATCACCTCCCTGGCCGAGAGCTTCAAGGACCAAGGCAAGTTCGTCGGCATCCACTTCTTCTCGCCGGTCGAGAAGATGATGCTGGTCGAGATCATCAAGGGCAAGAACACCGGCGACCTCGCGCTCGCGACCGCGCTCGACTACGTCCGGCAGATCGGCAAGACGCCGATCGTGGTCAACGACTCCAGAGGCTTCTTCGCCAATCGCTGCGTCGGCCGCTACGTCGCCGAGGGCAACGAGATGTTCCTCGAGGGCGTGCCGCCGGCGATGATCGAGAATTGCGCCAAGATGGCCGGCATGCCGGTCGGCCCGCTCTCGCTCTCCGACGAGGTCGCGTTGGACCTCGGCCTCAAGATCATGAAGGCGACGGAGGCCGATCTCGGCCCCAACGCCATCAATCCAGATCAGAAGAAGCTGATGGTGGAGATGGTCGAGAAGCAGGGCCGCTTGGGCCGCAAGAACAGCAAGGGCTTTTACGACTACCCTGAAAAGGGCAAAGGCCAGAAGAGCCTGTGGCCGGGCCTCTCGGCCTTGCAGCCGAAGCAGCTCGATCCTGACACGCTCGACATCGAGGAGCTGAAGCAGCGCTTCCTGGTGGTGCAGGCGGTGGAAGCCGCGCGCACGGTCGAGGACCACGTCATCACCGATCCGCGCGAGGCCGATGTCGGCTCCATCCTCGGCTTCGGTTTCGCGCCGTTCACCGGCGGCACGCTGTCCTATATCGACTTCATGGGCACCAAGAAGTTCGTCGAGCTGTGCCACAAGCTGGAAGCGAAGTACGGCTCGCGCTTCACCCCGCCGAAGCTGCTCGAGGAGATGGCGGCGAAGGGCGAGACCTTCTACGGCCGCTTCGCGCCGAAGAAGGCGGCGGCCTGACGGGGTCGGGCCACGCAGAAACAAAAGGCCGGATCGTCGATCCGGCCTTTCTATTTGCTGTCGCCGAATGCCGAGAAATCGCCGCTCCAAATCCCGCCCAGCCGCGCTCGCTCCGCCCTGGCACCGCTCTTGCTGACGATCCATCGGATGGCTCGTTAGCATTGAAGGTGTCCCGCAATGATCCCCACGGTGTTTCAAGACAGCGCAGCCGGCGTTGCCGTGAGATACGCCCCCTTCTTGCGGCTGGGGCAGCCGTGGCCGCGCCGCAGGCTCCTCCGGCGGCGCAGAAAAATCCCCTCCTGGGTCGGCCTGGCGCTACTCGTTCTCTTCATCGACATGGCGATGGCCGTGCTTGCCTGGGTCGCCGTCGACGTCGTCCTGCATTGAGAGCTCGCCTCTGTGCACAAAGAGGGTCGCCGCCAAATAGGCGACCTGGCCGGCAATCAGGCAGCCGACGACGATGGGAATGCCCGTCCAAAATCCGAAGCCCGAGGCCTGAAGGACCGTTGCGACGAGGATCGCGGTCGCCGGCGAGACCAGCAACAGACTCCAGACTCGGAAGAACAGTCCCGCCGCCAAGCCGGTGATCGTGCTCGCGAGCAAGAGGAGGAGTACGGTTGTCACGAGAGCTTCCCAGTTCAGGCCGCATCGCGGTACATGGCTGAAGTTGAGCCAACTGGATTGCTCTCACAACGATGGTGATCTCTGCCGCACACACAAGGCGGAGTTATTGTTAACTCCGACAATGCTCGTAAAATTGATACCCAGGACCTCGCGAACGTCCGGGCTTCCAAGCAAAAGGAGCCGGATCGCCAATCCGGCTCTTCGTCGTCTCGATTGTAGTGCGCTGGTCTTACTTCGCCTGCACGAGGCCTTCCTTCTTCAGCGCTTCCTGCACCTGCGGCCGCGCCGCGACGCGGGCCTTGTAGGCGGCAAGGTTCGGCATGCCTGAGAGGTCGAACTTCATCCGGTCGCCCCAGGTCAGCATCGTGAACAGATAGCCGTCGGCCACCGTGAACTGCTTGCCCATGAGGTAGTCGCGGCCCGCGAGCTGGCTGTCGATATATTTCAGCTTGCCCATGACGCGATCCCTGAAGAAAGCCTTGGCCTCGTCGTTCAGCGCCGGCGCGAACATCGGACCAAAGCTCTTGTGCACCTCGGAGGTGAGGAAGTTCAGCCATTCGAGCAGCTTGTAGCGCTCGGAACTGCCGTGGGCGGGCGCCAGCGCCTTGGCCGCAGCCTGATCGGCGATCATCTGGACAATCACCGGGCCTTCGGTCACGATCTCACCGCTGTCGAGGCCCAGGGCAGGGACCTGACCCTTGGGGTTCAGCTTCAGATAGTCCTCACCATTTTCGAGCTTCTTGGCCCGGATATCGACCTTGACCAGCTCATAGGGCAGGCCGGCTTCCAGGAGCGCGATGTGGGGAGACAGCGAGCAGGCACCGGGCGAATAGTACAGTTTCATGGAATTTCCTCCTCTTGACGCTTGGTTCGGCCGAAAGAACGACTACATGCAGCTGCTTGTAATAGTCAAGATTGATGCAGCTGCATCAAATGGGGTAAGAGACGGGCGACGAGCTTGAGCGGGACCATGAAACGCAAACCATCGACCGAGGCGACTTCTGCCTGGATCCGCCTGATGCGGGTGCAGAGCCGCGTGCTCGATTGCGTCGAGCAGGACCTGAAGAAGGCCGGCTTCCCGCCGCTGGCATGGTATGACGCGCTGCTCGAATTGTCGCGGGCGCCGTCGGGCGAGCTGCGGCCGGTGGAACTCGAACGGCAGATGCTGATCCCGCAATATTCCACCTCGCGCCTGATCGACCGCCTGGTCGACGAGGGCCTCGCCTCGCGGCGCGAATGCAAGATCGACAAGCGCGGCCAGTTCGTCGAGATCACGGAAGCCGGCCGCGAGTTGCAGAAGCGGATGTGGAGCGCCTATTCGGCTGCGATCGAGAAATATGTCGGTTCGAAACTGTCCGACGCAGATGCCGTCAAGCTCAGCGGTCTGCTCGACCGCCTGGGCTGCTCGTGCGGCGAGATGAAACTGCCGCCCGCAGCCAACGTCAACGAAACCTCGCCGTCGCGATGATCGCGCGGCACACCATCTCGTCCGTGCGCCCGGTGGGTTCGCGGACCATCCCCGCCACCCGCGCGCGTTCGATCGAAGCGCCCTTTTGATTAGAGTTTGATATGGCGCGAGACCAGATCGATATGACGCCGCTGCAATCGCGCGACGAGCTCGTTTCGTGGTTCGAGGAAGGCTGCAAGGACCCGTCCGAATTCCGCATGGGCACCGAGCACGAGAAGACGCCGTTCACGCTGGAAGGCCACCGCCCGGTGCCTTACGAAGGCGCGCGCGGCATCGGTGCGTTGCTCGAAGGCATGAAGCTCCTGCTCGGCTGGGAGCCGATCATGGAGAAGGGCAACATCATCGGCCTCTACGACGTCACCGGGGGCGGAGCGATCTCGCTGGAGCCCGGCGGACAGTTCGAGCTCTCCGGCGCGCCGGTCGAGAACGTGCACCAGACCCAGAGCGAGCTGATGGCGCATCTTGCGCAGGTGCGCGAGATCGCAACGCCGCTCGGCATCGGCTTCCTCGGTCTCGGCATGACGCCGTCCTGGTCGCGCGCCGATATCCCGGTGATGCCCAAGGGCCGCTACAAGATCATGACCAACTACATGCCGAAGGTCGGCCAGTACGGCCTCGACATGATGTACCGGACCTGCACGGTGCAGACCAATCTCGACTTCTCCTCAGAAGCCGACATGGTCAAGAAGCTCCGTGTTTCGCTCGCGCTTCAGCCGGTCGCGACCGCCTTGTTCGCCAATTCGCCGTTCACCGAAGGCAAGCCGAACGGCTTCCTCTCCTTCCGCTCCGAGATCTGGCGCGACACCGACAATGCGCGGTCGGGCATGATGCCGTGGGCATTCGAGGACGGCATGGGGTTCGAGCGCTATGTCGACTACGCGCTCGACGTGCCCATGTATTTCGTCAAGCGCGGCGAGGAATACATCGACGTGTCGGGCTCCTCGTTCCGGGCGTTCTTCGACGGCCGCAACAACAACCTTCCCGGCGAGCGTCCGACGCTGTCGGACTGGGCCAACCATCTCTCGACGATCTTCCCGGAAGTGCGGCTCAAGCGCTATCTCGAGATGCGCGGCTCCGACGGCGGCCCGTGGGGCCGGTTGCCGGCGCTGCCGGCGTTCTGGGTTGGACTGCTCTATGACGACGTCGCGCTCGATGCGGCCTGGGAGATCGTCAAGCACTGGAGCGCGCCCGAGCGTCAGGCCCTGCGCGACGACGTGACGCGCTTCGGCTTCAAGGCGCGGATCAAGAACCGTTATCTGTTCGAGATCGCCAAGGAATGCCTCGTTCTGGCACATGCCGGCCTGCGCCGGCGCGGCCAGATCGACCAGCTCGGCCGCGACGAAACGCGGCATCTGGAGCCGCTCGATCGCATCATCGATTCCGGCCGGACGCCGGCCGAGGAAATGTTGGAGAAGTTCAACGGTCCCTGGAAGGGCTCGGTGGAACCGGCCTACGCGGAATACGCGTTCTAAAGCCTGATCCGGAAAAGTGCGCAGCGGTTTTCCGAAAAGATCATGCTTAAACAACAACCTAAAGCGCGATGACGATTCATCCTCATCGCATCGCGCTTTAAGCCGGTCAGCCCCCGGTCGGGGATTCAGCCGTTCATCGCCCATACAGGTTTGCGGCGATCAAATGACCGGCTGAAAAAACCCGAGCGTCGTCAATAACTCGAAAGCTGTTCCGATGGGGAAGGGCCGCCTGTCCGGCGCCGTCATGGCAAAGGTCTTGGCAAAAGTCGTGGCATGCGCCGCGCTGCTTTCGCTCGCATGCGCGAGTGTGCCGGCGCGCGCCCAGACTGCGTTCGACCGGCCCGGCGGCGACTATTTCAGCACGCCGGTTGCGTCAGGCGATCCTGAGGATTGCGCGCTGCTGTGCGAGCGCGACCGCCGCTGCCGCTCGTGGAGCTTCAGCTATCCCGACGTCGAAGGCGGTGCGGCGGTGTGCTGGCTGAAGAACACCGTGCCGGCGCGGGTGCCTGGAAGTTGCTGCATCTCGGGCGTGCGCGGCGCCGGCGTGATCGAGCCGCGGGTCGAGGGCGTGGAGACCTCGATCGACCGCCCCGGTGGCGATCTGCGCAATTTCGAGCTCAAGGACGGCGAGGGCGAAGAGGCCTGCAAGGCCGCCTGCACCGCCGACAACAAATGCCGCGCCTTCACCTATGCCCGCCCCGGCTACACCGGGCGCGAGGCGCGTTGCTTCCTGAAAAAGGAAATCAAGCCACCGCGAAGGAAGGCGGGATTCACGTCGGGCGTGGTGCGGTAGCGTTGGTGCTCGTGCCCCGGACGCAGGTGCCGTAGGCTGGGCAAAGGCGCCCTTGCGCCGTGCTACGATCTCTGAGATGCGGCGACAGGCGCGTGGGCACGCTCCGCTTTGCCCACCCTACGAAATCTCACTCCGCCGCGATCACCGTGAGCTCTGGCCACAGCGCCTTCCAGCGTGCGGCCTTCGCTTCGTAATTCGTCGCGGAAAAATTCGGGCCCGGATTCGGCCGCGCAATCAGCCCTGCGACATCGTCAAACCCGTGCGGCGCGTAGACCTCGTAGCCACCGCCTGTGCGCCTGACCCCGACCTGCGTGTTCTGCGTGAGGAAGCGGTCGATGCCTTCCCTCGAGCTTCTCAGCGGCGGATAGGGCAGGCCGTGCTTGGCCGGGTACCACAAATGCACACGGGCCTGGTTGCGGATCTCGACCTTGGCGCCGAGATGCGCGAGCCGCTCATCCAGGGCGCGGATCACCGCATCCTCCGCCTCCCACGAGGTATCAGGATCGAAATAGAACGCATCGTGGTCGGCGATGCCGTGATCGACGGGGCGGCCGGTGAGCACGTTCCATACGGTCTGCACCAGGCATCCCGAGACCAGCCATGCATCCAGCAGATCGAGCTGCGCCAGCGCGTCGATGATCGTGACGTTGACGGGATTTCTCAGCGCGAGCGCGAGGAATTCGTCACGGTTCATCGCGCGATGAGGCGGCTCAGTGCACGGCGGTGAAGAACCGGCCGAGCCGGAAGCCGGAGAGCCAAGTGTACACCGGCTGGCTGCGCATGCCGAGATCCCAGGAGCCGACCACCGCATCGGCACGGCCGATCAGATTGTCGATCGGCAGCAGGCCGACGCCGCCGGACCGCAGCGGCACGCGGCTGTCGGCGGAATTGTCGCGGTTGTCGCCGAGCACGAAGAGATGGCCTGATGGCACCGTGACTTCCTGCGTGTTGTCGAGCGGGCCGTTGTCGCGCATCTTAAAGATCAAATGCGAGACGCCGTTCGGCAGCGTCTCGACATAGCGATACGCCTGCTCGCTGCCGCCATTGTCGTCTTCGGCAGCGCCGACGCCGTCCGGCTTGAGCTCGGCAGGGCGGTCGTTGATGAAGAGCTGGCCTTGCCGCATCTGGATGCGATCGCCCGGCAATCCCACGACGCGCTTGACCCAGGCCTGCGAGCGATCGCCGGGCCAGCGGAACACGACGACGTCACCCTGCTTCGGCGTTTCCGCGAAGACGCGGCCGCTCTCGGGCAAATTGATCTGGATCGGCAGCGACGAGGTGCCGTAGCCGTAGGGGAATTTCGAGGCGAGCAGCGCATCGCCGATCAGCAGCGTCGGCTCCATCGAGCCCGACGGCACGTAGAACGGCTCGGCAAGCGCGCCCTTGGCGATGAAGACGGCGGCGACGATGCCGGCGAGCTGAACGATCTGCCCGCCCCAGCCGCTGCTCTTCCGCTTGGGGGTGACGGTGATCTTTTCTTCCACGCTCATGCGCCGGTTCCACCCACTGTGATGCGCTCCATCAGCAGCGACGGCTGGCCGACGCCGACAGGCACGCCCTGTCCGTTCTTGCCGCAGGTGCCGATGCCGGTATCGAGCGCAAGGTCGTTGCCGATCATGCGGATGCGATGCAAATCGGTCGGCCCGTTGCCGATCAGCATGGCGCCCTTCAGCGGCGCGCCCAGCTTGCCGTTCTCGATCTTGTAGGCCTCGGTGCACTGGAACACGTACTTGCCCGAGGTGATGTCGACTTGGCCGCCGCCAAAATTCGCAGCAAAGACGCCGTTCTTCACCGACGCCAGGATCTCGGCCGGATCGCGGTCGCCCGCGAGCATGTAGGTGTTGGTCATGCGCGGCATCGGCACATGGGCATAGCCCTGGCGGCGGCCGTTGCCGGTCGGCTTCATGTTCATCAGCCGCGCGTTCTGGCGGTCCTGCATGTAGCCGACCAGGACGCCGTCCTCGATCAGCACGGTGCGATTGGTCGGCGTGCCCTCGTCGTCGATCGACAGCGAGCCGCGGCGCGAGGCCATGGTGCCGTCGTCGACCACGGTGACGCCCTTGGCCGCGACCTGCTGGCCCATCAGGCCGGCAAATGCCGACGTCTTCTTGCGGTTGAAGTCGCCTTCGAGGCCATGGCCGACCGCTTCATGCAGCATCACGCCGGGCCAGCCGGCCCCGAGCACGACGTCCATCTCGCCGGCGGGGGCGGGAATCGATTCCAGATTGACCAGGGCCTCGCGCAACGCGCCATCGGCGGCATCGCGCCAGTTCTTGCTCTCGATGAATTCGGCATAGCCGGCGCGGCCGCCATAACCCTTGCTGCCGCTCTCCTGGCGGTCGCCCTGGCCGGCAACCACGGAAACGTTCACGCGCACCAGCGGACGGATGTCGCGATAGCTCTCGCCGTCGGGCCGCAGGATCTCGACGACCTGCCAGGTCGCGCCGAGGCTGACGCTGACCTGCCGTACCCGCGGATCCTTGTCGCGCAGATAAGCATCGATCTCGGCGAGCAGTTTTACTTTTGTCTCGAAGCCCGGGGCATCGAGCGGGTTGTCGTCGCCATAGAGCCGCACATTGGTATGCGCCGGCGGCGCGGCGAAACTGCCGGAATAGCCGCCGCGCACGGCCGCGACCGCATCGGCGGCACGAATCAGCGCCGGCAGCGAGACGTCGGAGGAGTGGGCGTAGCCGACCGCATCATCCTTGACCGCGCGTAAGCCAAAACCTTGCGAGGTGTCGTAGGTCGCCTGCTTCAGCCGCCCATTGTCGAACATCAGCGCTTCGGTCTGGCTGTACTCCAGGAACAGCTCACCGTCGTCGGCACCGGAAAGCCCGCGCGCGACCTCGTGGCGAACCTGGTCGCGGTCGAGATTGGCGCGGTCGAGCAGGGAGGTCGTGGCAGGGTTTGTCATGCGTCCGTCCATTATCGGAAGATGTGGGGCAAGATAATGGTTTCGGACCGGTTCCGCGAGGGGGCGGGGCGTCACATTACGGAAACGATAGGATTGGCGGGGGTGCAGGGAGCCCTGACCCTGGTACTGCATCGGATGCAGATCGATGATATGCTACGTCCATGAATTACCGAGACATCATCTCCATTGACCCGGGAAAGCGTGGAGGGCGACCCTGCATCCGCCACATGCGGATTGCCGTGGCGGATGTGCTCGGCTGGCTGGCTGCCGGTCAGACCCACGCCCAAATCCTCGATGATTTCCCTGAGTTGACCGAGGACGATATCCGCGCCTGCCTGGCCTATGCCGCCGACCGCGAGAGGCGATTGGTGACCGCGCCGATATGAGGCTGCTGTTCGATCAGAGTCTCAGCTTCAAGCTATGTGCGATGATCGCTGATCTTTTTCCGGATTCCAGTCACGTCCGGTCTCATGAGCTCTCCGAAGTGGCCGACCGTGCGCTCTGGGAATTCGCGAAGGCTAATGGCTTCGCGATCGTGACTCAGCCGAGCTGGCTGGTCTGCTGGGTTCTCCGCCAAAGGTGATCTGGCTCCGGGCTGGCAATCAAACGACCGCGACGATCGCTGACCTGCTCCGCCGACACGCACCGACAATTCAGTCCTTTGAGAGCGATGACAGTGCCGCGTGCCTTGAGATTTACTAGGCCGGTAGGCCCTACGGCAGCTTGTCGTAGCCTTCGCCGAGCCCGTTCAGGCTGAGCGGAAAGCCGATGCCTTCTTCCGGGGTCTCGAAGATGATGAAGGTCGCGGTCTTGGCGGTGCGGAGCTGGCCGAGCAATTTGTCGTCCATGACGACCTCGGCGACGCAGCCATTGGGCAGGCAGCGGACGAAGCCGGCGCGGCCGACGTCCTGGTTGTCGAGCTTGAGGCCGAGACCGGAGGGCAGCAGGACCCCGAGCGGCGCGACCACGCGCATCAGGCGGCTCTTCTGGTCGGCGGTCTTCAGCACGATCACGGTCAGGCCGGCGTTGGAGCGGTCTTCGGCGACCACGCTCTGGATCAGGGCGCATTGCTCGGTCTGGGCGCCCGGCGGCGTGTCGCAGCGAATCTGCCAGTCGCCATGCACGGAGCGCACCGCGCCCTGCGCATGGGCCAAGCCTGGGAGCGCCAGAAGGACGAGCGCAGCCAGCAGGCTGGCCAGCGCCGGGAGGCGGGTCATCTGCCGTCTCGCCAGCCTTGCCATCGATTTCGAAAGCCCCATCGGGTCGGTCCCTCTGCTCGCCTGGGTCGCTCGCGCTTGGTGGACTAATCTGGCGGACTGATACGGGAATGACGGCGTCTTGAAGGCGATTCCCAAGCAAATTCCACGCCGCCTCGCACCGCCGCCGCCCGCACGAATCAGGTTCCTGCGCGGCCATCTGCCAGTGCCTACCGCGGGCAATTCCGCTGTCAAGCGGCAGCATCCCGGCAAACGGTATTTTTGTCTGATGTTACTAGGAAATATCTTGCGGGTGATCGCTGGCAGACGGGGCTCAAGACTGCATTGCGATAGATCAAAAATTATGGTTTGAGAGGCTTGATTTCGGCGTTCTAGCGATCTGGCCCGAATTCCTCTTAGAGGTATTCTTGCGCGGCGGTTTGTCAGGCGGGCGGATCGAATAAGCGTTTCCTGGACACAGGGGAGCGCACTTGGGGTGATTTCGTAAGGGGAGCGCGAACGGCATGAGGATGTCGATGGGCCCGGTGGGCCGGCACTTGCTGGGATTGGCCGTGGCGGGTCTGACGCTGGCGACGGGCGGTGCGGCATTTGCCGAGCTCGGGCAGCCGAAGCCCTGGGAATGGACGCTTCAGGAGTCGGGCTCCCCGGTGATGGACAACATCATCTGGTTCCACAACTTCCTGTTCGTGCTGATCACGCTGATCACGCTGTTCGTCCTGGCGCTGCTCGTGGTCGTGGTCATCAAGTTCAACGCGCGGGCCAATCCGGTGCCGTCGCGGACCACCCACAACACGCTGATCGAGGTGGCCTGGACGCTGGTTCCGGTGCTGATCCTGGTCGGCATCTCGGTGCCGTCGTTCCGGCTTCTGTTCCTCGAGCTCGACGTGCCGAAGGCGGATATCACCATCAAGGCGACCGGCAAGCAGTGGTACTGGTCCTATGCCTATCCCGATAACGGCAAGTTCGAGTTCGATTCGCTGATGGCGCAGGACAAGCAGCCCCGACTGCTTGGCGTCGACAACGAGATGGTGGTGCCCGTCAACAAGGTGATTCGTGTCCAGGTCACTGGCGCCGACGTCATCCACGCCTTCGCGCTGCCGGCTTTCGGCGTCAAGATCGACGCCATTCCGGGCCGGCTGAACGAGACCTGGTTCAAGGCGACCAAGACCGGCATGTTCTACGGCCAGTGCTCGGAGCTCTGCGGCAAGGACCACGCCTTCATGCCGATCGCGATTC
The DNA here is from genome assembly GCF_036247965.1 of Bradyrhizobium sp. TM233. Taxonomy (NCBI): domain Bacteria; kingdom Pseudomonadati; phylum Pseudomonadota; class Alphaproteobacteria; order Hyphomicrobiales; family Nitrobacteraceae; genus Bradyrhizobium; species Bradyrhizobium sp. TM233. The sequence continues at coordinate 626,473 of NZ_BTIG01000007.1, read as the reverse complement.
GCGTCGTGAATGACCAGGAGTTCGCCTCCTGGGTCGAGACGGCAAAGAAGAAATTTGCGAGCGGCGGCACCAGCACCTACGCCTCCGCGGCCGGCCCGACGCAGTAAGCGTCGGGTGACGGCTCTAAGGGACTGAAAGCGACATAAGGGCGGGACCTCCTGGAGGTCCGATTGGGACGCAAGGCAGGATTTGAAAATGGCAACGAGCGCAGCGGCACACGGCGATCACGCCCAAGACCACGGACATGACGAGCATGCCCATCCGACCGGATGGCGGCGCTACGTCTATTCGACCAACCACAAGGACATCGGCACGATGTACCTGATCTTCGCGGTCATCGCCGGCGTCATCGGCGCCGCGATGTCGATCGCGATCCGTGCCGAGCTGATGTATCCGGGCGTGCAGATCTTCCACGAGACGCACACCTATAACGTGTTCGTGACCTCTCACGGCCTGATCATGATCTTCTTCATGGTCATGCCCGCGATGATCGGCGGCTTCGGCAACTGGTTCGTGCCGCTGATGATCGGCGCGCCCGACATGGCGTTCCCGCGCATGAACAACATCTCGTTCTGGCTGCTGCCGGCCTCGTTCGGCCTGCTCCTGATGTCGACCTTCGTCGAGGGCGAGCCGGGTGCCAACGGCGTCGGCGCCGGCTGGACCATGTACGTGCCGCTGTCGGCCTCCGGCCATCCGGGCCCGGCCGTCGACTTCGCGATCCTGTCGCTGCATCTGGCGGGTGCCTCGTCGATCCTCGGCGCCATCAACTTCATCACCACGATCTTCAACATGCGCGCGCCGGGCATGACCCTGCACAAGATGCCGCTGTTCGTGTGGTCGATCCTGGTGACGGTGTTCCTGCTCCTGCTGTCGCTGCCGGTGCTTGCCGGTGCGATCACCATGCTGCTCACCGACCGCAACTTCCACACGACGTTCTTCGCGCCTGACGGCGGCGGCGACCCCGTGCTGTTCCAGCATCTGTTCTGGTTCTTCGGTCACCCCGAGGTCTACATCCTGATCCTGCCCGGCTTCGGCATGGTCAGCCAGATCATCTCCACCTTCTCGCGCAAGCCCGTGTTCGGCTATCTCGGCATGGCCTACGCCATGGTCGCGATCGGCGGCATCGGCTTCGTGGTGTGGGCGCACCACATGTACACGGTCGGCATGTCCAGCGCGACGCAGGCCTATTTCGTCGCTGCGACGATGGTGATCGCGGTTCCGACCGGCGTGAAGATCTTCTCCTGGATCGCCACCATGTGGGGCGGCTCGATCGAATTCCGCGCCCCCATGATCTGGGCGGTGGGCTTCATCTTCCTGTTCACGGTCGGCGGCGTCACCGGCGTCGTGCTGGCGAACGCGGGCGTCGATCGCGTGCTGCAGGAGACCTATTACGTCGTCGCCCACTTCCACTATGTGCTGTCGCTCGGCGCGGTGTTCGCGATCTTCGCCGGCTGGTACTACTGGTTCCCGAAGATGTCGGGCTACATGTACAACGAGACGCTCGCGAAGGCGCACTTCTGGGTCACCTTCATCGGCGTCAATCTGGTGTTCTTCCCGCAGCACTTCCTCGGCCTGTCGGGCATGCCGCGCCGCTACGTCGACTATCCCGACGCGTTCGCGGGCTGGAACCTGGTCTCGTCGGTCGGCTCCTACATCTCCGGCTTCGGCGTGCTGATCTTCCTCTACTGCGTGCTCGACGCCTTCATGAAGAAGGTGCCGGCCGGGGACAATCCGTGGGGTGCAGGCGCGACCACGCTGGAGTGGACCTTGCCCTCGCCGCCGCCCTTCCACCAGTTCGAAGTGCTGCCCCGCGTGCAGTGATCGATCTCCCGCGGCGCCCGTGACGGGCGCCGCGGCTCTATAACGAAGCGAGTTGAATTAAGTGTCCGTCCTCGACCACAACGCCATCGACATCAATCCCCGCATCTCCGAAGCCGAGGTGGGCGACTACATCGCGCTCTTGAAGCCGCGGGTGATGTCGCTGGTGATCTTCACCGCGCTGGTCGGGATGGCGATGGCGCCCGGGCATTTCCACTGGGTGCTGGCGATCACCTCGCTGCTCTGCATCGCCGTCGGCGCCGGCGCCTCCGGCGCGCTCAACATGGCGCTGGAAGGCGATATCGACTCCAAGATGTCGCGCACGGCGAACCGGCCGATTCCGCGCGGCCGCATCACCCGCCCTGAGGCCATGGCGTTCGGTCTGACGCTGTCCTTCTTCTCGGTGATGACGCTCGGCATCCTCGTCAACTGGATCGCGGGCGCGCTGCTCGCCTTCACCATCTTCTTCTACGTCGTGATCTACACGATGGGCCTGAAGCGCTGGACCGCGCAGAACATCGTGATCGGCGGCGCCGCCGGCGCGCTGCCGCCGGTGGTGGCCTGGGCCGCGGTCACGGGCACGGTCGACGTCGAGCCGCTGCTGCTGTTCGCCATCATTTTCTTCTGGACGCCGCCGCACTTCTGGGCGCTGGCGCTGTTCCGCTCCGACGATTACGCGCGCGCCGGCATTCCGATGCTGCCCAATGTCGCCGGTCCCGACGCGACGCGGCTCCAGATCCTGCTCTACACCATCGTGCTGATCGCGGTCGCCGCCGCGCCCTGGGCGCTCGGCTATTTCGACGCCGTCTACGGCATCGTCTCGCTGATCCTCGGCGCCGGCATGCTGGTGCTCGCGATCAACGTCTATATGCGCCGCGAGCGAGCTGCGTCGCTGCGCGCGACCCGCAAGCTGTTCGCCTTCTCGATCCTTTATCTGTTCGTGCTGTTCGCGACCCTGCTGGCCGAGGTCGTGTTCCGGGCGCTTGCTCCGCTGGTAGGGGGCGCATGATCGCAGGAATGGTCGACAAACCCGAGCCAGATGGAATCGTCCTCACCGAGGCGCAGAAGAAGAGCCGTCGTCAGCGTTCGATTGCGATCGCGCTCGCGCTCGGCGTGCTCGTGGTGCTGTTCTTCGCCGTCACCATGGTCAAGGGACCGGCAGTCCTCGTGCGGCCGATGTAGGAAACATGGATCACGAGCCCACCATATCGCAGGATGTCAGCGCCAAGCCGGCCGAGCGTAAGCCGGCCAAGGGCCGCGGGCTGGGCCGCGATGTGGTGGTTGCTTCCATCTGCGGCGGCGTGGTCGCGCTGATGGTCGGTGCCTCCTATGCGGCGGTGCCGTTCTACAACTGGTTCTGCCGTGCCACCGGCTTCAACGGCACGACCCAGGTCGCGACCTCCGCGCCGGCCACCGGCCCGATCGCGCGGAAAATCTCGGTGCGCTTCGATTCCAACGTCGCCCCGGGCCTGCCCTGGAAGTTCGAGCCGGAGCAGAGCGAGATCGAGGTCAATATCGGCCAGGTCACGACCGTCTTCTACACCGTGACCAACCAGGCCGCGCGCACCACTTCCGCGCAGGCCGCCTACAATGTCGCGCCGCTGACGGTCGGCTCCTATTTCCAGAAGATCAACTGCTTCTGCTTCACCGAGCAGACCATGGCGCCCGGCGAGAAGCGCGAGATGCCGGTGGTGTTCTACGTCGATCCCTCGATCGCCGACGATCACGAGAACGACGGGCTGAACACCATCACGCTGTCCTACACCTTCTATCCGGTGAAGGATCCCGTGGTGAAGCCGCTCGCGTCCAGCGAGGACGGCAAGCGCAAGGGAAATCTTTGATCGCCGGGCTCACGCTCAGGCGGTTGGGAACAAGGGGATAAGTGCCTGACAGGCACGGGATTGAGGAGAGAGACCGAAATGGCTACGGCGCACACCAAGCAACACGACTATCACCTGGTCGATCCCTCGCCCTGGCCGGCCATCGGTTCGCTCTCGGCCTTCATCATGGCTGTCGGCGCGATCACCTGGATGCATCACATGTTCGCGGCCGCGCCGATCGTGTTCGGCGTCGGCACCGTCGGCGTGCTCTACACCATGGCGAGCTGGTGGGGCGACGTGATCAAGGAAGCCCAGTACAAGGGTGACCACACCCGCGTCGTGCAGCTGCATCACCGCTACGGCATGATCCTGTTCATCGCCTCCGAGGTGATGTTCTTTGTCGCCTGGTTCTGGGCCTATTTCAACGCGGCGCTGTTTCCCGCCGACGCGGTCCACGCCACCCGCGATGCGGTGTTCGGTTGCGGCCTCGGTACTGCGGCCGGCGCCTGTGCCGTCCCCGGCACCTGGCCGCCGCATGGCATCGAGACCTTCGATCCCTGGCACCTGCCGCTCCTGAACACGCTGATCCTGCTCACGTCAGGCACCACCGTGACCTGGGCGCACCATGCGCTGCTGGAGAACGACCGCCAGGGCCTGAAATACGGCCTGATCCTCACCGTCGTGCTGGGCGCGCTCTTCACCTGCGTGCAGGCCTATGAGTACAGCCACGCAGCGTTCTCGTTCGGCGGCAACGTCTATGGTGCGACCTTCTTCATGGCGACCGGCTTCCACGGCTTCCACGTGCTGGTCGGCACCATCTTCCTGCTGGTGTGCCTGTTCCGCGCTTACGCGGGCCACTTCACGCCGAAGCAGCATCTCGGCTTCGAGTTCGCCGCCTGGTACTGGCACTTCGTCGACGTGGTTTGGCTGTTCCTGTTCCTCTGCATCTACGTCTGGGGACACGGCGCCGAGACCATGGCCCACGGAGCGCACTGAGCCGCGACGAGGAGATCAGGAAGGGCGGCCGCGGGGCCGCCCTTTCGCTTTTGGGCCGCCGGAAGTTTCGGCAGAAAGTGTGATAGAGTCCGTCATCATGAACGACACCGCCGGCAAGACCGAGCCCGAGACCACCGTCCTGCAGAGCGCACTGCGCGGGCTAGCCTGCAGATGCCCGCGCTGCGGCCAGGGCAAGCTCTATGCAGGCTTCCTCAACCTCGCGCCCGCCTGCGACCGCTGCGGTCTCGACTACGCCTTCATCGATACCGGCGACGGGCCCGCGATCTTCATCATCATGCTGGCCGGTGGCATCGTCGTTGCGGCCGCGCTCATCGTCGAGGTCAAATACCAGCCGCCGTACTGGCTGCATGCGGCACTGTGGTTGCCGCTGATCCTGGCCACCACGCTATTGCCGCTGCGTGCGATGAAGTCGCTGCTGATCGCGCTGCAATTCCACCACAAGGCAGCGCCGGGCCGGTTGATCGATCGCGCGAAATGAACCAGCCTGCGCGCAAGCCCCGCGTGGCCGGCTTCGCGCTGTTCACGCTGTTCCTGATGGCCGTCTTCATCGCGCTCGGTACCTGGCAATTGCAGCGCCGGACCGCCAAGCACGCGCTGGTCGCGGCGCTCACCGAGCGCCTCGCAGACGCGCCCATCGCGCTGCCGCCGCCTTCGCAATGGGCTGCGCTCAATCCCGCGCGCGATGAATTCCGCCGCGTCAGCTTCACCGCGACCTACGCAGCCCTGCCGGACGCGATGGTCTATTCCTCCGGCTCGGCGGTGCGCAAGGACGCCTCCGGCCCCGGCACCTGGGCGTTCCTGCCGGCGCGGCTTTCCAGCGGCGAGACCGTCGTGATCGATGCGGGCTTCGTCGAGAATACCATGCAGGACCGCAGCGTCGAGGATCGCGCGGTGAAGAAGCTCGTCACCGGGCAGCCGGTCGCGCTCACCGGTTATCTGCGCTTTCCCGAGCCGCCCGGCTGGCTGACGCCGGCGGAGAACCGCGACAAGCGGCTCTGGTTCGTGCGCGATCATTCGGCCATCGCCAGTGCGCTCGGCTGGGGCGCGGTGGCGCCGTTCTATGTCGACCTCGAGCAGCCGGCGCCCGAGAACGGCATTCCGCGCCCCGGGCCGCTCGACGTCCATCTGAAGGACGATCACCTGCAATATGCCGTCACCTGGTTCCTGCTTGCAGGTGCCGTGCTGATCGCCTTCGCGGTGTGGGCAAGAGGCCGGCGGCAGAGCTGAGCCGGCCGGTTTCCGCACGGGAACCCGGTATCGCCCGGGGTTTACCATTCAGCGCACATTCACGAGTGTGGTTCTAAGCCGCAGCGCAAATTTTCGCGGCAGACAGGATTGCGGCGTGAGCGATTTCGATCAGATGGGAATTGTCGTCGACTGGGTGGATGCCTGCCGGAAGGGCGACCTCATGACGCTGCTCGACCTCTATGCGGACGACGCCCAGGTCGAATGCACCTGTAACGGCACGCAACTCTACCGCGGCCGGAGCGAGCTCGAAGCCTATTGGCAGCCGCGGCTCAGCACCTTCTCGCTGGCCGGGTTCGGGCTGGAGGAGATCCGCCCGGTGCCTCAAGGAGTCGCTCTCGAATATTCCGTGGCCGGCGCGCTGCGCATCCACGCCTCGTTTCGCTTCAGCCCGGAGGGCAAGATCCACAGCACGCTGTGCGAGCCGGCGCGACAGAACGCGCATAATGGCTGCGCGTGCTGAAGCATGATCTTTTCGGAAAACCGCTGCGCACTTTTCCGGGTCATGCTTTAGCGGTTGACCGGCGCCTCGCGTGCCATTTCGGCCGGCAGGCGGCAGCGGACATGGGTTCGCTCATCCACGCGCAACAGTGACAGCGATCCGCTGAGCGCGCGCACGCGCTCATGCATGCCGGTCAGGCCGCGGCCGAACACATTGCCCTCGGGAAAGCCGCCGCCGTCGTCGGAGATCTCGATGACGAGCGCCTTATCGATGACGCTCGCCTGGACATGGGCGTTGCTGGCCTTGGCGTGGCGTAGCACGTTGGTCAGCGCCTCCTGGATCAAGCGATAGACGGTCTGGGCCCGCGGCCCGGCGATGCCGTTGAGACCCGGATCAATCGTGTCCGTCAGGACGATATGCGGTGCCTGCTTGCGAAAGTTCTGGAGCAGCGTCTGCACGCAGGTCGAAAGGCCCAGCTCCTCGATGTAGAGCGGCCGCAGCCGGTCGAGGATACGGCGGTTGGTCTGCTGGAGCGCCTCGACCGATTGCAGCACGTCCTGGGCAGATTTGCCGAGATTTCCCACCTGCGGCGAGGCGTCGATCAGCGCGATCGTGCCAGCGCGGATGCTGAACAGCAGCGGTCCGAGCTCGTCGTGCAATTCGCGGGCGAGGTCGCGCCGCTCGTCGTCCTGGAGCGACACCAGGCGGTGCATCAGATCGCGATTGTCCTGACTCAATTGCGCCAGCGTTGCAGCCAGCGCATTTGCTTCCTCACAGCTCTGCCGGATTTCCGGCGGCCCTCCGACCGGAATCGGCTTTGCGTAGTCGCCGCGCCGCATCCGTGTGAGACCTTCGCCGAGATGCTGCAGGGGACGCAGTGCCGATCCCGCGAAGACGTAGGCGATGATTCCGGTGAGCACGGTCAGCACGGCGACGAGGCTGGTCAGCGCCAGGAAGCCGATCCACTTCTCGAACAGGTCGGCCGACAGGTCCGGCAGGAACACGATATCGCCGATGCGTCTGCCATCGATCAGCACCGGGGCCGCAGCGTCCATGTCCGGGACCATAAGCAGATTGACAAACCACTGCGGAACTCCTTGCAGGTTGTGCAAGCGGTCCTTTGGCGATATCGCAGGCGTGCCTTCCGCGGAACGGAATTGGATGTCCGAGGAGGTGGTCAAGGATTGGACAAAGGCGTCGAGCGTCTTCCCCGGGTCGTCCGACGCGCGCAAAGTGTTGTTGAGTGCGGCGGCGATCGTCCGGGTCGAACGTCGGGCGGGCTCGTTCTCGTCGGCGAGCTGACCGGTCGCGAAGATCTGGAGCAGCACGCCGCCCAGGATCAGCGCCGCGAGAAAGCTTGCGCCGAGCGGAAGAAACAGTTGCGTTCTGAACGAGAGCCGTTGCCACATTAGGTCAATTCTAACGCGCATCGGCGGGATTTACTCTTTCCATTTGTTCCCGTCGGTCTATGAGTCGAAAAACAAGAGAGTGCGCGATGCAAGATACCGCCAAGCCGGCGACCAGGGTCCTGATTGTCGACGACCATCCCGTGGTGCTGTCCGGTTGCCGCACCCTGTTCGCTTCGGACCATTCGATCCGTATCGACGAGGCGACCGACGCCAAATCCGGCCATCGCGCCTATGTCAGCAAGCGGCCCGACGTCACCGTGATCGACATCAGCCTGCCCGATGTCTCCGGCTTCGAGCTGATGCGACGCATCCGCAAGGACGATCCCGACGCCAAGATCATCATGTTCAGCATGAACGACGATCCGGCCTTCGTGGTGCGGGCGGTCGAGCTTGGGGCGCAGGGCTATGTCTCCAAGGGCGATGATCCCAGGATCCTGCTGAAAGCGGTGCGCAAGGTGGTCGCGGGCGACAATTTCATCTCACCGCAACTCGCGGAAGCCGTGACGTTTTCCGGCGCGGCAATCAAGGCCAACCCGGCCTCGCAGATGACGCCGCGGGAGCTCGAAATTCTCCGCCTGCTCGGACGCGGCGACAAGATCGTGGAAGTCGCCGAGGCGCTCGGCATCTCCTACAAGACTGTCGCCAACACCACGTCCCTGCTCAAGCAGAAGCTAGGGGCCAAGAACCATTCCGACCTGATCAGGATCGCCGTGGAAATCGGGATGAATTGACCGCCTGGGGCGCTCGCGGCCCGGGGCACTAACGGCCCGGGGCACTAACGGCCCGGGCACTAACGGCCTGGGAGTACCGAACCGGCTACTCAAGGATGCAGCCGGTTCGGCGGAACGGATGGGTGTCAGCGCGCAGCCGGGCAATGCATGGATACCGCCGACACCCATCCGCGGACACAATGGGCCGAGCTGGCATTCGTTCCGGAGTCCCGCAATTGGCGGGATAAAATGGAAATCCTTGACGCCGGTTCGCTGGAACGCGCTCGCAAAAGCTTGGGCATGTCGGGAAAAATAGGAACATCTTCCCGCACTCGTCGTTTTCGCTCTTGACGATTTCGTGACTGGCGACGAAAGGTTGGCGGACAAGTTTCAGCAGGGGCGGCGACCCCAGAGGCAAATCGGTCTGCACATATCAACGACAGACCTTCCAAGAGAGGGCTGCGGTACCGCCGCAGCCCTTTTTGCTGGGCAGGGGTGCCGGCGGGAAGCGGTTTCCTGATGCCGCAAAACACTTTATGGTGGCCCAAAGCCTCTGGCTGTTAACAAGTAATTTCGTAAAATCAAAGGCTTAACGAGCGGGCTCAGGCCCGGTCGGCCTTTGGAGGGCAGTTTGACTCGTTATATCTCGACCCGGGGCGAGGCCCCCGAACTCGGCTTCTGCGACGTGATGCTGACCGGGCTTGCGCGCGACGGCGGCCTGTACGTGCCGACGATTTGGCCGCAGCTCTCCGCCGAGACCATCGCCGGCTTCTTCGGCCGCCCCTATTGGGAGGTCGCGGTCGACGTGATCCGTCCCTTCGCCGGCGGCGAGATTTCGGATGCCGAACTCGGTCGCATGGCGAACGAGGCCTACGCGACCTTCCGTCATCCGGCAGTGGTGCCGCTGCGCCAGATGTCGCCGCACCAGTTCGTGCTGGAGCTGTTCCACGGTCCGACGCTCGCCTTCAAGGACGTGGCGATGCAGCTGATCTCGCGGCTGATGGACCATGTGCTCGCCAAGCGCGGCCAGCGCACCACCATCGTGGTCGCCACGTCGGGGGATACCGGCGGCGCTGCGGTCGAAGCCTTCGCCGGCCTCGAGAACGTGGATCTCATCGTGCTGTTCCCGCACGGCCGCATCTCCGAGGTGCAGCGGCGGATGATGACGTCGACCGGCGCGGCCAATGTCCATGCGCTCGCCATCGAGGGCAATTTCGACGACTGCCAGGCGCTCGTGAAGGGGATGTTCAACAACCATCGCTTCCGCGATGCGACCTCGCTCTCCGGCGTCAATTCCATCAACTGGGCGCGCATCGTCGCCCAGGTCGTCTACTATTTCACCTCCGCCGTTGCCGTTGGCGCGCCGGCGCGCGCGGTGGATTTCGTCGTGCCGACCGGGAATTTCGGCGACATCTTTGCCGGCTACGTCGCCAAGCGGATGGGGCTGCCGGTGCGGACGCTGCGCATCGCGGCCAACGTCAACGACATCCTGGCGCGCACGCTGAAGACGGGGATCTACGAGGTGCGCGAGGTGCACGCGACGGCGTCGCCATCGATGGACATCCAGATCTCGTCCAATTTCGAACGGCTGCTATTCGAAGCCGGCAAGCGCGATGCGGCAGGCGTGCGCCGTCTGATGGATTCGCTGAAGCAGTCGGGACGTTTCGTGCTGCCCGATGCGACGCTGGCCGCAATCCGCGAGGAGTTCGACGCCGGGCGCGCCGACGAGACCGAGACCGCGGCTGCGATCCGCGCCGGCTGGCGCGAGGCAGGCGAGCTGGTCGATCCTCATACGGCGGTGGCGCTCGCCGTCGCCGACCGTGACACCACCGATACGAGGGTGCCGAGCATCGTGCTCTCCACTGCCCATCCGGCCAAATTCCCCGATGCTGTCGAAGCGGCCTGCGGCCAGCGGCCGCAACTGCCGGCCTGGCTCGACGGATTGATGACCAAATCCGAACACATGAAGGTGATGAAGAACGATCAGGCCGAGGTCGAGCGGTTCGTGCTGTCGGTCAGCCGCGCCGCAAAGCAAGGAGTTGCCGGATGAGCGTCGAGATTTCCAAGCTTGCCTCCGGCCTGACCGTCGTCACCGACAAGATGCCCCATCTCGAGACCGCGGCGCTCGGCGTCTGGGCCGGCGTCGGCGGACGCGACGAGAAGCCGAACGAGCACGGCATCTCGCATCTGCTCGAGCACATGGCATTCAAAGGCACGACGAAGCGCTCCTCGCGCGAGATCGTCGAGGAGATCGAGGCGGTCGGCGGCGACCTCAATGCCGGCACCTCGACCGAGACCACGTCCTATTATGCGCGGGTGCTCAAGGCCGACGTCCCGCTCGCGCTCGACGTGCTCGCCGACATCCTCGCCAATCCCGCCTTCGAGCCGGACGAGCTGGAGCGCGAGAAGAACGTCATCGTGCAGGAGATCGGTGCCGCGCAGGATACGCCCGATGACGTCGTGTTCGAGCATCTCAACGAGCTCTGCTATCCCGATCAGCCGATGGGCCGCTCGCTGCTCGGCACGGCCAAGACGCTGCGCGCCTTCAACCGTGACATGCTGCGCGGCTACCTCTCGACGCATTATCGCGGGCCCGACATGGTGGTGGCCGCGGCCGGCGCGGTCGATCACAAGCAGGTCGTCGCCGAGGTCGAGAACCGCTTTGCGAGTTTCGAGGGGACGCCGGGCCCCAAGCCGCAAACCGCTCAGTTCGGCAAGGGTGGCGCCAAGGTGGTGCATCGCGAGCTCGAGCAGGCGCATCTGACGCTGGCGCTGGAAGGCGTGCCGCAGAGCGATCTGTCGCTGTTCTCGCTCCAGGTCTTCACCAACATCCTCGGCGGCGGAATGTCGTCGCGCCTGTTCCAGGAGGTCCGCGAGAAGCGCGGCCTCTGCTACTCGATTTACTCGTTCCACGCGCCCTATACCGACACCGGCTTCTTCGGCCTCTACACCGGCACCGACCCGGCCGATGCGCCGGAGATGATGGAGGTCGTGGTCGACATCATGAACGATTCGGTGGAGACGCTGACCGAGGCCGAGATCGCGCGGGCCAAGGCGCAGATGAAGGCGGGCCTCCTGATGGCGCTGGAGAGCTGCTCATCGCGCGCCGAGCAGCTGGCACGCCACGTGCTGGCCTATGGCCGGCCGCAGACGGTCGAGGAGCTGGTGGGCCGGATCGACGCCGTCAGCGTCGAATCGACCCGGGACGCGGCGCGTGCGCTGTTGTCGCGGAGCCGGCCTGCCGTTGTCGCATTGGGCAGTGGCAGGGGTCTGGACACGGCGGTGTCTTTTGCGGAAGGATTGACGCGGGCACGTGCCAAGGCGCGGTTGCATTAGGAGCCGCGCGCGGGCTGAGCTGCCCCGGGAAGCATCACCATGGCCCTCTTTCGCCTGCCGTCCAGTGGACCCGCCGCCCTCGCGCCACGCGGCAACGGATTGTTGCTGCGCGCGCCGCAAATGTCGGACTTCCTGCAATGGGCGCATTTGCGCGAAACCAGCCGCGATTACCTGACGCCCTGGGAGCCGATCTGGCCATCTGACGATCTCACCCGCTCCGGCTTCCGCCGCCGCCTGCGCCGCTATTCCGAGGACATTGCCGCGGACCGTTCCTATCCCTTTCTGATCTTCCGGGAGCTCGATGGTGCCATGGTCGGCGGCATCACGCTGGCCAATGTCAGGCGCGGCATCGTGCAGGCTGGCACCATCGGCTATTGGGTCGGGCAACCCCACGCCCATCGCGGCTACATGACGGCTGCACTGCGGGTGCTGCTGCCGACGCTGTTCGGCGAGCTCAATCTGCACCGGGTGGAGGCTGCCTGCATCCCCACCAATGCGCCGTCGATCCGGGTGCTGGAGAAGTGCGGTTTCTCCCGCGAGGGCCTGGCGCGCCGCTATCTCTGCATCAACGGGGTCTGGCAGGACCATTTGCTGTTCGGCCTGCTGCATGAGGATTTTCGCGGCTGAGCCGCTCGATTCATGTCGCCGAGCCCCTTGCACGTCCCCCAGCCAGGTCCCCCCTGGTCAAGTCCCCCCTTTTTGCTGCCTTGGGTTCGCCGATTTTGGCGATATAACCCGCATGTCCCGGCCGGCGACCGGCCGGGATTTTGTCATGGAGTACGGGCTTTGATGGTGAAGCAGCTTCGGTCATCGCGGGATGTGCTGCGGCGGATGCCGGTGATCGCGCTTGTCTTGTCGATGTCGTTCGCGGCGGTTTCGCCGGTGGCCGCCCAGTCCTTGACCGACCGCTTCAAGAGCCTGTTCGGCGGCAATTCGGATGAGCCGGCCCCGCCCAAGCCAGCCCCCGCACCTGGCCAGCCGGCGGAAGACGACGTCGATTGCCCGCAGGTCACCGTGCGCGCGGGCGCATCGACCTACGCGGTTGGGGCTGCCGGCAAGCCGGCTGTCGGCAACGAGATCCGCTTCCAGGCCTCGATCACCAAGATGGCGCGGGAATGTGCCCGCAGCAGCGCCGGCATCACGGCCCGGATCGGAATCCAGGGCCGCGTGATCGCCGGTCCGGCCGGCGCGCCCGCCACCGTCGAGGTCCCCTTGCGCGTCGCGGTGGTGCAGGGTGGGGTCGGCGAGAAAGTGATCGCCTCGAAGGCCTACCGGACCACGGTCGAGATGTCGGAAGGCGGCAGCGTGCCCTTCACCTTCATCGTCGAGGATCTGGCTTATCCGACGCCCTCCGCCGCGACCGCCGATTCCTATGTCTTCTATGTCGGCTTCGACCCGCAGGCGCTGTCCCCCGAGCCGAAGGGACGGAAGAAGAAGTAGATAAGTAAGTCGTCACGAAGAACGCTGTCATGCCCCGCGCAGGCGGGGCATCCAGTACGCCGCGGCTTCTCCGTATCTCATTGCTGTCTCTGGAATATCGGATCACCCGCTTTCGCGGGTGATGACACCGTATTCGTGGATTGCGGTGTCGAAAAAAAAGCCGGCGCCCATTGCGCCGGCTTTTTGATTGGTGAAGGCAGAACGCTCAGTTCAGCTTTTGCCGGACCTCGGTGATGCCCTTGGCGATCAGATCGTCGGCAACCGAGCCCTTGACCGACTGCGACAGGATCGTCGAGGCGGCTTGGACGGCGGCTTCCGCGGCTGCGGCGCGGACATCGGCGAGCGCCTGGGCTTCGGCGAGCGCGATCTTGCTCTCCGCGGTCTTGGTCCGGCGGGCGACGAAGTCTTCCATCTTCGCCTTGGCCTCAGCCGCGATGCGCTCGGCTTCGCTCCTGGCGTTGGCGATGATGTCGGCGGCCTCGCGTTCGGCCGAGGCGGTGCGCGCCTTGTAGTCGGCGAGCACCTTGGCGGCTTCCTGCTTGAGACGCGTCGCGTCGTCGAGCTCGGCCTTGATGCGGTCGGCGCGATGGTCGAGCGCAACCATCGCTTTCTTGAAGACCCCGAGATAGCCGAACAGGACCATCAGGATCACGAAAGCGATGGCGACCCAGGTTTCAGGATCGAAGAACATATCGACTAACCCTTCAAGGACGCATCAACGGCGGCATTGACCGACGCCGCGTCCGGAACCACGCCGGTGAGCTGCTGCACGATCTGGCCTGCCGCATCGGCTGCGATGCCGCGAACGTTGCTCATGGCGGTTGCGCGGGTCGAGGCGATGGTCTTCTCCGCCCCGGCGAGCTTGGCCGCCAATTGCTCTTCCAGCGTCTTGCGCTCGGCGTCCGCCTGCGCATTCGCCTTGTCGCGGGATTCGTTGCCGATCGCCTGCGCGCGCGAGCGTGCCGAAGCAAGCTCGTTCTCATAGGCCTTCAGCGCCGCGTCGGACTGGTCCTTCAGCTTCTGCGCTTCGGCGAGGTCGCCCTCGATCTTGTTCTGACGGGCCTCGATCGCACCGCCGACACGCGGCAGAGCAAGCTTGGACACGATCACATAAAGCGCGACGAAGAAGATCGCGAGCCACACCAGCTGTGAAGCGTAGGTGCTGCTCTCGAACGGCGGAAAACCACCACCGTGACCGCCTTCGGCCCCGGTGTGGGCGCCCGCCGCCGGACTTTTCGCCCCGCCATGACTTTCAGCCATGGATTACTCCTGTTGCCGTCATGCGCGCCGCTTCGGTCGAAGCGGCGCGAAACTTCGTCCTCAGAGCGGAACGAACAGCAGCAGCAGCGCGATCAGCAGCGAGAAAATGCCGAGCGCTTCGGTCACGGCGAAGCCGAAGATCAGGTTGCCGAACTGGCCCTGAGCGGCCGACGGGTTGCGAACGGCTGCGGCGAGGTAGTTGCCGAAGATCACGCCGACGCCGACGCCTGCGCCGCCCATGCCGATGCATGCGATGCCCGCGCCGATAAGTTTTGCTGCTGCCGGATCCATTTTAGACTCCTTGGAAGAAAGATTGGGTTTTGGGTGGAAATTCCCCGGACCGCTCAGTGTCCCGGATGAATGGCGTCGTTGAGGTAGATGCAGGTCAGGATCGCAAACACATAGGCCTGCAGGAACGCGACCAGAATCTCGAGCGCGTACAGCGCGACCGTGAGAGCCAGCGGCAGCACGCCGCCGACCCAGCCCAGCGCGCCGAGCGAGAAGCCGAGCATGGCGACGAAGCCCGCGAACACCTTCAGCGCGATGTGGCCGGCCAGCATGTTGGCGAACAGACGGACGCTGTGGGAGACCGGCCGCAGGAAGAACGACAGGACCTCGATGAACATCACCAGCGGCAGGATGTAGCCGGGGACACCGTGGGGCACGAAGATCGAGAAGAATTTCAGGCCGTTCTTGGCGACGCCGTAGATCAGCACGGTGAAGAAGACCAGAAGCGCCAGCGCCGCGGTGACGATCAGATGGCTCGACACCGTGAAGGTGTAGGGGATGATGCCGACCAGGTTCGAGACGCAGATGAACATGAACAGCGAGAAGATCAGCGGGAAGAACTTCATGCCTTCCGCGCCGGCCGTCGAACGGATGGTCGAGGCGACGAATTCGTAGGAGATCTCGGCGACCGACTGCAGGCGCCCGGGAACCAGCTGCGTTCCGCTGGCGAGCATCAGGAGCGAGATGATCGCGATTGTCACCAGCATGTAGAGCGACGAATTGGTGAAGGCGATCGTGTGATTGCCGATATGGCCCAGGGTGAAGAGAGGCTCGATGTTGAACTGGTGGATCGGGTCGATTTTCATCAGCGCGGCATCTCTTGGTCTGCCGGGCAATGCCGGCGGGTCTCGGTCTGCCGGCCGGGCCGGCCCGTACCGGCGATGCCGGCACGATCATTCCTCTGCTGGTGCGGATCGGCTAAGACCCACCGCGCCTGTTTTGACCCGCACCCGCCGTTCTCACCACATTCACCACGCCAGCGACGAAGCCCAGCAACAGGAACACGATAAATCCGAAAGGCGACGTCGACAGCAAGCGGTCGAAACCCCAGCCAATCCCCGCTCCGACGACGACCCCGGCGACCAACTCGGAGGATAACCGGAAACCAAGCGCCATCGCCGAAGCTCTGGCCGCTCTGTCTTCACCGTCACCTGCGGGTTGCTCGGTCTTGATTCGTCGGTCCCGGAGTTCGGACAACCGCTGATCAAGATTTCCGAGCCGTTCGGAAAGCGCAGCTTCCTCGGACGATCTATCGCGATCCCCATTCTCGCCGTGTCCCGTGCCCTGTGTCATGCAACGAAGACCCGAAACGCCGCGGCTGAATGGAAATTGCGCCCGCCACCCTCAAAAGCCGCGCGGACCATACTGATGGCCCATAATCAAGTCAAGCCAAGTCACGATTGCGTCGCTTTCGGTTATGTAGCTGATTTACTTGATGATATTGGCGAGCACGGCAGCGCTGCACACAGCGTGACGCCGCACCGCAGCAGCAGGCCTCATGATCGGCGGATGCGGCCGCCCTTTCGCCACGCTGCCGGGATCGAAGACGCCGCCGTGATCGTTGATGCCGGTGTGTGTTTTGGGCGGCGGATCGCCTCACCGGGGTGTAGAATTTGCGAAAGTGCCACCTGCACGTCGTGGCGGAGAGCGCGATGAGACCAGTGACGTCATCCACAACATCATGGCTTGCGCTGGCGGCGTTCGCCGCCGCGATGGCGATCGGCGGCGACCTCGAGGCCGCGCAATCCGCGCCCGACAGCGAGAACGGCCGCTACAGCATGGCGCCGATCCCCGAGGGCGTGCTGCGGCTCGACACGCGCACCGGCACGGTATCGACCTGTACCAAGAACGGCGCCGGCTGGGCCTGCTATGCGGTGCCCGACGAACGGACCGCGCTCGACGCCGAGATCGGCAGGCTCCAGGCCGAGGTCGAGAGTCTGAAGGGACAGCTCGCGGCCGGGCCCACGGTGTCGGGCAAGATCGACGAGGCGCTGCCGAAATCCGACCCGCTGAAGAAAGCGGAGCCCAAGGGCGCCGAGGGCGAGCGCAAAATCGAGATCCCGCTGCCGAGCGACCAGGACGTCGACCGTGTGATGTCGTTTCTGGAAAAGGCCTGGCGGCGGCTGATCGACATGGCCCACCGCGTCCAGAAGGACGTGTCGGGAAAGATTTGATGGTCCCTTCGCGCCATCCATGCGTTGAGCTGCCGTAGGGTGAGCAAAGGCGCATCAGTGCCGTGCCCACCATGCCTCTACGACAATGACAGAAGACGTGGGCACGGCGCATACGCGCCTTTGCCCACCGTACGGCAGCTTCCCGAGTTGAGAGACCTTCCATGACATCAGCCAAATCCATCACGCGCTCGTCACCGTCGTCCGTGCAGGCCACCGCCATCTCTTCGTCGCTGCTCACCGTGCAGACGCAGGGGCGTGGCTTTACCGATCTGACCAGCGAGGCTGCAAAATTCATCGCCGAGGTTCACGCGCGCGACGGTGCGCTGACGCTGTTCATCCGCCATACCTCGGCCTCGCTGACGATCCAGGAGAACGCCGATCCGTCCGTGCTCGTCGATCTCACCACGGCGCTGTCCCGGCTCGCGCCGGAGGATGCCGGGTGGACCCACGACACCGAAGGACCGGACGACATGCCGGCACATATCAAGACGATGCTGACCGGGGCCTCGCTTCAGGTCCCGGTCCTGAATGGCCGGCTTGCCCTCGGCACCTGGCAGGCGATCTATTTGATCGAGCACCGCAAGCGCCCGCACCGGCGCGAGGTGGTGCTGCAATTCGTCGGCAGCAATCAGTAGAGCGTATTCGAGCGAAGTGGGCGCCGGTTCGCGTCAAGAAAACGCGTCGCAACGAGAAGCCCATAAAACAAAACCGGCCGCGGAGACCGCGGCCGGTTCGTGTTGTCGATCGGTGCTTTCGATCAGGTCGCCTTGATGTCGACGTCCTTGGTCTCGGGCAGGAAGAAGAAGCCGATCACGACGGTAATCGAGGCGAAGATGATCGGGTACCAGAGGCCGGCATAGATGTCGCCGGTCGAGGCCACGATGGCAAAGGCGGTCGCCGGCAGCAGGCCGCCGAACCAGCCGTTACCGATGTGGTAGGGCAGCGACATCGAGGTGTAGCGGATGCGGGTCGGGAACAGTTCGACCAGCATCGCCGCGATCGGGCCGTACACCATGGTGACGTAGACCACGAGCACGAACAACAGGCCGATGATCGCCGCCACCTGCGGACGGAAGATGTCGAACGGATGCGCCATCTTTACGATTCCGGCGTCGCCGCCCTTCGGATAACCGGCCGCCTGCACCGCGGCGAGAACCGCCGGGTTGCCGTCCTTGGCGTTGGCGTAGGCGACGTCCTTGCCGTTGACCACCACCTTCACGCCCGAGCCGGCTGCGCCCGGCGTGGTCGAGTACTTGACCGACGACTGCGACAGATAAGCGCGTGCGGTGTCGCAAGGTGCGGTGAAGACACGGGTGCCGACCGGGTTGAACAGGTCGCCGCAACCCGCGGGATCCGCCACCACGTCGACCTTGACCGATTCGATCGCCTTTTCCAGCGCCGGGTTGGCATTGGTGGTGATCATCTTGAAGATCGGGAAGAAGGTCAGCGCCGCGATCAGACAGCCGCCGAGGATGATCGGCTTGCGGCCGATACGGTCCGACAGCATGCCGAACACGATGAAGAAGCCGGTGCCGAGCAGCAGCGACCAGGCGATCAGCAGGTTGGCGGTGTAGCCATCGACCTTCAGAATCGATTGCAGGAAGAACAGCGCGTAGAACTGGCCGGTGTACCAGACGACGCCCTGGCCCATCACGCCGCCGAGCAGCGCGAGCAGCACGAGCTTGCCGTTCTGCCAGTTGCCGAAGGCTTCCGTCAGCGGCGCCTTCGAGCCCTTGCCCTCGTCCTTCATCTTCTGGAAGATCGGCGATTCATTGAGGCGGAGCCGGATCCAGACCGAGACGCCGAGCAGCAGCACCGAGACCAGGAACGGGATGCGCCAGCCCCAGGCGGCGAAATCGGGTTCGCCGAGGGCGCTACGGGTGAACAGGATCACCAGCAGCGACAGGAACAGGCCGAGCGTCGCCGTGGTTTGAATGAAGGAGGTGTAGTAGCCGCGCTTGCCGTTCGGAGCATGTTCGGCGACGTAGGTCGCCGCGCCGCCATACTCACCTCCGAGGGCGAGGCCCTGGGCGAGGCGCAGCGCGATCAGGATGATCGGAGCCGCGATGCCGATGGTCGCCGCGTTCGGCAGCAGGCCGACGATGAACGTCGACAGACCCATGATCAGGATGGTGACGAGGAAGGTGTATTTGCGGCCGACGATGTCGCCGACGCGGCCGAACACGATCGCGCCGAACGGACGCACCAGGAAGCCGGCGGCGAACGCCAGCAGCGCGAAGATGTCGCGGGTTGCCGGCGGATAGGCCGAGAAGAACTGCGCGCCGATGATGCCGGCCAGCGAACCGTAGAGGTAGAAATCGTACCACTCGAAGACGGTACCGAGCGAGGAGGCGAGAATGACGAACCGTTCGTCCTTCGTCATTCCTCCCGCGCCTGCTTGAGATACAGCCATTGTCGACATGTTGAGTCGCTCCCCGAAATGCGTTTCCTCGCGCCCCAGACGTCCGGACATGCCGGATCAACCCAGGTCTTGGCTGCAAGGTAACATCGGCGTGAAACCCGCCCCAATACGACTTTCGGCCTTGCGCACTGACGCGTAGCTGACGCCCGGTATCGGGTACCGGCGCGCCGCCACGTAGGCTTCCGGATTAACCCCTTTGCAGCAAAGGGATAATGTGCACTTGCATGCCACGGCCGCTCGGGGAAGAATTGACGGACCCGGGATCTGTCCGCCGGCCCGCGAACGACAGCAAGAGAACGATGAACGCTCCCTCGACCCATCTCGTCATCGCCGATGACCATCCTCTTTTCCGCGATGCGCTGCGACAGGCGGTGGCTGGCGTCCTGACCTCGGCCAGGATCGACGAGGCCGGATCGTTCGAGGATCTGACCAAGCTCCTGGAACAGACCTCGGACGTCGACCTGATCCTGCTCGACCTCTCGATGCCCGGGATTTCAGGCTTTTCCGGCCTGATCTATCTGCGTGCGCAATATCCGGCGATCCCGGTGGTGATCGTCTCGGCGTCCGACGACAGCGCCACGATTCGCCGTTCGCTCGATTTCGGCGCCTCCGGCTTCATTCCCAAGCGTTTCGGCGTCGAGACCCTGCGCGACGCCATCCTCAAGGTGATGGAGGGCGACGTCTGGGTTCCCGCCGACACCGATTTGTCGGCTGCGGCCGACCCCGACATGACGCGCCTGCGCGACCGTCTGGTGACGCTGACGCCGCAGCAGGTCCGGGTCCTGATGATGCTGTCGGAGGGCCTCCTCAACAAGCAGATCGCCTATGAGCTCGGCGTCTCCGAGGCCACCATCAAGGCGCATGTCTCGGCGATCCTGCAAAAGCTCGGCGTCGAAAGCCGCACCCAGGCGGTGATCGCGGCCGCCAAGATCGCCAGTGGCCAGTGGAAGTCGGGCACGCCGACGGGGTGAGTTCATCGTGTTATCAAATCCGTCATCCTTCGAGGCTCGCCATGCGGTGCTGCCGCACCGCATGGCTCGCGCCTCTAGCGACAACGGCGTCGCCGTTGCGCGGGAATGACGGGTCAGGAATGTGCAAGCCCGATTTCCAGTAACACCTATTCCGCTGCCACCATCTGTTGCGTGCGCCACTGGCCGAGGAGCGCGCGGAGCGAGGCCGGCTTCACCGGCTTGTTCAGTACCGCGACCTTCTCGTCGCGGGCGGCGACTTGCACGGCGGGGCTGCGGTCGGCCGTGATCAGGATCGCGGGGATCGCGTCGCCGAAGCGGCGGCGGATGTCGCGGATGGCGGCGATGCCGTTGCCGCGGTCGAGATGATAGTCGACCAGAAGGCCGGTGACGCGTCGTCCCGCCGTTTCGATTGCGGCGATCGCGCCTTCGGGATCGGCGACCGCGATCACCTCGGCGTCCCAGGCCTTCAGCAGCGTGCGCATGCCGTCGAGGATCGCCGCGTCGTTCTCGATGCAGACGATCAGCGCGCCCGAGATCGGCGTCCGTGCCAGCGGCGTCGCGCTGGTCACGGCGGCGGTGTGGGTGATCGCCTTCGCCGTCGGCACCGTCACGGAGAAGACCGAGCCGCCGCTTCTGTTGCCGTCGATGGCGATGCCGTGCTTGAGCACGCGCGCCAGGCGTTCGACGATCGACAGGCCGAGCCCCAGCCCGCGCGCGATCCGCGCCCCCTGCTCGAGGCGGTGGAATTCCTTGAAGATCTCGCCGCGCTTGACCGGCGGGATGCCGACGCCGGTGTCGTAGACGCAGATCTTGAGCGAAGGGCCTTGTCGGCGACAGCCGACCAGCACGCGGCCGCGCGGGGTGTATTTGATCGCGTTCGAGATCAGGTTCTGCAGCAGGCGCCGCAGCAGCAGCCGGTCCGATTCGACCGGCAGCGAGCACGGCACGAAGGCGAGCTCCAGGTTCTTGGCGCGCGCGACCGGCGCGAACTCGATTTCCAGCGAACGCATCAGATCGGCCATCTTGAAGCTCGAGATCGAGGTCGTCATCGCGCCGGCGTCCAGCCGCGAGATGTCCAGCAGCGCGCCGAGGATCTCCTCGATCGCCTGCAGGGATTCGTCGATGTTCTCGACCAGCCGCGTCTCCTCGCCGCTGTGCTGGCGCTCGACGAGGCTCGTGACATAGAGCCGCGCCGCGTTCAGTGGCTGGAGAATGTCGTGGCTGGCGGCGGCGAGGAAGCGCGTCTTGGAGATGCTGGCGTCTTCCGCCGCGCTCTTGGCCAGCGCCAGCTCGGAGTTCAGCCGCGTCAGCTCCTCGGTGCGGTCGCGCACGCGCTTTTCTAGTGTCGCGTTGGCACGCTCCAGCGCCTCCGCCGCTTCGAAGGTCGGCGTGACATCGGTGAAGGTGATGACGAAGCCGCCGCCGGGCATGCGGTTGGTGAGCACTTCGATCACCATGTGGCGTTCCGGCAGGCGTTCGAGATATGGCTCGCTGTCGGTAGTGTAGGCGGCGAGACGCCGCTCCAGCATGGCTTCGCGCTCGACCGGATCGTCCGGATCGCTCACGCCGATGAATTCCAGGATCTCGCGCAGCGGCGTGCCGAACTGGACGATGTGCGGGGGCACGTTGAGGAGGTCGCCGAACTGCCGGTTGGAGCAGATCAGCTGCAGGTCGGCATCGAACACGGCGATGCCCTGGCGCACGTGGTTGAGCGCGGTCTGGAGGATCTCGCGGTTGAAATGCAGGGCCGCGTGCGAATCGTCGAGCAGTTTTAGCGCGGCCTTGGCCGATACCGTGCGCTTGCGCAGCAGCAGCGACATCACGAGGCGCGAGGAGGCCGCGCCGATCGAGGAGGCGATCAAATGCTCGGCGTGCTGCAACAGCTCGAAATCGGCGGGCGCTCCCGCCTCCAGACGAACATTGCGCCGTGCGGAGAATGCCTCGAAGGAATGCCGGGCGCGGTCGGGCCCGAGATATTGCGCCACGGTGGTCTGGATGTCCTGCACGGTGACGGTGGTGCGCCAGCGGCGGAAGCTCGGCGAGATCGGCGCGAGCGTATTGGGCACGAACAGATCGGCCTGCAGCAACTCGATGGACGACGGCCTTCGCGCCAGCGACAGCAGTACATAGGTCAGGATGTTGAGCGACAGCGACCAGATCACGCCGTGCATCAGCGGAGGCAGATCGGCGCCGAACAGCGCCTGCGGCCGCAGCGCCTCGATGCCGAAGGGGCCGTGCTGGAGCAGCAGGATGCCTGATGTCGAGGAATCCATGAAGCTCGGCATGAACAGCGTGTAGAGCCAGACCGCGAAGCCGACCAGCATGCCGCCGATGGCGCCGCGCGCGGTCCCGCGCCGCCACAGCAGCCCGCCGAAGAAGCTCGGCGCAAGCTGGGCGATGGCGGCAAAGGAGAGCAGGCCGATCGCCGCGAGCTGGGTATTGCCGAGCGCGCGATAGTAGAAATAAGCCATCACCATGATGGCGAAGATCGCGAGCCGCCGCGAGCGCAGCAGGAAGTCGCTGAAATCCGCGCCGCCGGTGCGTCCCTCCGGCCGTCGCTGCAGCACCAGCGGCACGATGAGGTCGTTCGAGACCATGATCGAGAGCGCGACGCATTCGACGATCACCATCGCGGTCGCGGCCGACAGGCCGCCGACGAAGATGGCGACGCTGAGAGGCCCCGCACCGCCCTCCATCGGCAGCGCCAGCACGTACATGTCGGGGTCGGCCGCGCCGAACGGGAAGCTGACGAGGCCGGCGAGCGCGATCGGGATCACGAACAGATTGATGGCGACGAGGTAGAGCGGGAACAGCCAGCGCGCGCGGCCGACCTCGGCATCCGAGGAGTTCTCGACCACACTGACGTGGAACTGGCGCGGCAACAGCATGATCGCGCAGAGCGACAGCAGCGTCATGGTGAGGAAGTTGCCGATCGAGGGCGAATAGTTGATGGTGCGCACCGCCTCCGGTGTCTTCATGGCGCGCTCGATCAATTCGTGCGGCGAGAACATCCAGAAGGTGACGAAGATGCCGGCGGCGAGGAAGGCGACCAGCTTGATGATGGATTCGGTCGCAACCGCCAGCATCAGGCCGTGCTGGTGCTCGGTGGCGTCGGTCTGCCGCGTGCCGAACAGCACGGCGAAGGCCGCCATCGCCAGCGTCACCATCAGCGCCATGTCGCCGACGATCGGAATGTGGGAGAAGGCCTGGTCCTCGCTCAGGATCGTTTCGAGCGAGGAGGCGACCGCCTTGAGCTGGAGCGCGATGTAGGGCACCGAGCCGATGATCGCGATCAGCGCGACGGTGGCCGCCACCGCCTGGCTCTTGCCATAGCGGGCCCCGATGAAGTCGGCGATCGAGGTGATGTTGTGGGCTTTCGCGAGCTGGATCACGCGGCGCAACACGCCGGCCCCTAACCCGATCATCAGGATCGGGCCGACATAGATGGCGAGGAAGTCGGTCGAGGTGCGGGTGGCGAAGCCGACCGAGCCGAAGAAGGTCCAGGAGGTGCAGTAGATCGCCAGCGACAGCGGATAGATCAGCCCGGAGGCACGGCCGCGCCCGGCCGGCGAGCGGCGGTCGCCATGGCTCGCCACCAGGAACAGGAAGCCGATATAGCCGAAGGCGGCGGCGATCACGCCCCAATCGTGCAGCATGGCGAGCGCGCTTCTCCCTGGGCGCTGGCCGCGCCCGAGCTCATTTTCCCTTTAGTTCTAGCGCGTTGGGCGAGTGGAGGCGACAGCGAAATACCGCGCCGGGGCGGGAACTGGGGTTGTCGTTAAGCTGGTCGCTTGAGGCCCACCGAGAGAGTCCCCGTGTGGCACCCCCCTCCCTGACCCTCCCCCGCAAGGGGGGAGGGAACGGAGAGAGCGTCTATCGCTGCAACAAGGGTGAGACTAGGGACAAGGGCGAGACTAGTGCAGCGTCAGGCAGTCGCGCTCAATCGACGTGAGGCGGGCACACCTGTTTCGCTCCCTCCCCCCTTGCGGGGGAGGGTCGGGGAGGGGGGGAGCTCCGGGGACGGTCCGAGTTGGATTCAAGAAGAGGCGAAGAGGCCTACTCCGCCGCCAGCGACTTCTCGCGCAGCGGCAGGCCGAGACGGTCCCACACTTGCAGCAGGGCCTCGGCGAGCTGATCGATCAAGCCGTCGTCGTGATAGGGCGAGGGCGTGATGCGCAGCCGCTCGCTGCCCTTGGCGACGGTCGGATAGTTGATCGGCTGGATATAGATGCCGTGCTCCTCGAGCAGCAGGTCGGACGCCTGCTTGCACTTCTCGGGATCGCCGACGAACAGCGGCACGATGTGGGTGTCGCTCGACATCACGGGCAGGCCGGCGGCGTTGAGGATCGCCTTCACGCGGGCAGCACGGTCCTGGTGGCGCTCGCGCTCCCAGTTCGAGGTCTTCAGATGCTTGATCGCGGCGGTCGCGGCCGAGCAGATCGCCGGCGGCAGCGCGGTGGTGAAGATGAAGCCCGGCGCATAGGAGCGCACGGCGTCGATGATCTGGCCGCTGGCGGCGATGTAGCCGCCGAGGCAGCCGAACGCTTTCGCCAGCGTGCCTTCGAGGATATCGATGCGATGCATGACGCCGTCACGCTCGGCGATGCCGCCGCCGCGCGGGCCGTACATGCCGACCGCGTGGACCTCGTCGACATAGGTCATCGCGTCGTACTTCTCGGCGAGATCGCAGATCTTGGCGAGCGGGGCGACGTCGCCGTCCATGGAATAGAGGCTCTCGCAGACGATCAGCTTCGGCCGGTTCGGGCCGGCCGCTTTCAACAGCTCCTCCAGATGCGCAAGATCGTTGTGGCGGAACACGACCCGCTCGCAGCCGGACTGGCGGATGCCCTCGATCATCGAATTGTGGTTGAGCTCGTCCGACAGGATCAGGCAGTTCGGAATGAGCTTTGCGATGGTCGGGATGCCGGTCTGGTTCGAGACATAGCCCGAGGTGAACAGCAGCGCGGCTTCCTTGCCGTGGAGATCGGCGAGCTCGGCCTCGAGCTGAACCAGCGGATGATGCGTGCCGGCGATGTTGCGGGTGCCGCCGGCACCGGTGCCGACGCGCGTCGCGGTCTCGACCATGGCGCCGACCACCTTCGGATGCTGGCCCATGCCGAGATAATCGTTGGAGCACCAGATCACGACGTCGCGCTTGCCCTTGGGCGAGTGCCAGACCGCGTGCGGGAATCGGCCGGCCGTGCGCTCGAGGTCGGCGAACACGCGGTAGCGCCGCTCGGAGTGGAGACGATCGAGGGCGGAATCGAAGAACTGGTTGTAATCCATCGGCAAAACCTGCAACGGAACCCGGCCACGGCGGCCGCTCATTTTTAGAGCTTTTCCAGCTCCAATGTCCATGCGCCCGCACACATTTGTGACGGGGTGCGCGGGTCCATTGATAGCGGCGTCTCGCCGGCGATAGTTGATGTGGATCAAACGCCTAACACTGGCCCGCCCGCGCGGGCCGAGGCCCCCGGGAAAGCCAGGGACCGTTGCCGCTGCCATGGACATTTTGTCCATGGGGCGCGCTCCGTCCATGATGGCGGAGCCGGTCGCGCCGATGTCGTAGCCTTGCTTTCTGCGAGGCGCGGATCGGCGCCCGGCGGCAAGCTCATGCGAAAGGACGCCCGATGAAGCGAGTCATGATTCTGAACGGTCCCAACCTCAATATGCTCGGCATTCGCGAGCCGCATATCTACGGCACCACGACGCTCGCAGAGGTCAACGCGAGTTGCGAGGCGGCCGCCGCAACGCTCGGGCTCAAGCTCGCCTTCCACCAATCCAACCACGAAGGCGTGCTGGTCGACCTGATCCAGTCGGCGCGGCAGGACGCCGACGCCATCATCATCAATCCGGCCGGCTTCTCCTTCACCTCGGTCGCGATCATGGACGCGATCAAGACGTTCGAAGGGCCGGTGCTGGAAGTCCACATCTCCAACATCCACGCCCGCGACGAATATCACCGCCACTCCAAGATCTCGTTCGTGGCGACCGGGGTGATCTGCGGCCTGGGCCCGTTCGGCTACATCGCGGCGCTGCATGCGATCGCAAATATGAAGTGAGGTGTTCGCGGGGAGGGCGGTGCGCTCCCTCGCGCCGTTCTTACGGTGAGAGGCTAAGAAACGCTCACGTCGTCCTGAACTGCAGCACGCCGTCCTTCGTCTCCGCCGTCAGCCGGCCCTCGACGATCATGTAGTTGACGTGGGCGACGAGCTCTCCGGCGGCAAAGCCCATCTGGTGTTCGTCGAGCACATGCTTGTTGAACACGACGGGTACCAAGGCGCGCGAGGTCTGCGGCACCTCGCGGCAGGCTTCCGCGATCAGGCGGCAGCGCTCTTCATGGTGGTCGGCGAGCTGCTTGATCCGGGTCTTCAATCCGTAGAACGGCACGCCATGGCCGGGCAGCACCAGCACGTCATAGGGCAGCGTCGTGGTGAGGCTGGCGAGTGAGGCCAGATATTCGCCGAGCGAGTTCTGGTCGGGCTCGACCGCCCAGACGCTGACATTGGGCGAGATCTTGCTCAGCACCTGGTCGGCGGAGAGGAACAGCTTGTCGTCGGCGCAATACAGCATCACCTGGTCGAGCGCGTGGCCGCCGCCGGTGATCACCTTGAAGCGGCGCGTGCCGATCACGACGTCCTCGCCATGGGAGATGCGGCGGTAGGAGGGCGGCAGCACCGAGACGCGCTTGAGATAATCCTGGCCGCGGCCGAGCAGCTTTTCGGTGAGCGACTCGTCCATGCCGTGGCGACGGAAGAACAGCCGCTGCGCCTCCTGCCGCTCCGCGGTGCCGCGGTTCTGGTGATAGACCGATTGCAGATATTCGACCTGCGACATCACCAGCGGGCAGTTGAACCGCTCGACGACCCACCCCGCGAGTCCGACATGGTCGGGGTGGGAGTGGGTGACGATCAGGCGCGTGATGTGGACGCCTTTCAGCGGTCCGTCGAACAGCTTGGTCCAGGCCTCGATCGTCTCCTCGTTGCCGAAGCCGGTATCCACCATCGCATAGCCGTCGCCGTCGGCGAGCAGGTAGATGTTCACGTGGTTGAGGCGGAACGGCAATTTCAGCCGCGCCCACAGCACGCCGGGCCTGACCTCGACGATCTCGTCGTGGCCAGGGTGCTGCTCCCAGGGGTAGCGCAGGGCTTCGGCTGAGGACTGTGCGGTGTCGGTTTTCGCGTTCATGCTATCGGCTTAAACCCAGCGCGCGCGGGGCGCCAGCCGAAAAAGGCTGGCCCGTGGTCTCCGCATGGCGGTCATACCGGGCGTGTTTTTCCGTAGCCCGGATGGAGCGCCGTCCGGGCTACGGGCCGGCGCTGTTACGCCGCCCGCATGTTGTTGAGGAACGCGTCGATCTCTCCGCGCAGCATGTCGGCTTCGCGGCGGAGCGCGTCGGAGGCGCCCAGCACTTCGTTTGCCGCGGCGCCGGCTTCGGCCGAGGCGGTGGAGACGCCGACGATGTTGCTGGAGACCTCGCTGGTGCCGCCGGCGGCATGCTGGATGTTGCGCGCGATCTCGCGGGTGGCGGCGCCCTGCTCCTCGACCGCGGCTGCGATCGTCGTGGTCACGTTGTCGATCTCGCCGATGATCCGGCCGATGCCCTGGATGGCGCCGACCGCCGAGGTCGTGATCTCCTGCATGCTGGCGATCTGGGTGCGGATTTCCTCCGTGGCCTTGGCGGTCTGGCTCGCGAGGCTCTTCACCTCGGAGGCAACCACCGCAAAGCCGCGGCCGGCCTCGCCCGCACGCGCCGCCTCGATGGTGGCGTTGAGCGCGAGCAGATTGGTCTGCGAGGCGATGGTCTGGATCAGGTCGACCACGACGCTGATGCGGCTCGCGCTGTCGGCGAGGCTCTGCACCGTGGTGTCGGTGGCGCCGGCCTCGTCGACCGCCTTCTTGGCGATCGCGGCCGAGGTGACGACCTGCTTGCTGATCTCCTCGATCGAGGACGACAGCTGCTCGGTGCCTGACGACACGGTCTGGACGTTGACCGAGGTCTCCTCGGCGGCGGAGGCGACCGCGTTGACCAGCGCGTTGGACTGGTCGGCGGTGGTCGACATGCTCTGCGCGGTCGATTGCATCGAATTGGCCGACTGCGCCAGATTGTCGAGCGCGGAGCGCACCGTGCTTTCGAATTCGGCGATCTTGGCTTCCATGCGCGCGGCCCGCTCGGCCTTGGCGATCCGGTCCTTGTCCTGCTCGCCGGCGAGCGCCCGGGCTTCGATCATGCTGTCGCGGAACA
The DNA here is from genome assembly GCF_036247965.1 of Bradyrhizobium sp. TM233. Classification (NCBI taxonomy): domain Bacteria; kingdom Pseudomonadati; phylum Pseudomonadota; class Alphaproteobacteria; order Hyphomicrobiales; family Nitrobacteraceae; genus Bradyrhizobium; species Bradyrhizobium sp. TM233. Next base: position 597,876 of record NZ_BTIG01000007.1, on the reverse strand, counting down.
CGGTCAGCGTTTCCTTCATCACGCCGATCTCGTCGTTCTGCCGGGAGCGGACGATCTCGGTGTCGAGGTCGCCGGCCGACAGCAGCTGCATGGCGCGCTGAAGCTCGCGGATGCGGCGCAGGATGTTGCGGCCGACATAGAGCCAGACGAACAGCGCCGAGCCGACCAGCATCAAGGCCCCGAGCGCCAGCATCACGGTCGTCGCGAGCGAGGTCTCCTGCTGCGCCTGCGAGGTCGAGGCGTTGGTCTCTTTCTGCACGCCGTCGACGAGCTGCTGCACGCTGATGCCGAGGCCGACATTGAGCTTGCGGGTCTCGTCGAGGATGGTCTGGCCGTAGTCGACGGAGTCGAGCTCCTTCTCACGCAGGTTGAAGACGCCGGTCTTGCCGGTGCCGAGCGCGAGCAGCTTCTCCGCGGTCTCGCGCAGCATCTTGTTGCCCTGGTTGTCGGGCAACAGGTCGAGGTTGGATCGCAGGCGGCCCTGTGCCGTCTTGAAGCCCTTCTGGATGTCGTCGAGCTTGTCGCTCGTGTTGGCCGACAGCGCCGCACTCATGTCGGCGGCTGCGAGATTGCCGCTGGCGACGACGTTGCCGAGCTGGCCGACGGTCTGTGCGGCGTCGCTGGCATCGGCCGCGGACAGGTCGGCCGAGCCGAGAATGGCGTTGACCCGGGTCTGCGCGTCGAGCATCGCCGGGCTGGCCGCGCCGACGAAGGCGCCCTGGGCGCTGCGCAGCGCGTCATATTGCTTGTCGTGGAGGGCGGCGATATCGAGCCGTTCGCGCGCGGCCTTGGCCAGGCTCTGGGCCGCCTCGTTGATGCTCTTCATCGTCTCGCTGAGTCCGGAGACGACGGCCTTGTCGCCGCCGAGCTGGATGATCTCGTTGAGCTTCTGCTGTGTTTGCTCCTGCAGCTCCTTGAGCTTCTTGGTGCGCTCGTTCAGCGCTTCCTCGCTTTGCGCCGCGAGCAGGGCAGGTCCCTGTGCCGCAAGGCTCGCGCTCAATGCCGACAATTGCAGGCTGGCGGCAAGGCGCGGAATGTCCCGCCCGCTCAGTTCGGTCATGCGCCCGCCGAGATTCTGCAACGCCAGGCCGGCGCCGGCCGCGATCACGAGGCCCATGCCGGCGATCACCGCGAAGGCGGCGAACAGGCTGCCGCGTACGCCCCAGGTCGGCATTTTGAAACGAGGCCGCATTCGGCCAAGTGGGCCGCCAAGTGAGCTGCCAAGGCTGAAACGGATCGCCATCGAAATTCCCCCAACGTTCTTGCTTCTGTTTGTGGCCGGCAGTATCCGCACGGCGGGTTAAAAATTCGCAATCTCCGCAAACGGTTGCATGTGTTCCGCAGGGCGAAAAAAGAAGGGCCGGCGAAATCGCCGGCCCCCCCCGTCATGGTAAGGTTGTGGTAACCGATCAGTAGCGCGCGACGGCCGGGCTTGCCCAGTTGAAGCGGTAGTTGACGCCCGCCTTGATGGTGTGGTCGTCGGTGGTGAAGCTGCCGGTGCCTGCGAGCGGACCGCCGGTGAAGCTCGCTTCGCCGAAATTGTAGTACTGGTACTCGGCCTTGGCCGACCAGTTCGGGGCGAACATGTATTCGAGGCCGGCGCCGACCGTGTAGCCGTTGCGGTGATCGCCAGTGATGACGAACGCGGCGGGCACGCCGCCGACGGTTACCTTCTCGTTGTTGTCCGAATAGGCGTAGCCGCCCTTCACATAGACGAGGCCGGGGCCCCAGGTGTAGCCGACGCGGCCGGTGATCGAGCCGAGGCCACGCTGATCGTTGGTGTAGGCGATGCCGCCCGGAAACACGGCGCCGACGCTGCCGGAGAGCCAGGAATACTGGCCCTCGACGCCGACCACGAAGTTCGGGTGGAACTGCCAGTCGCCACCGACCTGCACGCCGCCGAGGAAACGGCCGTTGCCGTTGTTGCCGGTGGAAAGGCCGTTGAAATTGTTGTCGCTGGAGAACGCGCCGCCGACGTGGCCACCGATGTAGAAACCGGTCCAGTTGTAGATCGGCGCGGCATAGGCCGGCGCGGGCGACTTGTAATAGTTGCGGTTGCCGAGATCGGCACCGACGGCCGGCGCAGCAGCGCCCACCACGAGCAGCGCAACGGTCGCAAACAGAATCTTCTTCATCGTCTTGAACTCCGACACTTAAGGTCCCCGGCAGGCGCGCTTTCCGCGCCGCGTTGGTTTTGCAGATAGCTCGCTTTTGACGAAAATGCTGTCACATGCATGGCACAACGAGACCCAACCTAACTTATTGGGCTGCAAATGATTTTCGTGCTTAATGCCGGCTTAAGAAGTGGTGAAGGAAGGCTTAACTTCACAAGCTGCCGGTAACCTCTGCGCGTCCTTCGTTAACCAAGACGCCGTCGCGCCTCATCGCGCATCTGTTCGCGGAACGCCGCGCGCTTTGCGGGGCGGTCCTCCTCGCGCACGTCATGGCGATCGAAGATGTCGAACTTCTCCAGGATGGGATAGCGCTCGCTCGCCATCGCAAGCACGCGCAGCACCTTGGTCACCGCCGGTGTCGGGCCGCTCACCTCCCAGCGCCGGATGGTGTCGCCGCCGCCTTTCTCCGGCAATCCGCAGAGCTTTGCCATGTCGGCGGCAGTGAGCTTCCGCTCGAGGGCATCGGAGAGGTCGGCGCGGAGTTGCTTCAGTTCGGGCCCGGTCATGTCGCCTCAATACGCGAAGTCGCTGAGGGCAATGCCCTAGCGCTGATTCGGGTCCATCCGAAGGCGGGCATGATCCGTCCGAAATGGAGGTGGCGGCATTGCCTCGGCACCTTCGCCCGCGCACGGAGTTATGAACTTGTGCCTATGGACTTCGTCCGATCAATGAACACATGGCACAAGGGGCCCCCAGCGACCGAGGGATCAGCCATGACAAGCATCAAACTCGCGATTGCCGCGCTCATCACGACCGGGCTGCTTGCCGCGCCCTTTGCGGCTGAAGCGAAGAAGGCCCGGTCGAGCCGAAACTACAGCACGGGCGTGGTGGCCCCGACCTATGGCGGCGCCGGAGCGCCCGCAGCGCAGCCGAGGGCGTCCTACGGCTCGTCCGGCCAGACGGCCGGGACGGTCACGGCGCCGTCGGTCGGATCGTACAATTGGCCCTCGGTCGGCGTGACCAACTCGGTGCCCACCTGGAGCAACACCACGAGATAGGGCACGGCCTTCGGCCTCAGATGCCCCGGCCGGCCTGTTGACCGATCACGCAGCGCCACGCAGCCAGTCGCTCCGCCGGATGCTGGCTCATCCAGTCGGCGAGTTGCGGCGCGCCCATCAGGCAGGACTGCACCGAGACCTGCGCGAAATCCGAGGTGGTGACGACCTGCTCGTGACAATTGGTCGGGGAGGCAAGGCTGCAAAGCACGGCGATGATCTTGATCACGACAGGTTACCCCCGTCGCGGCCGATATAGGTACGGCCGATCGCGGCCTTATCCTGGCCTTCGCTGGCCGGGTCGGTCGGTGGGAAGATACTGTCGTAGATGGCGCGCGCCTCCTGGATGAGACGTGCGCGCTCGCGCTCGGACTTTGAGACAAATCGAATGACTTCGCCCATGTTGGCTCCGAATATCAGTTGGCAAATCCCGTCATCAGCTGACGACCATCATTTCATCGTCATCTATGACGCCGTCTTCGGCTTTGAAGCGGTGTCGCCGATCACGAAGGAATAAAAAGCGCGTGAGCGCACTCCGGAATCCCAACGTCTCCAGTGCCTTTGATGCGCCGGGTTGAGAGACCGCCCACCAGCTCACATCCGTCACGGGGCTTCGGAAGCCGCGCGAGCGAATGCCGGTGTCGACTTGCTCCCTGCGATCATCGGCAAGGATATTTTCGTGGAGAAAATTCTTCTGGACCGAATAGGTTTCACCTCGGGCCGCGTGCAAGTTTTTGGAACCATCCCGGAATTCGGCGACTCGGTGCGGTCGATCCTCACGCCGCCGGCGCGCGCTCTTTCCGTCCCGGCACCGCCGCCAGCAGCTCGCGCGTATAGGCATGCTCCGGCGCGGCGAAGAGCTGCGCGGTCGGCTTCAGCTCGACGATGGCGCCGCGCTGCATCACCGCGATGCGGTCGCAGATCTGGGCGGCGACGCGTAGATCGTGGGTGATGAACAGCATCGAGAGACCGAGTCGCGCCTTGAGGTCTTCGAGCAGCCGCAAGACTTGCGCCTGCACGGAGACGTCGAGCGCGGAGACGGCCTCGTCGGCGACGATGATCTCGGGCTCCAGCGCCAGCGCGCGCGCAATGCCGATGCGCTGACGCTGGCCGCCGGAGAATTCATGCGGATAGCGCTCGAGCGCGCCGGCATCGAGTCCGACCATCTTGAGGAGATCGCGGGCGCGGTCGAACGCCGCCTTTGGATCAAGGCCGGCCGCGATCGGGCCGTCGGCGATGATGTGGCCGACCTTGCGGCGCGGATTGAGCGAGGCGAACGGATCCTGGAAGATCATCTGGATGCGATGGCGTTCGGCGCGCAGCGCCTTGCCCGACAGCGAGGTGAGATCGGTCTCGCCGATCCGCACCGTGCCGCGGTCGGCTTCGATCAGCCGCATCACCAGGCGCGCCACCGACGATTTGCCGGAGCCGGATTCGCCGACGAGGCCGAGCGTCTCGCCCCTGAGGAGGTCAAAATTGACCGCGCGCGCGGCATCGACGCGGCGGTCTTCGCGAAACCAGCCGCCCGAGGTGACATAGGTCTTGTCGAGCCCGATCACCTCGACGGCCCTGGCTTGGTCGTCGAGCGGCGCGCGCGCCGGCGGATCCATCGAGGGCACCGCGGCGAGCAGCGCCTTGGTGTAGTCGTGCTGCGGCGCTTTGAAGACGGTCGCGGCCGGGCCTTCCTCGACCACCTTGCCGTGCCGGAGCACGACGACCTGATCGGCGATATCGGCGACCACGCCGAAATCGTGGGTGATGAACATCACCGCCATGTTGCGATTGCGCTGGAGGTTGCGGATCAGCTTGAGAATCTGCGCCTGCGTGGTGACGTCGAGCGCGGTGGTCGGCTCGTCCGCGACCAGCACGGCCGGCTCCAGCGCCAGCGCCATCGCGATCATGGCGCGCTGGCGCTGGCCGCCGGAGAGCTGGTGCGGATAGGCGCGGACGATGCGCTCGGGGTCGGGCAGGCCGACTTCCCGTGCCAAAGCGAGCGCTCTGGCGCGCCGCTCCCTCGGCGTCAGCAGGCCGTGGGCCTCGAACATCTCCGCCATCTGGTCGCCGATCCGCATCAGCGGATTGAGCGCGGTCATCGGCTCCTGAAAAATCATCGCGAGACGGCGGCCGCGCAGATCGCGCCAGCCGTCGTCGTCGAGCTTGAGCAGGTCGCGTCCTTCGAACTGAATCTCGCCGGAGGCGACCGAGACCGTATCGGGCAACAGGCCCATTAGCGCATGCGCGCACATCGACTTGCCGGAGCCGGATTCGCCGACGACGCAGACGATCTTGCCGGGCCGCAAATCGAGCGAGACGCCGTCGACGGCGAAGGGGCGCTCGGCTCCCTCCGGCAGCGCGATCCGCAAGTTCTTGATGGAGACGGCGGGCGGGGCGGTCATCGTCAGCGTCCCTCCCGCGACAGCCGCGGATTGAGCGCGTCGTTGAGGCCTTCGCCGATCAGGTTGAGACCCAGCACCGAGATCAGGATGGCGACGCCGGGAAACACCGTGATCCACCAGGCCTGGCGGATCACGGTGCGGCCGGCGCCGACCATGTAGCCCCAGGAAATCAGATTGGGATCGCCGAGGCCGAGGAACGACAGCGAGGACTCCAGCAGGATCGCGGTCGCCACCATCAGCGAGGCCAGCACGATCACGGGCGACAGCGCGTTCGGCAGGATCTCGCGCATGATGATCCAGCTATTGCTCTGGCCGGTGACCACGGCGGCCTGGACATATTCGCGCGTGCGCAGCGACAGCACCTCGCCGCGCACGAGGCGGGCGACCGGCGGCCAGCTCACCAGCGCGATCGAGGTCACGATCGAGTAGATCGAGGGCTGCAGGATCGCGACCAGCACGATCGCAAGCGCGAAGCTCGGAATGGTCTGGAAGAACTCGGTGAAGCGCATCAGGGCGTCATCGATCCTGCCGCCGAAATAGCCGGCCATGGCGCCGATGGGGACGCCGACGATCAGCGCGACCAGCGTGGAGACGAGACCGACAAGCAGCGAGACGCGCGCGCCAAAAATCATGCCGGCGAACACGTCGCGGCCGAGCGCGTCGGTGCCGAGCGGCACCGTCGAGAGCGTGAAGGGCGGCAGGAACGGCCGCTGCACCATGCGCCAGGGCGAGTTCGGGAACAGCATCGGTCCGAACAATGCGACCGAGATCGCGAGAACCAGAATGATGAGCCCGATGACGCCGCTCGGGCTGCGCAGCATCGATTTCCAGAATTGTTTCATGAGGCGAATTCGATGCGCGGATCGACCAGGCGATAGACGAGGTCGGTGATGAGGTTGAAGATCAGGACCATGGCCGAGCAGATCACGAAGACGCCGAGCAGCAGATTGTAGTCCCGCTGCAGCAGCGCGTCGTACATCAGCCGCCCGATGCCGGGCCAGGCGAACACGGTCTCGGTGATGACGGCGCCGCCGATCAGCGTGCCGGAATGCACGCCGGCCAGCGTCACGACCGGCAGCAGCGCGTTGCGTAGCACGTGGCGGCGCTGGATCACGGCGTCGGAGAGGCCCTTGGCGCGCGCGGTCTTGACGAAGTCGAGCCGCTTCACCTCCAGCATCGAGGCGCGCGTCATGCGGGTATAGGTCGCCATGAAGAACAGGCCGAGCGTCATCGCCGGCATGATCAGGTGTCTTGCGACGTCGACCGCGTGGGCGAAGCCGGTGAGGTTCGCACCGACCGTCTCGTAACCAAAACTCGGCAGCCAATCCATGGTCACCGAGAACAGCAGGATGCCCATCAACGCCACCCAGAAGATCGGCATGGCGTAGAAGATCAGGGCAAAGACGGTGATGGCGGTGTCGAGAAAGGTCCCGGCAAAGCGCGCTGCGAAGGTGCCGAAGAGAATGCCGAGCATGAGCGAGATCGAAAATGCCGTCAGTGTCAGCAGCAGCGTCGCCGGCAGCCGCTCGCCGATCAGCTTTGCGACCGGCGCCTGCTGGCGGAAGGAGAAGCCGAGGTCGAGGGTGACGATGCCCTTGACGTAGATAAAGAGCTGCTCGGGCAACGGCTTGTCGAGGCCGAATTTCTCCCTGAGCTGCTTGACGAAGATCTGGTCACTGGCCCCGGCCTCGCCCGCCATCACGACAGCGGGGTCGCCGGGCGCAAGCCGGATCAGGAAGAAATTGAGGACGACGATCGCAAGCAGGACGATCACGCCCTTGAGGACACGCTGAGCGACGAATGAGAGCATACTTAGAGTGACGCTTGTTTGACGAGAGGGTCGCCGCAGCGATGATGCGCTCCCTCTCCCGCTTGCGGGGGAGGGTAGGGGTGGGGGTGTTTCCGCAGAGAAGGTCCCCGAGCGGAGAAAGCCCCCACCCGCCGCGCTCGGGACGATGCTTCGCATCGCCCGGCGCGCGTCGACCTCCCCCGCAAGCGGGAGAGGTGCACCTTTTCCGTGGCTCGGACGGCAATCATTCGGCGAAAGCTACAGCACGAGAGACCAGACGCGAAGCGCCCCTCCTCACTTGTCGAGCCATGCGTCCTTGAAGCCGTCATTGACCCCGATCCCCGTGGTGATCAGGTTCTTGACCTTGCAGCGCATGATGGTCGGGAATTGCAGCTCGAGCATCCAGGCCACCGGCACGTCCTCGACCAGGATCTTCTGCGCCTTCTCGTAGATCTCCTTGCGCTTGGAGTCCGGCGTTGCGACGGCGCCGTCGGCGAACAGCTTGTCGATCTCGGGGTTGGAGTAGCCCTCGACGTTGTTGAAGACCTGGCCCTTGGCGATGGCGCTGGAGACGTAGTTTCGGCCGACGCCGAGCGCGGGATCGCCATACTGGTAGAGATAGGTGAAGGCGATGTCATAGTCCCAGTCGCCGATCTTCTGGTTGCCGCCGGCAACGTCGGTGGCGATCGTCTCGATGTTGATGCCGACGTCCTGCAGATTCTGCTTCACCGCTTCACCCCAGCGCTGCCAGGTCTCGCCATAAGCGAGCGGCAGCAGGCGGATCTTCTCGCCCTTGTAGCCGGCTTCCTTCAAGAGGGCCTTGGCCTTGGCCGGGTCGTACGGATATTTCGGCACGTCGTCGGTATAGTATTTGATGGTCGAGGCGGACGGGCCGGTCGCGACCTTGCCGAGCCCGTTCCAGATCACGTCCTTGGCGAATTCGCGGTCGATCGCGTACATGACCGCCTGCCGCACCCGCTTGTCGGCGAGCGGGCCCTGGCGGTTGTTGAGCCACAGCCAGGCCAGCGGCGAGAAGAACTCCCAGCCGGCGCCGGTGACGCAGGTGTCCTTCAGCTTGGACAGCCGCGGCACGTCGAAATTCTCGACCGAGCCGCCGGGCAGCACGTCGACCTTGCCGGTCTCGTAGGCCACCGAGCGCGCGGCGGCGTCGGGAATGATCTGCCAGTAGATCTCGTCGAGATAGGGTTTGCCCTTCTCGTGATAGTTCGGGTTCTTGGCCAGGCGAATGAACGAGCCCTTCTGCCATTCCTTGAACATGAAGGGGCCGGTGCCGACCGGGGCGTTGTTGTAGGGATTGGTCTTCCAGTCGGTGCCGTCATAGAGATGCTTGGGCACCATCGGCATCGAACCGACCTCGAAGATGCCGAGGAACGGGCCGAACGGCTGCTTCAGCGTGAAGACGACAGTGTAATCGTCGGGCGCCTCGACCTTGTCGACCTGCGCGAGGTTGTTGCGGGCGCGCGCGTGGGTCTGCTTCAGCATCTCGATCGAGAACAGCACGTCGGCGGCGGTGAAAGGTTTGCCGTCATGCCAGGTCACACCCTTCCGAAGCTTGAAGGTGTAGGTCTTGGCGTCCTCGCTGACGCTCCAGCTCTCGGCGAGCTCCGGCTGCGGCTCGAGCTTGGGGCTGTAGCGCAGCAGCCCTTCGAAGATGTTGCCCGACACCATCTGCACCGGGCCGTTCTGGACCATCGCCAGCATCAGGCCGGGCGGCTCGGGCTGGATCACTGCATTGACCACACCTCCCGTCTTCGGCTCTTGCGCCAGTGTCGGGGCCGTGAGGCCGCACGCCAGGAGGAGACCAAGCAACACTCGTTTCGGCATGTCGTATCTTTCTCAAGCGAGACCAGCCGTCAACGCTTCGCACGTCATGGCGCGCAAAGCTACGGCCGGCCCATCCCAGTCCCCATCCGGTATCGAGGCTCACACAGTCCCGTTCGGCGCCGCAAGATGAAAGTCGCGACAGTGCTCGCACAAAAAATGTACAGCGCGTCCTGTTTTCACTTGATTCATCTCGGCGTCACGGAGACAAGTCGGCCATGGACAATGCCACGCGCTCCGAACGGTCCCGCAACGCTGCGCTCGAAGCGGCCATCGCGATCATCGCGCGCGACGGCCCGGGCCGGTTGACGCTCGATGCGATTGCGCGCGAGAGCGGGCTGAGCAAGGGCGGCGTGATGCATCAGTTCCGCACCAAGGAGGCGGTGCTGAAGGCGTTGCTCGACCGGCAGATGGCGCATTTCGAGGAATTCTCGACGCGTTATATGGCGAAGGCGAGCGAGACCTCCGCGAATCCCAATCTGGCGACCCAGCTGGCCACGGTGCGCGAAGCGGCGACGTCGCCGAATTCCGCGGCGCTGGCGCTGGTTGCGGCCATGGTGGAGAATCCGCGTCTGATGGCGCTGCCGCGCGAGCGCGAGATGGAGCGGATGGCCGCGATCAGGGAAGAGGCCACGGATCCCGATCTCGCGATGCTGCGTTGGGCCGGAGCGATGGGACTGCTGCTGAGTTCGCTGTTCGGCATGTCGCCGCTCAGCAAGGACGAGCACCAGCGACTGTTCGCGCGCCTGCTCGACGATGCGCAGTGGACCGGCCTCGAACAGCCGGCCGCAAAACGTGCCGCCAAATCCGGAACGGCAGCGGTCGCGAAGGCCGCAACCCGGCGCAAGCGCGCCTGATTCATCGTTAACGAAATCGAACCGGTGCCTGCCCAAAGCCGCGCCTGCGGCCAAATGCGTCAGGGTCTGATTTTCGAACTTTACAAACCGCCTAGTCGGTTTTATAAATCCAGGCACTGAGGCAGCCCAACGCTTCCGAAACGCCCCGGACGAAGCCGAGGGTTGGCAATGGTGAGCCCCGCAGCCGCGTCTGGTCCCTGACGTGGCTGCGGTCGCCATCGCCAGAACAGTGCCAAGAGGAGTCTGGAATGAATCGCTCGATCGCGGTGCGCGGTCTGGGAACGCTGGTGCTTTGCGTGGCCGCGGCCGGCTGCGCGTCGATCGCGCCGGTGCCCTATTCGGAGATGGCGTCCTCGGCCTACATGGCGCCGGACAAATCGGACGCCTCCGGCCGCGTACCCTACCGCTATTCCACGCCGGTCGACTGGCGCACCTATAGCAAAGTGATCCTCGATCCCGTCGTGATCTATCGTGGCCGGGATCATCAGTTCGGCGACATGTCCGGCAAGGACAAGGCGACGCTCGCTGCCTACATGCAGAACTGTTTCGCCGACCGGCTGCGCGGCCGCTTCGTGCTGGTGCGCGAGCCCGGGCCGAACACGCTGCGGATCAGGCTGACACTCACCGGCGCCGTCGCCAACACGCCGGTGCTCGGCACGCTCTCGCGGTTCGACCTTGCCGGCGCCGTCTACAACGGCGTGCAAGCCGCACGCGACGGCGAGGGGACGATGACCGGCTCGGTCGTCTACGGCGTCGAGATCTTCGACGCCACGACCTCGCGGCTGCTCTCCGCCTACGTCACCAAGCAATACCCTGCTGCCTACGACATCAAGGCCACCACCGGCGCGCTCGCGGCCGCCACGGCCGGCCTCGACGAGGGCGCCGACGCGCTGATGGCGCAGCTGAACTGACGCCGCGATCCATTCAACCAAAGGTGCTGCTGATGAATATTCTCCTTCGCTTCGTGCTGCGCATTGCGATCACGATCGTGATGCTGGCGTTCGGCGGCCGCGCCGGCGCCGTCACGCCGACAGATCCGAGCGGCACCTGGCTGGTCGAGGACGGCCGCGCCCGCATTCGCCTCGAGCGCTGCGGGCCGTCGCGCGATCGCCTTTGCGGCTTCATCGTCTGGATGAAGGAGCCGGCCGACAAGCGCGGCCAGCCTTACCGCGACAGCCAGAATCCGGATCCCGACAAGCGCGCCCGCGCACTGCTCGGCCACCAGCTCATCATGGGCCTGCAGGCGACGCCCGAGGGGCGCTTTGCCGGCGACATCTACAACGCCGAGGACGGCAAGTCCTACGCGGTGTCGATCTGGCGCGAGTCGCCTGATCGCCTCAAGCTCAAGGGCTGCCTCATCAAATTCCTGTGCCAGACCCAGACCTGGCAGCAGACCCTCGACGTGCTGCCCGGCCAGCTCGTCGGCCTGACCGGCGATCTCAACGGCCCCCGCGCCGACAAGGAATGGGCGGCGGTGCCGGCCCCGAGGCCGATCCAGGCGAAAGCGAAGTAGCCTTCAGGAGCTGCGCAGCGCCCGGCGCAATTCGTCGAGCGCGTCCGCGAGCTGCTCGCGGTGTGCGATGTCGTCCTTGGGGAGGGCGGCGACGCTGACGGCGAGCTCGCGCAGGATGCCGGCGAGGAGGCCGAAATTGAGGTGCAGGTGCACCGATTTGCGTTCGTCGGCCGCGCCGGGATGCTGCAGCACCAGCGCGACGCCGCTGCCGTCGAGCCGCGCCTCGAACCGCGACGAATGCTCGAAGGTACCGACATAGAACTTGTCGGGATATTCGAGCGCGATCTCTGCCTTGTCGGGAACCGGCCTGGACATCTGAACCTCGTCGATATCAGCCATTTCTGGCCGGGAATAAACCGGGCTGCCTTGCGATAGGTCAGAGGCGGCTTTCGGATTTGATCCGGATCAAAGCCAGGCCGCCGCTTTTGCGATCGAATAGCAACTGGCGGGGCCCGGCGCTGTGCGTCCTGCTCCCTTGAGCCGTGAGACGCGTGAGACGATCGATGGACATCCAGGCCACGAATATCCCTGCGGTCGACGATAGCGGACCTGATGTCGCCGGCCTCGAGCTGCCGCCCGATGCGGGCGTGCAGCACTGTCTGCAATTGCTTGTTGATGCCGGCCTGCGGCCGACGCGCCAGCGGCTGGCGCTCGGCCAGTTGCTGTTCCTGCGCGGCCATCGTCATGTCACCGCCGAGAGCCTCTTCGAAGAAGCGATGGCGGCGAGCGCGTATCTGTCGCTCGCGACCGTCTACAACACCCTGAACCAGTTCACCGAGGCCGGCCTGCTGCGCCGGATCGCGGCGGACGGCATCAAGTCGTTCTTCGACACCGATACATCGGTGCACCCGCACTTCTATCTCGAAGGCGAGGATATGCTGGTCGACGTCGCCGAAGGCCTCGCCTTCACCAAGATCCCCGAGGCGCTTCCCGGCCACGAGATCGCGCGGCTCGACGTCATCGTCCATTTGCGCCGCAAGCGCTAGCGCAACCCCGCGCGCCGAAATCCTTCCAGATAGTGCTCGCGATCCCCGTCATTGGCCCACGGCAGTTGCGTCGCGATCCAGTGCAGCGAGATGTCGGGCTGGGTGCGGCGGAGCTCGCTCAGCGCCGTCTCCGCAAGCATCTCGTCGCCGGTCATGCCGGCGGAAACCGCGAGCACGCGGTAGGCGCCGGTGAGATCGCCGCGATGACGGATCGCCTCGCGCGCCAGCGCGATGGCCTCGTCATAACGGCGTTCGGTGAAGCGCGCATAGCCAGCGATGCCGTGATAGATCGCCAGCGACGGATCGCGCGGTGACAGCCGGATCGCCCGTTGCGCGGCCTCGAACGAATCTTTCGATCGCCCGGCATAGGACAGCGCCAGTGCGTAATAGCCCTGCGCCAGCGAGAAGTTCGGATTGAGCGCGAGCGCCTGCTCGAACGCGGACAGCGCGTCCGCGAGCCTGCGTGTCGAGAAGCAGACGCTGCCGAGCGCAACATGCGCCCAGGCATCCTCATGGTCGCAGCGCACCGCGGCCAGCGCGGCGGCTTCCGCCACCGGCGCCACGGCGGCGAGCTCGGCCCAGCCGAGATGCACACCGAACATGTAATTCGCCGCCAGCACCGACAGCGCCTGGCCGTAATTCGGATCGATCCCGATCGCGCGTTCGAGCAGCGTCCGTGCGGTGTCGTGATCGCGCCGGGTCACGCGCCAATAATGTGACAACGCCCGCATCAGCAGATCCCATGCGTCCAGGCTCGCAGGCGCCTTGCGGTGGGCGCGAAAACTTTCGGCCGCGTGAATCTGTGGTTCGATCGCCGCGACGATCGCGTTGGTGATCTCGTCCTGGACGGCGAAGACGTCGACCAGCTCGCGGTCGTAGCGCTCGGCCCACAGATGGCTGCCTGATGTGGCATCGTTGAGCTGCGCGGTGATGCGCACCCGGTTGTTCGCCTTGCGCACGCTGCCTTCGACGACGTAGCTGACGCCGAGCTCCTCCGCGATCTGCCTGAGATGGACTGCGCGTCCCTTGTAGGTGAAGGACGAGTTGCGGGCGATCACCATGAACCAGCGTTGCTTCGACAGCGCCGTGAGGATGTCCTCGCTGATGCCGTCGCCGAAATAGTCCTGCGCGGGATCGCCGCTCATGTTCTCGAAGGCGAGCACCGCGATCGCCGGGCGGTCCCCGACGCGTGAGGGCACGGGCCTGGCTTCGGCCGGCACGATCGACGCTGCCAATTCTTCCCGGACCTCGCCGACGAAACGAAAGCCCTTGCGCGGGATGGTCTTGATCAGCCGCTGCGTCGCGCCGTCGTCGCCGAGCGCCTTGCGCGCGGCGTTGATCCGGCTGTTCAGCGCGGAATCCGAGACGATGCGGTCGCTCCAGACCTGGCTGATCAGGTCATCCTTGCTGACCACACGCGTCCGTTGCGCGACGAGATAGAGCAAGAGGTCGAACACTTGCGGCTGCAGCGGCACGGCAGCCCCGCCGCAGGTGAGCTCCCGCAGGTCGCCGTCGAGCACGTTGTTTTCAAAGCGAAATCGCACGTTTCTGTCGTCTCAAGCAAAAATCAAAGTCGTCTCAGGCGAAAATCAACCGGTCGCGAAAGTCTTAGGCCCGTCCGGGATGCATGGTGAGGCGACCAACGAAGTGCCGGCGTTTTGGCACAACGGAGCTGTTATATGACCCAACTCGATCAACAGGTTCATTCGGTCGGCCCGGAGGTTGCGGGCTTGCGCATTTTCAGGTTCATCGCCTTTTTGTACGGAATTGCGGCGTATCTCGTGTTTTTCGTCACCATTCTCTACGCCATCGGCTTCGTCATGGGTCTGGTGGTGCCCAAGACCATCGATACTGGAACCCAGACCCCGACGACTGAAGCCGTCATCATCAATCTGCTCCTGATGTCGCTGTTCGCCATTCAGCACAGCGTGATGGCGCGCCAGCAGTTCAAGGCCTGGTGGACGCAGTTCGTCCCCAAGCCGGTCGAGCGGAGCACCTATGTGCTGCTGGCGAGCCTGTCATTGCTGCTCCTGTTCTGGCAGTGGCGTCCGCTGCCCGCGATCGTATGGAATGTCGAGGACCCGGATCTCGCCGTGACATTGGTCACGCTGTCCTTCGCGGGGTGGATCCTGGTGTTCACCTCGACCTTCATCATCAATCATTTCGAATTGTTCGGATTGCATCAGGTGACCAACCACCTGGTCGGCAAGGAGATGACGCCGCCGCGCTTCAAGACGCCGCTGCTCTACAATTTCGTCCGCCATCCGATTTATCTCGGCTTCATCATTGCGTTCTGGGCGGCGCCGACCATGACCGCGGGGCATCTGCTGTTTGCGGTCGTCACCACGCTCTACATCTTCGTCGGCATCGCGCTGGAGGAGCACGACCTCGTCGCTCTCTTCGGCGACGAGTACCGGCAGTACAAACAACGGGTGTCGATGCTTATTCCCTGGCGCCGGTCACTCTAGCCTCGGCGCGGCACCGCGGGCGTCCGCCGAACGGAGGACGCCCGGTCGCGCGGAGTGAGCTACCCCAAGCGTCGCACGCATTCCGTCCCCTCGACGTCCCCCGGGGTGATCTCCCCCTTCACCCCGACACCTCTCCCCGCATCCCACCGGTCCCGACATATTGTGGACGAGGAGCGGGGAGAGGATTTCTTTCTCTTCATCAAACGGAGACGACCCAATGAAACATGTCGGAAATTGCTTCTGTGGCGCGGTCACGATCGAGGTTACGGGCGCGCCGGAGGCGATGGGCTATTGCCATTGCCGCTCCTGCCGCTCCTGGTCGGGCGGCCCGGTCAACGCCTTCAGCCTGTGGAAGCCCGAAGCCGTGCGCATCACCGAAGGCGCCCAGCATGTCGAGACCTTTGCCAAGACGGCGCTCAGCCAGCGCAAATATTGCAAGAAGTGCGGCGGCCATCTCATGACCAACCATCCGCCGCTCGGACTGGTCGACGTCTTCACCGCCACCATCCCGACGCTGGCATTCGCGCCCGGCGTTCACGTCAACTATGCCGAGACCGTGCTGCCGATGCGCGACGGCCTGCCCAAGCTGAAGGATTTTCCGGCCGAGTTCGGCGGCAGCGGCGAGATGATGCAGGAGTAGCGGCGCCGGTGTCGAGAGGGCGGCAACCCGCCGCCCTCTTTGTAGAGAAGGATAACGGATCAGCCGCCGCGCGATTCGACGACCTTGCGGCAGCTGTCCGAGAGCTTCGACTTGTTCTCGCGCAGGCAGGCGTTCATCTGCGGCGGCTTGCCGATATGTTCGGCGCAGAATTTGCTGGCGTCGCCACGGCAGGCCATTTGCTCCTGGACCGATGGGCCGGACTGCGCAGCAGCGGGCAGGGCGGTAGCGGCGAGCAGCAGCGCGGCAACAGCTGAAATCTTCATAAAGCACCTCTTTGGAATCGACGTTGGTCCCGACCGGGATCGATCGGGCCGGACCATCTCGCGAAGGCCGGGCGCGGGTCCATGCCATGTTCATGGCGTCGGCCCGGCCTCGCGGCTGCAGCAACCCCCATCTTCATGGCATGTATCCGCCCGCCGTCTTTTGTCATTCAGGCTGCACCTCGGCTGCGAAATCCGGTGATTGCATCGGGACGCCGAACGGGAAGCAGGAGAGCTAGATGTCGAAGAGAGCTGGAGCGCTGAGCGCAAGGCTGACGGTCATGGCGCTGACGGTCATGGCGCTGACGGGCGTGGCGATGGTGTCGCTGGGCACGAGCCCGGCGCAGGCGGTGGTCTATTGCAAGACGGTCGGCGTGCCCAAGGGCTGCGTGGTGCGGCCGACGGCGGCGGTGGTGGTCGCGCCGGGCGCGCCGGTCGCAAGGGCCGCGGTGGTAACGCCCGGCGTCGGCGCGCCCGGTGTCGGCGTGCGCGCGGGAACGCCGATGAATCGCGGCGGCCCGGTCAATCGCGTCGGCGTGCGCTGATACTTCCAATCGATTGAATTGATTGCATCGCTTCGGGCCCAGGGCGCCCTGCGGACGAACCCCCCGTCCTCCGCCGGCAAACCACCCGGCCCGTTCCCTCTCTCCGCGCGTCCCACACGTTCGGAGAGGGGGCTTTTCAGCCCGCAGCCGCGTCGCTGTCGGGAAAACGCTGCGGCAATTGCAGCCGCACGCGCGTCCCGGAAGCATCGGAACTCAGGTCGAGCACCGCGCCGCAGCGCGCGGCGCGGCTTCTCATGTTGCGCAAGCCGCGCGCGGTCTGGCCCGCGCGGGCGGTCTCTCCATGGCCGGCCGGCGCAAAGCCATGGCCGTCGTCGGTCACGCTGATCAGGCCGTACGGCCCCTCGCTTGCGTCGAGCGTCTCGATGGTGACCGCGATGTGGCGGGCCTGCGCGTGCTTGACGGCGTTGGTCACGGCCTCGTCGAGGATGCGCACGATCTGGATGACGTGCCATGGCCGCAGTTCAGGATGCAGCGGCAGCCCCTGCGGGATCGCCACGCGCCAGTCGAGCGTGATGTCGTGCGGCCGCAATTGCGCGCTTGCACGTTCGCGCCAGGAGCCGAGCGCCAGCATCAGGTCGCCGCCGATGTCGTCCATGGAGTCGATGACGAGGCGCAGATCCTTCAGCGCGGCCCGGGCAGCGTCGGTGATGGTCGCGCCCTCATGGCCGCGCTCGGAGAGCGCGACGATGCTGACCAGCTGGCCGCCGAGGCCGTCATGCAGGTCGCGCATCAGGCGCGTGCGCTCATTGGCGAGCGCGGCGGCGCGCGCGCGCTCCTCCTCGCGGACGAAGCTCGCCTTCAGCCGCTCCTCGGCCTCGCGCACGCGCGTCACCAGTTGGCCGGCAAAGCTGTCGACCTGGTTCAATGCGCGGGCGAAGCGCCAGGTCAGTCCCGCGCCGATCGCGACCAGCATCGCCGAATAGGACAGGCGCGAAACGAAGATGCGATCGTTGCTCGCGATCTCGAGCACCGTGAGCATGTCCTGGATCCAGCAGACCAGCACGATGGTGACGGCGCAGCCGATCGTGAAGCTTGCCGCGTCCTGCCGCCGGACGACCGCGGTCGCGGTCACCCAGGCCATCAGAACCAGGCAAAGCCCGACCGTGGGGATGCCGAGCACCAGAAAAAGAATGCGCGGCAGCGGCGGGCCTCCGATCAGCCCGACCACGAACACGACCAGGCCCGGCACGAACAGCAGCATGCCGTAGCGCGGCCAGCGCCAGCCGAAGAACAGCACGCCGAACATGACGACCAACGCGCTCTCGATCGGCGCGGACGCCAGCAGCACGGCGGCAAGCCGCGACGTGGCGGCCGGCGGCACCGGCGGCGGGACGTAGGCCTGCACCACGCCGAGCACCATCGCAGCCGCCAACACACCATAGACCGGCTCGCGGCGCCGCATCAGCCACATGATCGCGAGGATGACGGCCAGGATCGACTGCCAGGCCGAAAACACCACCGGCAGGGTGACGAACAGCAGCGTGCGCGTCTCATAGGCTGGACGCAAGGCGGCGTCGGGTCCGACATACACCGTGTCGAGAAAGCCCTTCAACGGCCCCCACACGAACAGGCGCACCGTGATCTCGTTGGCGCCCTCGCGCAGCAGCGAGGCGGGGATAGCTGCGATCTGCGGCGTGTTGCGGTCGGGCCGATTGGCGTTGGCGTCGCGCCGGGAATCGAGCACGACGACGCCGTCGACGGCGACCTCGACCGCGTTGCTGAAGCGCGGCAGGTAGACCGACCATCCTGCCGCCGCATCGCCGCGGTGGAACGTGAAGCTGCCGGCGTAGAGCGGGGGGTCGGCCAGGGAATAGCGCGAAGCCGTGAAATGCGGCAACGTCACGGGCAGCGTCACGCCGTCCTGCCGCAGCGAAAACCCGCTCAACGCAAAATCGTCGGGATCGCTCGGCTGCAGCAGCTGCAGCCCGAGAACGGTGGCGATCACGATCAGGGCCTGCAGCAGCAGATAGGGCACGAGGCGCGAGGCGATCAGCCGGCGCCGCGGGCGCGTGGGTGCCTTTGCAGGTGCTTTGGCCGCGATCTCGCTCACAGCTTGATCAGGCCCTGCTGCACCGCCTCGAACACCGCTTCGCCGCGCGTGTGCACCTCGAGCTTGCGATAGATGTTCTTGATATGGCCGGGCACGGTCTGCTTGGACAGGCCGAGATGGCTGGCGATCTCGGCATAGCTGAAGCCTTTTGCGATGCCCCAGAGGATGTCGATCTCGCGCGGCGTGAGCCTCGCCGTATTGAGCACGGGGCCGGGCGGCGGCTCCGCCGAATTTGGCGCGGCACCTTGTGTTCTGCGCACGATGAAGCGCGCGATCGAGGCCGAGATCGGCGAATGGCCGGCGACCAGATCGCGCACCGTGGTGGCGATGTCGGTAGGGAAGGCATCCTTGAGCAGATAGCCGGTGGCGCCGACCGTGATCGCGGAGATCACGCTTTCCTCGTCGCCGAGGGCCGAGATCACCATGATCTCGGTGTCGGGGAAGCGCTGCCTCATCTCGCGGATCAGCTCGACGCCGTGGCCGTCGGGCAGCCGCAGATCGGTCAGCAGCACGCGGGGCGCGCCGCCGGCGAGGGCGGAACGGGCTTCACCGAGCGTGCCGGCGCTGCGCACCTCGTAGCCGGCCTTGACCAGCGCATCCTGCAGCCGCCAGCAGGTCGGCGCGTCGTCCTCGACGAGGAGGATGGTGATGGCTTCACCCGTCCCGCCCTGTTCGGTCATGATCCTGGTCCCGCGACCCGCGTGTCCCCCGCGGCGCAAGGGCAAGTTTAGCCGCAGTGCGGATGTCGTGACACCCATAATCATGGGGGCGGGAGAATCCAGCGGTCTGGACCGAACAGCACCGGGCCGTGCCGGCCTGCCTGTCCAGGCCGGCGCCTACAATTTCGCTTCGGCAGGTTTCGGCGCTTCCGCGGGTTTCGCGGGATCGGTGGGCGGCGGAAGCCGCTGCACCCTGATAAGCGCCGTGCCGCTGTTGTTGTCGTAGAATTTCCTGAGCCGGCCCTGGAAAGGCGCCAGGAACGACGGCGTCATGCTGCCGGGCAGGACGGTCGGAAATATCTGGACGGCATCGTTGACATAGAAGAACAGCTCGCCGGAATCGGGTGCGACGAATTCGGCGACGACACGGCCGGTCAGATTCTGTCTGTTCCAGACGTCGCGGGCGGCAGGCAGGTCGTCTGTGGGGATGGGCTGAAAATCGTCGAGCGCTTCCAGCCGCGCGCGATGTGGATCGTTCTTGCCGAGCTCTTCCTCGACGCGAACCCAATATCTGTGGTCGGGATCCTTGTTGAGATCGTCCTCGGCGGGAAGCGTCGGACGCTTCCGGCGCGGCAGTTCATCTGCCGGCATCACGTTGACGGCCGTGAGCGGAATGTCGTTCATGCCTTTCGAACCGACACGCACCACCGGCTGGAACCAGTCGGCGTCAAAGAGCCGTCGCATCGGCACGAAGACGGTGTGGGCCAGGTCGGTCTCGAAGCCGTTCACGCCGGTCATGATGGTGCGATCGAACCAGGGCTCGTCGATGTCGAGCCAGACCCGGTATTTGCGGCCTTTCTCGACCGCAAGTCCGCTCCACCAGCAAAGGTCCCTGGTCTCGAACACGGCGCGGGCGGGCAAGGGCTCGTCGAGCACGGGCTTGCCGCGCTCGACGCGCGTGCCGCTTGCGGACTTGGTCTCCGGCAGTGAACAGACTTCGCCGAGCGCGACGCGGCCGGTGAAATAGCTGGTGGATGCGATCAGCAAGACCGAGCTGAAGATGATGAAGAGAAAGGCGAGCGGCACCAGCCGCCTGGCGAAGAGGGTTCGCGCCGGTCCGGCATGGTGCCGCATCCAGTTGGCGATCGCGAGCGCCCGGCTGGATGTCGCGACGTGCTTCCTGCTGGCCTTGCGGCGCGGCGTGTTCCAGGCGAGCCGCGCGCGCTCCTGGATGTTGTCGCGCAGCGCGGCGTTCTCTTTCCACACCCACAGCGTGATCAAGAGCACGATGGAGGTCAGCACCGGGTAATACGTCGCGATGTCGAGCCAGGGCTTTGCATAGGAGGGCAGCACGTCCCGCAGGATGTTGGTGACCGGCGCCACGACGGCGCCGAGCAGCCAATCCGCGTTGGTGATCAGCTTCAGGAACCACGTGTCATGCAGGCCTCCGTCCTCGGACGAGCCGACGAGGCCGCGCGCGATCCAGGGAAAGACGGCAATAAATCCGACCATGAACAGCAGCGAGAAATAAGCAACGCGCCGCCACCACACCGTGTCGCGCGTCAGGCTCGACATATCGGGATCGGGCGTGCTCATCGCGGTAAAGGCTTTCGCCTCCTCCTCGCGTCGAGGGCCCGTCGCCTTTGCCAGATAGGCGTCTTTCAGAGCCTCGCGCGCGCGCTGCTCTTCGAGCTCGCGGTCCTCTCCCTCGGAACGCAGCGGCAACCTCGTTCCGTCCGGCAGCAGCACCAGGCAGTTCGCCGGAAGCATGATCGGCGCGTAATCGTCGCAGCCGAGCAGCATGCGCTCGATGACGGCGAAGTGCACCACCGGCAGCCCGCCATTCTCATCTCCGCCGAGGATCGGACGCGGCCCGTAGCGGTACAGCACCGCCGCGCCGCTGCGGGAATCATGCCTGGGTCCGAGCGCCGATTGATATTCCCTGAAATGCTCGATCTCGCCGTCCTGGAAGCGCAGCCGGCCGCCGAGCTGCTCGACCATCCAGACCAGCGGCACGAAGGACAGCGTGGATTCCGGATAGCCGCCGCCGATATCGGAATGAACGCCCGTGAACCACACTTCCTTGACGATCTGTCCCTGCGCCAGATGGCTCTGGTCGATCCTCAGCGGATGAAAAGTGGTGCGTTCGTCGTCGAGCGCGAGCGCGTGACAGGCATGCCTGACCTTGTGCGACAGCCGGTGATTGCGGAACGAGATCGGCCAGATCGCCCAGTCGACGGCGAGACGGAGCTCCTCGACCGGAACGCCGAACGCCTCGACGGTGTCGAACAGACCGAGGAATGCGATCTCGACCTCGGTGCGCCCGTTCATCTTGCTCCGCACCTCGGCATAGCTACGGTGCCGGCAAAGCCAGTGATAGACGAACAGCAGGACATCGCGAATCCAGCGCGTGACCCAGATCGTCGGCAGGCTCTTGGTCCAGGGCACGGTCTCGCGCCGGTACTCGCGCCAGGCGGCTTTGACGTTGCGCCCCATCTCCGCATGCGACACCGGCGTGTCGTCGATCTCCGCCGGCACCAGGCCCTGGCTCGAGATCAGCGCCGCCAGCGTGCGCGCGGTGAAGGCGCCGCGGCTGAAGCCGAAGATGTAGATGTCGTCGCCCGGTCGCCAGTTCCAGCACAGGAAGCGATAGAGCTTGCGGACGTTGCCGGGGACGCCGACGCCGGTGGCGCCGTCGAGCGCGGCGAGCGGTGCCCAGCCGGCGGTGCCGACACCCTTGATGTAATGCGCGATCTGATCGGGCTGGGTATGGTCCAGGGCTTCATAGAGACGCCAGACGCTGGATTCCTGCGTGGTGAAAGCATTGCCGGTGCCGTCGGCGAACAGCACCAGCTTGCGTCTTGGCAGGGCCGCGCTCGCGCTCCCGCTGGCATTCCCATCACTGTCGCTGGGCGCGCGTTCCGGCCTCGGAGAATCGGCGTTCCCCCCGACATCATGATGCGTCATGGGCCCCTCCGGCAATTCAACAAGGAAAGCGTCAGGCCAAACCGGGCATCATTTCCCGGAATCAATCAATGGTTGAAATCTCTGAAACATGAAAATACAGGTGCATTCTGCGCACAATCCCGCTGAGGTAGCAAGTGGGATCATGCCGCCCCGCCGTGTCGGGTCGTCGCTGAATGGCAGCGGCGATCCCGTGGCGCTGCTTCCGGCGGTCGTTGTCTCCGTGGCGACGGCTTTGTGCTGGATGTGTTGACGCCGTTACGAGAGATCCACCCGCGGCGGCGGGTAGCGCCGCGCCAACAGCGATAGCGACAGATCCCGCTCGTCCGCCGGCAGCTCCAGATAGGCCAGCACGAGCGGCCGCTTCCAGTCGCCGACGCCGAAATCCATCGCCATCCATTTCTGCGGTTCGGGGCCTTCGAGGCCCCGAACCCAGACGAAATAGCGGGGGAGGTCGTCGGCGTCCGTCCTGCGTGTCCTGGCCATCAAACTGTCCGCTGCATCGGATTGTTGCCACAGGATATAGGGACTGGCGCGGCGAAGTCGAACGCGTCCACACGCATAATCTCTCCTCCTCGTCATTGCGAGGAGCTCTTGCGACGAAGCAATCCAGACCGTTTCCGCGGATGCATTCCTGGATTGCTTCGCTTCCGCCTTCGCTCTTCGAGCTTCGGCGGACGAGGCGCTCGCAATGACGGGAGAGGGCGTGCCTCCCTCTCTCTCGTGCCCCGGACGCAGCGCAGCGCTACTTCAGCGGTGCGCTGCAGAGCCGGGACACACCGTGCCGCGATCTCAAAATTCTGCTTGACCGAAATTCGGAAATGTCGTATGTGTCGCGCATCCTGGCCCAAGGATAAGGGGCGTTTCGCGATCGTCACGATGCGCGGGCCGGGTGGCGGTGGACGGGGAGCGCATCGGCGCGCCAGCAATCGCAGGGCGGGTTTGGCCCGTGAGCGGTTGAGCAGCGCGCACACGACCGGTGCGGTCCGCGTACGGCAAAAGCGTGTCGTCCTGACGCCCGGGGTCTGTGCGTCAAGGCTTGCGGTGATGTGAGCTGCCCAACCGGGCGTGCGCATCAGCCATCCGCAAGGCGACGGGGGCAATAGTGCATCGCTCCCCGGGGAGAGCGCGCCATAAGCCGTAAAGCCATTGCGCAGGGAAGGCCGGGATGTCCCGGCGTCACCTGTGGTCACCCCGCGTGCGTCTTGTCGCGTGCGGACCCTGGGTGCCAGCCGGCGCCCCGGCCTTCCCTGCGCCCTTTGTTCTCGAGGAGGGCGAAACGGACAGCAAAGCTCGGGCGGAACGCGCCGCGAGACCGCGAAGGCGTGTCTGGCGATGAAGGTCCCAGCCGCTTGTGTCCCGGACGCGCTGCAGCGTGCAACGCTGCTGCGCAGAGCCGGGACCCAGAAGCTCCACAATTGCTCGGGAGAGATGGGCCCCGGCTCTGCAGCGCACCGCAAGCGCGCTGCGCTGCGTCCGGGGCACTGCGGCATCGAGGCCAGTTTGCACCGCCCCCAACTTCGTCTTGCACTGCGGTAGAAAAATATCGCACACTCCACCGGACTGAGGAGCCGCAGGGAGCTCTTGAAGAGGAGCGAGCCATGTCCCTCCAGACCGCACCATCCGACAGCGCCGAGCATCGCGCCAACCGCCCTGAGGACGTCCAGGCGCTGGAGGCCGACGCGCGGCTGCGCGACGACATCCGCCTGCTCGGGCGCATCCTCGGCGACACCGTGCGCGATCAGGAGGGCGCCGATGTGTTCGACCTGGTCGAGCGTATCCGCCAGACCTCGATCCGCTTCCACCGCGACGAGGACCGGCTCGCCCGCCGCGAGCTCGAGCAGATCCTCGACAGCATGTCGACCTCGGAAACAGTGCGGATCGTCCGCGCCTTCAGCTATTTCTCCCACCTCGCCAACATCGCCGAGGACCAGAACAACATCCGCCAGATGCGGGCTCGCAGCGCAGGCAAGAGCTCCGGCGTGCTGGCGGAGACGCTGGCCCACGCCAGGGACGCCGGCATCGGCCCCGATCAGCTCCGCAGCTTCTTCAAGTCCGCGCTGGTCAGCCCGGTGCTGACCGCGCACCCGACCGAAGTCCGCCGCAAGAGCACCATGGACCGCGAGATGAAGGTCGCCGGCCTGCTCGACCGCCGCGAGCGCGTGGCGCTGACCGCGGAGGAGGCCGATGCCAGCGACGAGCAGCTGCGCCGCGAGGTGCTGACGCTGTGGCAGACCAATCTCTTGCGCCGGACCAAGCTCACCGTGCTCGACGAGGTCGCCAACGGCCTGTCGTTCTACGACTACACCTTCCTGCGCGAGGTGCCGCGCCTCGTCAACGCGCTCGAAGACCGGCTGGAGGAGGGCGGCGAGCAGGCGGCCTCCGAACTCGCCTCGTTCCTGCGCATGGGCAGCTGGATCGGCGGCGACCGCGACGGCAATCCCTTCGTCACCGCCGACGTCATGCGCGGCACGCTGCGGCTGCAGTCGAGCCGGGTGATGCAGTTCTATCTGGAAGAGCTGCACGTGCTCGGCTCGGAACTGTCGATCGCGGCGCATCTCGCCGACGTCTCCGAGGAGCTGCGCAACCTGGCGGAGCGCTCGCCCGACACCTCGCCGCACCGGAGCGGCGAGCCTTATCGCCTCGCGGTGTCAGGCATCTATGCGCGCCTGACCGCGACGGCCGAAAAGCTCGCGGTCGAGATCACGCGCCGGCCGGTCGGCAAGGGTGCGCCGTATGCGAGCGTGAAGGAGCTGCAGGCCGATCTCGACGTGCTGCACCGCTCGCTGATCTCCAACAACGCTCGCGTCATCGCCCGCGGCCGGCTGCGGCTGCTGCGGCGCGCGGTGGACTGCTTCGGCTTCCATCTGGCCCGGCTCGACATCCGCCAGAACTC
Source organism: Bradyrhizobium sp. TM233 (assembly GCF_036247965.1). Lineage (NCBI taxonomy): Bacteria > Pseudomonadati > Pseudomonadota > Alphaproteobacteria > Hyphomicrobiales > Nitrobacteraceae > Bradyrhizobium > Bradyrhizobium sp. TM233. The sequence continues at coordinate 572,800 of NZ_BTIG01000007.1, read as the reverse complement.
GGCGGTGCACGAACGCACCATTGCCGAGCTGATGGATGCCGCCAACCCCGGCATGTCCTATCTCGCGCTCGGCGAGGAGGCGCGCATTTCGCTGCTCACCAACGAATTGCGCTCGACGCGCGCACTGGTCTCCCCGTTCGTCAAATACAGCGACGAGACCATGGGCGAGCTCAACGTCTTCCATGCCGCAGCTGAAGCGCATGCGATGTTCGGCTCGGACGCCATTCCCCAATGCATCATCTCGATGTGCAAGGGCATGTCCGACATGCTCGAGGTCGCCGTGCTCCTGAAGGAGGTCGGCCTCGTCCATCCCTCCGGGCGCAGCGCCATCAACATCGTGCCGCTGTTCGAGACCATCGAGGATCTGCAGGCTTCAAGCGGCATCATGGACCGCATGCTGTCGCTGCACGATTACCGCCGCCTGGTCGACAGCCGCGGCAGCGTGCAGGAGGTCATGCTCGGCTATTCCGACAGCAACAAGGATGGCGGCTTCGTCACCTCGGGCTGGGAGCTCTACAAGGCCGAGATCAATCTCGTCGAAGTGTTCGAGCGCCATCACGTGCGCTTACGCCTGTTCCATGGCCGCGGCGGCTCGGTCGGCCGCGGCGGCGGTCCGAGCTATGATGCCATCATCGCGCAGCCCGGCGGCGCCGTGAACGGCCAGATCCGCATCACCGAGCAGGGCGAGATCATCTCGTCGAAATATTCCAACGCCGAGGTCGGTCGCAACAATCTGGAGATTCTTGCGGCGGCGACGCTTGAAGCAAGTCTGCTGCATCCGCGCCAGAGCGCGCCGCGTCGCGAATATCTGACCGCGATGGACGAATTGTCGAATCTCGCCTTCAAGGCTTATCGCGGCCTCGTCTACGAGACCGACGGCTTCGTCGATTATTTCTGGTCCTCGACCGTGATCAACGAGATCGCGACGCTGAACATCGGCAGCCGTCCGGCCTCGCGCAAGAAGACCCGGGCGATCGAGGATCTTCGCGCGATCCCCTGGGTGTTCTCATGGGCGCAATGCCGCTTGATGCTGCCGGGCTGGTACGGTTTTGGCAGCGCGGTCGAGCAGTGGATCGCGGAGCATCCCGACAAGGGCATGCCGTTCCTGAAAGAGCTCTACAGGGAATGGCCGTTCTTCCGCATGCTGCTCTCGAACATGGACATGGTGCTCGCCAAAAGCTCGATCGCGATCGCCTCGCGCTATGCCGAGCTGGTGCCGGACGAAGCCTTGCGCGAGAAGATTTTCGGCCGCATCCGCCGCGAATGGCATTCCTGCATCGAGACGCTCCTGGACATCATGGGGCAGGACCGGTTGCTGCAGGGCAATCCGCTGCTGGAGCGATCGGTGCGCCACCGCTTCCCCTATCTCGATCCGCTCAACCACGTGCAGGTCGAGCTCTTGAAGGAGCATCGCGCGCAGAACCCGGACGAGCAGGTGCTGCGCGGGATTCAGCTGACGATCAACGGGATTTCGGCGGGGTTGCGGAATACGGGGTAAGAGCTACACCCTCGGCCGTCATGGCCGGGACAAGCCCGGCCATGACGCGTGATGAGAGCGCAGTATCAACAGAAATGCGCGCCTTGCGTCTCCACATAGACCGCGTAGAGCGACTGGCTTGCAGTCATGAACAGGCGGTTGCGCTTCTTGCCGCCGAAGCAGACATTGGCGCAGGTCTCGGGCAAGAGGATCTGCCCGATCCGCGCGCCGTCGGTCGGCGCGAACACCTGCACGCCGTCATAGCCGGGACCGACCCAGCCGGCGCCGACCCAGATGTTGCCCTCGGTGTCGACGCGCAAGCCGTCAGGGAAGCCGGACTTGCCGTCGAGCGTCATGTCGATCAGCTTTTTCGGATTGGACAGCTTGGCCCCGTCGATGTCGTAGGCCCACACCACGTTCTTGGCTTCAGGATAGTGCGTGATGCCGGTGTCGCAGACATAGAGCTTCTTGTAATCGTGGCTGAAGGCGATGCCGTTCGGCTTGAACGGCTCGTCCGCGACCTTCGCCACCTGTCCGGTCTGGGTGTCGAGGCGATAGACGGCTTCCTTCTGGTGCGGCTGCAGCGAGCCGGTGTTTGCGAGCTTGCCCTCGTAGATGCTGATCGCGCCGTAGCCGGGATCGGTGAACCAGATCGCCTTGTCGTTGGGATGCACCACCATGTCGTTCGGGCCGTTGAGCGGCTTGCCGCCCGCCTGCTCGGCCAGCGTCGTCACCGAACCGTCGTGCTCGTAGCGGACGAGGCGGGTGCGCTCGGCGCTGAGCTGGCGTCCCTCGGTGTCGAACGAATTGCCGTTGGCCTCGTTCGACGGCTTGTGGAATTGCTCGGAGATATGGCCGTCATCGTCGAGATAGCGCAGCTGCCGGTTGGCCGGGATATCGCTCCAGACGAGATATTGTCCCTGCGCATTCCAGGCCGGCCCTTCCGCCCAGAGGCAGCCGGTGTAGAGCCGCTTGATCGCGGTGTTGCCGACCTTGGCCTTGAAGCGCTTGGGATCGATGGCGATGATGTCGGGGTCGGGATAGCGCTGCGGCTCGGCATTGGCGCCGAAGTCGCGGGCGTCGGCATTGGAGGCGAGCAGGGTCGATGCGGCGAGTGTCGCTGCACCCTGCAGCAGCGCGCGGCGGCCGAGACCGCCGCCTGCAGTCGTGTCGTCGGGGTTGGTCAGTATTCTTGTCATGGTTTCCTCCCAAAGTTTTGTTGGGAGGCGACCATTCGCCCGCAATCAGGCGTAAACCGGGGCGATCTCCGGACAAGACAACCGGAGATCGCAGGGCAGGGATGCCGGAAATGCGGCTAGACGGGATCCCAGGTGAAGATGTCGGCGGAACGGTCGAGCTTGTAGAACGAGCCCTTCAGCGCCGGCATGCCGTGTTCCGCGATCGATTGCGGCGTCCAGCCTTCGCTCCGCTGCACCGAGCGGATCGGACGGTTCTGGCTGAACAGGAAGATCTCGTTCATGCGCACGCCAAAGATCTGGCCGGTGACGTCCTTGGCGGAATCGGAGATCAGATAGCCGCAGAGCGGCGCGATCTTCTCCGGCCCCATCTGCTTGATCTTTTCGACCCGCGCCTTCTCCGCTTCAGTCTCGGTCGGGATGGTGCCGATCATGCGCGTCCAGGCGAACGGCGAGACGCAGTTCGAACGAACATTGAAACGGCCCATGTCCAGCGCGATGGATTTGGAGAGGCCGACGATGCCGAGCTTGGCGGCGGCGTAGTTGGCCTGGCCAAAATTGCCGATCAGGCCGGAAGTCGAGGTGAAGTGCACGAAGGAGCCCGACTCCTGCTCGCGGAAGATGCGCGCCGCGGCGTGGCTGACATAGAACGAGCCCATCAGATGCACCTTGATGACGGCTTCGAAGGCTTCGACGCTCATCTTGTGGAAGATCATGTCGCGCAAGATTCCGGCATTGTTGACGACGCCGTCGAGCCGGCCGAAATGATCGGTCGCGGTCTTCACGATCTTGCTCGCCGGGATCGCTTCCGCCACCGACTCGAAATTGGCGACCGCGGTGCCGCCGCGCTTCTTGATCTCCTCGACCACTTCCTCGGCAGGCGCCGCGTTCGAGCCGGCACCGTCCGAGGCTCCGCCGGGATCGTTGACGACGACCTTGGCGCCTTCCGCCGCGCAGAGCAGCGCGATCTCGCGCCCGATGCCGCGGCCTGCGCCGGTGACGATGATGACCTTGTCTTGCAGTGATTTGCTCATGTGCCTTACCTCTCGTTCGTAAACACGATCGTGCCACTCGCCGCGAACATGCCGCCGACGCCATGACACACCGAAATCTTCGCGTTCGGCACTTGCGCCGGCGCAATGCCACGCATCTGCCGCACGCTCTCCTGAAGCGCGTACATGCCGTACATGCCCGAATGCATATAGCTCAATCCGCCGCCATTGGTGTTGAGCGGAAGCTTCCCGCCGGGCCGCGTATTGCCATCTGCGATGAACTTGCCGGTCTCCTCATGCGGCATGAATCCGAGATCGCCGAGGCCGAACAGCGGCAGATGCGCGAAGGCATCGTAGATCATGAGGTGATCGACGTCCTTATGTACGATGCCGGCCTCCTTGAAGGCCAGCGGCCCTGCGGTCTTGAACGCGCGCGAGGAGTTGAACGTCTCCATCTGGCTGACCATCGGCGTCTCCACGCTCTCGCCGGTGCCCATGATGTAGACGGGCTTGCGCGGAAAATCCCTGGCGCGGTCGGCCGAGGTCAGGATCAGCGCGCCGCCGCCGTCGGTGACGAGACAGCACTGCAGCAGCCGGAACGGATAGGCGATCATGCGCGAGTTGAGGACATCGGCGACCGTGATCGGGTCCTTCATCATCGCGCGCGGATTCTTCGCCGCCCATTCCCGCTGCACCACCGCCACCGAGGCAAGCTGCTCATGCGTGATGCCGTAGGTCTTCATGAAGCGCAGCACGGGAATCGGGAACATGCTCGGCGGCCCGTAGACCCCGAACGGCGCCTCGAACTGGCCCTGCAGGCTGTCGGCCGGGATCGAGCGCGGTGCCTTGCCGATCATCGACTTGCCGCTCTCGGCATGCGTGATCAGCACGGTCTTGCACAGCCCGGCCTCGATCGCGGCAGCGGCGTGCCGAACATGCAGCATGAAGGAGCAGCCGCCGACCGAGGTGCCGTCCACCCAGGTCGGCTTGATGCCGAGATAGTGGCAGACCTGCTGCGGCGTCTCCACCGCCGTGGCAAAGCCGTCGATGTCGGAGAGCTTCAGCCCGGCATCGGCGATGGCGTTGAGCGCCGCATCCGCGTGCAGCTGGAGCTGCGAGGCGTTGGGGATGACACCGAGCTCGGTGGTCTCGGCCGCGCCGACGACGGCAACCTGATTTTTGCGCATGGCTTACCCCTTCGCCGGACGAAACACGGGGAGGGTGATCTTGTCGTCGAGCGCCTGGAAGGCGACCTCGAGCTTCATGTCGAGCTCGAGCGCCTCGGGCGTCTGCGGGCAGTCGATGATGTTGCTCATCATCCGCGGCCCCTCGGCAAGCTCCACCACCGCAATCGCGTAAGGCGGCGTGAAGCCGGGCGCAGCGGGACGGTGATTGATCACGTAGCTGTAGAGGAAGCCCCTGCCGCTCGCCTTGAAGATGCTGACCTTGCGCGAGGCGCAGGACGGGCAGAACGGGCGCGGCGGGAAGTAGACATGCGCGCAGGCGTCGCAGCGTTGCAGGCGCAATTCGCCGGCTTTGGTGCCGTCCCAGAAATGCTGGGTCTCCGGCGTCGGTTTCGGTCGCGCGCGCTGCGGTTCGGCCATCTCGGAACGCCCTCCCAGAAGAAAATCTTGATCGGGCAGGCTTCACGCCCGCCTGTTTCGATCTTGATGCGACAATCGACCATGGTGCGTCAACGGTCCAGCAATACGCATGCATGCCATCATGCGCACAATGCTTGTGTCGAACTGAGGCAGCGCTATAGATTGCGCGCGACAATATTCCGTGAGACAGACATGCCCGAATTTCCGACGCTGGCGAAGCTCGCCGAAGACCTCGAAAGCGGCCGCACGACCGCCCGCAAGCTGGTCGAGGCGTGCATCGCCAGGATCGCCGATCCCGCCGGGGAGGGCCAGCGCGCCTTCATCCATGTCGACAAGGACGCCGCGCTCGCGGCGGCGGATGCGATGGACGGCTTGCGCAAGGCCAAGGCGGCGCCATCGCGCTATGCCGGCATCCCGATCTCGATCAAGGATCTGTTCGACATCAAGGGCCAGGTGACGCGCGCCGGCTCCCGTGCGCTCGACGATTCGCCGCCGGCCGAGCAGGATGCGGCGACGGTGGCGCGGCTGCGCAGGGCCGGCTTCATCGTGATCGGGCGCACCAACATGACCGAGTTCGCCTATTCCGGCATCGGCATCAATCCGCATTACGGCACGCCGAAGGGCGCCTGGAACCGGTCCGTGGGCCATGTGCCAGGCGGCTCGTCCGCGGGCGCGGCGGTGTCCGTGCTCGACGGCATGGCGCATGGCGCGCTTGGCACCGACACCGGCGGCTCCTGCCGGATTCCGGCGGCCTTCAACGGCATCGTCGGCTACAAGCCGACGCAGCGACGCGTGCCGCTCGATGGCTCCGTGCCGCTGTCGTTCTCGCTCGACAGCATCGGGCCTCTGGCACGATCAGTCAGTTGCTGTGCCATACTCGACGCCGTGCTCGCGAACGAGCCGATCGCCCCGCTGAAGCCGCGTCCGATCCAGGGCATGCGACTGGCGGTGCCGACCACGATCGCGCTCGACGACCTCGACGCTGAAGTCTCCGAGACGTTCGAGCGCGCTCTGAAGACGCTTTCGGATCACGGCGCCATCATCGAGCGCATCGAGATGGCGGAGTTCCACGACATCGGCCCGATGAACGCCAAGGGCGGCTTTGCCGCGTCCGAGAGCTACGCCTGGCACCGCTATCTCATCACCTCCAAGGGCGACGTCTACGACCCCCGTGTCTCCGTGCGGATCATGCGCGGCGAGGCGCAGAGCGCGGCCGACTACATCGATCTCCTCAACGAGCGCCGCTCGCTGATCGCCCGCGTCAACGCGCGCATTGCGCCCTATGATGCGCTGGTGCTGCCGACCACCGCCAACACGCCGCCGAAGATCGCCGATCTCGCCGACGACAAGGCGTTCACCAGGGAAAACCTGCGCGCACTGCGCAACTGCACTCTCATCAACATGATCGACGGCTGCGCCATCTCGCTGCCGGCGCATCGTGAGGGCGAAATTCCCGTCGGCCTGATGCTGGCGGGCGCAGGCGGCTCCGACCGCCGTATCTTTGAACTTGCTGCCGGCATGGAGGCCGTCATTCGTGTTTGACCTGACTTTCACCGTTGACGCCCAGGACGCCACCACGCCGCTGACGCTCGCGATCGACCAGATGGTCATCGCCGGCTGGACCGGCCGCGATCCCGTCGCGCGCGACAAGCACATCAAAGAGCTGCAGGAGATGGGCATCGCCCCGCCGGCCTCGACCCCGATCTATTATCGCGGCGCGGCGCGGCGGCTGACCCAGGAAGATCGTATCGAATGCACCGGCGGCGATTCCTCCGGCGAGGTCGAGTTCGTGCTGATCGGCTGGCAGGGCCGCATCTTCGTCGGCTGCGGCTCCGACCATACCGACCGCAAGGTCGAGGCCTACAGCGTCACGGTCTCCAAGCAGATGTGCGACAAGCCGATCGCTTCGACGCTGTGGGAGCTGGAGGACGTCATCGGCCACTGGGACAAGATGATCCTGCGCTCCTACGCCACCATCAAGGGCGAGCGCGTGCTCTACCAGGAGGGCACGCTGGACGCGATGCTGCCGGTGAACGACCTGATCGCACGCGGCTTCGAAGGAGGAAAATTCCCCGACGGTTGCGCCATGTTCGGCGGCACGTTTGCAGCCAAGGGCGGCATCCGCCCGGCGGAACGGTTCGACTTCGAGCTGGAAGACCCCGTGCTGAAGCGGACTATTAAGCACGGCTATGACGTGACAACTCTACCGGTGCGAGGCTAGCTCCACAAACGTCGGTCCTGTAGGGTGGGCTAAGCGAAAGCGTGCCCACGTCTTACGAAGTCGTGGGCACGGCGCAAGAGCACCTTTGCCCACCCTACGAAACTGGTCTGCTTGACGTCGGTATCGATCTTCGCTCGCAATGACGCGGAGACGGTTCTCGGAAATCGGGTGGCGGGGTGAACGTCGGGCCGCCAGGGTGATTGTTATGACAATGACCGCACGCAAAACGGCCCAATCCTCCGTTCCCGACCTCACCGCCCACGTCGACGGCCTCGACTGGCCTCAGATCACCGCCGAACTCGACTCCCAGGGCTGCGCCGTCCTCAAGCACCTGCTGACGCCGGACCAGTGCCGCGCCGTCGCCGCGCTCTACCCGGACGACACGCATTTCCGCAGCCGCATCGTCATGGGCCGTCACGGCTTTGGCCGTGGCGAGTACAAATATTTCGCCTACCCGTTGCCAGATCTGATCGCGCAATTGCGCCCGGCGCTGTATGCGCATCTCCAGACCGTCGCCAACCGCTGGAACGAGGCGATGGGGATCGACATTCGCTATCCCCTAACGCATGCGGCGTTCCTGAAGCGCTGCCACGAGGCGGGGCAGGCGCGGCCGACGCCGTTGCTGCTGCAATATGAGGCCGGCGACTACAATTGCCTGCACCAGGACCTCTATGGCGAGCACGTGTTCCCGCTCCAGGTCGCGATACTCCTGTCCGAGCCCGGTCGCGATTTCACCGGCGGCGAATTCGTGCTGACCGAGCAACGCCCGCGCATGCAGTCCCGCGCCGAGGTCGTGCCGCTGGCGCAGGGCGATGCGGTTGCCTTCGCTGTGCATCACCGCCCGGTGCAGGGGACACGCGGCACCTACCGCGTTAATCTGCGCCATGGCGTCAGCCGGATCAGATCCGGCCAGCGCCACACGCTGGGTGTGATCTTTCATGATGCCAAATGAGCGCTGCGATTGACGGCTGATCTGTTCGATGGTGTTGCCGAGGCCCAGCCGCCGCGCGAGGAGATCGCGGACGGTGCCGCGCTGCTGCGCGGCTTCGTCAAACCGATCGAAAGCGAGCTGATCGCCGCCGTCCGCGCCATCGTGGCGCAATCGCCGTTCCGGCGGATGACCACGCCCAGCGGCCACCTGATGTCGGTGGCCATGACCAATTGCGGCGAACGAGGTTGGATCACCGATCACACCGGCTATCGCTATGACCCCATCGATCCGCGAACCGGCGCGCCATGGCCGACGATGCCGCCGGTGTTGCGTGATCTAGCTTTGCATGCAGCAGAGCAGGGCGGCTTTCAAGCCTTCGCGCCCGATGCCTGCCTCGTCAACCGCTACGAGCCCGGCACGCGGCTGTCGCTGCATCAGGACAAGGACGAGCTGGACTATGCGGCGCCGATCGTCTCGGTCTCGCTCGGATTGCCCGCGACCTTCCTGTTCGGCGGCCTCGTCCGCAGCGACAAGCCGCGCCGCTTCCGCCTGGTGCATGGCGACGTCGTGGTCTGGGGCGGAGCCAGCAGGCTCGCCTATCACGGCGTCGCGCCGCTCGCCGACGGCGAGCATGCGCTGCTCGGGCGGAAGCGGATCAATCTGACGTTCCGCAGGACGCGGTAGTCTTCGTCATTCCGGGGCGCGCGTAGCGCGAGCCCGGAATCCATAACAACGATCGGGAGTATGGATTCCGGGCCTGCGCCTTACGGCGCATCCCGGAATGACAGCAATTACGGCTTCGGCGGGTGAATGAACGCCCACGGACTGACCTCCGAATCTCGCGTCACCTCGACCGAGATCAGATACGGCCCGCCATGGCTGAGCGCCTTTTCCATCGCCGCCTTGAACTGATCGGGCGCTGTGACACGCGCAGCCGCAACGCCAAAGGATTCCGCGAGCTTGACGAAATCGGGATTGACGAGGTCGGACGCCACCACGCGGCCGTCGAAACGTTCGCGCTGGTCGCGGCGGACATTGCCGTAGGCGTTGTTGTTGAACACCAGCGTCACCACGCCGATGTTGAACTGCACGGCGGTGGCAAGCTCCTGCACGCCGAACATGAAGCCGCCATCGCCGGTGATGGCGACCACAGGCTTGTCCGGGTTCGCGACCTTGGCCCCGAGCGCAGTCGGGAAGCCCGAGCCGAGCGTGCCCTGGTAGCCCGAGGTGATGAAGGTGCGCGGCTGGTAGACTGGAAAGCCGTACCAGGAGGCGAAGCCGAATTGCGACAATTCGTCGGTGACGATCGCGTTCGCCGGCAGCACCTCGCGCAGGATGTTGAGATACGCCATCTGCGGCTGGATGCGCTGGATCTCCGCTTGCGCCATCGCAGTGGCCTCGCGGATCTCTCCGCGCCGCGTGCTGCTTTTCGAATAGCCGGCCCTCTTCACGGCTGCAGCGAGATCGGCGGTCCCATCCCTGGCGTCGGCGACAATCGCGACATCGGCGGCGAGCCGGCGCATCTCGACCGGATCGATGTCGATCCGAATGGATTTCAGTCCGCTCGGTTGATAGGGCCAGCGGAAGCCGGATGCCGGCAGCTCGGCGCGCGTGCCGATTGCGACCATCAGATCGGTTGTCGGCCACAGCTTGTAGGCGGCGGCCATGGTGAGGCCGAGCTCATGCGCGTTGGAGACGATGCCGCGGCCGCTGCGGAAGGCGACCACGGGTGCATCGATCATCTCAGCGAGCTCGAGGATCTCCTCGCCGGCCTCGATCGCGCCGCTGCCGACGAAAATCATCGGCGCCTTGCTTGCCTTGATCAGCGCCGCGGCCCGCTTGACGAGATCCGGATCGGGCTGCGGCGCGGGCAGCGGCTCCAGCATCCGGGCAGCGGCGGTGTCAGCGCGCTGGGTGAAGACGTCCCAGGGCATCTCGACCGAGGCCGGGCCGCGCCGTCCCGACATCATCTCCTGGAAGGCGCGCGCGACGACCGTCGGCGCATTGCCGGGGTATTCGATCCGGTCGGCCCATTTCACATAGGTGCGCAAGGTCGCAAGCTGGTCCGGCATCTCGTGCAGATGGCCGCGGCCCTTGCCCAGAAATTGCGTCGGCACCTGGCCGGTGACGCACAGCACCGGCTCGTTGCAGCCGAATGCGGTGAGCAGCGCGGCGCTGGCATTGAGCACGCCGGGCCCGGGCACTACGCTGAACACGCCGGGCCTGCCGCTGGAGCGCGCATAGCCGAACGCCATGTAGCCGCAGGCCTGTTCGTGCCGCGCGCCGATCACCTTGAGCTGGGCCTGATGGAAGGCGTCGAACAGGCCGTAGACCTGCGCACCGGGCAGGCCGAACACGGTGTCGACGCCGTGGGCCACCAGGCCGCTTACGATCGCTTCGCCGCCGGTGAGGGTGGTCATTGCATCATTCCAATCCTGTTCAGGCTTCGTCGACGACGCCATTTCGCAAGCTGCCGATGCCTTCGGCCGCGACCTCGATGATATCGCCCGGCTTCAGGTAACGCGGCGGATCGAATCGGGCTCCGGCGCCGGTCGGCGTGCCCGTGACGATGATATCGCCGGGGACAAGGGTTGCGAAGGTGGAGATATAATTGATGAGATAACGGAACGAGAACATCAGCCGGCTGGTGCGATCGTCCTGCCTGAGCTCGCCGTTGACATGCGTGGTGAGCCTGACATCGGCGATCTGCGATTCCTGGACGTAGGGCACCAGCCATGGGCCGAGGCTGCCGCTGGAATCAAAGTTCTTGCCCTGCGTCACGTTGAACTTGGCATGCCGGAGCCAATCGCGCACCGAGCCTTCGTTGCAAAGGGTCAATGCTGCGATGTGATCGAGCGCGGCGCTTTCCGGAATATGCCGGCCTTGCTTGCCGATCACCAGCACGATCTCGCCTTCATAGTCGAGCTGGGCGGACGCGCGCGGGCGCACCAGCGGCGTGTCGTGGCCGACGAAGGAGCGCGGCGAGCGCATGAACATGCTCGGATATTTCGGCGCGTCCTGCCCATCCCTGTATTCGGCGTTGCGGTCGGGATAGTTGACGCCGATGCAGATGATCTTTTCCGGCGCGGGCACCGGCGGCAGCCAGGTGATGTCATCGAGCGCGTGGTCCGGCGCGCGGCCGGCGGCTTCCTCGGCGAGGCTCGCGAGCTTGCTGGCCGCGATCACCTCGCGCAGCGTCGGATAGTGTTTTGCGTAACGTGTGGAGAGGTCGACGATGCCGCCCTCGAGGACGGCCCCATAACGGGCATCGCCCTTGACGGAATAGGTGGCGAGGCGAGGGAGTTTCATAGGCAGTCTATCTCTCTTGTCGTCCCTGCGCACGCAGGGACCCGTACCGCGTGATCCATCGATAGCGCACGGTGACGATCCCGAACGACCAATCTTCGCAAAACTCCTCCCTGTGGGTATGGGTCCCTGCGTTCGCAGGGACGACAGGAAGAGAAGCTCGGCAGGTCATGGGCATCAATCCGCAACCAGCACGTCCGCGACAAACTTCGGCTCCCGCACGGCCTGCCCGCTAAACGGCGAGCCCTGCTCGAACCAGGAGCGCGGCGCCGGGGCGCCCCACAGCGTCTGGCGGCGCGGATCGCGCAGCGACCAGCGCAGCGGCTCGTGGTCGTGGTCTCCGGTGAAATAATCGCTGGTGTAGAGCTCGAGCCGGTGTCCGTCGGGATCGCGGACATAGAGGAAGAATGCGTTGGAGATGCCGTGGCGTCCGGGGCCGCGCTCGATGTTCTTGACGAAACCTTGAGACGCCATGACGTCGCAGAGATGGATGATGTTCATCGCCGTCGGCGTCCAGTAGGCGAAATGGTGCAGGCGAGGGCCCTTGCCGTTGGTGATCGCGAAGTCGTGGACATTGCCCTTGCGATGCATCCAGGCGGCGGCGATGCGGCCGTTCGGGCCATCCTCCTCGGCGTATTCGGTGAGGCGGAAGCCGAGCCGGGCGTAGAACTCCACGGTGTCCTGCACTTCGGCGGCGAAGACGTTGAAATGATCGAGCCGTTGCGGGTGGCAGCCCCTGTAGAGATCATAGCGGCGCAGGAGATGCGGCCGGCGATCCATCGACGCATAGAGCTCGATCTGGAAGCCGAAGGGATCGGTGAACTGCAGGGTCCGTCCCTGGAAGGGCTGATCGACGAAGGCGTAGGAAAGGCCGTTCTCGGAGAGGAAGGCGGCGGCCTTGTCGAGATCCCCGTCGTTGCCGACCTTGAAGCCGAGCCGGGCGCAGGCGGGCACCGCCGCCTTGCGCAGCACCAGCGAGTGATGCTGATGCTCCTCGGCGGCGCGCAAATACACGACCTTGTCGTCGGCGTCCTCGACATGCAGGCCGACAGTGGTTTCGTAGAACGCGCGGCTCAGCTTCAAATCGGTGACGTCGAGCACGACGTGGCTGGAGCGGATGATGTTGAAAGGCGGCTCGAAGATATGTTGCGGTACCGGCATTTGCGTTTCCCCTCGGTCTCCTGTCATTCCGGGGCGGCTCGTAGAGCCGAACCCGGAATCCATCGCGCAGCAGAGTTGGTGGATGAATGGATTCCGGGTTCGCTTCGCGCCCCGGAATGACCGTTTCCCTAAATTCCCAGTTTCTGAATCTTGTGCGTGCCCCGCGCCAGCGAGACGTGCTTGGTTTCCATGTAGAAATCGAACGAGTAATCGCCGCCGTCGCGGCCGATGCCGGAGGCCTTCATGCCGCCGAATGGCGTCGGCAGATGGCGGACATTCTCCGAGTTCAGCCAGATCATGCCGGCCTCCAACGCGTCGGCGACACGCAAGCTCCGGCCGACATCGTTGGTCCAGACATAGCCAGTCAGGCCATAGCGGATGTCGTTGGCGATCTCGATGGCTTCTGCTTCGTCCTTGAAGGGCAGCACGGTGAGGAACGGGCCGAACACTTCCTCCTGCGCCACCCGCATCTTGCCGTGCGCGCCGGTGACCAGGGTGGGCTCGACATAATGTCCGCCGCCCGGGCCGTCATGGGCCTTGCCGCCGACCGCAATCGTCGCACCGTCCTGGCGCGCGACGTCGAAATAGGAGCAGACCTTTGCCAGATGCCGCTCGTGGATCAGCGGCCCGATCTCGGTTAAGGGATCGAGCGGATGGCCGACCTTCAGCGCCTTCACGCGCGCGGTGAGCTTCTCGGTGAACTTGTCCGCAATGCCGGCCTGAACCAGGAGGCGGCTCGACGACGTGCAGCGCTCGCCGTTGAGCGAGTAGATCATGAACACGACGGCATCGAGCGCGCGGTCGAGATCGGCGTCGTCGAACACGATCACGGGGTTCTTGCCGCCGAGCTCGAAATGCACGCGCTTTAGCGTCGGCGCACCCTGGATCATGATCGCCGAGCCCGTCGCGCTCTCGCCGACGAAGCCGATCGCCTTGATCGCGGGATGCTCGGTCAGCGCCTTGCCGGCCTCTTCACCAAAACCGTGGACGGTGTTGAGCACGCCGTCGGGAACGCCGGCCTCCTTGACGAGCTTCGACAAGATGCTGGCCGTGACGGGCGACCATTCGGCCGGCTTGTGCACGACGGTGCACCCCGCAGCGAGGGCCGGGGCGATCTTCCAGGTCGAGAGCATGAACGGCGTGTTCCACGGCGTGATCACGCCGACCGGGCCGATCGGCACGCGGGTGGAGATGTTCCAGTGCTCGTCGCTCGGCGTGCTGAGGCCGTCGCGCGCCTCCGCGCATTTGTCGGCGAAGAAGCGGAAATTCTCGGCGGCGCGGATCGCCGCCTTGGCCATGAAGCGATAGGCCTGCCCGGTGTCGATGCATTCGAGCACGGCGATGTCCTCGGCATTGTCCTCGATGGCGTCGGCCACGCGATGCAGCAGCTTCTTCCGCATCGCGGGGCCCATGTCGCGCCAGGACTTGAAGGCAAGCGCAGCGGCCGTTGCGGCGCGGTCGATGTCCTCGGCGGTGCCGCGCGCGACGCTTGCGAGCGTCGTGCCGTCGACCGGCGACTTCGTCTCGAACGTCTCGCCGGAGATCGAGGCAACTGTCTTGCCGTCGATCATGTGACCGATGCCGTCGGCACGCAGCTTCTTCAGCAGCGGCGCGACGCGGTCGCGGTTGGCCTGGAATACATCGGCTTTCGGGCTGGGCTTATCCATGGGCGGATTCCGCTTTCAGGGCGTCGTGGATGTTGTTGCGCTTCCAGCTGGTGTCCTTGTCGTTGATCTGCATGTCGAACGACAAAGCGAACTTGCTGGCGGCGAAGACGGGATCGAGATGTCGGGACAGTGCCTGGAAGACATGCTCGCCGGCTTTCTGGCGCGTCTTGAGGTCGCGGCCTTCGCCGATGCGCAGCACCATGTCGAGAAAGCCGTAGTCGTTCCGCGCGTCGGCGATCGCATAGTGCTCGCACCTGATCGCGCGCACGCGGATGCCGCCGAGCGGGAAGATGCCGGTCTCGACTGCCGCTTGGCGCACGATCTCGCACACCGCTGCGATGTCGAGGCGGCCATCGAGATTGGCCGAATATTCAATCGTGAAATGCGGCATCGCGGTTTCACTCCCTGTATTTCTTGCGCCTAGGCGAAGTAGCAGCTGACCGAGCCGTAGGCGCCATAGTCGGCCTGAATTGTGTCGCCCTTGCGGGTCTCGATCGGACGGATGAAGGAGCCGGCAAGCACGACCTGACCCGGCTCGAGCGCAAGGCCGAGCGGCGCGATCTTGTTCGCAAGCCACGCAACCGCCGTCGCAGGATGATTGAGCACGCCGGCGGCAAGGCCAGTCTCCTCGAGCTGGCCGTTCTTGAAACACAGCGCGCCGATCCAGCGCAAATCTGCGTCCAAAGGCCGGATCGGCCGTCCGCCGAGCACGATGCCGGCATTCGCCGCATTGTCGGCGATGGTGTCGAAGATCTTTCGCGTCGCCTTGGTCGTGGGATCGACGCGCTCGATCCGCGTGTCCAGGATTTCCAGTGCCGGCACCACGAAGTCGGTGGCGTTGAGCACGTCGAACAGCGTGCAGTCGGGCCCAGCGAGCCGTTTGCTCATGACGAAGGCGAGCTCGGCCTCGACGCGCGTCGCGATGAAGCGCTCGGTCGGAATGATCCCGCCATCGGCGAAGAACATGTCGTCGAGCAGCACGCCGGAATCGGGCTCATCGATATCGAGCGCGCTCTGCATCGCCTTCGAGGTCAGCCCGATCTTGTGCCCCTTGACGATGCGCCCCTCCGCGATCTTGACGTCGACCCAGGCCTTCTGAATCGCGTAGGCATCGGCGATGGTGATGCCGGGGAAATCCTGCGAGAGCTGCCGGATCTGCGTGCGGGTCTTCTCCGCCTGATGCAGACGCCTCGCGCAAGCTTGGATATCGTCGTTGGAAAGCGCCATTTGTGATCTTACAAATTGGGGTGCCGGGAGATACTTAACATGTTAAGTGAATGCGTCAAACACAATTTCGGCTTGCTGCACTGCAAACGTTTTGCGGTTTGAAAGGGCATCATGGTGAAGAGACCGGCTGATCCAGCCAACGGAAGCGCGCCTGCCGCAGGACCTGCCACTGCACGGCAGGTGCCGATGCGCGATTTCTCGCGCTCCCTGCCGATGTCGCTGCTGCGGGCGCGCGAGGCGGTGATGCGGCAGTTTCGTCCCTCGCTGCGCGAGCACGGCCTGACCGAGCAGCAATGGCGCATCCTGCGTGCACTGGCGGCGATCGAGACTGTCGAGGTCACGGAACTCGCGCGCACGGCGTTCCTGCTGGGACCGAGCCTGTCGCGCATCCTGCGCGATCTCGAGGCGCGTCATCTGATCGAGCGCAGGACGGCCAAGGCGGACCAGCGCCGCAGCATGGTCTCGATTTCGAAAGAGGGCGTGAAGCTGATGGCCTCGGTGGCGCCGACCTCGGAGGCGATCTATGCCGAGATCACGCGGCGCTTCGGTGCGCGCAAGCTCGCTGAATTGCAGGATATGCTGGGCGCGCTCGAACAGAGTCTTGCAGAGCTCGGCGGCGCCGAGGAGGCAAGTTCCGAGGAGTGACAGCAGATATGCCCGTCCGGGTGCCCCAAGCCATGGACATGCATGCGCATTTTCGCGCAAATGGCGGTCCAGGCTGGCGGTCGATCAGGCGCCGATTCCCGGCGCCAGAAGGCGGCCGCATAGGCGTTGCGTCATTGCGAGCGTAGCGCGGCGGCCCGGTTCGCGCTAACAGCGGGTCGTGCTGTCGCGGCGCTCGTCATGGTGACGACGGTCCAAATGACACGGTCCAAATAACACGGTCCAAACAACAAAGAAGGAAGGCAACGTGGCGAACAAGGTCAAGGAAATCTGGAAGTCGGGCAAGGCCGTGGTCAACGCGTGGCTCGCTATACCCTCCGGCTTCTCGGCCGAGATGATCGCGCAATGCGGCTTCGACAGCGTCACCGTCGACATGCAGCATGGCGTGCAGGACTATCTGTCGATGGTGCAATGCTTCCAGGCCATGGACAAGCATCCGGTGACCCCGATGGTCCGCGTGCCCTGGAACGAGCCCGGCATCATCGGCAAGGTGCTCGACGGCGGCGCCTATGGCGTGATCTGCCCGATGGTCAACACGCCGCAGGAAGCCAGGAACCTCGTCTCCTATTCCAAATATCCGCCGCAGGGCGTGCGCTCCAACGGCCCGATCCGCGCCGGCATGTACGGCACCGCGGGCTCGTACCAGAAGACCGCGAATGCCGACACCATCCTGCTGCCGATGATGGAGACCAAGACCGCGGTCGAGAACATGGAGGCGATCCTCGACGTCGAGGGCATCGACGGCGTCTATATCGGCCCGTCCGATCTCGGCTTCTCCTACGGCCTCGAGCCCAAGCTCGACCGCAGCGAGCCCGAGATCCTCGCGATCTACGAGAAGATCATCAAGGAATGCGGCAAGCGCGGCCTCAACCCGGGCATCCATTGCAGCGGCGCCGAAGGCGCAGCGCGCGCCATCAACATGGGCTTCAAGCTGGTGACGCTGTCGAACGAGGTCGGCCTGATGACGACCTACGCCAAGATGCAGGTGAACGCCACCCGCAAGGATTCGGGCGGCAAGGCTTGATCTCGTGTCCCCGACGCGTTGCAGCGCAAAGCGCTGCAGCGCAGAGCCGGGACCCGGTCGATAACGAAGCGCATGACATAACAACCAGACCCCGGATCAGCAGCGCATCGTTTCACGCTGCGCTGCGTCCGGGGCACGATCATTTCGATACAGGAGATATCCATGACCATCAGCCCCGTCATCCGCCTGCATCCCGATGATGGCGTGCTGATCGCGCGCGCCAGCTTGCCGCCCGGTACTGTCGTTGCCGACGGCGTGACCACGGTCGAGCGCATCCCCTCCGGCCACAAGGTCGCGATCAAGCCGATCGCTGTGGGCGAGCCTGTCATCCGCTACGGCCAGATCATCGGCTTTGCGACCATTCCGATCGCGCCGGGCCAGCACGTGCACGTGCAGAACATCGGCATGGGCGATTTCTCCAAGGACTATGCCTATTGCGCCGACGTCAAGCCGACGCCGAATTTCGATCTGCCGGCGAGCTTCGAAGGCATCCGCCGCCCGGACGGCCGCGTCGCCACGCGCAACTATATCGGCATCCTCACCTCGGTGAATTGCAGCGCGCACGTCGCAAGCCTCGTCGCCGACGTCTTCAAGAAGAATCCCTTCACCGGCGACAATCCGCTGGCCGACTTTCCCAATGTCGACGGCGTGGTCGCGCTGACCCACAAGACCGGCTGCGGCATGACGCAGAACGAGCCCCTGGCACTGCTCCGCCGCACGCTCGGCGGCTATGCGCGGCACGTGAACTTCTCTCATGTGATCGTGCTCGGCCTCGGCTGCGAGGTGAACCAGATCGGTGGTCTCATGGAGGAGCAGAAGCTCGCCGGCCGCCTGCGCGCGATGGACATCCAGGAGGTCGGCGGCACCCGCAAGACGGTGGAAGCGGGCATCGCCTTCGTGCGCGAGGCGCTGGCCGACGCCAACAAGGTCACGCGGGAATCCGTACCGGTGAGCGAGCTGACGGTCGCGCTGCAATGCGGCGGCTCGGACGGCTATTCCGGGGTGTCCGCCAATCCCGCGCTCGGTGCGGCCAGCGATCTCATCGTGCGTCACGGCGGCACCGTGATCCTGTCGGAGACGCCGGAGACCTACGGCGCCGAGCATCTCTTGACGCGCCGCGCCGTCAGCCGCGAGGTCGGCGAGAAGCTGGTCGACCTGATGCGCTGGTGGGACGAATACACGACGCGCGAAGGCGCCGAGATGAACGCCAATCCGAGCCCCGGCAACAAGGCCGGCGGTCTCACCACCATTCTTGAAAAATCGCTCGGCGCGATGGCGAAGGCCGGCACCACCAACCTCGTCGAGGTGCTGCGTTACGCCGAGCCCATCACCAAGAAGGGGTTCGTGTTCATGGACACGCCCGGCTACGACCCTGTTGCGGCGACCGGACAGGTCGCGGGCGGCGCCAATCTCGTCTGCTTCACCACGGGCCGCGGCAGCGTGTTCGGCTGCAAGCCGGCGCCCTCGATCAAGCTCGCCACCAACACGCCCATGTACAAGCGCATGGAAGAGGACATGGACGTCAATTGCGGCACCATCCTCGAAGGCGAGGAGAGCGTCGAGCAATGCGGCCAGCGCATCTTCGATCTGATCCTCAAGACAGCCTCGGGACAGCCGACCAAGAGCGAGAGTTTTGATTTCGGCGGCGCAGAGTTCGCGCCGTGGGTGCTGGGCGCGACGATGTAATCGCGCTCGGCGAGCTATCTCGCGCAAAAGCAATCAAAAGCGGTCGGGAGCCTTGATACCCGCGACGATTTCGGCGGCGCGTGTGCTTGTCCGGGATGCAACAATCCTTCGCTACGTAATGATACGGAGGCAGAGGCCTCGTCGCGACAGTTCCCGGCTTACATCTGGTTAACATTGTTGCCGTAGACACGGGGCGATGCGGCTCCACAGCGTGGTGGGCCGGCCTTTCCAAGGATCGAACCGATGCAAGCGATACGTCCCACTGGGGTGGAAAATCTCCTCGGTGAGGAGGAGCTGATTGTATCGAAGACCGATCTCAAAGGCCGCATCACCTACGCCAATGACGTCTTTCTCCGCATGGCGAAATACCCCTGGAAGCAGCTGATGGGCGCGCCCCACAGCCTGATCCGCCATCCCGACATGCCGCGCTGCGTCTTCAAGCTGCTGTGGGATACGCTCCAGGCCAAGCAGGAGATCTTCGCTTACGTCGTCAATCTCGCGGGAGATGGCAGCCATTATTGGGTGTTCGCCCATGTCACCCCGACGCTCGACGATCACGGCAACATCATCGGCTATCATTCCAATCGACGCAGGCCCGATCCGGCGCCGGTCGAGAAAATCAAACCGATCTACAAGGCGCTCTGCGCGGAAGAGGCGCGCCACGCCAATGCCAAGGACGGCATGCGTGCGAGCTTCGAAATGATGGTCGGTCTGCTCAAGCAAAACGGTGTCGGTTACGATGAATTTGTGCTCTCTCTCTAAGGCGCAGGGAGCGACCGCAGTCGCGTGCCTTCTCGCTGGTATCGCGTTCGTCCTCTCGCTGCTCGGCTGGACCGGAATCATCAGTGCAGCGCCGCTCGGCGCGGCGATCCTGCTGCTCGGCTACGCGCTCTGGTGTCAGCACCGCACGGCGGTGGCCGTCGATGAGGTCGCCGATGTCTGCCGCAAGGCGGCGCGCGGCGATCTCGAAGCGCGGATCCTGAGCGAGCGCCAGGCCGGGCGGATCGGCACCATCCAGAAGTCGGTCAACGACATGCTCGACATCGCCGACGCCTTCGTCCGCGAGGCTTCGGCATCGATGGACTATGCCAGCCGCGGCAAGTATTTCCGCAAGATCCTCGCGCGCGGATTGCCCGGCTCGTTCCGCCGCTCGGCCACCGTCATCAATGCCGGCACCGACAGCCTCGGCCGCCGCGTGGTCGAGATCGCCGGCCTTGCAAAGCAGTTCGGCACGCATCTCGACGAGGTCGCAGGCAGCCTGATGAGCGCCGCGACCGACCTCGAATCCGATGCCGGCCAGATGGCGGCGGCGGCGGAGACGACGAACCGCCAGACCTCCGGCATGCGCAGTGCGTCCGATCAGGCCTCGAGCAACGTTGCGACGGTGGCGAGCGCGGCGGAACAGCTCGCATCCTCGATCGCCGAGATCAGCCGCCAGGTGGCCGGCTCGACCACGAGCACCGGGCGCGCCGTCGACGAAGCCAATCGTGCCGGCAGCGAGATTCGCAGCCTCGCGGATGCCGCGCTGCGGATCGGCGATGTCGTCAAGCTGATCAGCGAAATCGCCGAGCAGACCAACCTCTTGGCGCTCAACGCCACGATCGAGGCGGCGCGGGCAGGCGAGGCCGGCCGCGGCTTCGCCGTCGTCGCCTCCGAGGTCAAGAGCCTCGCCACCCAGACCGCCAAGGCGACCGAGGAGATCAGCGCCAAGGTCGGCGAGATGCAGCAATCGACCACCAACTCGGTCGCAGCCGTCGAGGCGATTGCGCAGACCATCGCAGAGATCGACGGCATCACCGCGAGCATCGCCGCCTCGATCGAGCAGCAGGGCACCGCGACCCGCGAGATCGCCCGCAACGTCCAGGAGGCCTCGGCCGGCACCTCGCAAGTGTCCTCCAACGTGTCAGGCATCAGCGAAGCCGCTGCCGACACGGGGCGCGTCGCCAGCCGCGTCAACAGCGCCTCCGAACGCGTCCACGGCGAGGTCGAGACCCTCCGCCGCGAAGTGACGCAGTTCCTGCAGCGGCTGACGTCCGCGGCATAGGGCTTTCGCCGACAGGACGGTGCCTTCTCTCCGCTGGCTCGAAATCGTAGAGTGGGCAAAGGCGCACTTGCGCCGTGCCCACGCAACAGAAGCCGTGGGCACGGCGCGCAAGAGCGCGCCTTTGCCCGCCCTGCGACACTGCCCGCGTAGCCCGGATACTTCCTAGGCACCCTCTGCCCGTTGTTAGTGCTTGATCGCGTCCACCTCAGGTGTTCTGCTCAAAAAAGCTGCTGGAGCATCGCACCCCGTGTCGATCTACGTCGCACTACACCACGTCACGCACTACAAATACGATCGCCCGATCGATGTCGGTCCGCAGACCATCCGCCTGCGGCCGGCGCCGCATACGCGCACGCCGATCCTGAGCTATTCGCTCAAGGTCACGCCGTCCAACCATTTCGTGAACTGGCAGCAGGATCCGCAAGGCAACTGGATCGCCCGCTATGTCTTCCCGGAGAAGACGACCGAATTGAAGATCGAGGTCGACTTCACGGCGCAGATGACCGTGGTCAACCCGTTCGACTTCTTCGTCGAGCCCTATGCCGACAGTTTTCCGTTCGACTATCCGAACGACCTGAAGACCGAACTGGCGCCTTATCTGGAGACCGTCAAGCCGGATCGGCTGTTCGCGAAATATCTCGACTCGATCCCGCAGGACGCTCCGAACACGGTCAACTTCCTGGTCGATCTGAACCGGGAGCTTCAGAAGAAGGTCCGCTACATCATCCGGATGGAGCCCGGCGTGCAGACGCCGGAGGAGACGCTCGTCTCCGGCGCCGGATCATGCCGCGACTCCGCCTGGCTGCTGATCCAGACCTTCCGTCATCTCGGCCTCGCCGCACGTTTCGTCTCCGGCTATCTCATCCAGATCCGTCCCGACATCGATCCGATCGAGGGACCGCCGGAAGTGGAGAACGACTTCACCGACCTGCACGCCTGGGCCGAGGTCTATCTGCCCGGCGCCGGCTGGATCGGTTTCGACGCGACCTCCGGCATGCTCGCGGGCGAGGGCCACATCCCGGTCGCCGCCACGCCGCATTATCGCTCGGCGGCGCCGATCTCCGGCAGCGCCGGCTTTGCCGAGGTCGAGTTCGCCTTCGATATGAGCGTCCGCCGCATCCGCGAGGCGCCGCGCATCACCAAGCCGTTCTCCGACGAATCCTGGGCCCGGCTCAACGATCTCGGCGAGCAGGTCGACGGCGATCTTGCCGCCGATGACGTGCGGCTGACCATGGGCGGCGAGCCCACCTTCGTCTCGGTCGACGATCTCGAAGCTGCGGAGTGGAACACGGAGGCGGTCGGCCCGACCAAGCGCGCGCTCGGCGACGATCTGATCCGCCGCCTGCGCACGCGCTTCGCGCCCGGCGGCCTTCTGCATTACGGCCAGGGCAAATGGTATCCGGGCGAGAGCCTGCCGCGCTGGGCGTTTGGCCTGTACTGGCGCAAGGACGGGGTGCCGATCTGGAAGAATGCCGACCTGATCGCCAGGATCGGGAATCCGCGTCGTGCCGAGGTGAAGGATGCCGGGACCTTCATGGAGGGCGCGGCACTCCGGCTCGGGCTCGATCCCGGCTACATCATGCCGGCCTATGAGGACACCGCGCTCTGGCTTCAGAAGGAAGCCGAGCTTCCCGTCAACGTCGATCCGTCCGACTCCAAATTAGCCAATCCGGAGGAGCGCGCGCGCATGGCGCGCGTGTTCGAGCAGGGCCTCAACACGCCGCGCGGCTTCGTGCTGCCGGTGCAGCGCTGGAACGCGCCGCCGCGCTGGCGCAGCGAGCGCTGGCAGCTGCGGCGCAATCATCTGTTCCTGATGCCGGGCGATTCTCCTCTCGGCCTGCGCCTGCCGATCGGGTCGCTCGGCTACGTTCCACCCAATCAATATCCCTACATCGTCGAGCGGGACCCGATCGAGGCGCGCGGCAAGCTGCCGGTGTTCACCCTCGCAGCGCGCCCTGAAGCGCCGCCGCGGGCCGCGCCCGAGCAGCTCAACACGTCCGTCCCGGTCCGCACCGCGATGTCGGTCGAGGTCCGCGACGGCGTGCTCTGCGCCTTCATGCCGCCGGTCGAGCGCATCGAGGATTATCTCGAACTGGTCGCCGCGCTCGAAGCCACCGCCGAGGAGATGCAGCTCCAGGTCCATGTCGAAGGCTATCCGCCGCCGTTCGACCCGCGCGTCGAGGTGATCAAGGTGACGCCCGATCCCGGTGTCATCGAGATCAACATCCAGCCGGCGAAGAGCTGGCGCGAGGCGGTCGATATCACCACTGGCCTCTATGAGGACGCGGGCAAGGTGCGTCTCGGCGCCAACCGTTTCCTGGTCGACGGCCGCCACACCGGCACCGGCGGCGGCAATCATGTCGTGATCGGCGGCTCCAGTCCGGAGGACTCGCCGTTC
The DNA here is from genome assembly GCF_036247965.1 of Bradyrhizobium sp. TM233. Taxonomy (NCBI): domain Bacteria; kingdom Pseudomonadati; phylum Pseudomonadota; class Alphaproteobacteria; order Hyphomicrobiales; family Nitrobacteraceae; genus Bradyrhizobium; species Bradyrhizobium sp. TM233. Next base: position 549,203 of record NZ_BTIG01000007.1, on the reverse strand, counting down.
TTGCGCCGGCCCGATCTGCTGCGGAGCCTCGTGCTGTACTGGCAGCGGCATCCGTCGCTGTCCTATTTCTTCTCCGGCCTGTTCATCGGCCCGACCAGCCAGGCGCCGCGCATCGACGAAGCCCGCCACGACAGCATCTACGAGCTCGAGATCGCGCTCTCGCACGTGCCGCCGCCGGGCACCCAGGCGCCGCTGTGGCTGGTGGACCGGTTGTTCCGGCATCTGCTCGTCGACATCACCGGCAACACCCATCGCGCCGAGATCTGCATCGACAAGCTCTATTCCCCGGAGGGCCCCACGGGGCGTCTCGGCCTCGTCGAATTCCGCGCGCTCGAGATGCCGCCCGATCCGCGCATGTCGCTGGCGCAGCAGCTCCTGATCCGCGCGCTGATCGCGAAGATGTGGCGCGAGCCACAGGCCGGCAAGTTCGTGCGCTGGGGCACGGCGCTGCACGACCGCTTCATGCTGCCGCATTTCATCTGGGAGGATTTTCTGGACGTGCTCGGCGAGCTCAAGGAGTTCGGCTACCCGTTCGAGCCGGAATGGTACCTGGCGCAGCTCGAATTCCGCTTCCCCGCCTTCGGCCGCGTCCACCATGGCGGCGTGACGCTGGAGCTGCGCCAGGCGCTGGAACCCTGGCATGTGCTGGGCGAGGAGGGCTCGGCCGGCGGCACCGTGCGCTATGTCGATTCATCGGTCGAGCGGCTTCAGGTCAAGGCGGAGGGTTTTGTCGAGGGCCGCCACATCGTGACCTGCAACGGCCGTCGCCTGCCGATGACCTCGACCGGCCGCTCCGCCGAGGCCGTGGCCGGGGTCCGTTTCAAGGCCTGGCAGCCGGCCTCCGGCCTGCACCCGACTATCCCGGTGCATGCGCCGCTGACCTTTGATCTCATTGACACCTGGAACGGCCGCTCGCTCGGCGGCTGCGTCTACCACGTCGCCCATCCCGGTGGGCGCAGCTACGATACCAAGCCGGTCAACACCTACGAGGCCGAGGCGCGGCGGCTGGCGCGATTCCAGGACCACGGCCATACGCCAGGGCCGGTCCAGCCACCGCCCGAGGAACGCACAAATGAGTTTCCGCTGACCCTCGACTTGCGGACCCCGCTCCTGCAATGAGTATGATGGTGGGGCAGGGAGAGGCGCATGGCCGAGGGCGCGGCGGAAGAGGACCACAAGGCGGGTAAGGGGCAAGGCCAGCGTGAAGGCCAGCGTGAAGGCCAGCGCCGCTTCGCGCAATGGGTCCGCGACTATAGGCGCCTGCCTGATATCCCCGACGAGTTCCTGGGCCCCGACGGCGCCCCGCGCGCGGTCTGGAGCCGCTTCTTCGATGCCTTCGGCGCGCTCGCGCCCGAGGAGATCGAGCGTCGCTTCGGCATGGCCGACCGCCATCTGCGCGAGGCCGGCGTCACCTACCGAGCGCCCGGCGACAGCGCCGACCGGCCGTGGTCGATCAGCCATCTGCCGCTCCTGATCGACGAGGCCGACTGGCAGCAGCTTTGCGCCGGCATCACCCAGCGCGCCGAGCTGCTCGAGCTCGTGCTGCGCGACATCTACGGCGAGGGCCGGCTGGTCGCGGAAGGCGCGCTGCCGGCGGCAGCGATTGCCGGCAGTCCCGAATATCTCCGCCCCGTCTGCGGCGTGCCGCCGCCGGGCGGGCGCTATCTGTCGATCTATGCCGCCGATGTCGGCCGCGGACCCGACGGCCGCTGGTGGGTGCTCGGCGACCGCACCCAGGCGCCGTCGGGCGCGGGCTACGCGCTGGAGAATCGCCTCGTGCTCTCGCGCGCCTTGTCCGACCTCTACAAGTCGATGAACGTGCCGCGCGTCGCGCCGTTCTTCGAGGCGTTCCGCGACAGTCTTCGTGCGCGCGCCGACCGCGACGAGCCCAGGATCGGCGTGCTCACGCCGGGCAGCTTCAGCGAGACCTATTTCGAGCATGCGACGCTGGCGCGCTATCTCGGCTTCCTGCTGGTCGAGGGCGACGATCTCGCCGTCAGCGACAACCGCATCCACATCCGCACCGTCGCCGGCCTGAAGCGGCTCGACGTGCTGCTTCGCCGGGTCGATTCCAATTCGCTCGATCCGCTCGAGCTCGATGCGTCCTCGCATCTCGGTGTGCCCGGCCTGATCGACGTGCTGCGCAAGGACGGCGTCGTCGTCGCCAACATGCCGGGCTCGGGCGTGCTGGAGGCACGGGCGCTGCTCGGCTTCCTGCCGGCGCTCAGCCGCCGCCTGCTCGGCGAAGAGCTCAAGATGCCGCATATCGCGACCTGGTGGTGCGGCCAGCGCAGCGCGCGCGAGGAGGTGCTGGCACGGCTCGACGAGGTCGCGATCGAAGGCGCCTATCGGCGCGGCGTGCCCGGATTCGACAGCAACGGACCGGTGCTCGCGAGCGAGCTGGATGCGAGCGACCGCCAGCGCCTGATCGACGCCATCGCCGCACGCGGCATGGACTATGTCGGCCAGGAGGTGGTGCGGCTCTCGACCATGCCGGTGTGGGAGCAGGGCCAGATCACGCCGCGTCCCTTCGTGCTGCGCGTGTTCGCGGCGGCGACGCCAGAGGGCTGGGCTATCATGCCCGGCGGCTTCTGCCGGATCGCCGAGCAGCCGGATGCGCGCGCGGTGTCGATGGGCGACGGCGCGCGCGCCGCCGACGTCTGGGTGGTCTCCGACAAGCAGGTCTCGACCGCGACGCTGCTGCCGGCGACCGACAAGGTCCGCATCCGCCGCATCGCCGGCGTGCTGCCGAGCCGCGCCGCCGACAATCTGTTCTGGCTCGGCCGCTATCTCGAACGCGCCGAGGCGACGCTTCGGCTGGTGCGCGCGCTGGGCTCGCCGAGCGGGCCCAACAAGGGCACCGCGGCCTCGCTGCAATCGGGCGAACGCATCCAGCGCCTGCTGGTCGCCTGGGGCGCGATCTCGCAGACCTCGCGCGCCGCGCCCGGGCGGATCACCGCCGAAGCGTTGCAGAGCGCGGAACGGTTCGGCTCGGCGTTGTCGCTGGTGCGCGCGGCGCAGCGCACGGCGACCTCGTTGCGCGAGCGGCTGTCGCCCGATGCCTGGCAGGTCATCACCGAAATGGCTGAGCGCCTGGCCTATCAGGTCGAGGGCGACGACGGTGTGCTGAGCGCGGCCGAGCTGACCTTGCAGGAACTCGCGAGCCTCGCAGGGCTGGCGCAGGAGAACATGAATCGCGCCGCCGGCTGGCGCTTCCTCGACATCGGCCGCCGCACCGAGCGCGCCATCAACACCACGCGCTTCACGCGCCAGTTCGCCTATGACGAGGCCGGCGACGAGGATCTCGACATCCTGCTGACGCTGGTGGACTGCCAGATCACTTACCGCTCGCGTTACCTGCTGGCGCCGATCCTGGCGCCGGTGCGCGACCTTGCCGTGCTCGACGGCTACAATCCGCGTTCGGTGGCGTTCCAGGTGACGACGCTGAACGAGCACATCGCCGCGCTGCCGAGCCTGAAGGAGCACGGCCTGATCGAGAAGCCGCAGCGCCTTGCCGTGGCGATGCAGGCGATGCTGGCGACCGCGGAAGCCGAGAAGCTCGAGGTCAAGACGCTGTTCGCGCTGGAGCAGGACCTGCTCAGCCTCGCCGAGGCGATCGGGCAGCACTACTTCCCGCATGGCCCCAATGCCGCCCGGCCGGAAAAGCTGACGGGGCTGGCGTGATCTACGACATCCGTCACGTCACCACCTACGAATACGAGAATCCGGTCAGCTTCGCCCGCTGCACGCTGCGGCTGGAGCCCAGGAGCGGCGGCGGGCAGGAGCTGATCTCGCACAAGGTGGAGATTCGTCCGCGCCCCGCCGAACGCAACGTCCGGCGCGATTTCTTCGGCACGCTGACCGAGAGCATCGTGATCGAGGCCTCCCATCGCAACTTGCGGATCGACTCGCGGTCGCGCGTGGCGGTGTCGCGCCGGCCGCCGGCGCGCGATGCGGGCAGCCCGGGCTGGGAGAGCATCCGCGACATCGCCTTCGAGGCGACCAGCCTCGGGCCGTCCTCGCCGGTCGGCTATGTCTTTGCGAGCCCGCTGGTGCCGGTGCTGCGTCCGGTCAGCGCCTATGCGGGGACGAGCTTTGCGCCGGGCGCGGGCATCCTCGAGGGCGCGGTCGATCTCATGCATCGCATCCGCACCGAGTTTCGCTACGACCCCAAGGCCACCGTGATCTCGACGCCGCTGAACGAGGTCTTCGACAAGCGCCACGGCGTCTGCCAGGACTTTGCCCATGTGATGATCGCAGGGCTGCGCGGGCTCGGTCTGCCGGCGGCCTATGTCAGCGGCTACCTGCGCACCATTCCACCGCCGGGCCAGGCCCGCCTGCAAGGCGCCGATGCCACCCATGCCTGGGTGTCGCTTTGGTGCGGGGCGGAGCTTGGCTGGGTCGATTTCGACCCGACCAACGATCTCTTGATCGGCAACGACCATATCGTGCTTGCGGTCGGGCGCGACTTTTCCGACGTCTCGCCGGTCGACGGCATCATCGTCGGCTCGCCGAAGCAGAAGCTCGGAGTCGCCGTGGACGTGGTGCTGGTGGAATAAAAGCGGCCCCGTCGGCCGGGCTCGCTGCCCGGATGTGCCGCGCCTTCATCGCAACCGCGATCTTGCATAGCACAACGGTAACATATTTCCGTAATCGCGTTCCCGGGGGTTTGGTCACTCGGCCCAAGATGGGCTATGCTGGGTCGTTGCGTCGAGGACAAGAACGAGACTTCGGGAGCTGACATGGGACACCACCGACACGCGGGGCTGCATCCATGATGACGTTGCCGAGACTGGCGGCTGAATCCCTGGAGAAGCTGCTGGGTACGTTTATGCGGCGTCGGTACGGCGAGACCGCTGCAAGCATGGTCGAGAGCGCAACCCGCACGGCGATGGAATGTATCGGTAACAGCGATGCACTTTACCACAATATCGAACATACGATGCTGGTGACGCTCGCGGGCCATTCGATCCTCAGTGGCCGAAGTCTCCATACCCATCTGACGGCTGAGGACTACGTCCATGTCCTGATCGCCTGCCTCGCTCACGATATCGGCTATGTCCGCGGCCTGTTCGAGGAGGATGACATCGACGGCTTTGTCATCGATGCCGCCGACACCAAGATCTCATTGCCGCGCGGTGCGTCGGACGCCAGCTTGATGATGTATCACGTCGACCGCTCGAAGCTCTATGTCTCGCGGCGGCTGCAGCACATTCCCGGCCTCGATCCTGAACGCATCGCCCGCGCTATCGAGGGAACGCGCTTTCCGGCCCAGGAAGGCCATGAGTATGACGTCGATGCCTCGATCCTGCGCGCCGCCGATTTCATCGGCCAGCTCGGCGATCCCAACTATCTGCGCAAGGCCAACGCGCTCTATTACGAGTTCGAGGAGGTCGGCATCAATCGCCAGCTCGGCTACGATTCGCCGGCCGACATCGTGAACCGCTATCCACAATTCTATTGGAACAGCGTCGCGCCGCACATCCAGACCGAGATCGGCTACCTCAACAAGACCGAGATCGGCCGGCAATGGATCGCCAATCTCTACAGCAACGTCTTCCGCGCCGAGCGCGACATCTCGCTGTCCGGCCCGCAGAGATAGGTCGAGCCCTCGTTTCTTGTAGCCCGCATGGAGCGAAGCGAAATGCGGGGGCGCCCGCATCCGTAAATCCCGTATTCCGCTTGGCTCCATACGGGCTACGACAGCGACCAGATCCGCAGGCAAATCATGCAACAAAAAACCGTCACCACGGATATCCTCGACATCGCCTATCGCGAATACGGCGCGCCGGATGGCTGGCCCTGCATCATGGGCCACGGCTTTCCCTATGACGTGAACGCCTATGCCGAGACCGCGCCGATCATTGCCGAAGCCGGCGCGCGGGTGCTGGTGCCCTGGCTGCGCGGCTATGGGCCGACGCGTTTTCGTTCTCCGACGACGCCGCGCTCCGGCGAGCAGGCGGCGCTCGGGGCCGATCTTCTGGCCTTCATGGACGCGCTCGGCATCGAGCGTGCCGTTGTCGGCGGCTATGACTGGGGCGGGCGCGCGGCCTGCGTGGTCTCAGCGCTCTACCCGGAGCGCGTGATCGCCCTCGTCTCCGGCAATTCCTACAACATCCAGGACATCGCCCGCGCCATGGAGCCGGCCTCGCCGCCGGAAGAGGCTGCGCTCTGGTATCAATATCTCTTCCACAACGAGCGCGGCCGCCGCGCGCTGGAGCGCAACCGGCGCGGCTTTGCCCGCCAGCTCTGGGCGATGTGGTCGCCGAAATGGGCGTTCGACGACACGACGTTCGAACGGAGCGCGGTGTCGTTCGACAATCCTGATTTCGTCGACGTCGTGATCCACTCCTACCGCCACCGCTACGCGCTGGTCGAGGGCGACCCCGCTTATGCCGCGATCGAGGCGAAGCTCACGGGCCAACCGCCGATCCGCGTCCCGGCTATCGCGATCGACGGCGACAGCGACGGCGTCAATCCCGGCACCGCTCATCACGCGCGCAAGTTCGAGGGCCCATTCGAGCGGCGCGTCTTCACCGATGCCGGTCATAATCTGCCGCAGGAGCGGCCGGCCGAATGGGCGCAGGCGGTGGTCGAGGTCCGGGAAGCGGCCTCATAAAGGCCGTTTCTCGTCCGGCCAGCTGGCTTGTCTGCCGTCCCTCCGATTTTTCCTGATCCTGGGAACCTTTTGCGATTGCAGCCGTCCAAGCTGAGGGTCGCTTCTGTATGCGGCTCGTTGCAGGGGAGGATCTCGATGAAGTCACAAGTGCGCAAGCTGGAACGTGTCGCGGTGGCGCAGGCGCCGGCCGAACGGCCCGACAGGTCGGAGGTCGAGCAGGCGATCCGGACCATGATCCGCTGGGCCGGTGACGATCCCGCGCGCGACGGTCTGCGTGAAACGCCGGACCGGGTCGCACGTGCCTTCGAAGAGTATTTTTCCGGCTATGCGCGGGATCCGACGGAAATCCTGCAAAAGACCTTCGAGGAGATCGAAGGCTATGACGAGATGATCGTCCTGCGCGGCGTTCGCTTCGAGAGCCATTGCGAGCACCACATGGCGCCGATCGTCGGCCGCGCCTGGGTCGCCTATATCCCGCAGGGCCGTGTCGTCGGCATCAGCAAGCTTGCGCGCGTGGTGGACATCTACGCGAAGCGCCTCCAGATCCAGGAGAAGATGACCGCGCAGATCGCCAATACCATCAACGACGTGCTCAAGCCTGAAGGCGTCGGCGTCATCATCAAGGCAACGCATCACTGCATGACCACGCGCGGCGCGCACAAGCCCGGGACCGATCTCGTCACCAGCCGCATGCTGGGCGTGTTCCGCGACAATGCGCTGACGCGCCAGGAACTGTTGGGGCTCGCCAATTCGGACGATTGACCCGCGGCTGCTCAAGGAGACGGCGCCATGACCGAGAACAACAAGCCGAGCGGACCCGACCTGAGCAAAGGCGTGTCGCTGACCGCGTTTAGGGATGGCAAACTGCTCGGTCATGTCGGCGAGGAAGACGTCCTGCTGGTGCAGGCCGGCAGCGAGATTTTTGCGATCGAGCCGGCCTGCAGCCACTACCACGGGCCGCTCGCCGAGGGCCTGGTGGTGGGCGACACCATCCGCTGTCCCTGGCATCATGCCTGCTTCTCCTTGCGCACGGGCGAAGCCACCCGCCCGCCGGCGCTGAACGCGCTGGCGGTGTGGGAGGTCGCGCGCGATCGGGACAACATCATCGTTCGGCGCAAGCGCGAGGCGCCCAAGCCGTCGACCGCTCATCGCAGCGCGCCGACGCCGGAGAAATTCGTGATCGTCGGCGGCGGCGCAGCCGGATTCGCAGCCGCCGAGACGCTCCGGCGCGAGGGCTTTGCCGGCGCCATCACCATGCTCAGCGATGACGGCGCGATGCCGGTCGACCGGCCCAACCTCTCCAAGGATTATCTCGCGGGCAACGCACCGGAGGATTGGCTGCCGCTGCGGGGCGAGGATTTTTATCGGGACGCGGGCATCGATCTCAGGCTCAACACTGATGTCTCCGCCATCGATGCGAAGGCGCGCAATGTCACGCTCGGCAATGGCGACAAACTCCCGTTCGACCGGCTGCTGCTCGCGACCGGTGCCGAGCCGGTCAAGCTGCAGATCCCGGGCGCCGACCAGCCGCATGTCCACACCTTGCGCTCGGTCGCCGACAGCCGCGCCATCATCAAGGCCGCGGGGAGTGCCAGGCGCGCTTTGGTGATCGGCGCCAGCTTCATCGGCCTCGAAGTCGCGGCGTCCTTGCGGGCGCGCAAGATCGAGGTGCACGTGGTCGCGCCGGAAGAGCGGCCGATGCAGAAGGTGCTCGGCTCCGAGATGGGCGACTTCGTCCGGTCGCTCCATGAAGAGAACGGCGTGATCTTTCACCTCAAGGACACCGTCGAAAAGCTCGACGGCAACCGCGCCACGCTGAAGAGCGGAGCTGTCATCGAAGCCGACCTCGTCGTGGTCGGCATCGGCGTCAGGCCGCGCCTTGCGCTGGCCGAGCACGCCGGGCTTGCGGCGGATCGCGGTGTCAGCGTGAGCGAATATCTCGAAACCAGTGTCGCCGGCATTTTCGCGGCCGGCGACATCGCGCGCTGGCCCGATCCGCATTCGCGGCAGAGCATCCGCGTCGAGCATTGGGTCGTTGCCGAACGCCAGGGCCAGACCGCGGCGCGCAACATGCTCGGCAAGCGCGAGCGCTTCGACGCCGTGCCGTTCTTCTGGTCGCAACACTACGACGTGCCGATCAACTATGTCGGCCACGCCGAGAGCTTTGACGAGATCGCGATCGACGGCAGCATCGGCGGCAAGGACTGCCTGTTGAAGTACCGCAAGGACGGCCGCGTGCTCGCGGTTGCTTCGATCTACCGCGATCTCGACAACCTCAAGGCCGAGCTCGAGATGGAGCGGTCCCGCACCTGAAGCGCCGTATTCCCTTGATTTGCGTCAATGTCGCGCATGGCTGCCGCTGCTCTGCTGGCTATCGTCCTGGAGCGGCGCGTGCTGGTTTCGGCCGCGTTCCGGGCTGCGCATGCAGGAGTGACCGCCATGACAAGTGCTTCGGATACGTCTCACCATGCGAGCCTCGGCTCCGGCATTGCCGCCCTGCATGCCAAATGGGGCTGGATCGTCGCGCTCGGCTTCGTCTATCTCATCGCCGGCTTCGTCGCGCTCGGCAGCGTGGTGATGGCGACGGTGGCGAGCGTGATCGTGGTCGGCGCGATGATGATCGTCGCCGGCGCTGCCGAAATTATCGGCGCATTCCAGATGAAGAGCTGGGGCAAGTTCCTGGTCTGGGCCTTGCTCGGCGTGCTCTACGTCGTCGCGGGATTTCTCACCTTCGAGAATCCGCTATTCGCGGCCGTTCTGCTGACGCTGTTTCTCGGCGCCTCGCTGATCGCCTCGGGCGCCGTCCGGCTGTTTCTCGCCTTCAACATGAAGCGTGAAAGCCCGTGGGTGTGGGTGGCGCTGTCGGGCGCCATCACGCTGCTGCTCGGCCTCCTGATCGTCGCGCGCTGGCCGGTGAACAGCGTCTACATCCTCGGCCTGTTCCTCGGCCTCGACCTGATCATGGCGGGAGCGGGCTGGATCAGCCTGGGCTTCAGCTTGAAGCGGCGCGGCTGAGCCATCAGCAACTCGACGCAAGACCATCTTGCGGAACTCCGCTGATCTGGCACGCTGACAAAAAGCAGCACGCCGCGCGGTCGCCTCGCGCGGACGATGATCACCGGGGAGAAACCATGAAAGCCGCCTTGGCCCTGGCCGCAGCGCTCGCTGCCGCCTGCCTGTCCACGCCAGTCTCCGCGCAAAAATCCTACGGTCCCGGCGTCAGCGACACCGAGATCAAGATCGGCAACACCATGCCCTATAGCGGGCCGGCCTCGCCGCTCAGCATCACGGGCAGGGTCATCGCGGCCTATTTCGACGAGGTCAACGAGAAGGGCGGGGTTGGCGGCCGCAAGCTCAACCTGATCTCGCTGGACGATGCGTTCTCGCCGCCCAAGACCATGGAGGCGGCGCGGCGCCTCGTCGAGGGCGACGGCGTCGCCTTCATCTTCGCGACCATGGGCACGGCGCCGAGCTCGGCGATCGCAAAATATCTCAACAGCAACAAGGTGCCGCAGCTGTTCCTGATCAGCTCGGCCTCGAAATGGAACGATCCCGCCAACATGCCGTGGTCGATGGCGCTGCCCTGGGCGCCGAACTACACCAGCGAGGCCGCGATCGACGTCGCCTATGCGCGCGCTAAGAACCCGAACGCGCGCTTCGCCGTGCTCTATCAGAACGACGATGCCGGCAAGGAATATCTTCGCGGTGTCAAGGAGGCGCTCGGCGCTGACGCCGACAAGGCGATCGCGATGGCCTCGAGCTTCGAGGTCGCGGACCCCACCGTCGATTCCCAGGTGCTGACGCTGGCGAACACCAAGGCCGACGTCTTCATGATCTATTCGGTGACGCCGCGCGCCTGTGCGCAGGCGATCCGGAAAGCTCATGAGGTCGGCTGGCAGCCGACGCGCTTCCTTGCCTCCGGCTGCGCCAACAAGGCGACCGTGATGGTCCCGGCCGGGCTCGATGCCGGCAAGGGCGTGCTCTCGCTCGGCGCGCTCAAGCCGTTCGTCGAGACGCCGAAGGACGATCCGGCGATGACGGCCTATATCGACTTCATGAAGAAGCGCCTGCCCAATGCCGACGTCAACAACGTCGCCGGCCTCTATGGCTACACCGTCGCCGAGGCATTGGTGGTGCTGCTGAAGCAGTGCAAGGACAATCTGACGCGCGAGAACATCATGGCGCAGGCGGCGAACCTGAAGAACGTGCCGCTGTCGCTGCTGATGCCCGGCATCACGCTCAACACCACGCCGCAGGATTTCCGCCCGATCAAGGACGGCTACATGCTGCAGTTCGACGGCAACGACTGGGTGGTGGCGAGTGAATTGCTGAAAGGGACGTGAGGGGCAGAGCTCTCCCCGCGAATTCGGAATCGTAGGGTGGGCAAAGGCGCCCTTGCGCCGTGCCCACCGCTACTCAAGATGGAAGCAGGAACGTGGGCACGCTTCGCTTTGCCCACCCTACGAGACTGACGCGAGTGTCGGCGAGCGGGAGGATTAAAATGGACTTTCAACACTCCGCCCGTTCGCTGGAACTCCAGGACCGCGTCCGCCAGTTCATGCGGACACATGTCGAGCCGGTCGAGGACCTCTATTACGAGCAGGTCAAGCCGGAGGCCGCGCGCTACAAGACGCCGCAAGTGCTCCAGGACCTGAAGCGGCTGGCGCGGGAGCAGGGGCTGTGGAATCTGTTTCTCTCCGGCGAGCACGGCCCCGGTCTGACCAATCTCGAATACGCGCCCGTGAAGGAGATCATGGGCCGCATCCTCTGGGCACCCGAGGTCTTCAACTGCTCCGCGCCCGATGTCGGCAACATGGAGGTGCTCGCAAACTACGGCACCAGGGCGCAGCAGGAGCGCTGGCTGAAGCCGCTCCTGGAGGGGCGCATCCGCTCCGGCTTCTCGATGACCGAGCCGCAGGTCGCCTCCAGCGATGCCACCAACATCCAGTGCGCCATCACGCGCGATGGGGACGACTACGTCATCAACGGCCGCAAATGGTTCACCTCAGGCGCGATGAACGAGGATTGCGAGATCCTGATCGTGATGGGCAAGACCGCGCCCGACGATCCCGACCGCCACCGCCAGCAATCCATGATCCTGGTGCCCAGGAACACGCCCGGCGTCCGCATCGTCCGCGACATGCTCACCTATGGCTATGACGACGCCCCTAGCGGCCACCCCGAGATCGTCTACGACAATGTCCGCGTGCCCGCGGAAAACATCCTGCTCGGCGAAGGCCGCGGTTTCGAGATCGCGCAGGGGCGGCTCGGGCCCGGCCGCATCCACCATTGCATGCGGCTGATCGGCTGCGCCCAGCGCGCGCTCGAATTGATGTGCCAGCGCGCCGTCTCCCGCGTCGCGTTCGGCAGGCCGCTCGCCGAGCAGGGCTCGGTGCGCGAGGATATCGCAAACTCGTTCTGCGAGATCGCGCAGGCGCGGCTCCTGACGCTGCAAGCCGCCGACAAGATGGACCGCGAAGGCAACAAGGCCGCGCGCGACCTGATCGCGGCGGCCAAGATCGTGGTGCCCGGCATGGCCGCCCGTGTCATCGACCGCGCCATCCAGATCCACGGCGCCGCCGGCGTCTCGCAGGATACGTTCCTGGCGCGTGCTTACGTCTACGCCCGCTTCATCCGCATCGGCGACGGGCCGGACCAGGTGCATCTGGCCGCTGTCGGCAAGGAGCTGATCAAGCGCGGCGGGGTGATGGGATAGGCAGACAGCTTCTCCGGGACTGGCCCAATGCGCGGAAGTATCTGGTCATAGGTAGCATGGTATGCTTGGATGACGGGATCACTTCAATGCGTGCATTGCCGACGTTGTTGCGCTCGGCACAAGAGCGAGCAGGTCAACAATGTGCAGTTTCGCCCCGAGCCGCCGGACGTCCGGCGCGCGATCCATCGCGGCAATCTTCGCCTCGATCCTGACGATCCTGATCATCTGCAGCGGCCGATCCGCGCTTGCAGCAGTGGAGCCCTTTCCCGCGGATTTCAAAATCCAGCGCATCTCGGTCAACGGCGTCACCCTGCATGTCCGCGTCGGCGGGAAGGGACCGGCGGTCGTGCTCCTGCACGGCTTTGGCGATACAGGCGACATGTGGGCGCCGCTCGCCAAGGCACTTTACAAGGACCACACCGTGATCGTTCCGGACCTGCGCGGCATGGGGCTGTCGTCTCAAGCCCCAGGCGGCTACGACAAGAAAAACCAGGGCGTCGACATCGCCATGGTCATGGACAAGCTCAACGTCCAGAAAGCCGATCTGGTGACGCACGACATCGGCAACATGGTGGGCTATGCGCTCGCGGCGCAATATCCCGACCGCATCACCAAATGGGTCGTCATCGACGCGCCGCTGCCCGGCATCGGGCCCTGGGACGAAATCCTGAAAAGCCCCATGCTGTGGCATTTCAACTTCCGCGGCCCTGACGTCGACCGCCTGGTCAAGGGCCGCGAGCGCATCTATCTCGACCGGTTCTACAATGAGCTGTCGGCCGACCCGAAGGCCATCGACGAAGCGACGCGCAACCATTATGCGAAACTCTACGCCAGGCCAGGCAACATGCATTACGCCTTCGAGCAGTTTGCAGCGTTTGGGAAGGACGCCACGGACAACAAGGTTTTTGCCGGGACCAAGTTGAACATGCCGATCCTGGCCCTCGGCGCTGAAAAGTCGTTTGGCGATCAGCAAGTGGCGATCATGCGCGAAGTCGGCACCAAGGTTGACGGCGGCATCGTCACCGGCTCCGGACATTGGATCATGGAAGAGCAGCCGGCGCAGACCGTGAGCAAGGTGCGGGCTTTCCTCGACGGGAAATGACGGTGAGCTGATTGGCTTCTATCGGCGGCCTGTCCAGCCGAGCTGCGACGATGCAGCGGACGCCCGTCGTCCGCTGCATCATGCGCGCCAAAGCGCAGGAGTGCGTCAGCTCGCGCGCCGAAGCGGTTTGAATGCGGCGCGCAGCTCCGCGGAAAAAAGCTCGGGCTGCTCCCAGGCCGCAAAATGACCGCCTTTGTCGACCTCGTGGAAGTAGGTGAGGTTGCGATAGGCGCGCCGGGCCCAGGTCTCCGGGGCTTGATAGCTCTCGCCGGGAAAGACGGTGATGGCCACCGGGAGCGAGATCTCCGCGGTCTTCTCGGGGGCGGCGAGAGCGGGACTGCGCCCGCCGTATTCCCAGTAAAGTCGCGCCGATGAAATCGCGCTGTTCGTCAGCCAGTAGAGCGTGATGTCGTCCAGCACCTCGTCGCGGGACTTCTCAGGGTCGGTGCCATCGTAATTCCACTGCGAGAAGCCTGGATGACCGAGCATCCAGGCCGCCAGTCCCGCGGGAGAATCCGTCAAGCCGTAGCCGACCGTCTGCGGCCTCGTTCCCATCATCACCGCATACGACCGGTTGCCCATCCTGGCCGCCGCGCTGAATGCTTCGAATGCCGTGCGTTCCTTCTCGGACAGTCCCGCCGGGGCAGGGCCGCCGGCGGCGAGGATCGCGGCGATCTCGGGCGGGACGATCGCCGGCAAGTTGATGTGAATGCCGAGCAAGCCTGCCGGCGCCAGCCGCGCCATCGCGCTGGAGACGGGCGAACCCCAGTCGCCGCCCTGGGCGACGTAATGGGTGTAACCCAGCCGCTTCATCAGGTCTGCCCAGATGCGCGCCGTGCGCTCAGGACCCCAGCCGGTGTCGCGCGGCTTGCCCGAGAATCCATAGCCGGGCATCGAGGGGATCACCACGTCGAACGCGTCTTCAGGCCGTCCGCCATGGCCCGTCGGATCCGTGAGCGGATCGATCACCTTGAGCTGCTCGAACACCGATCCCGGCCAGCCGTGGGTGATCACGACAGGGAGCGCATTGGGATGTCTGGAGCGGACATGGATGAAATGAATGTCGATCCCGTCGATCGTTGTGACGAATTGCGGAAGCGCGTTCATCTTCGCTTCGATCTTGCGCCAGTCGTAGCCCGTGCCCCAATAGTGCACGAGCGACTGCAGCTTCGCCAGCGGGATGCCCTGGGACTGATCGGAAACGGTCTCGCGGTCGGGCCAGCGTGTCGCCAGCACGCGACGGCGAAGCTCGACGAGATCCTGCTCGGGAATGTCGATACGGAAGGGGCGAATGACGCTCTCGTCGGCCGCCAGCGCCCAGTGCGCGGGAAACACGCTCGCGGAAATCGCCGCCGCAACTCCAATCGCAGCGGTGCCGAGCAGCGTGCGCCGATCTCTGTCGATGATGATTTCCGAATTGGATGACGAACTGGATGACGAATTGGATGGCATGGGCATCGGAGTGCCTCCTGGCCTCAGGCGATCGGCGCCTGCGGGGCAGGACACTCCTTCGTCTGGCTCTCCAACATGGCGTGGAGGCCGGCCGATAGCTCGTTAGGCGTTGTTAGATGCTGTGAGCCGTCGCGGACATGGCGAAACGGCGCAAGCTCAGCATTGCTGTCCATTTCCGCTTAGGACGGACTTCGAAAAATCAGCAGCCGCCACCCGGCCGCCAAGCCATTGATAATGCTGACCCCGTCTACTGTGCATGGGGTTGTTTCGCACTTTTTTGTTTGGAGGAGGCTCGCCGCCGACTTTGTAGCGGCGGACGCGCCGTCATCCCGCCTTGATCATCCCGCCCTGGCGATGCGGCGGTCCGCCGCGCCTGCGCGCAGGTTCTGGAAGAACTTCTCCACCTCGCGCGACAGCGTGTCCGCGGTCTCGGTCAGGCTGCCCGCCGCCGTCAGCACCGAGGCTGCCGCCGTGTCGGTCTCGCCGATGGCGTCGCGCAGCGAGGTGATGTTGGCGACCAGCGTCTCGTTGCCCTGCGCTGCGCTTTGCGCGTTGGAGGAAATCTCGCGCGTGGCGGCGTCCTGCTGGCCGATGGCGCCGGCGATCGCCGAGGTGACCTCGTTGATCTCGCGCACCGCTCCGCCGATCTCGCGCACGGCATCGACCGCGTTGCGGGTCGAGGCCTGGATCATCGAGACGTTCTCGCTGATCTCCGCGGTGGCCTTGGCGGTCTGGCCTGCAAGCGCCTTCACTTCATGCGCGACCACGGCAAAGCCGCGGCCGGCGTCGCCGGCGCGGGCGGCTTCGATGGTGGCGTTCAGCGCCAGCAGATTGGTCTGCTCGGCGATCGCCTGGATCAGATTGAGCACGCCGTCGATGCGTTGCGTCGCCGCGGCAAGGCTCTCGATCTCGGAGATCGACTTCTCGGTGCGCTGGCCGGTCTGCTCGACCGCGCCGGCGCTCTGCCGCACCTGGCGGCCGATCTCCACCACCGAGGCCGACAGCTCCTCGGCGGCGCCCGCCACCGCCGTGACGTTGTGCGAGGCCTGCTCGGTGGCGTTCGCCGCCGTGCCGGCGCGGCTAGAGGCATCCGCGGTGACGCGGGTGATGGTCTGCGCGGTCTCGCGCATGGTGGAGGCGTTGTCGCTCAGGCCGCGCATGATCGCGCCGATCGCCCCGCGAAACTCCTCGACGGATTGCTCGATGTGACGCGCGCGCTCCTCGCGCGCGGCAGAGTCCTGCGAGACCTGCGAGGCGAGGTTGCGGTTGCGGCCCATGGCCTCCTGGAAGACCTGGATCGCGCGCGCCAGTGCGCCGATCTCGTCGGCGCGGCCGGAGTGCGGCACCACCACATTCTCGGTCCCGTCGGCGACCTGCTTGATGGTCGCGGTGATCGCTGCGAGCGGCCGGGCGACCGAGCGGGCGATGATGACGATGCCGATCACAACCAGGGCCAGCGCCACGCCGCCGAGGCAGGTCAGCACGAAGGACAGGGTGCGATTGGTTTCAGTCTCACGCGCGATCTGCTTGGCGCGCTCGGCATAGACCTTGGACAGCGCCTCGAGATCCTTGTTCAGCGCCGAGCGCACGGTGCGGTTGGCGTCGTTATCGCCCCACTCGCGGCCCGCGGCCGCATTGATCTCGACGCCGCGGCGCACCAGCTCCTTGCGGAACTCGACGAACTGCTCGATGCGCTTCTTGAAGGTGGCGAACTGCTCGGCATCGTCGGCTTTGACGATGGTCTCCCAGCGCTTGACGACGTCGAGGATCTGGGCGTTGAACTTGAGCAGGCCCTCGCCGTATTTCTTCACCACGGCGGGCTCGGTCGACATGTAGACGCCGCGCGATTCCATCACGACCGCATAGACCAGCGAGTTGACGCGCTCGACGTTCAGCGCGGCGGCGTTCGCCGTCTCGATCGCGCTGGTCAGGTCGGCGCCGCGGCGGCTGTTGTAGTCGGACAGCATCGCGATCGCCGCCGTCAGCAGCGCGAACAGCGCGAAGATCGCATAGAGCTTGGTGGCGAGCGTGAAACGGCCGGCCAGCTTGGCGGCATTCCCAGATCGGTCTGATGTCATGGTGTTCAGGGGCCCGGATTGGCCTGAAGCGGCCGGGGAGCGGGGTCGTTTGAATTTGATGCAAAACTATGCAGAACGAAGATGGATGCGGCGTTAACGCGGCCACTGGCTCCCTTCGTCCTTGGTCGTAGGAAAGATAAGATATTTCAGCGTCTTGATCCGAAGGTAGAGTTTCAGGATAGTCTTAGGTCGGCCACCGGCCGACGCACCCCGGAGAGACCCTTGGTCTACCGCCACACCATCGACGCCACGACCCACACCTTCCCGGACTTGCGCGACCTCCTTGCCAGGGCGACGCCGCCGCGCTCCGGCGACCGGCTGGCCGGGATCGCCGCCGACACTGCCGAGCAGATGATCGCGGCGCGAATGGCGCTCGCCGACGTTCCGCTCGGCCAATTCCTGCAGGAAGCCGTGATTCCCTACGAGGCCGACGAGGTCACCCGCCTCGTCATCGACAGCCATGACGCCAAGGCCTTCGCGCCGGTGGCATCCCTGACGGTCGGCGGCTTCCGCGACTGGCTGCTGTCGGATGCGGCGACGCCGGAGGTCCTGCGCAAGCTGGCGGGCGGCATCACCCCGGAGATGGCAGCGGCGGTGTCGAAGCTGATGCGCAATCAGGATCTGATCCTGGCGGCGCGGAAATGCGAGGTCACCACCGCCTTCCGCAACACCATCGGCCTGAAGGGGCGGATGAGCACGCGGCTGCAGCCCAACCATCCGTTCGACGATGCCCGGGGCATCACCGCCTCGATCCTCGACGGCATCCTGCTCGGTGCCGGCGATGCCTGCATCGGCATCAATCCCGCCAGCGACGATCCGGCCGTCATCGCGCAATTGCTGCGGCTGCTCGACGAGATCATCACGCGGCTGAAGATCCCGACGCAAGGCTGCGTGCTGACCCATGTCACGACGACGCTGTCGCTGATCGGGCAGGGCGTCCCGGTCGACCTCGTCTTCCAGTCGGTGGCCGGCACCGAGGCTGCCAATCGCAGTTTCGGCATCGACCTTGCGCTCCTGAAGGAGGCGCAGGAGGCCGGGCTGTCGCAGCGGCGCGGCAGCGTCGGGCAGAACGTGATGTATTTCGAGACCGGCCAGGGCTCGGCGCTGTCGGCGGGCGCCCATCACGGCGTCGACCAGCAGACCTGCGAGGCGCGCGCCTATGCGGTCGCCCGCGCCTTTGCCCCGCTGCTGGTCAACAGCGTGGTCGGCTTCATCGGCCCGGAATATCTCTATGACGGCAAGGAAATCATCCGCGCCGGGCTGGAGGATCATTTCTGCGGCAAATTGCTCGGCCTGCCGCTCGGGATCGACATCTGCTACACCAACCATGCCGAGGCGGACCAGGACGACATGGACACTCTGCTGACGCTGCTCGCCGCCGCCGGCGTCACCTTCATCATGGGCGTGCCCGGCGCCGACGACGTCATGCTGAACTACCAGTCGACGTCTTTTCACGACGCGCTCTATGTCCGTGACGTCTTCGGTCTGCGCCGCGCGCCGGAATTCGACGACTGGCTGGCGCGCTCGGGCATTACGGGCGCCGATTTCCGTCTTGCCGGCGATGCAGGCCTGCTGCCCGATTTTGCCTCGCGGCTGATCGCGTAAGGGCGCTGGTCTTCCCGAGGAAACTATCGGTCATTCCGGGAATTATGCTTGTGCCACAATATTGAGAAATTCCGGCGGCAGCATTACGCTATGTGTCTGGCTGGCAATTTCCGCAACCAGGTCGAGCGTGGCGGGGGAGCTTTGATGCGAGCTGAAAGTAACGGAACGTCCCGCCGGATCCTCTGTGTTTTTCCGCGCTACACCTCGTCGTTCGGGACGTTCGAGCACTCCTATCCCCTGACCGATGGTGTCCGTGCCTTCATGCCGCCGCAGGGGCTGCTGCTGATTTCCGCCTATCTGCCGCAGGATTGGCAGGTCAAATTCGTCGACGAGAACCTGCGTCGCACGACCAGGGAGGAGTTCGAGTGGGCCGAGGTGGTCTTCGTCAGCGGCATGCACATCCAGCGCCAGCAGATGAACGACATCTGCCGCCGCGCGCATGAATTCGATCTGCCGGTCGCGCTCGGCGGTCCCTCCGTCAGCGCCTGTCCCGACTATTACCCGTCGTTCGACTATCTCCATGTCGGCGAGCTCGGCGATGCCACCAACCGGCTGATCGAGATCCTGTCGCGCGACACCACGCGTCCTGAGGAACAGGTGGTGCTCACCACCAAGGACCGCGTGCCGATGACGGAGTTTCCGATCCCGGCCTACGAACTTGCCGACGTGAAGAAATACATGCTCGGCAGCATCCAGTATTCCAGCGGCTGTCCCTATCAGTGCGAGTTCTGCGACATCCCCGGCCTCTACGGCCGCAATCCACGCCTCAAAGCGCCGGAGCAGATCATCGCCGAGCTCGACCGCCTGCGCGAATGCGGCATGACGGACACGGTCTATTTCGTCGACGACAATTTCATCGGCAACCGCAAGGCGGCGCTGGATTTGCTGCCGCATCTGATCGAATGGCAGAAGCGGACCGGCTACGTGGTGCGGCTCGCCTGCGAAGCGACGCTCAACATCGCCAAGCGCCCCGAGATCCTCGAGAAGATGCGCGAGGCCTATTTCATCACCATTTTCTGCGGCATCGAGACGCCCGATCCCGACGCGCTGTTGGCGATGCAGAAGGACCACAACATGATGGTCCCGATCCTCGAGGGCGTGCGGACTATCAACTCCTACGGCATGGAGGTGGTGTCCGGCATCATCATGGGTCTCGACACCGACAAGCCGAACACGTCGGAGGTGCTGCTCGACTTCGTCGAGGAGTCGCGGATTCCGCTGCTAACCATCAACCTGCTGCAGGCGCTGCCGAAGACGCCGCTGTGGGACCGGCTGGAGCGCGAGGGCCGCTTGATCGAGGACGAGGGCCGCGATTCCAATGTCGACTTCCTGCTGCCCTATGACGATGTCGTCGCGTCGTGGAAGCACTGCATGGGCGTCGCCTACGAGCCCGAGAAGGTGTTTGAGCGCTTCCAGTATCAATGCGACCACGTCTACGTGCACCGCCTCGAGGTGCCGACTCCGGACGAGATGAAGACCTGGGCCAACATCAGGCGTGGCCTCGTCATGCTGCGTAACATCTTCTGGAAGGTCGGCGTGCTCGGCGACTACAAGCGCGTGTTCTGGAAGTTCGCGCTGGGGCGCATCAAGCGCGGCGATCTCGAAGGCCTGATCGGATGCACCCTGATCGCGCACCACCTCATCACCTTTGCGCGCGCGGCCTCCAGCGGCAGGCAGAACGCCTCGAACTACTCGATCCGGCTGCGCGAGGCCGCCGTTCCCGCCGAATGATGCGACATGTCTGATCCGGCCCTGCCGCGCCGTCCGACCCTCGATCTGCGGGCGTTCACGCCCGCGCGCGTTGCGCTCGGGCGCAGCGGCGCGAGCGTGCCGACCAAGGCGCTGCTCGATTTCACGCTCGATCATGCCCGCGCCCGCGATGCCGTGCATGCCGCCTTCGATGCGCCGCGTTTGCTCGCCGATCTCGGCGCGCTGGGACTTGCCGTCACCGAGGTGAGGAGCCATGCGGTCGACCGCAGGGACTATCTGCGGCGGCCGGATCTGGGACGGCGGCTCGACCCCGGCTCGGCCGAGGTTTTGGCGCGAGCGGCCTCGGCGCCGTGCCGGCTTGCGCTCGTGATCGGCGACGGCCTGTCCGCGGCGGCGGTCCACGCCCATGCGGTGGCCCTGGTGAGGCGCCTGCTGCCGCTGCTCGCGGAAGGGGACGACGTCGCGGTCGGCCATGTCGTCGTCGCCTCAGGCGCGCGCGTCGCGCTCGGCGACCAGATCGGCGCCATTCTCGGTGCGCGCATGGCCTTGATGCTGATCGGCGAGCGGCCGGGCCTGTCGGCGCCCGACAGCCTCGGCGCCTATCTGACCTTTGCGCCGAAGCCCGGCCGCACCGACGCCGAGCGAAATTGCGTGTCCAACATTCACGATGCTGGGTTGAGCTACGACGAGGCCGCCTTCAAGATCGCCTGGCTGGTCCGCGAAGGGCTGGCCCGGCAGGTCAGCGGCGTGGCGCTGAAGGATGAGAGCGCAGAGCGCGCGCCGCGTCGAATTGGCACGGCCTTGCCCGAATGACGGGCAACCCGGGCCCAGATCGCCACTTCTTGATCGATTTGGCCACACTTCGCCTGCTTGCGAAAAGACCGGTTCACCTGCTAAACCCCTCGCGGCGATTTTCCGCGCATTTTCAAAGGGCAAGCCTCCCATTGGTATGGCGTTTTCAAGCCGTTCGCGGGGCGCAACAAGCTCTCAGACTGAGCCGATTTAGGAACTGGATAAGGCATGCTCGAAAAGCACAGCGAGAATGAGGTTCATGTCGACAAGGTCGAGCAGGGACCTGCGTCCTCGATCGCCTTCGGGCTGGAGCGCATCGGGCTGATCGCCGTCCGGGCGCCGATCCTCTCCTGCATTATCCTGCTCGTCCTGATCGTCGGCGCCGTGTTCGGTATCCACCGGATCAAGATCGACGATTCGCTGTCGCAGCTGTTTCGCTCCGACAGTCGCGAATTCCATCAATACGAAGAGGTGACGAAGAAGTTCCCGGCCGAGGAATTCGACGTCCTCGTCGTGGTCGAGGGCAAGAACCTGCTGGCCCGGAACAATCTGGAGAAGCTGCGCGACTTCGTCACCGACCTGCAACTGGTTGAAGGCACGCGCGGGCTGGTCTCGCTGTTCTCGGCGCGCCAGGCGCCGGCGCCGGGCAAGCTGCCGGCGGCGCTATTCCCGCCCGAGCTGCCCGAGGGCGCCGACTACGACAAGTTCATCGAGACCGTCAAAAACAACGAGATCATCCGCGGCAAGCTGTTGTCGGAAGATGGCACGCTGGCGCTGATCGTCCTGTCGCTCGACCCGGAGGTGGTGGCGTCCAGCAAGCTGACCAAGACCGTGGGCGACATCCGCGCCCTGATGAAGGAGGATCTCAGCGACACCGGTCTCAACGTGCAGCTCTCCGGCGTACCGGTGATGCAGCTCGAGATCCGCAATGCCGTCGAGCGCGACGGGCTGACCTACAACATCCTCGGCATTCTCGCCGGCTGCATCATCGCCATCATCTTCTTCCGCAAGGTCTCGTTCATGGTCGCCGCGGCGTTCCCGCCGATGATCGCGATCCTCCTGGCGCTCGGCGCGCTCGGCTGGGCCAATTTCAATCTCAACATGTTCCTGAACGTGATGACGCCGCTCATCATGGTGATCAGCTTCTCGGACTCGATGCAGCTCACCTTCGCCGCGCGCGACCGGCTGATCGCGGGCCAGGACAAGTTCACCGCGTTCAAGAACGCGGTGCTGGTGGTGGGCCCGGCCTGCGTGCTGACGCACGGCACCGCCGGCATTTCCTTCATCGCGCTGCAGTTCTCCAACTCCGACCTGATCCGCAAGTTCGGCGAGGCGGGCCTTGCCGCCACGATCATCGCGCTGGTCGCGGTGCTGTCGCTGGTGCCGGTGTTCGGCGTGCTGCTCGTGCGCAACGAGAAGACGTTCGCGGTCAAGTTCCAGAGCGCGGATGCCGGCGTCCAGGCGCTGCGCAATTTCTGCTACTGGATCGCGGTGCGGATGGTGGGCCGGCCCGGCCTGTTCAGCCTGATCGCGGTGCTGTTCGTCGGCGGCCTCGGCGTCATCTACGCCAATCTGGAGCCGCGCTACCGGCTTGCCGACCAGGTGCCGGACAAGCGTCAGGC
This sequence comes from Bradyrhizobium sp. TM233, assembly GCF_036247965.1. Classification (NCBI taxonomy): domain Bacteria; kingdom Pseudomonadati; phylum Pseudomonadota; class Alphaproteobacteria; order Hyphomicrobiales; family Nitrobacteraceae; genus Bradyrhizobium; species Bradyrhizobium sp. TM233. The sequence continues at coordinate 526,507 of NZ_BTIG01000007.1, read as the reverse complement.
AGTCGCCGCCAGCAACCGGCTCGACGCCAAGCTCACCGGCGCCAACCCGGTCAACGTGCTGATCCAGTTCCCCAAGGGTGAATCGCTCTATTCGCCGGAGACGCTGCAGACCATCGCGGATGTGCATGCGACGGTGGAGAAGGCGGCCGGTGTCGGCAATGTCTGGTCGGTCGAAACCCTGCGCCGCTGGCTTGCGGAAAAGGCCGGCAGCGCCGACGTCGCGACGCTGAAGGAATATGTCAGCGTCATTCCCGAGCATCTGGTGCGGCGCTTCATCGACGCCGAGCAGGACGCGGTCGTGGTCGCCGGCCGCGTGCCGGACAAGGATTCCAGCCAGCTCCTGCCGATCGTCGACAAGCTCGATGCCGAGCTCGACGCCGTCCGCAAGAAGCATCCGGGCTACGAGGTCGCGGTGACCGGCCTTGCCGCGATCGCGGCGCGCAACTCGGCCAGCATGATCGAGAAGCTGAACCGCGGGCTCACCGTCGAATTCGCGCTGGTCGCGATCTTCATCGGCCTTGCCTTCCGCTCCTGGGTGGTGATGTTCGCCTGCATCCTGCCCGGCATCTTCCCGGTGGTGATGTCGGGAACGGTGCTGTGGGCGATGGGCGAGGGCCTGCAATTCGCCAGCGTCGTCGCGCTCACCGTCTCGTTCGGGCTCGGCCTCAGCGCCACCATCCACTTCCTCAACCGCCTCCGCCTCGAGAGCAAGCCGGGCGTCGGCTCCGCGCTCGCGGTGGAGCGGGCGACCGTGCTGGTCGGTCCGGCGCTGATCCTGACCACGGTGGTGCTGGCCTGCGGCCTCGTCGTCACCGTGTTCTCCGACCTGCCGTCGCTGCGGCTGTTCGGCTGGCTCAGTGCCTTCTCGATGGTGATGGCGCTCGTCGCCGACCTCTTCATCCTGCGGCCGACGGCGATGTGGCTGATCAACCTGCACGCCAAGCTGCAGGGGACCGACAAGCCGGCGATCTGAGCGGCGAGGCAGCTAAGGCTGCCCTGCCTCACGCCTCGATCCGGACGATCCCGTACGGATTGAACTTGAAGTCGTCCTCCGCGTAGTCCTGCTCGTGCGAGAGCGTGAGCTTGCGCTCGCGCAGCGTCGCCTCGATGCCGCGCTCGGCCATGGCGTTGGCGATCTCCTCCATCGCCATCACCGCGGACCATTCGTTGCCGCGCGATTTCGCGACGTAGACCTCCGGCAGGCCGACGAGGTGATAGCCGACGGTCTCGTAGTAGCTGTTACCGGCGAGCGGGCGCTTGGCGAAGGCAAGGCGGCAGGCCTTCGTGACGGCGGGGGTCATGCTCAGGCCCCGGCTGGTCAAGGCGCCCTTGCGCGCCTGATCCATGAGACCTCGCCACCGCGCGATGCCGTGAGCGACGCCGGCGCTCTCGCCCTTCGCCGCAACGGCGCCGGCGTCGAGCATCTCGTCCACGATCTGCAGGGCCGCGGCCGAATAAGCGGCCGTCTTCTGCTGATGCATCGGCGGGCTCCGCACGTAGAGGACCGCCTTGTGGTTGGCCACGGCGGCTTCGTCTGACGCAGACCACGCTTTCGGGAAGACACGGTCCCAGCACACGCCGAACGAACGCACCATATTCGCATCGGGTTTTGCCTGCGAATAGGTGCGGTCGATCTCGAAGCCGAAATCGGCGATGGTCTCGGCCACGGCCTTTGGCGGATGCAGCAGGCTGTCGTCCTTGCCGAGAAAGCAGAGCACGTGACGCGGCTTCACCGATGAAGGCTGCATGTTCTTTTCCTGCCGGTCGTTGGCGAAGGCGCGACTGGCGGCGAGGAGCCCGACGGCCTTGAGCAGATGTCTGCGAATTGGATCCATCTCAGCAGGTCCATGTCAGCAAAAAGCCCCCGGCTCGCGAGAACCGGGGGCGTGTTTCTTTCGAAGCGAGACGGGCCTCAGCCCTTCGTCATCGTGATGTTGACGCCGCGGATCTCGCCCTTTGAGCTGATCTGCACCGTCTGCTTGGTGCCGTTGGTGCGCAGCGACAGATTTGCGGCAAAGCCGTTGGCCTCGACGAACACGTCGATCTGGCCACCGCCGGCGGTGCCCTGGAGATTGCCGAAGATGTTGCGGCTGGACTCGCTCCAATTTCCGGAGATGCGCTCGCCCTGGCTCGTCACGTCGCTGGTGAGGTCGAACTTGTAGCTGTCGGAGGCGCAGTGCAGAGCCTGCTTCAAATTGAGGCCGCTGCCGGCGACCTTGTAGTCGGCCTTGCAGCGAATGCGCTCGGTGGAGCCGTCGGACAGCGACACCGTGCCGGTGCCGGTCCACGCGCCGTCGAAACCGGCAAACGGGCCGGACGACTGAGCGTGGCCTGCCGAAACCGAGAAGAGCAGTGCCGCCCCGATGCCGGCCGCTTTGATTGCCAGTCCAGATCGCCCAAAGAATTTCATCTCAAATATCCCGTTTTGGAACGACGCCCGCTTAAGCGTGATAACGTCTCGCCACATCGAAAGTTTAGTGCTCCGAGCCAGTGTCAGGTTCAAAGCCCGGCCGCCAGAGATGGCGGTTCACGACGCCTCTCGCCAGGCCTGGACCCGTCGATTTGCCCTGTTTCCGCATGTTTCTGGCGGGAAAGGCGGGGCGGACAGATGCAGCTCTGCAACAGGTATGCAGTAAAACGCAGTGCTTCCGAATTATGACGTAGTATCAATCTCTTACATCTGCCAATGAAGGCGCGGGGAAGACCTGATTTGGTGGGCGTGGCGCCAATTTGGCCGCATTTGCCAGTGCTTGTGCCTTCTCTGAGGCCGCACCTGTCGCGGCGACTTGCCATCAGAACAATCCGTTCCGGTATCCGCCCTGTGCAGTCCGGGTCCGGTGCGATTCTGCCGTCAGAATGAAGGAATACAATGCGTAAGCTTCTCGTCGCTCTCACCCTGCTGTCGGCATCCCTTTCGACGGCGGCCTTTGCCCAGGCAGGGCGCGGCACGGACGCCGAGCAGAAGGCCTGCACGCGCGACGTGCAGAAGTTCTGCCGCCCGGTCATCGACCAGGGCGATTTCACCATCCTGGCCTGCCTCAAGGAGAACCGGTCCAAGATCTCGCAGGCCTGCGACCAGGTTCTGAAGACCCACAACCAGTAAGCTCGGCCACTGGCCCACAAAAGGCGGCCTCCGGGCCGCCTTTTCGGGCCCGATCCACGAAAGGGCAGCCATCGAGAGACAGGATTGGTTTTGCGGTCGTATTCCCCTATATGGGGGCCGCGGCGGATCGCCGGCATGAGCCCGCGCGAGCGAAGAAGCCCTTCCTGTCCAAACGATTGTAAACCAGCCCTCGATGACCTCTGCGAGCGAATTGCGATCCGGTAAAGGTGACCGCGACGAGAATTTTCCCGTCGCGTCCTGGATCATTCATCCGCGTCATCGCGCCCTGATCCTGGCGTATTACAATTTCGTCCGCACCGCCGACGACATTGCCGATCACGCGACCCTGCCGCCCGATCAGAAGCTCGCTTATCTCGACCTGCTCGAGGCGGAACTGCTCGGCAAGGGCGACACCCAGGCCGAGGCCGTCACCTTGCGCCGTGCACTGGCCGAGCGCGGCATGGCGCCGCGCCACGCGCTCGACGTGCTCATCGCGTTCCGCATGGACGTGACCAAGCTGCGCTACGAGAACTGGGACGAGGTCATCCACTATTGCCGTTACTCGGCGATGCCGGTCGGCCGCTTCATGCTCGATGTCCACGGCGAGAGCACCTCGACCTGGGCCGCCTCGGATGCGCTCTGCGCAGCCTTGCAGATCAACAATCACCTGCAGGATTGCGGCAAGGATTTTCGCGAGCTCAACCGCGTCTATCTGCCGCGCGATGCGCTGGCAGCACACGGTGCTTCCGTCGAGCAGCTCGGGCTTTCGCAGTCGCCGCCGGCGATGCTGGCCTGCCTGCAGGCGCTCGCCGTTCGCAACCAAGCGCTGCTCGACGAGGGCAGGTCGCTGGCTGCGGAGATCCGGGATTTCCGCCTCGGCGTCGACGTCGCGGTGATCCAGGCCTATGCCGACCGCATCGTGCGCCTCTTGAAGGTGCGCGATCCCCTGCGGGAGCGGGTGCACCTGAACAAGTTCGAGCTGCTCGTCTTCAGCCTTGCCGGAATGATCGGCGAGGTCGGCCGCCGCGCAATTGGACGCAAGGCCATTTCCAGACCGGGGACTGCACATGACGCTTGAGGCGACCTCGCCCGGCGCCAATTATGGCTCGACCGCATCCGGCAGCTCCTTCTACGCCGCGATGCGCATCCTGCCGCATGACCAGCGCGAAGCGATGTTCCAGATCTACAGCTTCTGCCGCCAGGTCGACGACATTGCCGATTCCGACGGCCCGCGCGCGGAGCGTCTCGCCGCGCTTCAGGAATGGCGCAACGACATCGACGCGCTCTATCAGGGCAATCCGCCGCCGCGGCTGCAGGACTACGTTGGCTCGGTGAAGACCTTCGGCCTCAAGCGCGAGGATTTCCTCGCCATCGTCGACGGCATGGAGATGGACGTGCCGCAGGACATCCGCGCGCCCGACATGGCGACGCTGGATCTGTATTGCGACCGCGTCGCCAGCGCGGTGGGACGGCTGTCGGTGCGGGTGTTCGGCCTGCCCGAGGACGACGGCATCCAGCTCGCGCACCATCTCGGCCGCGCGCTCCAGCTCACCAACATCCTGCGCGACATCGACGAGGATGCCGGCCTCGGCCGGCTCTATCTGCCGCGCGAGGCGCTGCTGCATGCCGGCATCACCTCCGACGACCCGAACCGCGTGATCACCGAGCGCGCGCTGCCGAAGGTCTGCCTGCCGCTGGCGCAGCGCGCCAAGTCGCATTTCGAGAAGTCGGACGAGATCATGAACCGCAACAGGCGTCGCACGGTGCGCGCGCCGCGGATCATGTCGAAATACTATCATTCCATTCTGGATCTGCTGATTGCGCGCGGCTTCAACGCGCCGCGCCGGCCGGTGCGTGTGTCGAAGGTCACACGTATCCTGATCCTGCTTCGCTACGCTTTCATCTGATGCAAAAGACAGCTCATATCATCGGTGCCGGAATTTCCGGCCTCTCCGCCGCCGTGCGGCTCGCCAATGCCGGCTTCAAGGTCGCCGTGCACGAGGCGACGCAGCAGGCCGGCGGCCGTTGCCGTTCCTATTTCGACGGCGCCACCAATCTCACCATCGACAACGGCAATCATCTGCTGCTGTCGGGCAACAGCCATGCGCGCGCCTATGCGCGTTCGATCGGCAGCGAGGCCGGCCTCGTCGGCCCTGACAGCGCGCAGTTTCCCTTCGTCGACATCAAGACCGGGCAGCGCTGGCAGATCGATCTCGGCACCGGCCGGCTGCCGACCTGGGTGCTGGACGAAGGCCGCCGCGTGCCCGACACCGGCCTCACCGATTATCTGAAGCTGGCGCCGCTGATCTGGGCGTCGGAAGACACATTGGTCGGCAAATCCATTCCTTGCGAAGGCGTGCTCTATCAGCGTCTGGTGCAGCCGCTGCTGCTCGCGGCGCTCAACGTCGATCCGCCCGAGGGCTCGGCCGGGCTTGCCGGCGCTATCGTGCGCGAGACGCTGCTGGCCGGCGGACAGGCCTGCCGTCCCCTCATCGCGCGCGACGGCCTCAGCGCCGTTCTGATCGAGCCGGCCGTGAAGTTCCTGCAGGAGCGCGGCCACACCGTTCAGCTCGGCCACGAGCTGCGGTCCTTCACCAGCATTGACGGCAAGGCCAGTGCGCTGAATTTCGGCGGCGAGGATGTCGTTCAGATCGGGGAGGGCGACGTCGTCGTGATGGCGGTGCCGCCGCGTGCTGCTGCGAGCCTGCTGCCGGGCGTGAAGACGCCGACCGAATATCGCGCCATCGTGAATGCGCATTTCCGGATCACACCGCCGCCGGCTTCGGCGCCGATCCTCGGCGTGATCGGCGGCGTCGTGGAGTGGCTGTTCGCGTTCCCGAACCGGTTGTCCGTCACCATCAGCAACAGCGACCGTCTGGTCGACATGCCGCGTGAGGAACTCGCGCAGACGATCTGGAACGACGTCTGCAAGGCCGGCGGCGTTTCCGGCGAACTGCCCCCTTGGCAGATCGTGCGCGAGCGCCGTGCCACATTTGCGGCGACGCCGGCGCAGAATGCCCTGCGTCCGGGGCCGGTCACTGCGCTGAAAAACCTGTTCCTTGCCGGTGATTGGACTGCTACGGGATTGCCTGCAACCATCGAGGGATCGGTTCGATCCGGTGATCGCGCCGCCGATCTGATTCTCGCCGCAAAGCGGCCCTGACGGGCAGACCTCCCGGCCAATTTCAATCGACTATCGGAGCAATCGAGCGAGATGGATTCCGTGAAAGCGACCAGCCGCGAAGCCCCTCAATCGGGCATCTTGCAATCGGGCATCCTGGAATCGAGCATTGCATCGGCGACGCAGGGCGTCATCGGCTTCCAGCAGGCGGACGGCCATTGGGTGTTCGAGCTCGAGGCCGACTGCACGATTCCGGCCGAATACGTCCTGTTGCGCCATTATCTCGCCGAGCCGGTCGACACCGTGCTCGAAGCCAAGATCGCCAATTACCTGCGCCGCATCCAGGGCGCCCATGGCGGCTGGCCGCTGGTGCATGACGGCGAGTTCGACATGAGCGCCAGCGTGAAGGCTTACTTCGCGCTGAAGATGATCGGCGATAGCGTCGATGCCCCCCACATGGTGCGTGCGCGCGAGGCGATTCATGCGCGCGGCGGCGCGATCAACAGCAACGTCTTCACGCGCTTCCTGCTTGCGATGTACGGCGTGGTGACCTGGCGCGCGGTGCCGGTGCTGCCGATCGAGATCGTGCTGCTGCCGTTCTGGTCGCCGTTCCACCTCAACAAGATCTCGTACTGGGCGCGCACCACCATGGTGCCGTTGATGGTGCTCGCAGCGCTCAAGCCGCGCGCGAAGAACCCCAAGGGCGTCGGCATCGACGAGCTGTTCCTGCAGGATCCGCGCTCGATCGGCATGACCGCGAAGGCGCCGCACCAGAGCATGGCCTGGTTTCTGCTGTTTCGCTCGCTCGACGCGATTCTGCGCGCGATCGAGCCGATGTTCCCGAAGGCCTTGCGCAAGCGCGCGATCGACGCGGCGCTCGCCTTCACCGAGGAGCGGCTGAACGGCGAGGACGGCATGGGCGCGATCTACCCGCCCATGGCCAACATCGTCATGATGTACGACGCGCTCGGCAAGGATGAGAATTTCCCGCCGCGCGCGATCACGCGCCGGGGCATCGACAAGCTGCTGGTGATCCACGACGACGAGGCCTATTGCCAGCCCTGCGTCTCGCCGGTGTGGGACACGACGCTGACGGCGCATGCGCTGCTGGAAGCCGGCGGCGACAAGGCGGTGCCGGCGGCCAAGCAGGGCCTCGACTGGCTGATCCCGAAGCAGGAGCTCGAGGTGAAGGGCGACTGGGCGGCGAAGCGGCCCGACGTGCGTCCGGGCGGCTGGGCCTTTCAGTACAACAATGCTCATTACCCCGATCTCGACGACACCGCCGTGGTGGTGATGTCGATGGACCGCATGCGCCGGGAGCACGGTGCGACCGGCTACGACGTCGCGATCGACCGGGGACGGGAGTGGATCGAGGGGATGCAGAGCGACGATGGCGGCTGGGCCGCCTTCGACGTGAACAATCTCGAATACTATTTGAACAACATCCCGTTCTCGGACCATGGCGCGCTGCTCGACCCGCCGACCGAGGACGTCACGGCGCGCTGCATCTCGATGCTGGCTCAGCTCGGCGAGACCGAGAAGACGAGCAAGCACGTGGCTGATGGGGTCGCCTATCTCAGGAAGACCCAGCACCCCGAGGGCTCCTGGTACGGCCGCTGGGGCATGAATTTCATCTATGGAACCTGGTCGGTGCTCTGCGCCCTCAACATGGCCGGCGTCGCCCACAAGGACCCCATGATTCGCAAAGCTGCCGCCTGGCTGGCCTCGATCCAGAACAAGGACGGCGGCTGGGGCGAGGACGCGGTCAGCTACCGGCTGGACTACAAGGGATGGGAAGCCGCCCCCTCGACCGCCTCGCAAACGGCATGGGCCTTGCTTGCCCTGATGGCGGCAGGCGAGGTTGATCACCCGGCCGTCGCCCGCGGGGTGGAGTACCTGATTGCAACACAGAACAAAAAAGGACTGTGGGACGAGCAGCGGTACACCGCCACAGGCTTTCCGCGTGTATTCTATCTGCGGTATCATGGTTACCCGAAGTTCTTCCCGCTGTGGGCGCTGGCGCGGTATCGGAACTTGCGGAACACCAACAGCAGGGTGGTAGGGGTCGGAATGTGACTTTGGGGACGGGGGACTATCTTACCGCGGGCAATGCCATTGATCCGCGGCCGATCTTGATCGTGACTGGATTGGTGCAGGAGGCCCGCATCGCGGCCGGCCCCGGCATGGCCGTCATCTGCTCATCCAGCAGCCCGACCCAGTTGCGGGCGCTCCTGACCGTGGTGGATCCCAAGACGATTCGCGGCGTGATCTCGTTCGGCGTGGCCGGCGGTCTCGACCCGAGCCTGCGCTCCGGCGACGTCGTGCTGGCGACCGAGGTGCTCGACGGCGATAGCCGCTGGGCCGCCGGCCTCTCGCTCGGCGACGATCTGATCGACCGCCTGACCTCGGGCCGCCGCCGCGTGGTGCGCGGCAGCCTCGCCGGTGCCGAGGAAGTGGTCACCAAGCGCGCCTGCAAGGCGGCGCTGCATTCGGAGACCGGCGCCTCTGCCGTCGACATGGAAAGCCACATCGCCGCCGCCTACGCCACTGAAGCCGGGCTGCCCTTTGCCGCGGTCCGCGTCATCAGCGACCCCGCCCACCGCGCCCTGCCGGCACTCGCCCGCGCCGCCATCAAGCCGAACGGCCAGATCGACCTCGCCGCCGTGCTGCGCGGCATCGTGCGCAATCCCGCAACCCTGCATGCGCTGGTCTCGACCGGCATCGACTTCAACCGCGCGCTGCGCTCCTTGCGCGGCTGCCGCGACTATCTGATCGGCACCGAGCTGATCGAGAGCGAGGCGCTGGTGTCCAAGGCGGCGTGAGTGGCGTCGTCGAGTTGAGAATAAGGAAAAGGCCCGGTCAGGTGACCGGGCCTTTTCTTTTTTTGAACCACGTGATCGTCGTCACAGGCGGAGGATCTACTCGATGCGGCCTCCGCACGCGACCTGACAGCTTGAACGTGGGCCCGTCTGCGATTATCTTACATCTGTCTTACATCGGAAAGGTCGGGCAATGGCCGCCACGGACAAGCTCACGACGATCGTTTCCACCAAAGGCCAGGTCATTCTGCCCAGCTCCATCCGCCGACGGCGGGAGTGGAAGGCGGGAACGCGGCTCACCGTCGAGGAGACTTCGGAGGGCATCCTGCTGAAGCCGGCGCCGGCCTTTGAGGCGACGCGACCGGAAGAGGTGTTTGGGGTCCTGGCTTACCGAGGCAAGCCGAAAACGCTCGAAGAGATGGACGCAAGCGTGCTGGCCGAAGCCAGGCGGCGGCATGATCGCGATTGATACCAACCTGATCGTTCGTTACCTGACCAGGGATCACGCCACCCAATCCCCACGTGCCCGCACCTTGATCGATGGCGAGAACGTCTTCGCCGCCGTCACGGTGCTCCTCGAAGTCGAGTGGGTGCTGCGAAGCGCGTACGGCTATCGGACTGCGGACATCGTGCACGCGCTTCGTGCCTTCGCGGGGTTGCCGACCGTCACGATCGAGGACGGCGCGACGGTTGCGGCGGCGCTCGACCTTGCCGAGAGGGGAATGGATTTCGCCGATGCCCTGCATCTGACGAGATCCGGCCATTGCGAGGCTTTCGTCACCTTCGATCGCAAGCTCGTCAAGGCGGCGAAAGCGGCGGGGCATGCAGGGGTGCGTGAAGCACTGTAGTCGCGGCCATCGTCCGACTGATCGCTCGAATTACGGTGACAGTGCTGGACTGTCACCGTAATTTTATCCTCGCCGATGCGATGCTAGAGATTTCGGCGAAGGAAGTCCCCAATTTCAACCTTGATCCGTCGATGGATTGCCGCCCGGTCGATGCCCGGAGCATCCTTGCACACAGCGGGCGCGTCCGCTTCCAGCGCCGGAGGGCATGGACCGAAAAATATGAAATGGCCGCCTGGTACGGTCTCTAGCCGTGGCGGATGGGGCAAGGCCTCCGCAAGAGCGAGGATGTTGCCGTCAGCGTGGAGAGCGCTGCTTTCCGCGCGATAGAGCAGGGTCGGCATGTCGAGCGACATCAATCCGGTCCGATCGAACAAGGAGCCCCATGGCTCAAGCAGGACGAGCGCTTTCACCGCGAGCGTATCCGGTGATCTCCTGCCGACCGCGTTGGCCAAAGAGCCGTCGGTTGGGATGCCGTCGCAGGCCATCGGATCGTTCGTGCGGTTTCGGCAGTAGACCGCCAAGTGAGCCAGGCTGGGAGCTGCGCCCGCGATAATCAGCGTGACGGCACCGCCGTAAGAAAATCCCGTCATGCCAAGGCGGTTAGGATCGGCATGCGCTGCGAAGCGTGGATCGGCCAATACGGCATCGAGCGCCCTATGGATCTGGCGGGGGCGGTCTTCGAGAGCTTCGCGAGGGAGCTTGGATCCTGGGTGAAAAGGCGCCACCACGATAAAACCTTCGCGCGCCAACGACGTCAGAAGATCGGCATAGGGGAGCGGAGTGCCTCCCGTTTTGATCGTTCCTCCTCCGCCATGCGAGAAAAGAACAATCGGAAAACGTGCCCCGGGCGCGATGGGCGCGTCACGGCCAGCGGCAACAATGTAGGGGCCATCCTGAAAGGATAGTTCGGCCACGTCGGTCGGATACGCTACCAATGCGTCAAACGGGATAGCGTCCTGCACCGTGATGCGCGTGACGCTTGCCTTGAATGGCTGAGCATCTGCTTCCGCGGATATGCCCGCCACCAGCAGTGCGAGCACGAGAAATGAGGCGCGCAAGGGCCAAGACTCCAAAATTGAAACCTGCTGCAATCTTAGATGGTAGGATGGGTAAAGCGAAGCGAAACCCATCGATTGGCTGCAGCAAACGGCTGTCAAAATGACCCGTCGGGCAAAACACCAGACCACCCGTCAACCCCTTCCGGCAAAAATATTCCGCTTTTCAGAATTTCGGATTTGTGGCATGTAGCGCTCATCCCGGCCCTGCCAGAGGGGCGCTTCGCGATCGTCACGAGATGCGGGCCGGGGTGCGGTGGACGCGGCAGCGCCGGCGCGGAAAGGCGATGACAGGGCGGGCAACCGTGAGTCATGCGCGACGCGACACGACACGGCGCCGTAACAGCGGCCGCGCTGGATATCGGGGGCGAGCACACGCGAGCGTCCGATGCTTTCGGCGAGGCCGTCCGCGGACGGAGAAGTCGTGTGGTCCTGACGCCCGCAGGCTGGCGTCAAGTCTTGCGGTGATGCCGCGGCCCGACCGGGTGCGCACATCGATCAGCCGCGAAGACGACGGGGGCAATAGTGCATCGCTCCCCGAGGAGAGCACGAAGGACACCGTTAAAACCATCCGCGCAGGGAAGGCCGGGCGACCGGCAGCACCTGTAGTCCACCCCGTGTGCGTTTTCGATGCACGCGGACCGCGGGTGCCGCCGGCGCCCGGCCTTCCCTGCGCCCTCTGGTCCAGTTGAGGGCGGCAACGATCAGCAAGACTCGGGCGAAATGCGCCGCGAGGTTGCGAAGGTGTGTCTGCGTGAAGAGTCGCCTGAGGCCATATGGATTTCGTCGCAAAGGTCTCGTGCCCCGGACGCTGCGCAGCGCCCCTGGGCGGTGCGCTGCAGAGCCGGGGCCCATGCATCGACACGGCACGCGGCTGCTGGGTCCCGGCTCTGCGCAGCAGCGCAAAGAGCGCTGCAGCGCGTCCGGGACACGGACCGCCGGCACAACGACCCACATAAAGAGAAGGCCCGGTCGCGATCGCGGCCGGGCCTTCGTGGTGAGAGTTGATTGCGTCCGCTTACGCCGCGGTCGAAGCCTTCTGCGCGGCCTTGGCCTGTGCAGCGTCGGCCTCGTCCTTGCGAATCTCCGACAGGCGCTTCTGCACTTCCGCCGAGAAGATGTACTGCGCCGGGCGCTGCTTGCTCATGTCGATCTCGGGCGCCATCGGACCGGAGGTCCTGATGCCGCGCAGCGACACCCACATCGCCTTGATCGGGTTGTTGAGCGCAGCGGTCGCCGCCGTCGGCTCGTAGCCGCAATGGGCCATACAGTCGGCGCACTTCTCGTAACGACCGGTGCCGTAGGTCTCCCAGTCGGTGGTCTCCATCAGCTCCTTGAAGGTTTTTGCGTAGCCTTCACCGAGCAGGTAGCAGGGCTTCTGCCAGCCGAAGATGTTGCGCGCGGGCATGCCCCACGGCGTGCACTCGTATTCCTGGTTGCCGGCGAGGAAGTCCAGGAACAGGCCGGAATGCATGAAGTTCCACTTCTTGCCCTTGCCCATCGCGAAGACGTCGCGGAACAGCTTCTTGGTCTTGGTGCGGTTGAGGAAGTGCTCCTGGTCCGGCGCGCGCTCATAGGCGTAGCCCGGCGACATCGAGACGCCGACACCGAGCTCGACGGTGAGGTCCAGGAATTTCGCGATCTCCTCGGCCGGATGGCCGTCGAAGATGGTGGCGTTGACGTTGACGGTGAAGCCGCGCGCCTTGGCCGCCTTGATCGCGGAGACGGCGCGGTCGAACACGCCCTTCTGCGACACCGCCTTGTCGTGGTGGTCCTTCAGGCCGTCGAGATGCACGGAGAAGAACAGGTAAGGGGAGGGCTCGAACAGATCGAGCTTCTTCTCGAGCAGCAGCGCGTTGGTGCAGAGCGAGACGAACTTCTTGCGCTCAACGAGGCCGCGCACGATCTCGCCGATCTCCTTGTGGATCAGCGGCTCGCCGCCGGGAATGGCGACCATCGGCGCGCCGCACTCGTCGGCCGCGTCCCAGCACTCCTGCGCCGTCATGCGGCGGTTGAGGATCGCATCGGGATAATCGATCTTGCCGCAGCCGACGCAGGCGAGGTTGCAACGAAACAGCGGCTCCAGCATCAGCACGAGCGGATAGCGTTTGCGGCCAAGCATTTTCTGCTTGAGCAGATAGGCGCCGATACGCATTTCCTTGAAGAAGGGGATAGCCATTACAAAGTTTCTTTCTGGGCTTGGAATTCGGGTGGGTCAGCTAGCAGCCAATTGGGCCGGAAGCCGGAATTCGATGTTTTCCTCGCGGCCCGGCAGTACCTGGACCTTGACCGGTCCGATCCGCCGCATCGCTTCGATCACGTCATCCACGAGTACCTCGGGCGCCGAAGCGCCGGCCGTGATGCCGACGGTCCTGGCATTCTTCAACCACTCCGGATTGAGCTCGCTGCCGTCGGCAATCAAATAACTCGCGACGCCGGCTTCGGTGCCGATTTCGCGAAGCCGGTTCGAATTCGAGCTATTGGCAGCGCCCACCACCAAGATCACGTCGACCAGCTTGCTCAAGTCCCTTACCGCAGATTGGCGGTTCTGTGTCGCATAGCAGATATCCCGGATATCCGGACCTTGAATATCTGTAAAGCGGGTCTGAAGGGCCGCGATGATATCCTTGGTGTCGTCGACCGACAGGGTGGTCTGGGTGATGTAGGCCACTGGCGTATCCGCCGGCAGCGTCAGGGCCGTAACCTCTTGAACGCTTTGGACAAGCAGCACGGGGGCGGGAACCTGGCCCATCGTGCCCTCGACCTCGGGGTGGCCGGCATGGCCGATCAGGATCAGCGTGCGGCCCCTGGTGATGTAGCGCTTCCCCTGATTGTGAACTTTCGTGACCAGCGGGCAGGTGGCATTGAGCACGGGAAGGTCGCGCGCGGCGGCCTCTTCCTCGACGCTGCGGGCGACGCCATGAGCGCTGAAGACCGTCACGGCCTTCGGCGGGACCTCGGACAGCTCCTCGACGAAGATTGCCCCTTTGTTCTTCAGGCTCTCGACGACGTATTTGTTGTGCACGATCTCATGGCGCACGTAGACGGGCGGGCCGTACTTCTCCAGCGCCCGTTCCACGATCTCGATCGCACGCACCACGCCCGCGCAAAAGCCGCGCGGCTGCGCCAGATAAACTTCCATTGGATGTCCATCACGCAAGTTGCACCAATCCGCTTCGCAAGTTCCCGTCGGCACCCCGATACTGACCAATGCGTTGCAATATCCGCACCATGGTTCGCGCACGCGGTAGCCACCCACCCCCGTCGGGGCTCCGGCGCATGGAGGCGCAATACTTTGTGTCAAAAAATCGGCGGTAAGGAAAGATCGAATGGACCCGGGTTCCCTGCCGGGCCAATTGCGCGGTATTATAGTAGGAACTTGGGAGTGCGCAAGTCAGCGACATCAGTGACCAGCCCTTCGTCACTTTCCCGCCTCAACTCCCCGTCTATACCGACCGCCCCGCATGATTTTGCCACGGTCTTCCGCCGTTTACCTCGAACCTTCTGGCGGCGAGTGCCACTCAAAACAGCAATAGGTTTCGCCCGGGAACTCCGATAAACAGCGGGCGTTTCCGGCAAGCTGTTAACCGCAGAAAGAAAAGAAGTGCTGCAAAGCGTAGTCGTTGCCATCGTCAGGGCCTGCACCCGGTTTGCCTCCCTCGTCGTCGTTCTCGGGCTCCTGCTGTCGGTGGGAGCGGGCTATTACGCTGTGCACCACTTCGCCATCAACACCGACATCAATTCGCTGATTTCCCAGAATCTCGACTGGCGCAAGCGTGACCAGCAGTTCGACAAAGCGTTCGATCAAAACGAGACGATCCTCGCTGTGGTCGAGGCCCGGACCCCCGAGATGACCAGCGCAGCGGCGGACGCGCTCTATGCCCGGCTGAAGGACGACAAGACCAACTTCCAGTCCCTGCAGCAACTCGGCAGCGGCGAGTTCTTCGAAAAGAACGGACTGCTGTTCCTGCCGACCGAAGAGGTCGGCAAGATCACCAGCCAGTTCGAATCTGCAGCGCCCCTGATCGAGATCATGGCTGGCGATCCCTCGATCCGCGGCCTGACCGGCGCGCTGGAGACGGGACTTGCGGGCGTCAAGCGTGGCCAGGTCAAGCTCGACAACACGGCGCGTCCGTTCAACCTGATCGCCCAGACGGTCGAGACCGTGCTCAACAAGGGCAATGCGAGCTTCTCCTGGCGCGAGCTCGTCAGCGACGAGCCGCTGAAGGATTCGGACAAGCGCGCCTTCATCGAGTTCAAGCCGATCCTCGACTACAACGCGCTGGAGCCCGGCAAGGATGCCACCGACGCGATCCGCAAGGCCGCGGCCGATCTCGATTTTCCGACCAAATACCAGGCGCGGGTGCGGCTGACCGGCCCAATCCCGATCGCCAACGAGGAATACGCCACGGTTCAGGAAGGCGCCGTCGTCAACGGCGTCGGCACGGTTCTGGTCGTGCTGCTCATCCTGTGGCTGGCGCTGCATTCGGCAAAGATCATCTTCGCGGTGTTCGTCAATCTCTTCGTCGGCCTCGCGCTGACGACCGCGGCCGGCCTGATGATGGTCGGATCGTTCAACCTGCTGTCGATCGCGTTCGCGGTGCTCTTCGTCGGCCTCGGCGTCGATTTCGGCATCCAGTACAGCGTCCGCTACCGCTCGGAGCGCTTCAAGCACAACGACCTTTCGGGCGCGCTGGTGCTGGCGGCGAAGCGCTCGGCGGTGCCGCTGTCGCTCGCGGCGATGGCGACCGCGGCCGGCTTCCTTTGCTTCATGCCGACCGACTACAAGGGCATCGCGGAGCTCGGCCAGATCGCCGGCGTCGGCATGCTGGTGGCGTTCCTCTCCTCGATCACCGTTCTGCCGGCCATGCTGAAGCTGCTGAACCCGCCCGGCGAGAAGGAGCCGGTCGGCTACGCCTTCCTGGCGCCGCTCGATCACTTTCTGGAGAAGCACCGTGTGCTCGTCGTGGGCGGCACGCTGCTGCTGGCGCTCGCCGGCCTGCCGCTGCTCTACTTCATGAAGTTCGACTTCAACCCGATGAACCTGCGCAACCCGAAGGCCGAATCGATCGCGACCTTCCTCGACCTGCGCAAGGACCCCAACACCGGCGCCAATGCCATCAACGTGATGACCACGTCCGAGGAGCAGGCAAGGCAGGTCGAGGCGAAGCTGGAGAAGGTGCCTGAGGTGCTGCGGGTGATGTCGCTCGATAGCTTCGTGCCCCAGGACCAGCCGCCGAAGCTGAAGCTGATCGCGCAGGGCGCCAAGGTGCTGAACCCCGCACTCAATCCCGACCAGATCGATGCGGCACCGACCGACAAGGAAAACGTCGAGGCGCTGAAATCCTCGGTCGACAATCTGCGCCGGACCGCGGGCGATGCGAAGGGGCCGGGCGCGATCGCCTCGCGCCGTCTGGCGGACTCGCTCGAAAAGCTCGCCAATGGCGACGAGGCCACGCGCAACAAGGCGCAGGACGTGTTCGTCACGCCGATGAAGATCGTGTTCGACCAGCTCAGGAACGCGATGCAGGCCGGGCCCGTCACCCTGAGCTCACTGCCATCGGATCTCGTCAGCGCCTGGAAGAGCAAGGACGGCATCATCCGCGTCGAGGCGCTGCCCAAGGGCGATCCCAACGACAATGACACGCTGCGCAAATTTGCGGCGGCGGTGCTCGTCGCCGAGCCGACCGCGATCGGCGGGCCGGTCTCGATCCTGAAATCCGGCGACACCGTGGTGCGGGCGTTCATCCACGCCGGCATCTACGCGCTGCTGGTGATCGGCCTCTTGCTGTGGATCACGCTGCGCCGCTTCGTCGACGTGCTGATGACGCTGGTGCCGCTCCTGGTTGCCGGCGCGGTGACGCTCGAGATCTGCGTGTTGATCGGCCTGCCGCTCAACTTCGCCAACATCGTCGCGTTTCCGCTGCTGCTCGGCGTCGGCGTCGCCTTCAAGATCTACTATGTCGTGGCCTGGCGCTCGGGCAGGACAAACCTGCTCCAGACCAGCCTGACACGCGCGATCTTTTTCAGCGCGCTGACGACGGCGACCGCGTTCGGCAGCCTGTGGCTGTCGAGCCATCCCGGCACGTCCAGCATGGGCAAGCTGCTGGCACTCTCGCTGGTGACGACGCTTGCCGCGGTGCTGCTGTTCCAGCCGGCCCTAATGGGCAAACCCCGCAATCTCAGGGAGTAGGCAGATGTCGCCGACCGGGTCGGCGGCCGCTTTCTGACCCGGCTTTGCGGGGGCGGCGGCGCTCTTCGGGGCCCCCGCCACCGGAGCAGGCGCCGCTGCAGCGCCCATCGTGCCCTGGGCCTTCGGCGCCGCGCCGGTGGACTTGGGCGCGCCCTTGGCCATGGCATTGGCGGTGCTCGAGGGGATCGGCGGTCCGACTCGCGTCCAGGTCTCGCCGCCGCAGAGGAAGCCCATCACGCAGCCCTTGATTTCGAGCTGGTCGGCACCGGCCGGCGTGATGGTCGCGCTATAGAGCTGGCCGTCCTTGGCGTTGTAGACCTGCCCTTCCCACTGATCGGCGCCGGGCTTCTTCTTCATGTCGATCAGCGTCGCCATGCCCAGCGTCGGCCTGGTCTTTTTCGAGGCATCCGGATTGTTCTCGTCGCGGCCGCCGGGCTGCTTTTCCCAGGAAACGGCGCCCCACATGCTGCCATTGCATTGGGCGACGCGAATGTTGGCGACGCCATCGGCAACCCGCCAGTCGCCGGTGGGATCGGCGGCGAGCGCCGGGGTCAGGCAGGTGAAACCGCCAGCCAGTATTAGTCCGGTGTAAAGGGCTAAACGCATGATAGTTCCTTGGCAGTGCAACATGGGCTAAAGCTGTGCTTGCGAAGATGGTCCGAAAAAGGGCAAAAGGCCGCACAGACCGTTTTCAGTAGCGGTCCCTTTTCAGTTGACGAGACGGCCCTCAACCGAAGTATGTAACGGATGCACAGCCCAAATCCAGACATGTCTCAGCTTTTCGCGGACCGTCAGGCCCAGCGCAGCACCCTGCATAATCGGTATCTGAACGAGCAGTTCGTCCGGGTTCTGAAGACCATCGGCTACGATGTCGGCTTCCAGAGGGGGCAAGGGCAGTATCTCTACGATCGCGACGGCGCGCGCTATCTCGACCTGCTGTCCGGCTTTGGCGTGTTTGCGATCGGGCGCAATCATCCGGTCATGCGCGACGCGCTCAAGAGCGTGCTCGATGCCGATTTGCCCAATCTCGTCCAGTTCGACGTCTCCGTGCTCGCCGGCGTGCTCGCGGAGCGGCTGCTGAAATATGTCCCTTATCTGGACAAGGCGTTCTTCGCCAATTCCGGCGCCGAATGCGTCGAAGCCGCGATCAAGTTCGCGCGCGGCGCTACCGGCCGCCCGGGCATCGTCTACTGCGCCCACGGCTATCACGGCCTGACCTATGGCGCGCTGTCGCTGACGGGTGATTCGAACTTCCGCACCGGCTTCGAGCCGCTGCTGCCGGGCTGCACCTCGATCCCGTTCAACGATCTGGCCGCGCTGGAAAAGGCGCTGGCCTCGCGCGAGGTCGCAGCCTTCGTCGTCGAGCCGATCCAGGGCAAGGGCGTCAACATGCCCACCGACGAGTTCCTGCCGGGCGCGGCCGCGCTCTGCAAGAAATACGGCACGCTGTTCGTCGCCGACGAAATCCAGACCGGCATGGGCCGCACCGGCCGTTTCCTCGCGGTCGAGCACTGGAACGTCGAGCCCGACATGGTGCTGCTGTCGAAGTCGCTGTCGGGCGGTCACGTGCCTGTCGGCGCGGTGCTGACGCGCAAGGCCATCTTCGACAAGATCTTCAATCAGATGGACCGCGCGGTGGTGCACGGCTCCACCTTCTCCAAGAACGACCTCGCGATGGCCGCGGGCATCGCTACGCTGGACGTGATGGAGTCCGAGAAGCTGATCGAGTCTGCGGCCAAGCGCGGCGCCGAGCTGCGCCTCGCACTGACGCGCATGGTGCCCGGCTATGAGCTGATGAAGGAAGTGCGCGGCAAGGGTCTGATGATCGGCGTCGAGTTCGGCCCGCCGAAATCGCTGCGGCTGCGCGCCTCCTGGAACGTGCTGGAGGCCGCCAACAAGGGCCTGTTCTGCCAGCTCATCACCGTGCCGCTGTTCAAGGATCACAAGATCCTGACCCAAGTCGCCGGTCACGGCAGCCACACCATCAAGCTGCTGCCGCCTCTCACCATCACCGAGGAAGACTGCAGCTGGATCGAAAAGGCGTTCGACGACGTCATCGCCGGCAGCCACAAGGTCCCCGGCGCGATCTGGTCGCTCGGCAAGACGCTGGTGGACAACGCGGTGCGACGGTCGGCGTAAGGCCATGCCCTAGCCCGGATGAAGCGAAGCAGAATCCGGGATTCTCAAAGCAGGCGAGACCGGTCTCGATTGCGCTGCGCTCGATCCGGGGGCTGCGCGTCATCGGCTCAGTGAGCAAAGACCGTATTGAACATCGGTAAGACGTCGCCGTTCTTTTCGACCGCGAGAATGGCGCGGCGTTGCGTTGCATAGACGACCGGGATGTCCATCCAGGCTCTGCTTCGGACCAGAAGCGAATTGTTGGAAGCGTCCTGCGGCACGGCCGACAGGCCGATCAGGAAATGCGTGTCGTCGACCTTTACCGACAACGCTGCAAGGGGCGCACCCTTGGCCTGCTCGTTGGCCTTCATCAGAAGGCCCATAACCTGTTTGATCTTGCCAGCCGAGAAATCCGGCCCGACTTCGATCTGGACCGTATGGGTGGCGGGCAAGGCGGGGTCGAAATTTCGTCGGATCGAGAGCGTCATTCGCAGGTTTCGCGACGGTATCTCGACGGTGCCGCGTATCGTGACGTCGCCTGATGGAGCGGAGGGATCGGTGGTCGGTTCTATCCGCCAAGTGATCTGTCCCTCTGCACGATTGCCCTTGGGATTGCTCAGGTCCTCCTCGTAGAGGACGGCTCGCATCGTGGTGGCGAGCCCGTCGCGGGCTGCTGCCGGCCCGGGAGCGGCGATTGTCCAGACGAGGGCTGCGGCAAGAAAGAGAGAGCGCATCATAGCGCTGAATTAGCAGCGCTCCTCTGGTGTCGCAATCAAAAGTTGTGATGCCGCCTCACGAGCAAATGCAGCTACCCCTCCACGTTCGACTTCATCGCCGCCTCGAACTTGTCGACGAACTCGGCGAGCTCGTCGGCGCCGACGTCGCTGACGGCCCAGAAGTTCAGGCCGCGATTGCCCCAGCGGCGGCAGTTGAAGCCCTGCATGGTCTGGGTCTTCGGCGGCTGGTGCTCGGTGCTCGATGTCTGTGCCACGAACAGGTTGATGACGTGCTGGCGACGCTTGTAGACGACGGCGCCGATGGCGCGGGCGTCGATATAGTCGAGCCGGCCTCCGACCAGCGTAAAACCCTGCGCGGTGAGGTCGATCACGGGCGGGGCGACGTCGAGCTTGCCGTTGAACCACGGCTTGACGGTGTGCTGGTCGGTCGAGACCACGTCGGTGAGGTGGCCGGCCTGCAGCGAGCGCAGATGCGCGGAGACGACCTCCGAGAGGATGCGCTGCTGGTCGTCCTGGCGCAGCACGATGGCGACAATTCCGGTTGCCGCGAGCGCGGAGACCGCCGAGCCCATCGCAAAGCCGCGCAGCACGGAGCGGCGGCTCGGCTGGGGCTGCGGCTTCGGCAGCGAGGCCTCGATCTTGTTGCGCAGGCTGGCGGGCGCGACGTAGCGCAAATTGGTGTCGGCAAGCACGCGCTGCATTTCGCGCTGTGCGGCCAATTCCGCAGCGCACCCGGGGCAGCCCGCGATATGGGCTTCGACCTCGCGCGCATGGCCGGCGTCGAGCTCGCCGTCCAGCAGCGCGTGAAGCATGATCCTTGCTTCGTCGCAGGTCATTTCGCTTGCTCCTCTTCCGCCGTCCAGGCCGCGCGCAGCAGGGCACGGGCGCGAGCGAGGCGGGACATCACGGTGCCGATGGGCGCGCCGACGGCTTCTGCGATTTCACGATAGGACAGGTTGTTGATCTCGCGCAGCACGAAGGTTTCCTTGAACGGTTCGGCGAGCGCCTCGATCAGCTTGCGGATGGCGCCGGCATCGCGGCTGCGCAGCACTTCGGTCTCCGGGCTCGCCTCGCTTTCCTGCCAGATCGGCGTCTGCTCGGCGGCGCCGGGCGTATCCTCGAACGCGCTGGGCCTGTGCGCACGACGGGCGTATTCTGCGTTGCAGACATTGCGCAGGATCGCGAACAGCCATGGCTTCATCGCCGGCCCGCGATAGCTGTCGAAGTGCTTCAGCGCGCGCAGATAGCACTCCTGCACCGCATCTTCCGCGTCGGAGGCGTCGCGCAGCAGATAGCGCGCGAGCGTGTAGACGTCGTCGAGATGGGGCAGCGCCGCTTCGCGAAAACGCCGGGCCTTGTCTGGATCGTCGCTTGTCGGTGGCATCGCCGCTCGCTTTGCCGTTTCGCCTGATGTCGCCGGAGACGCAGGAGCCCGGCCGGCGTGGGACCACCGGCCGGGCAAGACGTTGATGCCTTGGTTGGAGACGTTACTCAACCTTGATCATCCCCGTCATGTGCGGGTGCAGCGAACAAAAATATTTGTAGTCGCCCGCGTTGGTGAAGGTGAACGAGAACTTGTCGTCGGTGTCCAGGGTCTTGGACCTGAACTTGCCGGCCGACACGATGGTGTGCGGAATGTCGTCCCGGTTGGTCCAGGTCACGGTGGTGCCGGTCTTGATCTTGAGCTCGGCCGGCTGGAACACGAAATTGTCGATATGAATGTCCATGTCGTCGGCACGCGCACTTGTTGCGGGCAGCAGGATGGCCGCGGCCAAAGCGAGACCGAGGTCGACACCGAAGTCGCGGCGGTTGAGTGTCTTCATTGTCAGCTTCCACCCTAGCTCTGGAGCGGCGTGTCGATGATCGCGAGCCGCTGCTCGTTCTGCTTGAAGTTGATGCTGGCAACGCCGAGCATCGACCGCAGTTTTGTGTCCTCAACCTTCATCGGTCCGGGCGAGGGGGCAGCTCCCGGCGCTGGCTGCGGAAAGGCGGTCGAGCGCGCGGTGTGGAAGGTGACGTTACCCTCGACCTTCTGCATCACCTGGTGGATGTGGCCGTTCAGCACAGTAACCGAACCGAAGCCTTTCACCTGCTCCAGCGCGCGGCCGCCGTCTTCGGTGCCCCAGCCCCATTCCGGATAGACGGTCCAGAGCGGGATGTGCGCGAACAGTACGATCGGCGTCGATTTCGACTTGCCGCGCAGATCGTCCTGGAGCCAGGCGAGCTGCTCGGCGCCGAGATTGCCAAGGCCGCCAGCCTTGAGGTCGACGACGTTGACGAGGCCGATGAAGTGCACGCCGCCGGCATCGAACGAGTACCAGCCCTGGCCCTTGGTGCCGCGTCCGTAACGCTCGCGATAAAATTTCACCTCCTCGTCGAGGAAGTCATGTTCGCCCGGCACGTAGTGCACGTCGAGCTTGCTCTGCGAGATGATGCGCTCGGCATTGTCGAACTCGGCGGCCTTGGACAAATGCGTGATGTCGCCTGTGTGGATCATGAAGGACGGTTTGGTCGGCATCGCGTTGATCTTGCCCACGGCCTCCTCCAGCGTGCCGAGCGCATTGGGATTGGCCGGCTTGTCGAAGCCGACATGGCTGTCGCTGATCTGGAGGAAGCTCATGCCAGGCGTCGCCGCAGTCGCGGCCTGCGCGGAATCGATGATGCCGAGCGAGCGCGGCACGCCGCCGGTGACCGTCCAGAGCACCCCGGTGCCGGCCCAGGTCATGCATTCCAACACCTTGCGGCGGCTGACGCCGTCGCCGCCATGATCGTGTCCGCTCATCGCGTATCTCCGCTTCGCCCGGAATTGGGCTTCGGAGAGGTGATTGGGGGAGGAGGGGACTTATTCGCGGGAGGTGATGACGATTTCGTGAGGTGGCGCGGTCTCGTGTCCCGGACGCAACGCAGCACCTCTTGGTGATGCGTTGCAGAGCCGGGACCCAGAAGGCTGCGCGGCGCGCGGTGAGATGGGCCCCGGCTCTGCTGCGCACCACTTCGTGCTGCGCCGCGTCCGGGGCACGAGACTACTTTGCGAACTCCCTCACGGCCTCCGCCACGGCTGCCGGCACTTCCTGCGCGACACAATGCCCGGCGTCCTCGAACACCATCGTGCTGACCTTCGGGATCAGCGACACCGCGCGCGCCGCCATCTCCCAATAGATCGGGCCTGACTTCGCGGCGGTCGTGACGCGCACGGGACAGTCGATCTCGGCGAGCCCTGCAAACGGATTGCCGCGGGCATCGCCGACGTAAACCTGCTCCATCGCTTCGTAGATCGGACGCAGGATCGCCGACTCGATCTCCGGCGTGCAGCAAAGCCGCACCCGGCCATCGTCAAGCGTCGTGAAGCCATGGCGCACATACGCCTGCAGTGAGGTCTCGGTCCAATCCGCAAAGGACGGCGCGGCGCGGTAGCGCGCGAACACGGCGTCGGCACTCTCGAACTCAGCGCGCCGGCGCAAGGTGCCTTGGACACGGGCGACGGATTCGTCGTTCAATCGCCCGGTACGCGCGGCACGCGGGTCCATCACCGTCGGCTCCATCACGAACAGCCGCGTGAAATGTCCGGGCAAGAGCTTTGCCGCGAGCAGGAGATCGGTCGCGCCCGCACTGTGGCCGATGCCGTAGACGTCTCGCAGGCCGATCGCATCGACCACCCGGCAAACATCCTCCGCATAGTCCAGGAAATGATAGGCGCTGGGCTTGTGGCTGGCGCCGTGGCCGCGGCGGTCGAGCGCATAGACCGTATGGGTCGATGCAAGCTCGCGCGCGACCTCGTCCCAGACGTCGGCGACGAAGCCGGTGCCATGAACGAGGAGGGCAGGCGGCTTGCCGCTTTCGCCCCATTGCAACATGGCGATCGCTGCGTCGGCGGGGCCGATTGAAAAGCGGTGAGGATTGATCATGGCGACAGGATGCTACTTCGCATCCTCCAAAATCATCGCCGCGCCCTTCTCGGCGATCATCGCGGTCGGCGTATTGGTGTTGCCCGACGTGATCGTCGGCATGATTGATGCGTCGATGACACGCAAGCCTTCGAGCCCGTAGAAGCGCAGCCGCTCGTCCACCACCGCCATCGGATCGCTCACCGCGCCCATCTTGGCGGTGCCGACGGGATGGAAGATCGTCGTGCCGATGTCGCCGGCAGCCTTTGCGAGCGAGGCGTCGTCGTCACCGACGGTGGGGCCGGGCAGATATTCGCTCGGACGGTATTTGGCGAGCGCCTTCTGCTGCATCAGGCGTCGCGTGGTGCGGATGGCATCGGCGCCGACCTGGCGGTCGTCATCGGTCGAGAGGTAATTCGGCGCGATGATCGGCTTCTCGTCCGGGCTCGCCGAACGCAGCCGCACGGTGCCGCGCGAGGTCGGCTGGAGATTGCAGGCGCTGACCGTAATGGCGGGGAAGCGGTGCAGGGGATCGCCGAACTTGTCGAGCGACAGCGGCTGCACATGGAACTGGATGTTGGCGCGTGCGCGCGTCGCATCCGAGCGCGTGAAGATGCCGAGCTGCGACGGCGCCATGGTCAGGGGACCGCGGCGGCGGAAGGCGTAGTCGAGCCCCATCAGGCCGCGGCGGAACAGATTGTAATAGGTCTCGTTCAGCGTGCGCACGCCCTCGACCTTGTAGATCGCGCGCTGCTGCAGATGGTCCTGCAGATTGCGCCCCACACCGGGCTTGTCCATGACGATGTCGATGCCGAGCGGCGACAGCCAGTCGGCAGGCCCAATGCCGGAACGGTGCAGCACCTGCACCGAGCCGATCGAGCCGGCCGACAGGATCACTTCGCGTCTCGCACGCGCTTCGATCATCTCGCCGTTCTGGATGAAGCGCACGCCGACGGCGCGGCCCTGCTCGATGATGACGCGGTCGACCAGTACATGCTTCTCGAGGCGCAGGTTCGGGCGGTTCAGCGCCGGCTTGAGGAAGCCGCGTGCCGACGACCAGCGCCGGCCGCGCTTCTGGTTGACGTGGAAATAGCTGGTGCCTTCGTTGTCGCCGGTGTTGAAATCGGGGATGCGCTTGATGCCCATCTCCTCGGCGGCATCGCCGACGGCATCGAGAACGTCCCATGACAGCCGCGGCGCCTCGATGCGCCAGCCGCCCCCGGCGCCGTGATGCTCACTCGCCCCCAGGAAGTGATCCTCGATCCGCCGAAACAGCGGCAGCACATCGTCATAGCCCCAGCCGGTCATGCCCAGCTGGCGCCAGTGATCATAGTCGGCGGCCTGGCCGCGCATCGAGATCATGGCGTTGATCGCCGAGCAGCCGCCGATGACCTTGCCGCGGGGATAGGCGAGCGAACGGCCGTTCAGGCCGGGCTCGGCCTCGGTCTTGAACATCCAGTCCGAGCGCGGATTGCCGATCGCGAAGAGATAGCCGACCGGGATGTGGAACCAGATCCAGTTGTCGTCGCCGCCGGCTTCGAGGACGAGCACGCGATTGCCGGAATCCGCCGACAGGCGGTTGGCGACGATGCAGCCCGCCGTACCTGCCCCGACGACAATGTAGTCAAATTCACCTTCGAGCCGTCTCGGCATTCTGCTTCCACCCAACCGGCGTCATGCCCGGGCTTGTCCCGGGCATCCACGCACTTTCTATCCTAATAGTCAGACGTGGATGGCCAAGACAAGCTGGCGCCAAGCCCGGCCATGACGAGAGGACAGGGCTAGGCCTCGGCCCGCGGCAGTTGGGTGGACTGGCGCTTGCATGGTAGACAGTCCTGCATTTTCAACAAAGCTCGAGACCCTCCATGCCCATCGTGAACCGCGTCGCCGACCTCCAACCCGATATTCAGGCCTGGCGCCGGGACATCCACGAGCATCCTGAGTTGCTGTACGACGTTCATCGCACTGCAGCATTCGTGGCGGACCGGCTGCGCGAGTTCGGCTGCGATGAGGTCGTCACCGGGCTCGGCCAGACCGGCGTGGTCGGCGTGATCAAGGGCAGCAAGCCGGCTGGCGAGGGACTCAAGGTGATCGGCCTGCGCGCCGACATGGATGCGCTGCCCGTCGAGGAGCAGACCAACCTGCCATACGCCTCCAAGACTCCGGGCAAGATGCACGCCTGCGGCCATGACGGACACACCGCGATGCTGCTCGGGGCCGCCCGCTACCTCGCCGAAACCCGTAATTTCGCCGGCGATGCGATCGTGATCTTCCAGCCCGCCGAGGAGGGCGGCGCCGGCGGCGCGGCCATGGTCAAGGACGGCCTGATGGAGCGCTTCGGCATCGAGCAGGTCTACGGCATGCACAACGGCCCGGGCATCCCGATCGGCTCGTTCGCGATCCGGCCGGGTCCGATCATGGCGGCGACCGACGAGGTCGACATCATGATCGAGGGCCTCGGCGGCCACGCCGCGCGTCCGCACAAATGCGTCGATTCCGTGCTGGTCGGCGCGCAGGTGATCACCGCGCTGCAGTCGATCGTCGCGCGCAGCGTCGACCCCCTGGAATCGGCCGTGATCTCGATCTGCGAATTCCACGCCGGCAACGCCCGCAACGTCATTCCGCAGACGGCGACGCTGAAGGGCACCATCCGCACGCTCTCGCCCGAGGTGCGCAAACTGGTCGAGAAGCGCGTGCACGAGGTGGTGGCCGGAGTCGCTCAGATCACCGGCGCGAAGATCGACCTGCGCTATCACCGCAATTACCCCGTCGTGAACAACCACGCCGCGGAGACCGAGGTTGCGCGCCGCATTGCAAAGCAGGTTGCTGGCGATGCCAATGTGCACGAAATGCCGCCGCTGATGGGCGGCGAGGATTTCGCCTACATGCTGGAAGCGCGCCCCGGCGCCTTCATCTTCTGCGGCAACGGCGACAGCGCCGGCCTGCATCACCCCGCCTATAATTTCAACGACGAGGCGATCGTGTTCGGCACGTCGTACTGGGTAAAGCTGGTCGAGGAATCGCTCGCAGCGTCGTGAGGCCAAGCCAGAAGCACAAATGAAAAGGGCCCGTGCATCGCACGGGCCCTTTGTCTTTGAGGGAATGATGGCTCAGAACATCCGCGAGAAGATCACGTAGAGCGTGGCCGACAGCATGATCGCGCAGGGCAGCGTCAGCACCCAGGCCATCAACAGGTTGCGGATGGTCGCCATTTGCAGGCCCGAGCCGTTCGCGGCCATGGTGCCGGCGACGCCCGACGACAGCACATGCGTGGTCGAAACCGGCAGGCCGAACACGTCGGCGGCGCCGATCGTAGCGGCGGCCACCAGCTCGGCCGAGGCGCCTTGTGCGTAGGTCAAATGGCTCTTGCCGATCTTCTCACCGACCGTGATCACGATACGCTTCCAGCCGATCATGGTGCCGAGGCCGAGCGCGATGGCAACCGCGACCTTCACCCAGGTCGGGATGAACTTCGTGGCGCTGTCGAGCCCGCCCTTGTAGGCATTCAAGGTCGCGACCTCTTCCTTGTTGAGGTCGTTTTCCTTGTCCTTCATCAGGAAGCGGATCGCCTCCGAGGTCAGGTACATGTCGTTACGGGTGTTGCCGACCACTTCCGCCGGCACCTTGTTGAGCGAGCCGTATTTCGCGACCTGGTCGCCGACATCCTTCACCAGCACCGACAGCGAGGGGTAGGTGCCTTCGCTGATGTGGTGCGAGGTGATGTACTGGGTCACCGCAGGACGGGGATCGCCGATGATGCTGTGGCCGGCGCCCTTGGCTGCGATCACCTTGGAGGCGGCATCGGAGACCTTCTGGAATTGGGCGACCTGGGATTCCGGCAGTGCGCGGTTGAGCGCGTAGGCGGTCGGCACGGTACCGATCAGGATCAGCATGATCAGGCCCATGCCCTTCTGGCCGTCGTTCGAACCGTGCGCGAAGCTGACGCCGGTGCAGGTCGCGATCAGCAGCCCGCGGATCCAGAGCGGCGGCGCCTTGTTGCCTTCGGGCGCAGCATACAGGGCCGGGTTGCGCACGATGAACTTGAGCAGCAGCAGCAGCGTCGCGGCGCAGATGAAGCCGAACAGCGGCGACAGCAGCAGCGCGTAGCCGATCTCGGTCGCCTTGGTCCAGTCCACGCCCGAGGTGCCGTCACGGCCGCGCATGACGGCGTTGGCGACGCCGACGCCGATGATCGAGCCGATCAGCGTGTGCGAGGAGGAGGCGGGCAGGCCGAAGAACCAGGTGCCGAGATTCCAAAGGATCGCGGCGATCAGCAGCGCGAACACCATCGCGAAGCCGGCGCTGGAGCCGACCTGCAGGATCAGCTCCACCGGCAGCAGCGAGACGATGCCGAAGGCGACCGCGCCGGAGGACATGAGCACGCCGAGGAAGTTGAAAAAGCCCGACCACATCACCGCGACTTCGGCCGGCAGCGAATGGGTGTAGATCACGGTCGCCACCGCGTTGGCGGTGTCGTGGAAGCCGTTGACGAATTCGAAGCCGAGCGCGATCAGGAGCGCGACGAACAACAGCATGTAGGGCAGGTAGCTCGTCACGCGCGCGCCGGTCGCGTTGACGTCGACATAGATGCTGTAGGCGACGAAAAGCAGGCCCGCGGCGAGGATGCCGAAGAACAGGATCATCGTCAGCGGATTGAAGCCCTTGTCGAGATTTGGCCGCGAGGCCGGCTGGATCGGCGCGGGATCGGCTACCGCGCCGTCGAATGCAACATCGGTCATGTCTGGACGCCCCTTAACTTTGAAGTAAGGGTATTGTCCGCGATGGATTTGAAGGCTGGATGACAAGCGGCGGTTGAAAGGCGTTTTCCTGCCAGTATTTAGGCGGCCCGCGCGGCTTTCTTCTGCAAGCCGGCAGCGATCTTCAAATCTTCGACAAAGCGCTGATATTCCAGCACCTTGGCTTCCGGATCGGGCAGCCGCAGCAGATAGGATGGGTGCACCGTCACCAAAGCCTTGCGTCCGTCGGGAAGGTCGATGAGCCGGCCGCGGGTCTTGCCGATGGGAGTGATCTTGCCGAACACGCTTTGCGCGGCGGTGGCGCCCATCGCCACGATCAGATCGGGCTGGATTGCCAAGACTTCCCGTTCGAACCATTGCCGGCACGCTTTGATCTCCGGCGTATTCGGCTTCTGGTGCAGGCGGATCTTTCCGCGCGGCACGAATTTGAAGTGCTTCACCGCGTTGGTGACATAGACCTTCTTGCGGTCGACGCCGGCTTCCTCCAGCGCGCGGTCCAGCATCTGGCCGGCGGGGCCGACGAAGGGATGGCCGGCGAGGTCTTCCTTGTCGCCGGGCTGCTCGCCGACCAGCATGATGTTGGCGGATCTCGGGCCCTCGCCGAACACGGTCTGGGTCGCGTCCTTGTAGAGATGGCAGGCGCGGCAATGCGCGGCCTCCTCGCGGAGCGCTTCGAGATCGTCGGCAGCTGGCTTGCGTTTCATCGGAGCCTCCGGCCGCTTCTGAGGCTTGTGCGGATCGGTTGCGGCATTGGCGATCATGGCGCCGGTCATGCGTTCGGCGTCCTCGATCAAGGGCTTAATGATCGAGGCCTCGGGCAGGTTCCTCCAATATTTCTTCGGCATCTCGGCCTGCATCGCCTTCACCTTGAGCCGGGCCGGATTGAAGATGCTGGCGTAATAGCGCCGCCAGGTTTCCTCCAGCCGGTCTTCGCCCGGTGCTTCGCTCTTGCTGACGCCTGGCGTGAACGCGAGCGCGTGGCCGTCCCAATGCGCGCAGAGGTCCGGCGTCAGGATCGACCATGGCATGTCGGCAAAGCGTTTTGCGAAGAATGGGGCGGCGAGCTCGACGATGTGATGCTCCGGCTCGAACCAGGCGACGTAATGCGCCTCGCGTTCCCTACCGACCTCGCGGAAGCGGACGAAGGCGTGCATCTTGTGCTCGTCGCGATGGACAGCGCGGGCCATCGCAATGATTTGCGCGACGTCAGGGTCGGTTGCGACCTCGATGAGGTCGT
Source organism: Bradyrhizobium sp. TM233 (assembly GCF_036247965.1). NCBI lineage: Bacteria > Pseudomonadati > Pseudomonadota > Alphaproteobacteria > Hyphomicrobiales > Nitrobacteraceae > Bradyrhizobium > Bradyrhizobium sp. TM233. Next base: position 496,635 of record NZ_BTIG01000007.1, on the reverse strand, counting down.
GATTGTCCTTCAACCGCCAGAGCAAGCGATAGAGGATCGCAAAGCGCTGGATATCGCGGTGCAGGATTGCGGCCTGGGCGAGCTCGACGAATTTGCCTGATACGTTGAAGGTGCCCTCGTTCACCTCGAGGATCGGAGACGGCGCGGACGGTGCGAACAACTCCGCCTCGCCGCCCTGCACGGTCCAGGTGACATCGGTGGGCTGCACATGATGAAGCACGAGGCTGCGCGCGGCTTTGCGCCAGCCGTCGAAATCGGTTTCATGATCGAGGGTGATGTACTGCATCAGAAGCCAAACCCCAATTGCGTTGCCTTCGGCTTGAAGCGTTCGATCAGCCCGGCCGCATCGAGGCGATGCGGTGAGGGGCGGTGGTCGCTGAGGACGATGAACGGCAGCGCCTTGTTGCGGGGTACGTGCAGCCGCGCCAGATCAGAGAGGCGGATCGTGGTGGTGCGCCGCGTTGCGATGATGCGCTCGACCGCCTTGGTGCCGAAGCCCGGCACGCGCAGCAGCTCCTCGCGGCTGGCGCGGTTGACGTCGAGCGGGAAGCGGTCGCGATGGCGCAGCGCCCAGGCGAGTTTCGGATCGATGTCGAGCGGCAGCATCGCGCTGTCGTCGACGATCTCCGCAACGTCGAAACCGTAGAATCGCATCAGCCAGTCGGCCTGGTAGAGCCGGTGCTCGCGCAGCAGCGGCGGCTGCACCAGAGGCAAAGAGCGGCTCGCATCTGGGATCGGGCTGAAGGCGGAGTAATAGACGCGCCGCAGGCGGTAGGCGCCGTAGAGATTGGCGCTGGTGTGGAGAATGGTGTGGTCGGAGGCAGCATCAGCACCGACGATCATCTGCGTGCTTTGGCCCGCCGGCGCGAAGCGCTGCGGCTTTGCCCTGGTCTTCGCGCTGCGGCCTTCCTCGGCCTCGTCCAGCTTCAGCCGCAGCCGGCCCATGGTGCGGCGGATCGCGCGCACGTCCTTCTCCGGCGCGAATTGCTGCAGGCTCGTCTCCTCGGGCATCTCGATGTTGATGGAGAGACGATCGGCGTATTTGCCGGCTTCCGCGATCAGCGCATCGTCGGCCTCGGGAATGGTCTTGAGATGAATATAGCCGCGGAAGTGATGCTCCTCGCGCAGCTTTCGCGCGACGCTCACCACCTGCTCCATGGTGTAGTCGGGGCTGCGGATGATGCCGGAGGAGAGAAACAGTCCCTCGATGTAGTTGCGCCGGTAGAAGTCGAGCGTGAGCTTCACCACCTCGTCGACGGTGAAGCGGGCGCGCGGCACGTTGGAGGAGGCGCGGTTGACGCAATAGAGGCAATCGTAATTGCAGGCGTTGGTCAGCAGCACCTTGAGCAGTGAGATGCAGCGTCCATCCGGCGCGTAGGAATGGCAGATGCCCATCCCGGGCGCGGTCGAGCCCATGCCCTTGCCGTCGCTGGAATCCCGCTTCTCCGTGCCGCTGGAGGCGCAGGACGCGTCGTATTTGGCGGCGTCCGCCAGGATTTCCAGTTTGCGTTGTACGTCCATCTTGGAATCCCTTTGATTCAGCTCATGAATCCAGTTGCGCGCCAATTCGATTGACTCTCCGCGCGCCGTTAGCTTTATATTAGAACATATCATGAACAAATGAGCCAGCCGCTGGTTCTCTTTTTGAGAGCCATCGGCAATCACCCCTGAAGGAGCGGCGACATGAGCGGCGCACGCATCAGCGCGCTTGCGACCTTGCGCGGCCAGATCGAGCGCATCGAGACGGCGGCGGTCGTGCATCCGCACGATCGCGTCGCGCTCGGTCACAGCGAAGCCGACGACGCGCTGAAGGGCGGGCTCGCGCGCGCGGCGATCCACGAGGTGTTTTGCGCTGGGTCTCAGGGGACGGCCGCGACCGGCTTCGTCATGGGGCTTGCCGGGCGCGTCTCGGCGCAGCGGCCGCTGCTGTGGGTGCGGCAGGATTTTTCAGTGATAGAGGCAGGCGCGCTGTCGATGAGCGGGCTCGCCGAGCTCGGCCTCGATCCGCGCCGCGTGGTGATGGTGCGCGCCGCCGATGTCGAGAGCGCGCTGCGCACCTCGGCTGATGCGCTTGCCTGCGATGCGCTGGGCGCCGTCGTGCTCGAGCTCTGGGGCGAGACCAGGCAGTTCGATCTCGTGGCGAGCCGCAAGCTGACGCTGGCCGCGCAAGGCTCCGGCGTCACCGGCCTGATGCTGCGGATGGCGGCGCAGCCGCTGCCTTCGACGGCGGAGACACGGTGGATGCTGCGCGCCGCGCATTCACCACCGGGGCCGGCATGGAGTGCCTGGGGCGCGCCGCGCTTCGATGCCGAGTTGTTACGCAATCGTCATGGCCCGTGCGGCCGGTGGATCATGGAATGGAAGTGTGATGAGTGCCAGTTCAGTGAACCGTCGACGTATTCTCAGCCTGTGGCTGCCACGCCTGCCCATCGACCGGATCCAGCGGTTCTTTGGCAGCGCCGGGCTGGGTAAAACCAATAATGAGCCGAGCATCGTCGTCATCAAGGAGAACAATGCGCTGGTGATCCATGCGCTGGACGAGGCCGCCGAGCGCCTCGGCCTGTACATAGGCCAGCCCCTGGCCAATGCGCGGGCGATGTGCCCGGACTTGAAAGTCTTCGACGCCGATGTCGTGGCCGATGCGAAGACGCTCAGCGACATCGCCGACTGGTGCGACCGCTTCACGCCGCTGGTGGCGCTCGATCCGCCGCACGGGCTGTTCCTGGACATCACCGGCTGCGCGCATCTGTTCGGCGGCGAAGCTGCGCTGCTAACGACGCTGGTTCGTGCGCTCGCCCGCCAGGGCTTTGCCGTCGGCGCGGCGATCGCCGGCACCTCGGTCTGCGCGCGCACGCTGACGCGGCAGGCCTCGGGCAGCATCGTTGCCGATGGCGGGGAGGCGGCGGCGATCAGCCAATTTCCGGTGTCCGCGCTCGGTGCGGGCGAAGCCATCACCACCGGCCTGCGCCGCGCCGGCCTCAAGACCATCGGCGACGTCGCCGCGCGCTCACCGAGCGAGATCACGGCGCGGTTCGGAGCGCGGTTCTCCACGCTGCTCGCGCATGCGCTGGGGCAGGGCGATGCGCCGATCAATCCGCGCAAGCCGTTGCCCGATTACATCGTCGAGAAGCGTTTCGCCGAGCCGATCGCGACCGACACCATGATCGCCATGACGTTGTCGCGGCTCGCCGATACGCTGATTGCCTCCATGGAGAAGCAGGGCAAGGGCGCCCGCCGGCTGGAAGCCGCGTTTTTCCGCACCGACGGCGTGGTGCGCGCGATCATGGTCGAGACCGGGCGGCCGGTGACGCGAAGCGCCGTGATCGACCGGCTGTTTCGCGAGCGCCTCGATGCGCTCGCCGATCCCCTCGATCCCGGTTTCGGCTTCGACATGGTGCGCCTGTCGGCGAGCCGCACCGAGATCGTGGTGCAGGAGCAGCGCGATCTCGACGCCCATGTCCACGACAATGACGAGCTTGCCGCCCTGATCGACCGCATCGCCGCGCGCATCGGCGGAAAGCGCGTCGTCGTGCACCTGCCTGAGGATACTCATATCCCCGAATGCGCCGTGCTGGCCGCCCCGGCGCAGCATCATCTCGCCGCCGCCCTGCAGGCCGAATGGCCGGCGCGGACCAAAAGCGAGCCGCCGCTGCGCCCCCTAAGGCTATTCGACAAGCCGGAACTGGTCACGGTACCGTTCGCGACCGTGCCGGACGGTCCGCCGCATCAATTCACCTGGCGGCGCGCGAAGCATGCGGTGGTGCGGGTCGAAGGGCCCGAGCGCATCGCCATGGAATGGTGGCGGCAGGACGGCAGGCAACTGACGCGGGATTATTTCCGCATTGAGGACGCCGAAGGCCTGCGGTTCTGGATCTTTCGCGACGGGCTCTACGACGAGCTGATTGACGATGCGGGCGAGTCCATTCCCGCGAAATGGTATGTCCACGGTCTCTTCGCATGAACACGCCCGCTTATGCCGAGATCGGCATCACCACCAATTTCTCCTTCCTGCGCGGCGGCTCGGATCCGCGCGCCTATGTGCATCAGGCGAGCAGGCTCGGCATTCCCGCGATCGGCATCGCCGACCACAACACGCTCGCCGGCGTGGTGCGGGCCTGGAATGAGCTCGACAATGACAAGGTGCTGCACAAGCCGAAACTGCTGATCGGTGCGCGTATCGTTTTCATCGACGGCACGCCTGACATTCTGGTCTATCCGCGCGACCGCGCCGCTTATGGCCGGCTCTGTCAGCTCCTCACCCGGGGCAAGCGCGGCGACGACATCACGCGGATCGAGAAGGGCGAATGCCGTCTCACCTTCGCCGATCTCCTCGAATTCTCGGAAGGCCAGCTCCTGGTCCTGACGCTGCCGTATCGTTTCGAGCCGGCGCAGGCGCTGGATGTGCTTTCAAAGCTCAGGGCAAGCCGCGCCGAGGGCGTATGGCTGGCGGCGAGCCTGATCTATCGTGGCGACGACCGGCGCCGGCTGGCACAGCTGGATGATCTCGCAGCCAAAGCAAAAGTGCCGCTGCTCGCGACCAACGAGGTGCTCTATCACGATCCCGGCCGCCGTCCGCTTCAGGATGTGCTGACCTGCATTCGGGAAAAGACCACGATCGAGGCGGTCGGAAAGAAGCTGGAAGCCAATGCCGAGCGGTTTCTGAAAACACCGCGAGAAATGGCGCGGCTGTTCCGCGACTTCCCCGGGGCAATCGCGGAAACCATGCGGTTTGCCGATCGCATCGAATTTACGCTCGACCAGCTCAAATACCAGTATCCGGATGAGCCGGTGCCGCCGGGCAAGACCGCGCAAGGGCATCTGGAGGATTTGACCTGGGCGGGCGTCGACAAATATTTTGGTGGCATCGAGAACATTGACGCAAAGCTGCGCGCGACGCTCAAGAAAGAGCTCGCGCTGATCGCCGAGCTGAAATACGCGCATTACTTCCTCACCGTGCACGACATCGTGCACTACGCGCGCAGCCAGAACATCCTGTGCCAGGGGCGTGGGTCGGCGGCGAACTCGGCCGTGTGCTACGTGCTCGGCATCACCTCGGTCGACCCGACCAAGGTCGATCTGTTGTTCGAGCGCTTCATCTCCAAGGAGCGGCTGGAGCCGCCCGACATCGACGTCGATTTCGAGCATTCGCGGCGCGAGGAGGTGATGCAATATGTCTATCGCCGCTACGGCCGCCATCGCGCCGCGATCATCGCCACCGTCATCCACTATCGCCCGCGCAGCGCTATCCGCGACGTCGGCAAGGCGCTGGGCCTGACCGAGGACGTCACCGCCGCGCTGGCCGACACCGTCTGGGGCAGCTGGGGCAAGGGCCTCAACGACATGCAGGTCAGGCAGGCCGGGCTCGATCCCAACAATCCCATGATCAACCTCGCGGTCGAGCTTGCGGCCGAGCTGATCGAATTCCCGCGCCATCTCTCCCAGCATGTCGGCGGCTATGTGCTGACGCAAGACCGGCTCGACACCTATGTCCCCATCGGCAACGCCGCGATGGACGACCGCACTTTTATTGAATGGGACAAGGACGACGTCGACGCGCTCAACATGATGAAGGTCGACGTGCTGGCGCTGGGCATGCTGACCTGCATCCGCAAATGTTTTGATCTGATTGCAGACCACAAGGGGAAACGTTACGAGCTTGCGGATATCAAGTCGAAAGATGACGACGAAGTTTATCAGATGCTGCAGCGAGGAGAATCGCTCGGCGTGTTCCAGGTCGAGAGCCGCGCGCAGATGAACATGCTGCCGCGCCTGAAGCCGCGGACCTTCTACGACCTCGTCATCGAAGTCGCGATCGTGCGCCCCGGGCCGATCCAGGGCGACATGGTGCATCCGTATCTGCGGCGGCGGAATGGTGAGGAGAAGGAAAATTATCCGGCTCCGTCGCCTGAGTTTGGAGAGCCGGACGAACTCTATAAGGTGCTGCACAAGACATTGGGTGTGCCCCTGTTCCAGGAGCAGGCCATGCGGATTGCGATCGTGGCCGCAGGGTTTACTTCGGAAGAGGCCAACGGATTACGGCGCGCCATGGCAACGTTCCGCAACGTCGGGACCATAGGCAATTTCGAAGACAAGATGACCGGCAACATGATCCGCCGGGGCTACGATCCTCAATTCGCAAGAAATTGCTTCGAGCAGATCAAGGGGTTTGGCTCTTACGGCTTCCCCGAGAGCCATGCCGCGAGTTTTGCGCAGCTCGTCTACATCTCGTCATGGCTGAAGCACTATCACCCGGATGCCTTCTGCTGCGGCCTCCTGAACTCGCAGCCGATGGGCTTTTATGCGCCCGCACAGATCGTCAGCGACGCCCGCAAGAACGGCGTCGAGGTCCGCGACATCGACGTGTCCTACAGTTTTGCGCAAAACACGCTGGAGGAGGGTAGCGGAAAATACTGCGCGGTGCGCCTCGGCTTCCGCCAGATCGACGGCTTTCATTGGCTCGATCCCGATGAGGAGGCCCTCAAGAAGGAGCAGACGAAGCGGCAAGGCAAAGTATACGTCACTCAGGAAGACTGGGCGGACCGCATCGTCAATGCCCGGAACCGACGTTCCTTCACCTCGCTCGAAGATTTTGCCCGCGACACCGGCCTGCCCAAGCGCGCGCTGATCCTGCTGGCGGATGCCGACGCGTTCCGCTCGCTCGGGCTCGACCGCCGCGAGGCGCTGTGGCAGGTGCGGCGGCTGCCCGACGACGTCGCTCTGCCGCTGTTCGAGGCGGCGACCGCGCGCGAGCAGCCGGACGAGCAAGCACAGCCGCTGCCTGTGATGCCGCGCGCCGAGCAGGTGGTCGCGGACTACCAGACCATCCGGCTATCGCTGAAAGGGCACCCGATGGAATTCCTGCGCGATATGTTTTCGCGCGAGCGCGTCGTCCCCTGCAAGGATGTCAGTCACGAGAACGAGCGCCGCCGTGTCCGCTGCGCCGGCGTGGTGCTGGTGCGGCAACGGCCGGGCAGTGCCAGCGGCGTCGTGTTCATGACGCTGGAGGACGAAACCGGCATCGCCAATGTCGTGGTGTGGCCAAAAATCATGGAGCAGTACCGCAAAGAGGTGATGGGTGCGCGCCTCATCGAGGTTCACGGCTATATCCAGAGCAGCCCCGAGAAGGTGACGCATCTCATCGCCCAGCGCATGATCGACCGCTCGCACGATCTTGTCGGCCTCGCCAACGACGCGCTGAGCCGCAAGCATCCGGTGCCATCTGGCGCCACGGTGATCGAGCCGCTCAACGAAGACCCCCGCGCGCTTGCGGACATGCCGGCGCAAAAAATCCGCCACCCCCGCAACGTCCGCATCCTGCCGCCATCGCGGGATTTTCATTGAAGGTGTAGTGCAACGGTCTATTTATCACCGTCACCCTGAGGTGGCCGCTTCTTCAGCGGCCCTCGAAGGGCGACGGCCCGGCTGCCAGCTTGGCCGTTCATCCTTCGAGGCTCGACTTGCGATGCATCCGCATCGCAAGTCTCACACCTCAGGATGACGGAACTGGCAGGAGCGCGCGTCTAGAAATTCACCCGGTTCGAGATCCCGCCGTCCACGACGAGATTCGATCCCGTCGTGAATCCCGACACCGGGCTGGCCAGAAACACCGCGGCGCTCGCGATCTCTTGCGGCGTGGCCATCCGGCCGGTCGGATTGCGCTTCATCGCGTCGTTGCAACGCTCGGGCATGTTCTTCTCGACCATCTCCCAGACGCCGCCCTTGAAATAGACGGTGCCGGGCGACACCACATTCACGCGGATCTTCTTCTTCGCATATTGACGCGCCAGTCCCTTGGCCATGTGGATCAGCGCCGCCTTGATCGGGCCGTAGGAGCTGGCCGTGTCGGCCTGCGCCGCCGAGATCGAGGAGATGATGACGAAGGCGGCGTCGCCGTTTCTCTCGCCGCTCGCTTCGAGCAACGGCCGCGCGGCGTCGAACGCGTGCACAGCGCCAAGCAGGTCGAGCCGGAAGTTCTGCTCCCACGATGCCGGATCGTGGCCTTGCGCCATCGCGCCGGCATTGGAGAATAACAAGTCGAGGCCGCCGAGCTCTTTTGCGGCCCCCTCGATCCAGGATTTCAGCGCCGCGCCGTCGGTCACGTCGACCGGGCCGCCGGTGGCGTTGACGCCCTTCGCCTTCAGCTCGGCAACGGTGGCCGCAACCTGATCTGCATTGCGCGCGCACACCGCGACATTGGTGCCTTCACCGGCGAGCGTCTCCGCGATCGCCCGCCCGATGCCGCGCGTGCCGCCGAGCACGATGGCGTTCTTGCCTTTGAGACCGAGATCCATTGTTGGGTTTCCTTTTTGTTGGTCGGATGGAGCTTAGTTGTTTGAGCGAGGATGTCGAATTCGTTCTCGGGTGTCATACCCCGCGCAGGCGGGGTATCCAGTACGTCGCGACCTCTCGGTTCTATTACCAGCGTCTCTGGAATACTGGATCATCCGCCTTCGCGGATGATGACGCCGTGCGAGATGGTCAAGGGCCTCCTCACTCCGGCGCGGCGCCGACTGGCGGGCCGCCGGGCGGGCGGTGCAGGAAGGTCAGCGAGGCGTAGGCGCCGGCCCATGATCCGATTGCCGCGAAAGCGACATAGAACGGGTTCTCGGTGTAGCTGATCACGGCGTAGGAGGAGAGCATGTACCAGACGGCGCTCCAGTTCGCCGCTGACATGCGTTTGCGCGCGATCACGGCCGAGGTGAACATGACATAGACCGCGTCTGTGGCCGCCGTTGCGATGAACACGGCACCTGCGGTGAGAGGGTCGATGGCGGCCATTGCATTTCCTTATGTGCTAATGGGATGCTGAAGGCTAAAGGGAGAGAAGGGTCATGCAAAGCCCCGCCGACATTCTTAGGGATATCTGGACCTCTGCCGGTGGTGATGCGGCCGCGCTCGAACGCGTGCGGCTGACCGGCGAGGAGCCGCAAATCCCGTCCTCGTTTCGCGTCGCCGTCGCCGGCCAGGTCACGATTGCCGCAGCCGGTCTGGCCGCGACCGAAATACGGAAGCTACGCAGCGGGCAGACGCAGGATGTCTCCGTCGACATGCGCCACGCCGTCGCCGAATGCCGCTCCGAGCGTTATCTGCGCGTCGACGACAAGCCGCCGCCGCCGGCTTGGGACGCCATCGCCGGCGTTTACAGGACCGGCGACAATCGCTTCGTTCGCTGCCACACCAATTTCCCGCATCACCGCGACGCCGTCTGCAAGGTGCTCGGCTGCGCGCCCGAGCGCGACAAGGTGCAGGCCGCGCTGATGCAATGGAGGGGCGAGGATTTCGAGACTGCGGCTTACGCCGCGGGCGGCGTCGTTGCGCTCATGCGCTCCTATGACGAATGGTCGGCGCTGCCGCAGGCGCACGCGCTCGCCGAGTTGCCGCTGGTTACGATCGAGAAGATCGGCGAGGCTCCGCCAAAGCCGTGGCCAAAGGGCGATCGTCCGTTGTCAGGCCTTCGCGTGCTCGATCTCTCCCGCGTCATCGCGGGCCCCGTCGCCGGCCGCACGCTCGCTGCGCATGGTGCGGACGTTCTGCTGGTGTCAGGGCCGGAGCTGCCCGCCATTCCCTGGCTCACCATCGACACCGGCCGCGGCAAGCTCACCACCTTCATCGAACTGAAGAGCGAGACGGGCAGGGCGCAATTGCGCGAACTGTTGCGGGACGCCGACATCTTCTCGCAGGGCTATCGCCCGCGCGCGCTCGCCGCCCTCGGCTTCGCGCCCGAGGATGCAGCGCAGATCAACCCGGGCATCGTCTATGTGACGCTGTCGGCCTATGGCCACACCGGCCCGTGGGCCGAGCGGCGCGGCTTCGATTCCCTCGTGCAGACCACGACCGGATTCAATCACGCCGAGGGACGCGCTGCCGGTCTCGATGACCCCAAGGAATTGCCGGCGCAGATGCTCGATCACGCCACCGGCTATCTGATGGCGTTCGGCGCGATGATGGCCAAGGCGCGTCAGGCCCGCGACGGCGGCAGCTGGCACGTGCGTGTATCGCTGGCGCAGACCGGGCGCTGGCTCTGGAATCTCGGCCGCCTCGATCGCGGACTGAACACCCCGGATCTTACGGGCGACGCCGTACATGCTGCGTTCATCGAGAGCATGCCATCTGGCTTCGGCATGTTGAAGGCGGTGCGCCATTCGGCGATGCTGTCGAAGACGCCGGCGCAATGGAGCCGTCCGGCGATGCCGCTCGGCAGTCACCCGGCACAGTGGCCGGCGCGAAGCTGACGTGAAGCTGACATGTCGTAAAATTTTAACGCAAACCGAAAGGCGCCCGGCGTTTTTTAGGTTGTTTGAAATCCCAATTCAGCACTATTAGCGCAACCGATAAGGCAGGCATCTGCCGAGATCGTCGCAGACACGACCGGGCTCCATGGTAGTTGAAAATACCAAGCGATTGCAGGTGTTTACAAAACAACGGGTGATCACATCCGTAGTTCTACTAGCTCTTGCCGGTGTCGGCGCCGGTGCCTACGGCTTCTTCTCTTCCGGATCCAAGGAAAAGAAGCACTCCGAGATCTCCAGCCAGTCGCGCAGGAATGCGCAGAACTTCACGCCGACGCCGTCCGAATGGGCGACGCTGACGATCGAGCCGGTCAAGGCCAAGGCCTTCCGCGCCGAATATGTCACCGAAGGCAAGGTCGCCGTCGACGAGGACCGCTCGACGCCGGTGTTCTCGCCCTATGCGGGCCGCGTCACCAAGCTGCTGGCCAAGCCGGGTGAGATGCTGAAGCAGGGCCAACCGCTGTTCACGATCGAGGCCGCCGACACCGTGCAGGCCCAGAACGATTTCATCGCGGCGATGACTTCGCAAAACAAGGCGAAGTCGGCGCTCGAGCTCTCCGACATCCAGTTCAAGCGCGCCAAGGACCTCTACGAGGGCCACGCCATTCCGCTGAAGGATTATCAGCAGGCCGAAGCGACCCAGGTTCAGGCGCGGAACGACGTGCGCTCCTCGGGGACCGCGCTGGAAGCTGCGCGCAACAAGCTGCGCATCCTCGGCTTCACCGACGAGACCATCAAGGCGTTCCAGGACAAGGGCGCCATCAATCCGGAAGTCACGATCTATTCGCCGATCGCCGGCACGGTCGTGCAGCGCAAGATCGGCCCCGGCCAGTACGTCAATTCCGGCGCCAGCGATCCGGTCTTCGTGGTCGGCGATCTCTCCACGGTCTGGCTCACCGCCTTCGTGCGCGAGAGCGACGCCGCCGCGGTCTGCATCGGCCAGGACATCACCGTCAACGTGATGGCGCTGCCGGGCCGCCCCTTGACCGCCAAGATCAATTACGTCGCTGCTGCGATCGACCCCAACACCCGCCGCCTGCTGGTCCGCGCCACCATCGACAACAAGGACGGGCTGCTCAAGCCCGAGATGTTCGCTAACGTCACGATCTATTCGGCCGGCGACCGCGCCGCGCCCGCGGTGCCGAAGCAGGCGTTGATCTATGAGGCCGACAAGGTCCGCCTCTGGGTCGCACGCGAGGACAAGTCGGTCGAGCTGCGCGAGATCAAGATCGGCCTCATCAACGGCAACCTCGTCGAGGTCACCCGCAATCTGAACCCCGGCGAGCAGATCGTCACCAAGGGCAGCCTGTTCATCGACCGCGCGGCGTCCGGCAGCTGATCGACGACCCAAAAAACTGAAGACAAATTGAAGACCTGATGGATCGTCTCGTCGCCCTTGCCGTCAACCGGCGCTTCCTGATGGTCGGGATGTTCGTCGCCGTGCTGATCGGCGGCGTCATCGCGTTCAACCAGCTCAACATCGAGGCCTATCCCGATCCGACCCCGCCGATGGTCGACATCGTGACGCAGAGTCCGGGGCTGTCGGCGGAGGAGATCGAGCGCTACATCACGATCCCGATCGAGACCCAGGTCGCAGGTCTGAAGAATCTGACGACCATTCGCACCATCTCGCTCTACGGCCTCTCCGACGTCAAACTCCAGTTCTCCTTCGCCTACACCTATGACGAGGCGTTGCAGCAGGTGCTGAACCGCCTGGCGCAACTCGCGCCACTGCCCGGCAACGTGCAGCCGCAGATCTCGCCGCTCAGCCCGATCGGCGAGATCTTCCGCTACCGTCTCGTGGGTCCGCCAAACTACAGCGTGCTGGATCTCAAGACCATCCAGGACTGGATCCTGCAGCGCCGCTTCCGCGCCGTGCCGGGGGTCATCGACGTCACCGGGTGGGGCGGCAAGAGCAAGACCTATGAGCTCCAGGTCGACTTCAACAAGCTGGTCGCCAACGGTCTGACGCTGCCGCAATTGCTCCAGGCGGTCGGCAATTCCAACGTCAATGTCGGCGGCAACACCGTCAATATCGGCCAGCAATCGGCCGTCGTGCGCGGCGTCGGCCTGATCCGGTCGATCGACGATCTCGCCAATACCATGGTGGCGCAGACCGGCGGCAATCCGGTGCTGGTCAAGGACGTCGCCACCGTCACCGTCGGCCAGAGGCCGCGCCTCGGCATTGCCGGCCTCGACGAGTCCGACGACATCGTGCAGGGCATCGTCCTGATGCGCCGCGGCGAGCAGAGCTCGCCAACCATCAAGCGGGTCCACCAGCTCGTTCAGACCATCAACAATTCCAGCATCCTGCCGCCCGGCGTGCGCATCGAACGCATCTACGACCGCGGCGACCTGATCGAGCTCACCACCCATACGGTTCTGCACAACATGGTGGTCGGCATTCTCTTGATCGTGCTGTTGCAGTGGATCTTCCTCGGCGATCTGCGCAGCGCACTGATCGTCGGCGCCACCATTCCGTTCGCGCTGTTCTTCGCCGTCATCATCCTGGTGCTGCGGGGGGAATCGGCCAATCTGCTATCGGTTGGCGCGATCGATTTCGGCCTGATCGTCGATGCCACCGTCATCATGGTGGAGGCGATCTTCCGCCGTCTGACCCAGACGACGCCGATGTCGGAATCCGAGCACATGTCCAACGAGACGCTGTTCGGCATGAAGAGCCACGCGATCCTCAGCGCGGCCGCCGACGTCTCGCGCTCGATCTTCTTTGCCGCGGCGATCATCATCGCGGCCTTCCTGCCGCTGTTCACGCTCTCGGGCGTCGAAGGCAACATCTTCGGGCCGATGGCCCGTACCTATGCCTATGCGCTGGCCGGCGGGCTGCTTGCGACCTTCACCGTCACGCCGGCGCTGTCCGCGATCATCCTGCCCGCGCATGTCGAGGAAACCGAGACCAGGGTGATGCGGATCCTGCACCGGTTGTACTCGCCGTTGCTGCAGTGGGCGGTCGCCAACCGCAACATCGTGCTCGGCGGTGCGGTCGGCCTCGTGCTGATGACGGTGGCACTCAGCCGGATGCTCGGCCTCGAATTCCTGCCGAAGCTGGAAGAGGGCAATCTCTGGATTCGCGCCACGCTGCCGCCGACCATCTCGCTCCAGGAAGGCAACAGCTACGTCAACGAGATGCGCAAGGTGATCCGCGCCCGGCCCGAAGTCGAGTCCGTCGTGTCTCAGCACGGCCGTCCCGACGACGGCACCGACGCCGCCGGCTTCTTCAATGCCGAGTTCTTCGCGCCGCTCAAACCGATCAGTCAGTGGCCCGGTACCCGCGACAAGGAAGAGCTGACCGCGCAACTGCTCAAGCAGCTCGACGATCGCTTCCCCGGCGTCGAGTTCAACTTCTCGCAATATCTCCAGGACAACGTCTCCGAAGCCGTCTCCGGCGTGAAGGGCGAGAACTCGATCAAGCTGTTCGGCAGCGACCTTCAGGCGCTCACCGACACCGCCAACAAGATCAAGTCGGTGCTGGCCACGGTGCAGGGCGTCACCGACCTTGCGGTGTTCACCTCGCTCGGCCAGCCGACCGTCCAGATCGACATCGACCGCGCCAAGGCCGCGCGCTACGGCCTTGCGCCGGGCGACATCAACGCCACGATCAAGGTCGCGATCGGCGGCGACACCGCGGGCGATCTCTACGAGTCCGGCTCCGATCGTCACTTCCCGATCATCGTCCGCCTCGCGCCGGAATACCGCAGGAGTGCCGAGGCGATCCAGAATTTGCGCATCGGCGCACCCGGGCCGAACGGCACCGTCACGCAGATCCCCCTCAGCGAGGTCGCCACCATCAGCCTCGTCTCGGGCGCGGCCTACATCTATCGCGAGCAGCAGGAACGCTATCTGCCGATCAAGTTCTCGGTGCGCGAGCGCGACCTCGGCAGCGCGATCAGCGACGCCCAGCAGAAGATCGCCGAACGGGTGCAGCTGCCGCCGGGCTCGCGCATGGAATGGGTCGGCGAGTTCGGCAACCTCCAGGACGCAATCCGGCGGCTGTCGATCGTGGTGCCGATCTCGCTGGCGCTGATCGGTGTGCTGCTCTGGTTCAATTTCGGCTCGATGACCGATACGCTGCTCGCGATGAGCGTGATCCCGATGGCGATCTTCGGCGGCGTGCTGGGGCTGTTGATTTCAGGCACGGCATTCAGCGTCTCCGCGGCGATCGGCTTCATCGCGCTGTTCGGCATCGCCGTGATGGACGGCATCATCATCCTGTCGCAGTTCAACCAGCTCATCGAAGAGGGCATGGACCGCATGAGCGCGGTGGTGCGCACGGGTGAGCTTCAGCTCCGGCCGGTGCTGATGACCTGCGTCGTCGCCGGCGTCGGCCTGCTGCCGGCGGCGCTGTCGGAAGGCATCGGCTCGCAGGTGCAGAAGCCGCTCGCGGTCGTCGTCGTCACCGGCATGATGCTGGCGCCGGTCGTGATCCTCGTCACCTTGCCGGTCCTGATCTCATTCTTCTCGCGCCGCGCGCGCTGACCGTCAAAATCCGTAGAGTCGTGCCGGGTTGTCGACCAGGATCTTCTTGCGGACATCGGCATCCGGTGCCCACACCGGAAGCTGGTTGAGCAGGCGGCCGTCGTCGATCTGATAGAGCGGCGCGATGTCGGTGGGCTTGCGGCCCTCGACACGGCTCGAATCCGGATGCGGCCAGTCGGTGCCCCAGACGATGCGGTCCGGATTCGCCGCGATCAGCGCCCGCGCATAGGGCACCATGTCCTGATAGTCGGGCGCGAGCTTCGACGAGCGATAGGCGCCGGAGATCTTCACATAGGCCTTGCCGGATTTGACGAGCGCGACCAGATCCGCAAATCCCGGCTGCTCCAGCCCCAGCGCGGCCTCGAGCCCGCCGAAATGATCGAACACGGCGGACACGGGCGCGGCCAGCACGAGGTCCTTGATCGCGGAAATCATCGGCAGCGTCGTATAGAGCTGCACGTGCCAGCCGCGCGCCTTCATGCGCTCGACCGCCGCGGTGAAGCGGGCGCGGCCGACATTGGGATCGCTCATGCCGCCGGTCGCCAGATTGATGCGGATGCCGCGGAAGCCTTCCTGCTGCATCGTATCGAGCTGCGCCTCGGTGGTCTTGTCGTCGATCACGGCCACTCCGCGCGCGGTCCCCCCGCGCGCCTTCATGCCGAACAGGGTGGAGGAATTGTCGGTGCCGTAGACGCTCGGGGTGACGATCACCACGCGCTCGATATGCAGCGCCTTGTGCAGCGCGGCCATTTCTTCCGGGCTCGCCGGCTCCGGCGTATAGACGCGTCCCGCGAAGAACGGAAATTGTTCGACATCGCCATGGATATGGGTGTGGCAGTCGCAGGCGTGCAGCGGGACGTCGAAATTGACCGGCGTCGCGGGCTGCGAGGCACGTGCGTGGGCTTTGTTGGTCATGGCTGCTCCGGCGGCAAGGGAGGCGAAGAGGACGCCGCGTCGGCTGAGCATGGTTTCTCTCCCTGCTTCGTTATTTGAAGATGACGGGACAGTATCACATCAGCCCGGCAGCCGCTGCACGTCGCTGCATAGCTGCTCAACGAGGTCCGCAAGCGGGCGTGAGCCGTCAACGCGCACGGTCGGGCAGGGCAGGCCCGCGAGCCAGGCTTCCTGCTTTGCGAGGCTGCGGCCGTCGCGGTCACCGGCTTCGTAATGGGAAGCCCATTCGACGAAGGCTTCGGTCTCCTCATGACGCCAGCCGCCCGGCGCGACGGCGTCAGCACCGAAATGCGCGGCCTCGCGGTCCCGCAGACGCTTCATCCGTAGTTCGCGCGGCGTGACCACGAAGACGACGAGATCGAAATACGCGACGAGCTCGTCGCCCCAGCCGGTGACGGTTCCGCTCAGCACCCAATCGAGACGCGGCAGAAACATCTCGCGCATCAGGCGCAGACGATCTGCGGCAGGGCGTGTCGTCTGGTAGGGCGGCACGGTCGGCAGCCAGAAGTAGTCGTCGGTGTCGTGATGCGGCAGCGCAAGCCGCCCCGCGAGCGTCCGGCCGAGCGTCGTGACGCCGGAGCCGGAAGCGCCCGTCAGATGGATGCGGCGGCTTTTCATCGGCCCCGTCCAGATGATTTGAAACTACTGCCCCGACGGCGTGCGCAGGCCGTGCCAGGCATCGCGGACCTGGTGGTAGTGCACTTCGGGCAGATAATCCGGCGTGTTCAGGCTGAGCGTCTTGACGTCGAGATGGCCGATGGCGCTGAGCAGGGTGTAGGAGGCGATGACGCGGTCGCGGTTGGCGCCGATCAGGCGGGCCTTGGCCTGGATCAGATCGGCCTGCGAGTTCAAGACGTCGACCGTGGTGCGTTGTCCGCCGGCGGCCTCGCGCTGCACGCCCTGGAGCGCGACGGTCGCGGCCTTCACTTCGGACTCCGAGGCTGACACGGTGATCTTGGCGCCTTCATTGGCGACCCATGCGCTCACCGCCGCCGTGCGCGCCTGGTTGCGGACTTGGTCGAGCACGAGCCGGCTCTGCGCCGTGATCTCCTTGGCCTGCCGGGTCTGCGCGGCGGCCTGGCCGCCGTCGTAGATCGGCGCGGTGACATTGGCGACGATCGAGGCCTGGTCCTCGGCGAAGGTGCCGAGCGTCGGGTCATTGTTGCGGCTGCGGCTGGCGCTGCCCTGGATGGTGGCGCTCGGCAGCAATGCGCCTTCGGCAACGCGGATATTGGTAGAGGCGACATCGACGTCGAAGCTGGCGGCCATCACCGCCGGGTGCTGGCGGATTGCCATCGTCATCGCGTCTTCGCGGCTCTTCGGCAGATAGCGATCGACGGCCTCGGCGGCCCGAAGCTGCGACGGCGCATTGCCGATCACTTGCGCATAGGTCGCCTGGCTGATGGCAAGCGCGACCTCGGCGGCGTTGAGATCGGCCAGGCCACGGTTGAGGCGCGCTTCGGCCTGCGCGCTGTCGGTTGGCGTGACGTCGCCGGCGTTGAGGCGGCGCTGGGTGACCGAGAGCGTCTCGCGCAGGAAGGCGACGTTGGAACGCTGCGCCTCGACCAGCGACTGGTTGGCGAGCACGTTGGTGTAGGCGGTGACCGCGTCGAGCAGCACGCCCTGGCCGACATTGCGCAGCGCCTCGCGGCCCGACTGCACCTGGAGCTCGGCGGCCCGCACGTTGTTGGCGGTGCGGAAGCCGTTGAACAGGGTCTGCGTCACGGTGACGCCGATGATCCATGGTTTCAAATTGCCGGTCTGGATGGTGTTGTCGGGCAGCAGATTGCGAACCGATTGCAGGCCGGCGCTGAGGCTCGCCACGATCTGCGGCCGGTAACCGGCGAGGGCCTGCGGCACGTTCTCGTCCGTGGCGCGTTGTCGCGCACGTTCGGCATTGAGCTGAGGATTGGTCTGGTAGGCCTTGGCGAGCGCCTCCGGCAGGGCTTCGGCCCAGGCGGCGGAGGGCAGGGCGCAGCACAGCGCCAGCGTGGTCCATGTCGCAAGCACAGGACCCACGCCCGATCGATGCCGCGTCATCACGCGACCAGCTCTGGCGGTACGCCCAATCATGTAATCCCGCTTAACCTCGGCTGTCCGCCCCCGCCGACGGTGGCCTCTTAACTGTTTAGCCAGCCGAGGTCCCGCAGGCAAACTGCCGCGGGGGAAACCCCCATGTATTCCGTGCTTGTTGCAGGTGCGTCACAGGAGTTCTGCGGGAACGCGGCCGAGCCTTACACCAGCCTGACCCGTCCGCTGACGTTACCGGTTCTTGTTCACCGGCTTGCGCTTCTCGATGAACGCCGCCATGCCCTCGGAGCGGTCCTCCAGCGCGAAGGTCGAGTGGAACAGGTTGCGCTCGACGCTCATGCCCTCCGCGAGCGTGGTCTCGAAGGCGCGGTTCACCGCTTCCTTGGCCATCGCGGCCGCAGGGCGCGACATCGAAGCGATCTTCTCGGCCGCCGCCATCACTTCGTCCATCAGCTTGTCAGCGGGCACGATGCGGCTGACGAGCCCGCTTCGCTCGGCTTCCGCCGCATCCATCATGCGGCCGGTGAGGCACAGGTCCATCGCCTTGGACTTGCCGATCGCGCGCGTCAGGCGCTGGGTACCGCCGATGCCGGGAATGGTGCCAAGCGTGATCTCGGGCTGGCCGAACTTTGCGGTGTCGGCGGCGATGATGAAATCGCACATCATGGCGAGCTCGCAGCCGCCGCCGAGCGCATAACCGGCAACCGCCGCAACCGTCGGCTTGCGGCAACGCGCGATACGGTCGCCGCCGATCGCGGCGAAATCCTCGGAGAACATGTCGATGAAGCCCTTCGGCTGCATCTCCTTGATGTCGGCGCCGGCGGCAAAGGCCTTCTCGCTGCCGGTCACGACGATGCAGCCGATAGCGTCATCGGCCTCGAGATCGTCGACGGCGGCGGCAATCTCGCGGAAGACGCCGAAGGAGAGCGCGTTGAGCAGCTTCGGCCGGTTCAGCTTGATGATGCCGACCGCGCCTTTGCTTTCGACGATGATGTGTTCGAACGTGCTCATGCTCCACCCACGCTTTTGATTGGGCGGGCAATGTGCCCGCTGGCGCGGTGGGCTTCAAGGGGCTAAAGGCCGCCGGAACACGCAGCGAGATGCGCGTTCCGGCGGCGGTCTTTCGAGCCCGGAATTCAGGCCAGGATCAGGCTAGCGATCACGCCATGAACATCCGCGCGGCGGACGCCAGCGTCAGCAGCGTGCCGACGCCGATGAAGATCTTGCCGATCAGGGAGCTCTGGTCCCAGGCCGAGCTCTGCTGGCTGCTTGCCATCACCGGTGCCGGCCGGGGCTGCGCCTGGGTTGCGGCAATCACTGCCTTCTGCGCCGGCGGGTTGTCCTGTTGCGCGGCGCGGTCGATGTCGTTGAGCTGATCGGGTGCGACGACCTGGCTCTCGGCGGTCGCCGCGTTGGTATTATCGGCCGCTGCCTGGACATTGGTGTTGGCGCGGTCCGTCATCGCCGAGGCCGCAGCCGCAGTTGGTGTATCGGCGGCGGCGAGCTGCGCATTGGCGTTGGCGACCGCCGGCGGCATCTGGCTCGAGGCCGGCACGTCGTTGTCGGCCCTGTTGTCGGCCTTCGCCTCGTCGGCCTTGTTGTCGGCCTTGGCCGGAGCGGCGGTCTTGTCGGCCTCGTTGTCGGATTTCTGTGCTGTCTTGCCGCTGGTGGTGGTGCGGCGTGACTCGTGGCGCCGGTGCTTGCTCGGCTTGGCCGCGTCGGCCTGCTTGCCCGCACTGTCCGATTTGCTCGCGGCTGAGCTAGGGGCCGCCTGTGCAAGGCCGCCGAACAGCAACAAAAGGCCGGCCAGAACAATCAGGGCCGCGCGCCCGCTGGCTTTCATCATGGTGATGATCTCCCCAATTCCGCCCGTCCCGGAAACGAACAGAGACCCCGGGACGTGACGACAGCGGGGCAGAAAATGGGAATCTTCGGGCTACACCTGGCAAAACCGGGGCAGACCGGCCCCCGTGGAGCCAGCCGCCGGGTGCGGGACGCGCCGATCGGTGTTATGAGCCGTCGCAGACGTTGACGGCCGTATCGCTCGCGAGCCAGGTGCTTATCACGAATTCGTGATCGGGGCCGACCCGCGTAACAAATTGAACGGACGGCCGAATTGCATGGTGAGGGGCGCGCGTGCGCGGACGTGAGGACGAATGGACCGGCCTGATGCGGTCGGCCATGGCTGGCGATGATGCGGCGTATCATCGCCTGTTGAGGGCGGTCACGCCGGTGCTGCGCGCTGCCGCGAGGCGAGGCCTGGCACGGGCAGGCCAGCCTCCCGACCAGGCAGAGGATATCGTGCAGGAGATTCTGTTGGCGGTGCATCTGAAGCGGCACACTTGGGACAGCGAAGCCCCCTTCGCGCCCTGGCTGTTTGCCATCGGCCGCAACAAGCTGATCGACGCGCTGCGCCGGCGCGGCCGGCGCGTCTTCGTCAACATCGACGATTTCGCCGAAACCCTGCCGGGCGAGGCGCCCGAGGAAACGGCCTCCGCGGGCGAGGTCGCAGCCCAGCTCAACACCCTGCCGCAGCGCCAGCGCGACGTGCTGCAGTCGATCGCGGTCGAGAGCGCCTCGATCAAGGATACGGCGGCCAAGTTTTCGATGAGCGAGGGCGCGGTGCGCGTCGCGCTGCATCGCGGACTTGCGGCGCTGACGACCAAACTGCGGGACCACTAGTCATGGACACCGATCAACTCATCCGCTCGCTCGCAGCCGACAACGCCCATCGCGCGCCGCGCGTCGGCGCCGTGCTGACCATGGCGCTGCTGGTGGCCGCGCCCTTGTCGATCCTGATCTTCGCGACGTTCCTCGGCGTGCGTCACGACGTGATGAGCGCGATGCGCAACCCGTTCTTCGACATGAAATTCGCGGTGACGCTGTCGCTCGCGATTCCCGCCATCATCGTCAGCCTGCATCTGTCGCGTCCCGAGGCCCTGCTGCGTGGCTGGGGCTGGCTGCTGCTGCTTCCCGTCGGGCTGCTCGCGGTCGCGATCGGCAGTGAGGCGATGATGGCGCCGGCCATGCCGATGACGATGCGCTTGATGGGCAAGAACTCAAGAGTGTGCCTGGTCGCAATTCCGGCGATGTCGCTGCCGCTGCTTGCGGGGGCGCTGTTCGGCCTGCGCCATGGCGCGCCGTCGCGGCCGGCGCTTACCGGCGCGCTCGCCGGCCTGGTGTCGGCCGGCCTTGCCGCGACGCTCTACGCCTCGCACTGCACCGACGATTCACCCCTGTTCGTCGCGACCTGGTACACGCTCGCGACCGCGCTGGTGACGGCGATCGGCGCGGCGGTCGGGGCGAGGGTCCTGAGATACTGACGCGCCGGGCCTTACGCCGCCGGCGTCGTGCCTAGCTGCATGCGGTGGAAGCGCAGCACCTGCTGCGCGGTCGATGAGCGCAGCGCCTCGTAAACGTCGCGCAGCGTCAACATGTCGGTCTGCGAGCCGCCGGAGAGCTTCTCGCGCATCGCGATGATGGCGCGCACGCTCGGCCAGGACATGCCCGCGACCTTGGCGAGGATCATCACACCCTCGGTGCGGCTTTCGATCATCATGGTCTCGGCGGTCTCGACCGCGACGCCGGCGAGCGCCGCGAGCCCCGCATTGGTTTCGTCGAACTTGCCCTGCTCGGCGAAACTGGTGACCTGGAATTCGTTGAGGCGGCCGTCCTCGTGCAGCGACTTCACCAGCGCGCGCGCCATCTCGGTCTGCTTCGTCATGGCGGCAGCGCGGACCCTCTGGGCCACTTCCTGCACCACGCTCGACACCTCGTCCACGAGCTCCGGATGCGCGGCCTCGAGCTTCCTGCGCACGCTCAAGGACGCCTTCGCAACCAGCTTCAAATAGTGATGGCGCGGCAGGTCCGGCCGCTGGCCGATGCAGGTGGCGAGGTCGTCGTCGCGCTCGGCGCGGGTGACGAGATCGGTGAGGCTTCCCTCGGAGAGCCGCGCGCCCGGATTGCCGACGGTCGACTGCACCACGTCCTCGTTGCCGCGCGTCACCAGCACGTCGGTCAGCGCTTCCGACAGGACCCGCCGCAGCGAGATCGCCTTGAGATGCGCCTGGCCCCTCGTGCGCGCGATCTCGATCAAGGTCGTCTCGTCGAGCCGTTCCGATTTCGACAGCACGGGGCCGGAGACTTCGATGACCTCGTCGAGCGCGAGCGTGCGCATGATCTTCGGCGGCGCGGCCGCGATCGGTGCGAGGCGGTCGGCGAGCAGCGCCCTGGCCGACGTCTCGATCTGCTCGATCAGGCACTGGAACACGTCGTCGAACACGCGGATGTGGTCATCGGAATAGTCCACCGCGTTGCCCACGAACAGATCGGTGACGCGGCGCAGCGTCTCGACCCGGCGCGCGACGTTGCCGTGCGAGAGCGCAGCCTGCAGTTCCTCGAGCAGATTCTCGGATGTTCTTGCGGATCTGGATCTCATGGCCCTGTCCTGGAGCGCTCGGTCCGGCGGCGGCTTCTGTCGCAGCGGGAAAGAATGGATTGGTCAGCTCGTTGCAATGCGGTTGCGCCCTTGCGCCTTGGCGGAATAGAGCGCGCGGTCGGCGCGCGCGAGAAACGTGTCGGCAGTATCGACGTCGCGCAGCGTCACCACGCCCGCGGAAATGGTCACGCGCATAGTCAGGGAGAATGCGCTCCAGTCGAGATCGGCGACGATGCTGCGCAAGCGTTCGAGCATGCGCTGTGCGGCGTCGTCCGACGTGTCGGGCAGCAGCAGCAGGAATTCCTCGCCGCCGTAGCGGCCGAAGCAGTCGGCCGGGCGGATGTTGGCGAACATGGTGATCGCGAAAGTGCGCAGCACCTCGTCGCCGACGGGATGGCCGTGGGCGTCGTTGATGCGCTTGAACCAGTCGAGATCGATCAGTGCGATCGCGCAAGGCATCGATGTCTGCCGCGACTTTTCGATCTCGGCGTCGAGCAGCCGCATGATGCAGCGGCGGTTGTAGGAGCCGGTGAGTTCGTCGAGCTCGGCCAGCTCCTCGATGCGCTGATAGGCGGCCTTCAGCTCGATGCTGCGCCGGTACAGGATCTTGCGCAGGGTGGCGCCGAACAGGCCGAGAAAGGCGCACTGGCCGATCACCAGCACGAAGCAGAGCATCGAGGCGGTTCGCTCCAGGCGGGTCGTGACCGGCAATCCGATCGGCAGGTCCGAGCCCAGGAAGACCAGGGCGAGCCCGCAGGTGGCAAGGCCCCAGGTCACCATCGCCTGGCTCGAGGTCATCCGCAGCGTGCCAAACGCGAAGATCAGAAACAGCACGGCGATGAACGCGACCCCGACCGTCGGCACTGCGAGCAGGAACAGCAGCTGCAGCGCCATATGCGCCGAGATTTGGAAGACGGTGAGGTAATGATCCTCGAACCGGTCGCCGAAGCCGGCTTCCGAGAGCACGGTGAACGTGCCGATGATCAGGAGGCCGCCGAACCAGAACAGCGATGGAACGGCCATGGAGACCGCGCCGCCATAGGCGTAGAGCAGCAAGACCGAGGCGCCCAGCGAATAGCTCGCCACCTGGCCGATATACATCTGGCGGCGCTGCCGGGCCCGGCGCGCCAGCACTTCGGAAGCCGCCGCCTCGGGCGTGAGCACGAGATCCGCGACCTCAGCGGCATTCCTCTCGGGAAAGGACGTCGCGGCCGTGCTCATGGTCCCGCCAATGGTGATGTCAGCGTAAAAATCTACGTGGCAAGCCTTTAGGTTTGGTATCCTTTGAAATCGAATCCGAACCGTGCAGCGCGGAACAAGGTGGTAGGCCGGCGGGAGAAATTTTGCCGGTGATCAGGCATCCTTTGCGATGCGATCGAGCCTAAGTCGGGCTTGGCGAGACATATGTCGTGCAGGGCTGCTATGGAACCGGACGACGCCGGGCCGCCTGTGCCGGACAGGCATTCCGCAGGGAAGTATCGCAGTATTATGTTACCGATCTGGATGAAGGCGGCCGCCGGCCGCGGGTGGGACAAGAAAAATCCGCGTATGTGGGGTAGGTCACACAGGCGTCCGTACGACTGCGGTAGCCTGAACAATTTTGCCCCCCCTATCGAACCGTCCGCCGCGCCGACCCGACCAACTTTGCGAGACGGGCGTTGAGCGTGACACAGGCGGCTTCGGACGAGGTCCTGATCGCCAGGATCGCCCAAGGTGACCGGCTCGCCATGCAGGTGCTGTACGGGCGGCACCATGTCAGGGTCTACAGGTTCGGGCTCAGGCTCGTGCGGGACGAGCAGGCGGCGGAAGACCTCATCAGCGAGGTGTTTCTCGACGTCTGGCGTCAAGCCGGCAAGTTCGAGGGCCGATCCGCCGTTTCTACCTGGCTGCTGGCAATCACCCGTTTCAAGGCCCTGTCTGCGCTCCGGCGCAGGAAGGATTTTGAACTGGACGAAGACGCAGCCAACGCGATCGAGGATACGTCCGACAATCCGGAAACGGTGGTGCAGAAGAAGGATACCAGTGAAGCGTTGCGGGAGTGTCTGACGGGCCTCTCGCCGGACCATCGGGAAATCGTCGATCTCGTCTACTACCACGAGAAGTCCGTGGAAGAGGTGGCCGAAATCGTCGGGATACCGGAGAACACCGTGAAGACGCGCTTGTTCTATGCGCGCAAGAAACTGGCCGAACTGCTGAAGGCAGCCGGCGTTGAGCGAGGCTGGCCATGATGGCTTTGAGCAAGAAGATGCTGGAGCAAGAGCCCAGTGAGATTGAACTGCTGCTGCCCTGGCACGCGGCCGGCACGCTGAACGCGCGCGATGCGCGCCGGGTCGAGGAAGCGCTGGCGCGCGATCCCGAGCTTGCCAGGCAATATGCCGCAATCCGCGGCGAGTACGAAGAGACCATCCATCTGAACGAGAGCTTGGGGGCTCCGTCGGCGCGCGCGCTGCAGAAGCTGTTCGCCGCGATCGACGCCGAGCCGGCGCGGGCGAGCGGCTCGCTGCCGCTGTCGGCGCGCATCTCGACCTTCTTCGCGAGCCTGTCGCCGCGCACGCTGGCGTGGTCGGCGAGCCTCGGCGCCATCGCGCTGATGCTGCAGGCCGGAATCATCGGCGCCGTGCTGATGAAGAACCAGCCCGCGACCTTCCAGACCGCTTCGCTCTCGACCAGCGGTCCGATCACACGCGAACTCGGCACGACTGTTCCGCCGGCGCGCGCGCTGGTGCGCTTCACGCCCGAGGCCCGCGTCGGCGACATCACCGCGCTGCTCGACAGCTACCAGGCCTCGATCATCGGCGATGCCAAGGGCGGCATGTTCCGCCTCCAGTTCGACAAGGCGATGAGCCAGGACGAGCTCGCCTCGCTGCTCGGCAAGATGCAGCGCGAGAAGTTCGTCAACCTCGCCGTCGCGGCGCCCTAAGCGCGCCGCTGACCCGATGACAGGCAAGTCCGAGAGCAGGGTGCGCGCCGGGGCCTACACTTCATCGGTCGGCGCCGCGCTTCTGATCGCCGCCTGCCTCGGCGTCGAGGTTGCGCAGGCGCAGGCGATCATGCGCACGCCGACGATCAGCGTGCCCACGCGAACGCCGACCATCTCTCCCAGCATCGCCCCGCGCATCGCTCCGACCATCTCGGCCAGGGCGGTGTCCGTCGACCGCGGCCCGCGGACGATGGCGACCATTCCCCACACCACGACGTCGCGCCTGCGGCCGACGACGACGGTGCTGCCCTATGCGCGCTACTCGCCGAACCTGTATCCGGCCTGCACCGCGCCCTATCGCGATGCCGACGGCGAATGCCTGGCGCAGCCGAATGCCGGCGGCGGTGGCTCGGGCAAACCCGCCAAGAAGAGCGCCGGCAAGGGCCGCGGCAACGCCACGCCGGCCGCCGCCAATCTGCGCAGCTTTGCCAACGAATTCGTGGCGGAGATCGACGGCGCATTGTCGCCCGGTGATGCCGACGCGCTCGCCCGCCGGCACGGCTTGACGCGGATCTCGTCGGAGAGCTTCCCGCTGATCGGGGCTACGTTCGGTCTGTTCCGCATCACGGATGGCCGGCCGTACGAGACAGTGCGCCGCGAATTCGCGGCCGACGGCAGCGTGCGCTCGGTCCAGCCGAACTTCCGCTACGTGCTGCAGGACCAGAAATCGACGCCGCCCAGCGAAGGCGATCCTGCGCAATATGTACTGACGAAGCTCCGCCTGCCGCAGGCGCATACGCTGGCGCACGGCGCCAACGTCACGGTCGCCGTGATCGATTCCGGCATCGACACCAAGCATCCCGAGCTCGCCAATTCCGTCGCCGACAATTTCGATGCGCTCGGCAGCGCGGAGGGGCCGCACGTCCATGGCACCGGCATCGCCGGCGCCATCGTGGCACATGACCGGCTGATGGGCAGCGCGCCCGAGGCGCGCATCATCGCGATCCGCGCCTTCGGTGGCGCCAACGGCGGCGCCGAGAGCTCGTCCTACATCATTCTGCGGTCGTTGAACTACGCCGCCGAGCACGGCGCGCAGATCGTCAATATGAGCTTTGCCGGTCCAAAGGACGCGGTGATCGAGCGCGCCATCGCGGCGACTGCCGCGCGCGGCCTCGTCCTGATCGCGGCCGCCGGCAATGCCGGTGCGAAGTCGCCGCCGCTCTATCCGGCCGCCAATCCCAACGTGATCGCGGTCAGCGCGACCGACCAGCAGGACAGGCTGTTCACCGCGTCCAACCGCGGCAATTACATCGCCGTCGCAGCGCCCGGGGTCGACATCTTCCTGCCGGCGCCGGACGGCAAATACCAGATGACGTCGGGAACCTCGTTCTCGGCCGCCTATGTCTCGGGCGTCGCGGCGTTGCTGCTCGAACGCAATTACACCTTGAAGCCGGAAGCGCTACGCATGACGCTGGCGAAGACCGCGCGTGACCTCGGCTCCCCCGGACGTGACGAGCTTTTCGGCGACGGCCAGGCCGATGCGTTTGCCGCGGTCATGGCTATTCCCGCCGACGGCGCGACGCCGGTCGCGGCTGCGTCCGGTACAACAAAACGTGAAGATGCCGGGAAGCGTCGCGACGAGCCTGGCACCCGCGCGATCGAACAACCCTCGCTGTCGAGCGCGGACGATAAATCCACGGTTTCTCAGGCGGATAGGCCGGCGACGCGATAGCGGCTGCGACAAAGATGCGCGCGGGCCGAAGCTCAAAAAAGCGAACCCCGCATTGAACGTTCAGCCAGCTGCCACGACCAAATTATGTGGGAGCGGTCATCCCTCCCCATCAGTCATATCAGGCGCGAGCGCCCATCCACCCCAAGCGCCCATATGGCTCGACCCGTCCGGTTGTCCCCCCGGACGGGTCTTTTCTTTTCAGAGCGCTTTCGAGCGAAGTGGATTCCGGTTCGCGGGAAGATAACGCGTCAAAACGAGAAGCGGAGCTTCGGTTCTGATTGAATCAGACCCGAAGCTCTGGGCGTCCGATTTTTCGAAGCTTCATGCGCGTTCAGCTTGCGGTTGAAAGATCGCGGCGGCGTGCCCGGCCGCGATCGGGCAGCACGCCGCAAGTCCGCTATGCTTGTGCGAAGCTTGACTCGAAAACGCAGCAAATCTCCGCACGACTACGGTGATTGACGACGAATGCCGTGTCGTTGCTGGACAAGTCAAAACTTTTCCACAAAATATTCATGTCGCGTCTAAATTGATTCGTGTGCGTTGCGTCCCCCCGCGTCCGTGTTTTCCCCTGACGGGCTGGTTCATGACACATCGCCAAGAGTCTAACTGCGCGTCCGATTACGCGTCTGCTCGTGCCGTGGTTGCGGGCCGCGACGTCGCGGCGCGCTGGTGCGCTCTCGCCGAGCAGCGGCTGCAACATCTCTCCGAAATGTTCGAGACCGGCCGCTGGCGCCGTTATCACTCCGAGATCGCATTCCTGGAAAACATCCAGGAAGCCAAGCGCGCCGTCCAGACCTGGCGCGCGCTTGCGACCGGTGCGGATGTCGCCGAGGCCGCTGCAAGCGTGACCCCGGCATTCGGCTGGTCGCCGGCGACCATGCCCCGGGTGTTTCCGCGCGAGCAACAGCCGCAGATCGTGCAGCCCAAGACCCTGCAGCCAAAGGCCGTCCACATCGCCCCCGAGGCCGCCGTACCGGTCAGGCTCGATCCGAAGCCGGACGTTCTGGCTGAGATCACCGAAGCCCCGATCGCGCCGCTCGCCGCGCCCGTAGCGTCCGCTAAGATGGCGTCGTTCATCGCGCCAGCCGAGATGCCGCCGCTCAAGGCTCCCGCTGCGCGGGCATCGCTGACCGCACCTGCCGTGAGGTCACCTCTCGCGCCTGCCGCAACGGCGCCATTCACCCCGCCGGAAGTGAGGCCGCCGCTGGCTGTGTCTGCCGCGAAGCCGCCGAGGACCGCGCCTGCCGCGATGGCATCGCTCCTGCCGCAGTTCGCCCCGCCGGCCGCCGAAATCGTCGCAGCCCCCGAGCGCGTCGTCGAATTCACCTTCAGCCTCGACGGCCTGGAAGCCAAGTACCCGCTGCTCAGGAATGCGTTCTAGCACTTCGGAGCGTGGCTAGGGGAAGCAATCGCACCTCTCTCACCCCGTCATCCTGAGGCGCGAGGCATAGGACGCGACGCGTCCCATGGGGAGCCTCGAAGGATGAACGGCCCCTCTGCCAGCCACACCTACCGCCGCACTGCATTCCCGCCGACCATCACCTGCGCAAATCGCTGCGCGCCGTCGGCTGACAGATCCGAGGTTACGGCACGCGCGTGATCGAGGCCGACCACGGCGCCGCGCGGGGTCTCGGAGATCGTGTTGTTGTTGACGAGCGCGATGCCTGCGCCCGGCACGACGGAGACGCCGACGCCCGCCAGCGCCTTGCGGATCACGTTGCCTGTGATTGCGACGTCGCGCAGATATTTGCCCCAGCCGGCGACGATGCCGTAGGACGGCGCGTTCTCGATCACGTTTCCGGTCACCGAGGTGTCAGCCTCGATGTAGATGCCGACGCCGGCGTCGTCGTCCGGCGCGGTGCCGATCGGCCGTTTCGGGATGAGATTGCGGATGATGTTGCCCTGGACCACCGCGATGCGGCCGCCTTCGTTGAAATTGCAGACGGAGACGCCGACGGCCGCGCCATCCACCGTATTGTTCGCGATCACCGCGGCCTCGAACGAAAACTCCGAATAGAGCGCGACCTCGCGCACGTCGCTGACGCTGTTGCCTGATATGTGGATGTTCGAGGCCGAGTTGCCGCGCACCGCGGAGTAGTCGCAGTTCTTGATGCGGTTGCCGCGCACGATCACGTTGCCGGCGCGGAAGGCATTGATGGCGTTGCCGTACTGACCGGAGCCGCCGGGGCCGGCCTTGATGTTCTCGATGCGGTTGTCGGCGACCAGCGTGCCGTCGTCGCCGATCGCGCTACGCAGGATCTCGATGCCATTGTCGTTGGTGCCGAGAATCGTATTGCGGGAGACGCTGAGGCCCTTGGCGTCGAACGAGACCACCGCCGTCACCGCGATGTCGGTGAAGATGTTGCCCGAGACGTCGCCGGAGACCTGCTCGAGCCAGATGCCGCTGCCGCCGCAGCTCGTGATCTCGCAATCGGCGATGCGGACGTCGCGTCCGCCGAGAACGTGGATCAGCCCGCGCCGCGCCGGCAGCGGGATGCTGCCACCGTCGAAGGTGATGCCGGTGAGGCCGATGGAGTCCGCACCGTCGCTCTGGATCGCCGAGGCGCCGCCGGTGAAGACGAATTTCGTTGCCCCGCGCACGCCGATCAGCTGTGCGCCGTTCGGCAGCCGCAGCATCCCGCTGCGGTAGACTCCGGGTGGAAGCGCCAGCGGCATCTGCACCCGCGCGGCCTCATCGATCGCGCGCTGCAGCGCGCGGGTCTGATCTTCGCTGCTGCCGGGCCGCACGCCGTATTGCGTGGCGTCGCGGCCGAGCAGGGATGTCAGCGGCGCCGCGCGCGCGGCGTCGGCCGGCATGGCCAGCGCGCCCGCGATGCCTGCGGTCGAAGCTCCGATGAGATGACGGCGATTGAGGTCCATGACGCATCCTCCGGCGGAGGCGGGAGGGCATCCGCGCCGATTAGGTAGCGCAGGGCGACCGGGGTCGTGAGGATTGTTCGCGGTAGGGTTAAATGTTTACGCAGAGACGGTGCCGTAGGGGGCAAAGCGACTTGTCCGCCGTAGCTCGCAGAGCGAAGGCGGAAGCGTGCCCACGATTTGACGGCAAATGGAACGAGATGGTGGGCACGGCGCAAGAGCGCCTTTGCCCACCCTACGAGACCTCTGCGTTCCGCCCCTTCCGTGCCAGCCCCACCATCTCCATCAGCATCGCTTCCCCCGCATCCACCAGCTCGTCCAGCGTGATCCGCGGCGCGCCCTTGCGCCGCACGGCGCCGCCGCGCGCGAGCAGGGGAATGTGGATGAACGCCGCGAGCTGCGGCCCGCCCGCCTTCACGTTCTCGATCGCGCGCCAGCTTAAGTAGTTGCAGAGATACGCGCCGGCGTCGCGCGAGGCACGCGCGTCGATGCCGGTGAGGCGGGCGGCACGCAGCAGCCTTGCCGTGTGTGGGCCGAACATCATCGCATCCGCATGGCCGGCGATGCCGCGCTTGCTCGATCGGGTGTTGGCGGCGTCGGGCCAGAGCATGGTGACGGCGTTGCGCGCCCGGGTCTCGATCCGCAGGTAGGGCGTGCGTGCGGCGAGGCCGAACATCAACAGTGCATCCGGCTTCACCTTTGCGAGCACCTCCGGCAATTGCCGGTCGACCGCGGCATAGGTGACCGGAAAGATATGGCTGGAGATCGCGATATCGTCGAGCGCCGGACGGCGTAGTTGCGCGAGCCGCGCGACCAGCGGCTGGGTCGGATTATAGGGCGCGCCAGGAAATGGCCCGAAGCCGGTGAGGAGAACGCGGAGCTTATCGCTCATTGCAGCAACTCCAGGATCTGCTCGGCGGCGAGCGCCGGCGTGAGATGGCCTTCGGCGACTTCAGTCTCGATCTTCCGGACCTTGCTCCGCACCGAGGCTTCGCTGCGCAGCCGCGCCAGCATGCGCTGCTCCAGCATCGACCACATCCATTTCACCTGCTGCTCGCGCCGCCGCACGGCGAAATCGCCGGATGCGTTCATCGCCTTGCGGTGATCCAGAACCTTCTGCCAGAGCTCGGCGATGCCGGTGCCTGCCAACGCGGAATAGGTGATGACAGGTGGATGCCAATGTTCGGATCTCGGCGCCAAAATATGCAGCGCGCCGCGATAGTCGGCGGCGGTGATGTTGGCGCGCTTGAGATTGTCGCCGTCGGCCTTGTTGATCGCGATCATGTCGGCGAGCTCGACCAGGCCCTTCTTGATGCCTTGCAGTTCGTCGCCGCCGCCCGGCAGCATCAGTGCGAGGAAGAAATCCGTCATGTCGCAGACCGCGGTCTCGGATTGGCCGATGCCGACGGTCTCGACCAGCACGACGTCGAAGCCGGCGGCCTCGCATAACAGCATCGCCTCGCGCGTTTTCGCCGCGACGCCGCCGAGCGTGCCCGAGGACGGCGAGGGGCGGATGAAGGCATGGTCCGAGGCCGACAGCCGCGCCATCCGCGTCTTGTCGCCGAGGATCGAACCCCCGCTGCGCGCCGAGGACGGATCGACCGCGAGCACCGCGATCT
This sequence comes from Bradyrhizobium sp. TM233, assembly GCF_036247965.1. NCBI lineage: Bacteria > Pseudomonadati > Pseudomonadota > Alphaproteobacteria > Hyphomicrobiales > Nitrobacteraceae > Bradyrhizobium > Bradyrhizobium sp. TM233. The sequence goes on along the minus strand of NZ_BTIG01000007.1, from coordinate 465,281 downwards.
TGTGGCCCTGTTCGATCAGGTGCGTCCCGAGCACATCGATGGTGGTGGACTTGCCGACGCCGGGCGATCCCGTGATGCCGACGCGGAACGCCTTGCCGGTGTGGGGCAGCAGCATCTGCACCAGCTCGCGCGCCAGCGCCTGGTGGTCGCCGCGCCGGCTCTCCACCAGCGTGATGGCGCGCGCCAGGGCCGCGCGGCTGCCGGCGCGCAAGTCGCGGGCGAGGAATTTGATGTCTAGCGAGGCCTTCTTCTCAGTCATGCCCTGCTTTACAACGCCGAGGCGAGGCAGGCGAGGGCCGCTCGCCCGGAATCACCTGCTTGTCGCCACCGCCGTCTGCGCCGGTTTCACCTTGCGCCAGACCCAGACCATCACCGGCCAGAGCAGGGCGCCGATCGCCATCGCGGCAAGGATGGCCGCGACCGGGCGCTCGAAGAACGGCAGGATACTGCCGTCGGACTTGATCAGCGACGTCACGAAGGCCTGTTCGACCATGGTGCCCATGACGATGCCGAGCACCATGGCGGCGACGGGGTAGCCGTTCGCCTCCATCACGTAGCCGATCACGCCAAAGGCGGCGACGGTGACGACGCCGAACATGTTGTTGCCGATCGCGAACGAGCCGACCGCGCAGCACAGCATGATGACCGGCATGATCGCCGAGCGCGGCGCCAGCAGGATGTAGGCCGCGATCCGGATCATGGCGATGCCGAGCGGAATCATCATGATGTTCGCGATGATGAACATCAGATAGATCGCGTACATGCTCGACGCTTTCTCGGTGAACAGCGTCGGGCCCGGATTGAGGCCCTTCATGTAGAGCACGCCGATCGCGATCGCGGCGATGGTGTCGCCGGGGATGCCGAACAGCAGCGAGGGCACCCAGCCCGAAGCGATGCTGGCATTGTTGCTGGCGCCGGCCTCGACCAGGCCTTCGACGTGGCCGGTGCCGAATTTTTCCGGCTCCTTGGAGAAGCGCTTCGACATCGCGTAGGAGACCCAGGCGGCCATGTCGGCGCCGGCGCCGGGTAGCACGCCGATGATGATGCCGACGATGTTTCCGCGCGTCATCTGCCAGTGATACTTCTTGGTCAGCCTCCACTGGCCGGCCATGATGCTTCCGAATTTTCTGCGTGGCAGCGGCGGCGGCTCGGGCGTCAGCATCGCGCGCATCACCTGCGCCACCGCGAACACGCCGACCAGCGCCGGGATCGGCTCGATGCCGCCGAAGAGATCGGTGAGGCCGAAGGTGAAGCGCGGCACGCCGCCGGGATTCTCGATGCCGATGCAGGACACCAGCAGGCCGAGGAACATGCCGGCGATCGCCTTCACCGGGGAGGAGCGCGCCACCAAGGTGGCACACATCAGGCCGAGCAGCGCCAGCCAGAAATATTCGAAGGTCGAGAACGACAGCGCGATCTCGGCAAGCGGCGGCGCCAAAATCATCAGCGACAGCACGCCGGCGATGCCGCCGACGGCGGAGAACCACACGCCGGCCCCGAGTGCGAGCTCGGCCTGGCCCTTGCGCGTCATGGCATAGGCCTCGTCGGCATAGGCCGCGGAGGCGGGCGTGCCGGGAATGCGCAGCAATGCGCCCGGAATGTCGCCGGAGAAGATCGCCATCGAGGACGCCGCGACGATGGTTGCGATCGCCGCGATCGGCGACAGGTAGAAGGTGACGGGGACGAGCAGGGCGGTCGCCATCGTCGCCGACAGGCCGGGCAGCGAGCCGATCACGAGCCCGTACACGGAGGCTGCGAACATTGCGATGATGACCTCCCAGGTGGAGATCAGCGCGAATGCTTCAATCAGGGTCTTGAGCATGGGGGATTACCAGGGCGTCGGCAGCAGGCCGGCAGGCAGCGGCACGCGCAGCAGCTTGCCGAAGATGAGGTGGATGGCGAACGGCGACAGCGCCGCGAGCGGCAGCGCCAGCTTCCACTTCGCACCGAGCGCGGTCGACGTCACGTAGACCATGATTGCGGCAGTGATGATGAAGCCGAGCCGGTCGGCGGCGGCGACGTAGAACAGCAGCAGCGCCGGCGGCAGCAAGGCGCGCAGGCCGTAGAGCTTGCCTTCGAGTTTTCCTTGCGGCGGTAGAGCGGCCGCTGCCTGGCCGTCCTCCAGCGGGATCAGCTCTTCCTCCTCCTCGAAGGAGTGGCCGATCCCGAACACGATCGCGAGCCCGCACAGCGCAAGGCCGCTGCCGATCACCAGTGGAAACACGTTGGGGCCGACCGGCTGGCCCGGCACCGGCGGCAAGATCCAGCCGCCATAGGCGGCCGCAGCACCAAGCACGACGAGAAACGATCCCGTGACGGAGTCGGGAAGACGCATGGCAGGAGTCCTATGAAAGAAGCGCTCCCTCTCCCCGCATCCGCCTTCGCTGAAGCTTCGGCGGACAAGCGCGGGGAGAGGTGAAAGATCACGCCTTGCTGAGGCCGGCGGCCTTCATCGCTTCGCCCATCTGGGCGTCGCCCTTGTCCATGAAGCCTGCGAACTGGCCGGCATCGCCCCACACCGTGCCGAAGCCGCGATTGCTCATGAAGTCCTTGAACTCGGCGGACTCGTAAACCTTCTTCAGCGCCGCGGTGAGCTTGGTTGCGATCTCCGGCGGCAGGTTCTTCGGGGCGCCGATGCCGCGCCAGGCGCCGGTCGCATAGTCGATGCCCATCGCCTCCTTCAGCGTCGGCACGTCCTTGAAGATCGGGTTGCGCGCGGGGGCCATGATGGCGAGGCTCTTGGCCTTGCCGGCTTCGATGATGGCGCGTGCCTCCGGCACCGAGCAGGTGGTGAGGTCGAGACCGCCGGCGGCGAGATCCTGCATCGCGGGCGCCGCGCCGTTCGACGGGACCCAGGCGACCTGGTTGGCGGGCAGGCCCATCGCCTGCATCCAGCCGACCAGCGCCAGATGCCAGATGCCGCCCTGGCCGGTGCCGGAGGCCTTGAACTTGCCGGGGGGCGCCGCCTTGATCGCCTCGGCGAGCTCCTTGACCGTCTTGTAGGGCGAGGAGGAGGAGACCTGGATGCCCGGGGGATCCTCGTTCATCAGCGCAAGCGGCGTGTAGCTCTTCGGCGTCAGCTCGGTCAGGCCCTGCCAGTGCATCATCGAGATTTCGACGGTGAGCATGCCGATGGTGTAGCCGTCGGGCTGTGCGGTCGCGATCGCGCTATGGCCGACCACGCCGGAGCCGCCGGTGCGGTTGACCACGTTGAAGGGCTGGCCGAGATCCTTTTCCAGAAGCGCTGCGACAATGCGCGCGGTCGCATCGGTTCCACCGCCGGCACCCCACGGCACGATCACGGTGACCGGCCGGGCCGGATAGGCCTGTGCGAGCGCGGGCTTGAAGCCGAAAGCGGCGGATGCCGCGACTGCGGCGGTCGAAGCCGCAAAGGTGCGGCGCGAAATCTTGGACATTGAATGCCTCCCAGCGGCGCCCGTGATGCCGGGCGCTCTTGTCAATGGCGACATTGTAGTCGGCTTTGCAGCGCCGCCGCAAGGTAGCGCTACCAAGGAGATCGACATGTTGTGTGAAAACAGCATGCCCATCGGATGGGCATTCGGAAATCGGGTGGGTTTTGTCGGCGCAATTCGCCAACCTCTGCGCGTAACCAAAGCCAAAGGCAAGCCATCGATGACCCAAGCCTATTACAGCGCCGTGCTGGACCGCCCGCTGGACGACGTCTGGTCGCTGATCCGCGATTTCAACAACTATCCCGCTTATATCGACGGCGTGAGCGAGAGCGTGATCGAAGACGACAAGCGCGGCGATGAAGTCGGCGCCGTCAGACGCTTCTGCTATCTCGGAAACTGGATCCGCCAGCGCCTGGTCGATCACTCGGACCGGCAGCACACCCTGACCTATGCCGGTCTCGAAGCGCTGCCGTACCCGCAAGATGACGGAAGCCAGGCGCCGGCGCCGACGCGCTATCAAGGCACCATGCATCTGCGCCCGATCACCGAGGGCGATCGTACCCTCATCGAATGGTCGGTCGCGCTCGAGACCGAACCTGCGGATGCCGATCGCTGGCAGGCCCTGTTCGCGTCCTGGATTCCCGATTGGACGGATTCGCTGGCGCGAACGCTGGCTCGGGCCGGTTAGCGATCGCCTACGGCCCGTCCGCATCGCCCTTCGGCCGCGCGCCGCCGAAGATGCGCATGCCTTCCGCGGTCAGGTAAGGCTTCAGTGTTTCCCACGGCACGAAGGCGACATACTCGCCCTCGGCGTAGGGACCGACGGCGTAGGGCGGATAGTGGAAGGTGAGGCCGGAGCTCTTGTCCGTTTCAGTTGACGGCGCCAGCGTCACCGCGCCGATCTTGAGCAGGTTCGGCGCGACGCCCTTGAACCATTCGTCGGTCGCGGTCTCGCTGGCGTCGCGCTTTTTCTTCTCGGTTCGGAGCGAGGCGATCACGGCCTTCACCATCGCCTTCATGGCCGGTCCATTGTCGGCGGTCTCGGTGAAGAACGGGCGGATCGAGATGCGCTTGTTGTCGGCCTTGTCCCACAGGATCGTATCCACGTTCGAATTGGGATGGGCGCCATGGGTGTTGATGTAGTCGTTGCGGAGGACGCTGATGTAGCGGTCGGCGACCACCGAGCGGATCTCGTATTTGCGCTCGAACTCCCAGCCGCCTTCCTTGAAGAACTGCGGGTCCGCCTTGCGCGAGGCGGCGGCCTCCGCGGCGTTCTTGTCGAGCCATTTTTTGCCCTCCGCGAGGCAATCCGCCGCCAGCGCCGCATCCGCCTTGATCTTGTCGTCGAGGAAGACGCGGGCCTCGATGCTCTTGGTGTTGATGGCGGCGTCGGGTTTGGAGTCGGCGGCGTGGGCGGACAACACGCATGTTGCGCTCAGCGCCAGGACGGCGCTCAAACCGGCGATGAATTTCAAGGATAGTGCTCCTGCGTGAGCGTCAGAATATTTCGACAATGTCGTCTGCGCTATGCGGCACAAAGCGGGGAGACGTCGAACGGCGAACGGTTGCCTGCGTTTGCAAGCCGGTCGCATCTTCGATGATATGTTCGACATCGATCAGCTTGAGCAGTGAAAAAGAGGTATCCGGTTCGATCTCGAGCAGAATGTCGATGTCGCTGTCGACGCTGTAGTCTTCGCCGGCGTGCGAGCCGAAGATGGCAAGCTTCGACACGCCCTTATCTCTGATGGAATCCGCGTTCTTGCGGATCGCCGCGATGATTTCGTCACGCGTCATGAACACACCTGGCCGGTCGGCAGCCAGTCTATCATCTACTCCGCCGCCTCGCTATGCCCGAGCCGGGCGTTGAGCTTGCGGATCAGCTCCTCGGCCGCATCCGCAATCACGGTGCCCGGCGGGAAGATCGCCTCGGCGCCGGCGGCATAGAGCGCGTCGTAATCCTGCGGCGGCACCACGCCGCCGACGATGATCATGATGTCGTCGCGGCCCTGCTTCTTCAGCGCGGCCTTCAGCTCCGGCACGGCGGTGAGGTGGGCGGCGGCGAGCGAGGAGACGCCGAGGATGTGGACGTCGTTCTCGACCGCCTGGCGCGCCGCCTCATCCGCGGTCGCGAACAGCGGCCCGATGTCGACGTCGAAGCCGATATCAGCGAAGGCCGACGCAATCACCTTCTGGCCGCGATCGTGGCCGTCCTGGCCGATCTTGGCGACCAGGATGCGCGGGCGGCGGCCTTCGGCCTCCTCGAAGGCGTCGATCAACGCCTGAACCTTCTCGACCTGGTTGCCCATGCTGGACGCCTCCCGCTTGTAGACGCCGGTGATGGACTTGATCTCGGCGCGGTGCCGGCCGAACACCTTCTCCATCGCGTCCGAAATTTCGCCGACCGTCGCCTTGGCGCGCGCCGCGTCGATCGCGAGCGCGAGCAGATTGCCGTTGCCTTCTCCGGCCGAACGCGTGATCGCCGCGAGCGCGGCATCGACGTCCTTCTGGCTGCGCTCGTTCTTCAGCCGCGTCAGCTTGTCGATCTGCAGGCGTCGGACATTGGTGTTGTCGACCTTGAGGATGTCGATTCTTTCCTCGTCGGTCGGCTTGTACTTGTTGACGCCGATCACCGCCTGCTTGCCGGCATCGATCCGCGCCTGCGTCTTGGCCGAGGCCTCCTCGATGCGCAGCTTCGGCAGGCCCGCCTCGATCGCCTTGGCCATGCCGCCGAGCTCCTCGACCTCCTGGATGTGGCCCCAGGCCTTCGCAGCGAGGTCGCGCGTGAGACGCTCGACGTAATACGAGCCGCCCCAGGGATCGATGATGCGGGTGGTGCCGCTCTCCTGCTGCAGGAACAGCTGGGTGTTGCGGGCGATGCGCGCCGAGAAGTCGGTCGGCAGCGCCAAGGCCTCGTCGAGCGCGTTGGTATGCAGCGACTGGGTGTGGCCCTGCGTCGCCGCCATCGCCTCGACGGTGGTGCGCATCACATTGTTGAAGACGTCCTGCGCGGTCAGCGACCAGCCCGAGGTCTGGGAATGCGTGCGCAGCGACAGCGAGCGCGGGTCCTTCGGATTAAACGGCTTCAGAAGCTTCGCCCAGAGCAGGCGCGCGGCGCGCAGCTTCGCGACCTCCATGAAGAAGTTCATGCCGATCGCCCAGAAGAACGACAGCCGCGGCGCGAAGCGGTCGACGTCGAGGCCGGCGGCAAGGCCGGCGCGAAGATATTCGACGCCGTCGGCCAGCGTATAGGCGAGCTCGAGGTCCTGCGTCGCACCGGCCTCCTGCATGTGATAGCCGGAGATCGAGATCGAATTGTATTTCGGCATCTTCTGCGAGGTGTAGGCGAAGATGTCGGAGATGATCCGCATCGAGGGCGCGGGCGGGTAGATGTAGGTGTTGCGCACCATGAACTCTTTCAGAATGTCGTTCTGAATGGTGCCCGACAGCTTTTCCGGCGGCACGCCCTGTTCCTCGGCCGCGGCGACATAGAGCGCGAGGATCGGCAGCACCGCGCCGTTCATGGTCATGGACACGCTCATCTGGTCGAGCGGAATACCCGCGAACAGCGTGCGCATGTCGTAGATGGAATCGATGGCGACACCGGCCATGCCGACATCGCCGCCGACGCGCGGATGGTCGCTGTCATAGCCGCGATGGGTGGCGAGATCGAAGGCGACCGAGAGGCCCTTCTGTCCGGCCGCCAGGTTGCGGCGGTAGAACGCGTTGGAATCCTCCGCCGTGGAGAAGCCGGCATATTGCCTGACTGTCCAGGGCTGGTTGACATACATAGTCGGGTAGGGGCCGCGCAGGAACGGCGCGATGCCCGGATAGGTCTCGAGGAAATCGAGGCCGGCAAGATCGGCCTCGCCATAAGCGGGCTTCACCAGAATGCCCTCAGGCGTCAGCCACGGCTCGGCACTGCCTGACGGCGCGGCGGTAGGGGCGCGCTCGAAGGCGACGTTTGCGAAATTGGGAATGCGGCTCATGGCTTCAACCATATCATAGGCGCTCAATCGTGATCCGGATGCTGATGGCTGACGATGGTCGCCATCTTCTCCGGTCCGTAATTCTGCTGCGTGGTCTGGCTCGGGAGGTTGGCGATGCCGACCACCCAGCCGAGGCGGGATTCGGTGCCGAACTGTCGCGTCGGAATGATCTGGTCAGGACGGTCGAACGCGCCGGTCATGATCTCGATCCGGTCGCCGCCGATGCGGCCGAAGCTCAGCGGCGTGCCGCAGCCGGCGCAAAAGCCGCGTTCGGCGATGGTGGAGGAGCGGAAGAACGACGGCTGCCCCCTGGTCCAGGCAAAGTCCGTCTTGTTGATGTCGGCAAAGGAGGCGAACGGCGCGCCGGCCGCCTTCTGGCACATGCGGCAGTGGCAGATCGAAATCCTGGTTGGCGCGGTCGTGACGCCAAAGCGCACGGCCCCGCATTGGCAGCCGCCGCTGAGAACTGGTTTGCCTGGTTCGGTCATTTCTGTTCCATCCGTCGATAGGCGTCTTGCAATGTCGCAAGCGCATCGCCTGCGGCGAAGACAAAACCCGTGACGCCGGCGGCCCGCAGCGCCGCCTCGGCCTCAGTCGGACGACCCGCCAGATAGATATGTCGCCCGCCGGCCGTTTGCAGGGCCTTGGCTGCAGCTTCGGCGTGTTCCGCATAGACCTTGTCGCTGGAACAAAGACAGGCAAGCTCGGCGCCCGAAGTCTTGAAGGCGGCGGCGAGCTTGGCCGGATCGGCGAAGCCCTCGCTGTCGACAGCCTGGATGCCGCCGGCCTCGAAGAAGCTCTTGGCGAAGGTCGCGCGCGCCGTGAAATCGGCGGCCGTGCCGAGATTGGCCAGGAACACTTTTGGCCGCGCACCACGCGACTTGAGTGCTGCATCCGACTTGTCGCGCAGCGCCTCGAACGGTTCCGCCAGCCGGATCGGCGGCAGCGGATCGAACTTGTATTTCTGTTCCCCGTAAGGCGCGAGCGCAACCGGCGTTGCCTTCAGCACCGTGGCTTCGCTCTCGTGCAGGTTCGGAAACTCGCTGGCGCCGGTCAGCACGTCGCGCCGTTTTGCGATGTTGGCGTCGCGCGCTTTTCGCGCGGCCGCGACCTTGCTCTGGAACACGCCTTGCTGAAGCGCGGCAAAGGCGCCGCCGGCTGTCTCGCTCTCATGGAACAAGGTCCAGGCGGCCTCGCAAAGCTGCGCGGTCAGCGTCTCGATGCCGCCTGCGCCCGCGGCGGGATCGGAGACCTTGGCGAGGTTGCTCTCTTCCAGCAGCAGGGCTTGCGTGTTGCGTGCGACGCGGCGTGCGAACGGATCGGGCAGCCCGAGCGCCAGCGTATGCGGCAGCACGGTGATCGCGTTGGCGCCGGCGAGCCCGGCTGCGAATGTCGCGATGGTCGCGCGCAGCATGTTCACGTAGGGGTCGCGCTGTGTCAGCATGCGCCAGGCCGTATCGGCGGCAATGAACAGCGGCTTCGGCGTCAGCCCGCACGCGGTTTCGATGCGCGCCCACAACAGCCGCAGCGCGCGGAATTTCGCCATGGTCAGGAACTGGTCGGCGTCAGCAGCGAGTCGCGCATAGACCATGCCCTGCGCCTGCTCGAGCGGAATGCCGGCCTCTTCGATCGCGCGCAGATAAGCGACGCCGCAGGCGAGCACGAAGGCGAGCTCCTGCACCTCGGAGCCGCCGGCATCGTGGATCACGCGTCCGTCGGCGGACGCGAACGGTCCCTTGAAGCCGAGTGCGGTGAGGCCCTTGATGGCGCCGGTGATCGCAGGGGCGATCTCGTCCCAAGTATAGGGACTGTGGCCCCACACCGCGCCGGCCGCGAGCGGATCGAGGCCGAAGCGAATGTTGCAGGCGGCGGGATCGAGGCCATTGCTCTTCACATATTCCGCGACGTGGATCGCGGCCATCCGCGATTGCGGACCGATCTCGAGCTCGAGGCCGATGCCGGCATCGAGATGGATGTCCTTCAACACCTTTGCGACGGCCTCGGCCGACGGTTCCAGGCCGAAACCGCGAGCACCATTGGCGCCGGCGAACACCAGCGCTAGACCGGTCGCGCCGTTCTCCAGGTCCTGCAGCGCCTGCGCATTCGCGAGCGCCGCGTCGGGATGGTCGATCCGCTGGATGATCTGCCACGGCGCCGCCGCCGGCCGTCCCATCACGGGCGCAACGCCCTTGGCGCGCGGATAGAGCGGTTCGATCTTGAGTCCGTCATAGGTCTTGCCGACCAGCTTCTCGAACGGCGCGCCCTTCAGCACGCCGTCGACCAGCTTGCGCCAATCCTCGACGGTCGCCTTGGGAAAATCGGCCGCCAGCGGCAGATCGTCAGTCACGGAGGTCATGCGGCCAAGGGCTCCCAATCGTATCGTTATTCGCAGGCGAAATTGCCACGGCGGGCCGTCCCTGCAAACGGTTGTTTTTGGTTAACCGGTATCCGGAAGCCGCTCAATGCCTTGCGTCGAGACGCTGGCGAGCCCGTCGCGCACTGGAATGCCCGAGATGACGCGGTCGGGCGCGATTTCGGCCAGCGGCACCAGCACGAAAGCGCGCTCGAACAGGCGCGGATGCGGCAAGGTCAGGTCGGGCTTCTGCAAGCTGACATCGTCATAAGCGATCATGTCGAGATCGAGCGTGCGCGGGCCCCAGCGCCGCTCCTTGTCCCGCGTGCGGCCGAACTTCTGCTCGACCTTTTGCAGCACGAACAAGAGCGCATGCGGATCGAGGTCGGTCTCGATCTCGATGCAGGCATTGATGAAGGGAGCCTGCTCTTCGTCGCCCCAGGGCGGCGTCGCATAGTCCGAGGACCGCGCGATCAACGCGCCTTGTGCCATGCCGCAGATATGGGCGATCGCCTTGGCGAACGTCGCGCGGACATCGCCGACATTGCCGCCGAGTGCGATCAGCACGCTTGCCATCAGGGGTGCCGCGAGCGCGTCAGCATGATGCCGACGTCGTCGAAGATCGCGGCGATCGGCGCGTGCGGCTTGTGCACGGTGATCTTCACGGCGCGGATGCGCGGGAAGTGCGACAGGATGGCGTCGGCAACCGCGCCGGCCGCGCGCTCCAGCAGCTTGTAATTGGTGTTCTTGAACGCCGCCGTCGTCGTCGCCACGACGTCGGCGTAGGACACGGTATCGGCGAGCCGGTCGCTGCGCGAGGGCTCCGACAGGTCGGTATAGAGTTCGAGATCGATGACGAAGCGCTGGCCGACTTCGGTCTCGTGATCCATCACGCCGTGGCGGGCATGGATCGACAGGCCGGTGACGAAGATCGTATCGGTCATTGCTTGCCCTCGATTGCGTTCGCTACCCGCAGCGCCTGCAGGGTCTCGGCGACGTCATGGGTCCGGATGATCTTGGCGCCGCGCTGCGCGGCGATCAGATGCGCGGCGATCGAGCCGGCGAGCCGCTCCTTCGGCTCCGACGGGGACACCGAGGCGATGAAGCGTTTGCGCGAGGCACCGACGAGGATCGGCAGGCCGAACATCTCGAATTCGCGTAAGCGCGCCAGCGCGGTCATGCTCTGCTCGGCGGTCTTACCGAAGCCGATGCCGGGATCGAGCACGATTTTCTCGCGCGCGATGCCAGCCTTGGCGGCGATGTCCAGCGAGCGCAGGAAGAACGTCTTCATGTCCGTGATGATGTCGATGGCGGGATCGGCATCGTCGCGGTTGTGCATGACGATGACGGGGACGCCTCTTGCGGCCACCAGCGGTGCCATCGCGGTGTCGCGTTGCAGGCCCCAGACGTCGTTGGCGATCGCCGCGCCCTGGTCGAGAGCGTAGGCCACCACCCCCGCCTTCATGCTGTCGATCGACACGGGCACGCCGAGCGCGACCACGCCCGCCAGCACCGGCTTGAGCCGGGCCAGTTCGCTTTCTGCCGTGACGGCCTTCGCGCCCTTGTAGGGCCGGGTGGATTCGGCCCCGATATCGATGATGTCGACGCCGGCCCCGATCATCGCCCGCGCCCGCGCGAGCGCCTGCTCGGGCCCGATGAATTCGCCGCCGTCGGAGAAGGAATCCGGGGTGATGTTGAGCACGCCCATCACCGCCGGGATGGGTCGTTCCAGCAGGATCCGCAGCGCGTCAGCCCCGGCCGAGCCGGCCGGCGGGACGGATGGGAAGGACGAGGCATTCATGTGGGTGGCTTTGCGCGGTCGGGGAGGGGGAGTCAAGGCGGGATGGCGGTGTCGGCGGGCGGCATCGATATTGTGGCACTCTCGCGCATCACCCCAGCTGTCGTCCCGGCGAATGCCGGGACCCGTACCCCCAGGGTAAAGTTTGGCGAAGACTCGTAGTCCGGTACTGCCACCGTCTGTGACCGATAGATTCCGCGGTGTGGGTCCCGGCGTTCGCCAGGACGACACCGAAAAGGTGGCGCGGGAATCCGTTCTCGAAAGACCGCCCTAATACGTGATCTTCGGCGGCAGCTTCTTCGCCTTGGCGATGATGTCGCCGACCGACTTCTCGGAAGGCAGGATGCGCAGCAGCTTCTTCTTCTCGTTGGCGTCCCGCATGCTCTGGGCGAGCCTTGCCGGATTCCGATAGGCGAGCTCGCGCACGGTGGTGACACCGGCGGCGCGGACCAGGCCGACCTTGGCCCGGCCCATGCCGGGGATGCGCATGTAGTCGGAGACGTTGGCCCATTCCAGCAGCAGCTGCTCGCTGATGCCGGTCTTGGCGGAAAGCGCTTTGCGGCCCTTCACCGTACCGGCCGCCTCGAGCAGCCCGTCAGTGGTGCGGATACCCTGCGCCTTCAACTTGTTGGCGGCAAAGACCGACAGGCCCTCAATCTCGGAGATCGGATATGTCATGATACTCGATATGAAATACGTGGCTTCAGGCGAACTGGCTGAGGCCCGGCGTCCCCGCAACGATCTTGCCCATCTGATCTGCTCCGATTTTGTCTCGGCCGAAGCGGAAAAGTTCACGGGCGACGTTTTGAATTTCGGACATGCCGAGCCCCAGGCCCATCAGGCGGGTGCCGACCGCCATCAAGCCGCCGCCCATCAGCCGGGACAGTCCGCCGCCGCTCCTGGATGCCTCGATCGCGGCTTCCGCTCCGGGGATCTGATCGATCAGGGCCTGTACGCTGTCGGAAGGACCCTCGTTGCGGAGGAAGCCCAGGATAATGCCGACGCTCTTTTCAGCCACAGCACTATCTATGCTGGCGTTTGTCGCCAGCCGCCCGATCAGCTCGTCCATAAGGCCCGCCCCTCAGCCGGTTTGCTTGCCGGAGTATTTCTTTCGAAAATGATCTTGAGCCGGTGTGATGTGAAATTCAAGCGATGAACGCACGCGTCGTCGCGATTCACCTTCGAACGCGCGGAGAGTGTTGCAGCGATGCAAGAGCGGAGATGGAATCGGCGAAAAATTGCCGCGTTGCGAACACCTCGTTCCTACTTTCGGCTGATGTCGCTCCGTCTGTTTCCGACAATGTCGCATGTTCGGCCGCGTTGAACCGTTTCAATCGGCGCGCAAGATGCGTTAAACTACGGAACTGGTGCATTTGAGTTTCAATACGCGAAACCCGGCAGAGAGATCAGAGAGAATAATGACCGCACAGGACAGCAAGCTCGGCGATACCGACGACAAGATCTTCGTCGGCAAGGGAGACGAGCAGGCATGGCTGACGCTGGCGCTCGCCAATCGCCACGGCCTCGTCACAGGTGCAACCGGAACCGGTAAGACCGTGACGCTGCAGGTGATGGCGGAAGGATTTGCGCGCGCCGGTGTTCCGGTCTTCGCCGCCGACATCAAGGGCGACCTCTCCGGCATCTCCGAGGTCGGCGAAGCCAAAGACTTCATCGTGAAGCGCGCCTCCGGAATGGGGCTGAATTTCCAGCCCGATCAGTTCTCGACGGTGTTCTGGGACGTGTTCGGCGAGCAGGGCCATCCGGTGCGCGCGACCGTCACGGAAATGGGGCCGCTTCTGCTCGCACGCATGCTCGACCTCAACGACGTGCAGGAAGGCGTGCTCAACGTCGCCTTCCGCGTCGCCGATGACGCCGGGCTGACCCTGATCGACATGAAGGATCTGCGCGCGCTGCTCGATGCCATCGTGCCCGATAGCGGGAAGAAGGGGGCGGACGCGGAGGAGGATCCGCTCGCAGCCATCCGCAAGGCCGCGCAGGGGTTCGGCAACGTCACCAAGGCCACCGTCGGCACCATCCAGCGCCAGCTCCTGGTGCTGGAGAACCAGGGCGGCACCAAATTCTTCGGCGAGCCGGCGCTGACGCTGAAGGACTTCATGAAGACCGACCGCGACGGCCGCGGCATGGTCAACATCCTGGTCGCCGACAAGCTGCTCCAGAACCCCAGGCTTTACGCGACATTCCTGCTGTGGATGTTGTCGGAGCTGTTCGAAGAGCTGCCCGAGGCCGGCGATCTGCCCAAGCCAAAGCTCGTGTTCTTCTTCGACGAGGCGCATCTGCTGTTCAACGATGCGCCCAAGGCGCTATTGGACAAGATCGAGCAGGTGGTCCGCCTGATCCGCTCCAAGGGCGTCGGCGTCTACTTCGTGACGCAAAACCCGGTCGACGTCCCCGACCGCGTGCTCGGACAGCTCGGTAACCGGGTGCAACACGCGCTGCGCGCCTTCACTCCGCGCGACCAGAAGGCGGTTGCCGCTGCGGCCCAGACCTTCCGACCCAACCCGAAGCTCGACACCGCCAAGGTGATCATGGAGCTCGGCAAGGGCGAGGCGCTGGTGTCCTTTCTCGAGGGCAACGGCACGCCGGCCATGGTCGAGCGAGTGCTGATCCGGCCGCCGTCGGCGCGCATCGGGCCGATCACGCCGGACGAGCGCAAGACGATCATGGCTGCAAGCCCGGTGAAGGGCAAATACGACACCGCGGTCGATGAGGAGTCCGCTTACGAGATGATCCAGAAGCGCATCGCCGGCACGGCGGCGACGGCCGACGGCTCAGCGAGCGGAAGCGGCGGCGGCCTTCTCGGCCAGATCGGCTCGATCGTCGGCACCATCTTCGGCACCAACGTCAAGCGCGGCCGCCTGTCGGCCGGCCAGGTCATTGCGCGGGACGTGACGCGATCGGTCACCAACCAGGTGATCGGCGGAATGGCCGCCAATATCGGCAAGTCGGTCGGCGGCCAGCTCGGTGGCTCGATCGGCCGCACGCTGGTCCGCGGCGCGCTCGGCGGATTGCTGCGGCGGTAGGCAGGCCGCTTTGGGCAATTCCGCGTGCCGTTGCCCGAGGCCACCACCGGTACAATTTCAGGTGAGGGGCTCTCCAAGCCTGCGCCGGTCTGCTACGTCCTGTTCGCCGCCGCACAGGACCACTCCGTGACCCCGCCCGCCCCGTTAGCCAAGCCTGACGCACCCAGACACCTGTCGCTGCGCGCGCCGCTCGACCTGCTGTTTCTGTTCTGCTGCGTCCTGCTCACCGCGGACGTGCTCGTTCCCGAGATCTTCGGCAGTGGCAAGACCAAGGATTATCCGCTGTGGTTCTGGGCCGGGCAGCAGGTCTTGCAGGGTGAGCCACTCTATCCCGCCACGGCCATCGAGTATTTCGAGTTCATCTATCCGCCGCTGCCGGCGATCCTGCTGGCGATCCCGAGCTGGTTCGGCAGCATCCCGCTCTATGTCGTTCTGTCGATCCTGAATGCCGTGGCGTGGTGGTACACCGGCACGTTCTCCCAGGTCATGGCCGGCTCGGGGCGCAGCCCCGGCCGCTGGCTGGAGGCGCTGCCCGCCGTCATCACTGTGCCCTTCGTGTTCGACATGTTCGACCTCGGCCAGCCGAACCTCGTCCTGCTGGCCATGATGCTCTACGGTTTCTGGAGCTTGCGGCATCAACGTCCCTGGCTTGCGGGCTTCATGTTCGCGCTCGCCGCTGCCATCAAGGTGTTTCCCGTCGCGGTTCTGCCGTATCTGGTCTGGCGGCGGAAATGGGCGGCGGCCGCCGCTACGGTCGCCTTCACCGGCATCCTTCTCTATGTCGTGCCGGCGCCGATCCGCGGCTTCGAGCGCAACGCGGCCGAGCTTGCGACCTGGTATCAGGGCATGGTCGGAACGAGCTCGGAAAAGGGCTTTGGCCAGCGTGACGAGCAGAACTGGTCGTGGGTCAACCAGTCCCTCATCGCCGTCACGCATCGCCTGGTCCGTCCGATCAACTTCAATCAGGAGGATCCCGGCAAGCCGCCGCGCACGATGAACATCATCGACGTCGATTACAGGACGGCGAACTGGATCGTGCTGGCGCTGTCGGCCTTGCTCGGACTCGGCTTCGTCGCGATCATGCCGCAGCAAGCGCGGCGAACGGCGCGCTCGGATGCCGAGGAGCTCGCCATCCTGTTCTGCCTGATCACGGTGGCCTCGCCTTTGGCGCGGCAATACTACTTCATGTGGCTGTTCTTCCCGATGACGGTGCTGATGCATCGCGCCGCTTTCGACGAACGGGCGAAGGTGCGCCTCGGAACCTGGCTCGCCCTCGGGGCCGCCGGCCTTCTCATGCTGCTGGCGCTGCCGTGGTTTCCAACTGTCCTCCAGGCCTGGGGCAACAATCTCCTGGCGACCGCCGTTCTTGTCGGTTGCCTCGTATGGCACATCCGCCATCCGCCCGTTGCCGCTGGCTCCGAGCCTGCGACGGCGCTAAAACCCGGTACCTCTTGAGACTCGAAAGTCAGGAATCCGACCATGGCCAATGCGCAGCTTCAATCCGTGCTCGACCACATCGACAAGGATTTCGACAACAGCCTGGAGCGCCTGTTCGCGCTGTTGCGGATCAAGTCGATCTCCGCCGATCCGGCCTTCGCCGGGGATTGCAAGGCGGCGGCCGAGCATCTCGCCAAGGACATCGCGAGCCTCGGCGTCGCCGCCGAAGTGAGGCCGACGGCCGGGCATCCCGCCATCGTCGGCAAGACCGGTGCCGGCGGACGGCCGCACGTGATCTTTTACGGCCATTACGACGTGCAGCCGGTCGACCCGCTCGATCTCTGGCACCGTCCGCCGTTCGAGCCCGTCGTCACCGATCATGCCGACGGCCGCAAGATCATCGTGGCGCGCGGTGCCGAGGACGACAAGGGCCAGGTGATGACGTTCGTCGAGGCCTGCCGCGCCTGGAAGAAGGTGACGGGCTCGCTGCCGGTCGACATCACCTTCCTGATCGAAGGCGAGGAGGAGGTCGGCTCGAAGAACTTCGTGCCCTTCATCGAGGCCAACAAGGACGAGTTCAAGGCCGACTACGTTTTGGTCTGCGACACCGGCATGTGGGACCGCAACACGCCGGCGATCACGACCTCGCTGCGCGGCCTGCTCTACGAAGAGCTGAAGATCACCGCCGCCAATCGCGATTTGCATTCCGGCGTGTTCGGCGGCAGCGCGATGAACCCGATCCGGGTGCTCACGAAAATTCTCGGCGGCCTGTTCGACGACGACAACCGCATCACCATTCCCGGCTTCTACGACGGCGTGAAGGATCTGCCGCCTGATATCCTGGAGCAGTGGAAGAAGCTCAATCTGACGCCGGAGATGTTCCTCAAGCCGATCGGCCTGTCGATCCCGGCCGGCGAGAAGGGGCGCCTCCTGATCGAGCAGGCATCATCGCGCCCGACCTGCGACGTCAACGGCATCTGGGGCGGCTATATCGGCGAGGGCTCCAAGACGGTGATCCCGTCGCATGCTTCGGCCAAGGTCTCGTTCCGCCTGGTCGAAGGGCAGGACCCGCAAAAGATCCGCAAGGCCTTCCGCGACTACGTGACGGCGCGTATTCCCGGCGACTGCAAGGTCGAGTTCGGCGACCATTCCGCCGCGCCAGCCGTCGCGCTCGACTGGAACATGAAGCCGCTTGCCGCTGCCAGCAAGGCGCTGACGGAGGAATGGGGCAAGGAGACCGTGCTGATGGGCTCCGGCGCCTCGATCCCGATCGTGGCCGACTTCAAGCGCACGCTCGGCCTCGACTCGCTGCTGGTCGGCTTCGGCCTCGACGACGACAACATCCACTCGCCGAACGAGAAGTACGATTTGCGCAGCTTCCAGAAGGGCATTCGTTCGTGGGCGAGAATTCTCGCCGCGTTGGCGGAGGTGAAGTAGGGCACGGTGCCGTAGCGAGCTGCCGTAGGGCGGGCAAAGGCGCGCAGCGCTGTGCCCACCATCTCTCAGTGATTATGAAAGAACGTGGGCACGCTCCGCTTTGCCCACCCTACGGCTCTGTTGTCGTGGCGGCCGCTGGCCAAAATAAAAACGCCGCCCGGAATTGGGCGGCGTTTCATTCCAAAAGGCGTAGAGGTTCGTTGGACGCTACCCTACACCAAATCCGGAAAATCTCAAGACCGGTAGCCCGGAAGCTCGCGGTCGAGCTTGCGGAGCAGCGGCGGCCACACGAGGTTGGTGGCGCGCAGCTCGGCGCGGTCGCGGTTGGCGAGCAGCTCGGTGTTCTTGTCGATCGCGGTCTCCTCGACCGGATAGACCGGCGTGCCGAGCGCGCGCGTGCGCACCTGCATCGAGCAGGCGCGCTCCAGGTGATACATGCGCTCGAAGGCGGAGGCGACCGAGCGGCCGACCGTGAGCGTGCCGTGATTGCGCAGCAGCATGTGGTTGTGGTCGCCGAGATCCTTCTGCAGCCGCGGCCGTTCGTCGTGGTCGAGCGCGATGCCTTCATAGTCGTGATAGGCGAGATCGTGGGTGACGAGCTGGGCGGTCTGGTTCAGCGGCAGCAGGCCTTCGGCGCTGCTCGACACCGCGGTGCCGTCGAGCGTGTGGAGGTGCAGCACGCAGATCGCGTCCTCGCGCACCTCGTGGATCGCCGAATGGATGGTGAAGCCCGCAGGGTTGATGCTGTATTCGCTCTCGGAGAGCTGGTTGCCGTGCAAATCGACCTTGACGAGGCTCGAGGCGGTGATCTCGTCGAACATCAGCCCGTAGGGGTTGATGAGAAAATGATGCTCGGGGCCGGGCACGCGCGCGGAGATGTGGGTGTCGACCAGATCGTCCCAGCCGTACAGCGCGACCAGGCGATAGCAGGCGGCGAGATTGACCCGTTGCTGCCACTCGGCCTCCGTCATGTCAGACGGCACTTCCTTCAGACGCGCTTCCGCTGGCGACATGGCTGATCTCTCCGAACATCGTTGTTGCGGGGCGGGAGCGTAGACGTGGTGGAAGCTGGCGGCAAGGCGCGTCGGGAGCGCGGCAGTCGCGCGTAGCCCGCATGGAGCGAATGCGGGGCCTTCCCGGATGTCGCTTCGCTCATCCGGGCTACGGCTTCGGAGAAAATTATTACGGCGCCGGGATCGACAGCAGGCTGGAAATGCTGCGGCCGCGGATGTCGTAGACGCGGGCGAACACCACGTCGTCGCGCTTGATCTCGACCATCACGGGCGCGGTGAGGCCCTTGCAGTAGAACTCGCCGAGCGTCATCGCGAAATCGGCCGCGTTGGAATCCCAGCCGATGGTGAAGTCGGGTCCGAGCGCGACCTGGGCCGGGCGCTGCGGACCGCAGACCGCGACCTTCCATTTGCGATTGGTCGGCGGCACTTCCTGGCGCTCGACGATCTGTTCGCGCAGCTCATCGGAGGCCTGCTTCAGCGCGAGACCCCAATAGTCCAGCATGAAGCGGTCGTCGGCGCCGCGCACGGTGCCGGCGATGTGGTTGAAGTGGGTGTACTGATAGGGATGCAGCCGGATCATCTCGGCGAGCGAGAGCGCGAGGCCAAAGCAGAACGTGGCGAGCACGACCGGCTGCCAGGTGCGGTGATTGGCGCGCAGGCGCTCCATGGCCCACGCGAAGGCGACGCCGCCGAGCACCGCCATCGGCGGGATCACGAAGACGAAATGGCGGATGCCGTTGTACAGCGCCGGCCGTTTCACCATCGCGATCGCGAGCGGCAGGGTTGCGGCGAGCGTCAGCATCAGCATGATGGTCTTGCGCCGCGCCGGCACCTCGCCTCGCGGCAGCATGGCGAAGGTGCTGACCACGGCGCCGCCCATCAGCACCAGCATCACCTCGGGCAGCTGCAGCGCGAACAGCGTCGGCAGATAGGACCAGGGCATGTCGGGCACGGACACGATCGCACCGTCGAACATCTCCTTCCACGGCTTCTCGAAGAAGTGCGAGAAGTAGGTCAGCGCCTCGAAGGGATTGCCGGGCTCCATGATCGACCACGGCCAGATCAGGCCCATCACGAGATAGCCGAACGCGAGGCCCGGCAGCAGCACGTAGACGACATGGGCGAAGCGGCGGACCGACTCGCGCAGGCCCTCGCTGCGCAGTTCCTCCAGGAACAGCGGGACGAAGCCGAGCATGGCGTAGACCAGCGCGAGCCCGCCGAGAATGCGGCAGCCGATCGAAAGGCCGGCACCCAGGCCGACGATCAGGATCGTGCGCGGAGACGGCTTGGGATATTCCTCGGCGAGCCGGACCAGGCCGAGCATCAGGATGATCATGGCCACCGCGAAGGGCGCGTCCTTCGGGTTCATGAACATGTGGCCGTAGAAGATCGGGCACAGCGCGAGCAGCAGCAGTGCGGCAAGACCGGCAAGGGGCCCGCCGATGCGGCGGCCGAGCCGCCACGTCACCGCAAGTCCGACCACGCCGACGATCGCGCCGAGCAAGCGTCGCGTCTCGAACAGTTCGAGCGGAATGACCTTGTGCAGGAGGGCCGCGACCATGTCGAAGCCGCCGCCATACATGTAGAGATTGGCGAAGGAGAGCGCTGCCGTGTCCTTGAAGCCGGAACCGAACATGCGCAGCAGCAAATCGGCATATTCGGCGTGGGTGTAGTCGTCCCAGCCGAGGCCGTAGTCGCGGAACGTAAGGCCCGCAATGACGGCCACCGCGGCTAGCACCAGCATGGCGAGATCGTCGCAAGTCCGTTCGACCGAGCGCCGCAGAGGCGTGTCGATCGCCGAAGTCGTGATGGATGTCATGGCTATCGGTGCCCCGGAATACCCTCTTGGCCCTGCTGGTGCGCGCGGGCCTGTTCCCCGGAATCCCTATAGCGCAGTTCCATTACCAAGTAATTGGGCATTATGGCTAAATTCCTGATGCGACGCAGCAATTCCGGTTACGTGAGAGCAGCCTAAGCAGTAGCGAGCCGTAGCTGAAGGGAATGTGAATAAGTCCCTGATTTCCTTCCCTTTAGGAACGCTGCCGACGATTCGTCGTTGGCGTGGAACACCGGATGACGGTATCGTGGCGTAGCGGTTGTCGCGTGTGGATGGCGACCGGGGGTGAGTTCGATGAATTTGGCATTGTTGATCGCGGGGATTTTCGCCGTCGTGGCGGGTCTCTTCGCGGTCATTTTCGGTCTGACGATTAGGGAGTTCAGCTTCGGCGGTACCCTCATAATCTCCGGCACCATCGGCGTCTGCTCCGGAATGTTACTGGTCGGCCTGCATCTCGTGCTGCTTGAGCTGAGGGGCCTCGCGCGCCGGCTGGCCGGTGCGCCGCCCGAGGTTCGGGTCAGGCCCGTGCTGCCGGGCCTCGCCGCATCAGGCGCCGCTGTGCCCGAGCCGACGCCTGCCGCGGCGGCCAGGATCGAGGGGAGGGGCGAAGGAAGGATCGAGCCGCCACCGCCACCACCACCCGTCGCAGGCCCGCCGCCGTGGCAGAGCGAAGCTGCCGCGCGCGAGCGTCCGCGCGTCGAGGTGCCGCCGGAGCCGGAAGCGCCGACGCCGCCCGCGGCTCCGGAAGCGCCGCGCCGGCGCAACCTGATGTTCGCCTCGACCTCACGCAAGGAGCGCGAGCGCGCGGAGGCGAAGACCACCGAGGGGGCGCCGCCGCCACATGCGGAGCCCGGTGAGGCCGCGGACATTCCGCCGGCAAGCTTTGACGATGCCTGGCCGAAGCCGGACCGCATGCGCCCGCCGGAGCCGCCGGCCGCCGCGCGCCGGCCTCCGCCGCGCTCGCCGTCGACCTTTGCCGAGACCGCCCCGCCTGCACCCGAACCGCCGCCGCCATCTGTCGAGCAGCCACCCGTCACCGTGCTCAAATCCGGCATCGTCGACGGCATGGCCTATTCGCTCTATTCCGACGGCTCGATCGAAGCGCAGATGCCGGAGGGCATGATGCGCTTTGCCTCGATCGACGAGTTGCGCGCCCATCTCGACCAGCGGTCCTAAGCTCTGCCGCGCAGCGGTCAAGCGCCGCAATCGTCGTCGCCTCGTCACTCGTCTTGTTTCAGCCGAACGAATTGTTGACACGGAAGAGTTCGGCGTCGTCTATCCCGTGAAGTGCAAGGTGCAGAGAGGGCGGGCCCATGTCGGATGCCGGGGCTAAGAATTTCATCGAGCTGACGGCGAGCATCGTGTCGGCCTATCTCGGCAACAATCCGACGCCTGCGGCGGAGATTCCGAACCTGATCAGCCAGGTGCATGGCGCATTGGTGCGGGTGTCGTCAGGCCGCACCGAGACCGCGCCGCTCGAGGCGGCCAAGCCGGCGGTCTCGCTGAAGAAGTCGATCGCGCCCGACTATCTGGTCTGCCTGGAAGACGGCAAGCGCTTCAAATCGCTGAAGCGCCATCTGCGCACGCAGTACAACATGACGCCGGAGCAATACCGCGAGAAATGGGGCCTGCCGGCCGACTACCCCATGGTCGCGCCGAACTATGCGGTGGCGCGCTCGCAATTGGCCAAGCAGATGGGCCTCGGACAGCAGCAGCGGAAGCGGAAGTAAACCAGACTTCGGATCTCGTAGGGTGGGCAAAGCGAAGCGTGCCCACCACTTTGACCGCGATTGACGAGAGATGGTGGGCACGGCGCAAGGGCGCCTTTTGCCCACCCTACGAGAGCTTCTTACGACGCCTCCGCGAGCGCCTCTTTCGCGTCGGTCTTGATGCGCTCGACCATCGAGCGCAGGCCGTTGGAGCGCTGCGGTGTCAGATGATCGCGAAAGCCGAACTCGTTGAACACCGCGATCGCGTCGGTATCGAGAATCTCCTGCGGCGTGCGGCCCGAATAGAGCGAGAGCACGATCGCGACCAGCCCGCGCACGATATGCGCGTCGCTGTCGCCGCGATATTTCAGGATCGGCGCGCCATTGCCGCGATCGACCAGCTTCTGCAGCCAGACCTGGCTGACGCAGCCATTCACCTTGTTCTCGGCGGAATGCTCGCCCTCGGGCATCGGTTCCAGGGTGCGGCCAAGCTCGATGACGTACCGGTAGCGGTCGTCCCACTCGTCCAGGAGCTCGAAATTGTCCCTGATTTCGTCGATCGTCGTCATCTGGCCCGTGTTCCCGCTTTCCGCCAATATAAGGATGCGAGGAGCCGAAATCGATAGGGTTTGGCGCTAATTCGCCGCCGCCGGGCCGCGCCATTCCAGCGCGAGGTCGTCCTGGCTCAGGGTATCGCGCGGCGCCTCGGTCGATGCGGCATCGCCTTCGCCGGCCATCGCGATCGAGCCGGTATGGTCGGGCGCCTTCTTCTCGTTCTTGTCGTTCTTCTCGTTCTTGTCGTTGGAGATATGCTCTTTCTTGTCGTTGATGATCTGGTAGATCTTGCGGGCGCCGTCCTGGGCGCGCTGGCCGATGATGGTCGCGGCCTGTCCGCCGACCTCGCAGGCCGCCGGCTGGCGCTTGCAGAACTGGGTCATGTCGGAGACAGCCGCAGTCGCAGCCTGCACCGCGTCGGCGGCACCGATCTGCGGCAGCTTCTCCGATTCGGGCGTCTTGTCCCTGGGCAGGAGCACCAGCACCAACCCGAGCCAGAATGTGATGCGGAGCAGAAAGCGCATCTTATCGACCTGTTCGTTAGATCCCGTCCGCGGCGATGGTCCGCGCGCGTTTCGACCTAGCAACTCTCGATAAATCGCAAGTGATTGCCTTGAGCTTAATTCGCGGAAAATTTACGCAAAATTCTTCGAGATCGACGGTGTCGTAAATTTTCGATTGACGCCGCCGCCCGTGATTTTGGAGGCACGCATATCCACCAATTCGAAACCATGCTGGGATGCGTGAAACCCTGTGTTCACCATCCTCGCTGAAGACGTCGCCAAATCGTCTAAAAAGCCTCGCGATGTCCCGGCGTTCGGCCGCACACCGAGCCGCCTTAGCACTCGTTTAAGGTCGCTCTGACACGGTGGCTCAACGACAAGGAGGCGTTCCGGCGCGTCTTCCAGAGACGATTGAGCCGAAGCGCGAGACCCGTGACAGTTTTGAGTATCATCCGCGATTGTCTCGATGCACTGCTGCATCCCTCCGCGCGTTACGATGCGCTGATGCGGGCGCGTCATCGTGCCTTCATGGCGCCGCGGCTGCTCGGCAGCCTGGCCGCCTTTGCCGCATTCCCGGTCTATCTCGCCATGCGTGGCGCGCCGAGCGCGGTCGAGGTCGCCGCGTTCGCCTGGCTGATCGCGCCGATCCTGCTGTCCTGGTTCCTGTCGCGCACCGGCCGCTATGAAGGCGCGCATGTGCTGTCGTCGCTGGCGCTCGCCGGCCTGATCATGGCGATCGCGGGCACCACGGGCGGCATCGAATCATTCGCCGCGGTCTGGCTGGTCGTGGTTCCCCTCGAAGCCGCGCTGTCGGCCTCGCGCCGCGTCGCGGCCTTTGCATCCTTGCTCGCGCTGGCCTGTGCGGGACTCCTGATCCTCGTCGGCCAGCTCGGCTGGCCACCGGTTGCAGACACCAGCGCCGCGGAACGCGGCGTGCTGATGGCGTGCGGCGTCGTCTCGGCAACACTCTATGCCGCCGGCCTTGCCTTCGGCGCGGAATCGCTCGCGCGCACCAGCGTTGCGCTGCTGTCGCGCGAGGAGGAGCGCTATCGCCTGCTGGCCCGCAACATGAGCGACGTCGTCTCGCGGCATCAGCGCAACGGTGCGGTGCAGTTCATCTCGCCGGCGGCGGAAGCCATGCTCGGGATGCCGGTGGCTCAACTGCTGGGGCATGGCCTGTTCGACCGCGTCCATGTCGCCGATCGCCCGGCCTATCTCACCGCGCTCTCCGATGCCGCGCGCGGCGACGTGCGCAGCATCGAGTTCCGGCTGCGGCGTGAGCCCGACGGTTCGGAGCGCGGCCAGGTCGATTTCCTCTGGGTCGAGATGCGCTGCCGCCCGCTCGACCGGGATATCGGCCAGAATCCCCATAGCGACGTCACGCGCGAGGCCGAGGTCGTCGCCGTGATGCGCGACGTCACCGACCACAAGCTGTCCGAGCAGGCGCTGGATCAGGCGCGCAGCGCCGCGGAAGCTGCCGATGCCGCCAAGACGCGCTTCCTCGCTACCATGAGCCACGAGCTGCGCACGCCGCTGAACGCCATCATCGGCTTCTCCGAGATGATCGCGCAGGAGCAGACCCTGATGCTGGGTGCGGCCCAGCGCCAGGAATACGCGCAGCTCATCAACGATTCCGGCCAGCACCTGTTGTCGGTCGTCAACGGCATCCTGGACATGTCGAAGATGGAGTCGGGCAATTTCGAGATCGCGTCCGAGCCGTTCGCGCCGCGCGCCTCGCTGCTGCATTGCTGCAATCTCTTGGCGCTGAAGGCGCGGGAGAACGGCATCGATCTCATCACCGATGCGCCGCAGGATCTGCCCGTCATGACCGGTGATCCCAGGGCGTTCAAGCAGATCGTGCTCAATCTCGTCGCCAACGCCATCAAGTTCACCGAGCGCGGCGGTCAGGTCTCGGTGACCGCTTCGGTGTCGGATTCGCAGCTGACGCTGCGCATCAGCGACACCGGCGTCGGCATTGCGCCCGACGATCTCAAGCGCATCGGCGCGCCGTTCTTCCAGGCGGGCAAGACCTATCAGCGCCGTCACGAGGGAACCGGTCTCGGACTTTCGATCGTGAAGAGTCTCGTGGCGTTGCATCTCGGCGAATTGACGGTACAAAGCAGGTTGGGAGAGGGCACCGCCGTCACCGTCAGGCTGCCGCTCGTCTACACGCCGCCGCAAGTCAAGCCGGCCGAGAGCAAGGTCGCGACGCTGACGCCGGTGCTGCGCCAGGATCTTCAAGACCAAACTCACGACCAGTCTCAGGACCAACCCGCTCTGGTGAAGAAAAGTGCCTAGGAAGTCTACCAAGGACGAAGCCGCTCCGCGCCGCCGTGGCGCCAAGGCCGCGGTTGTCGATGTCGAGACCGAGCGTAACCTCGTGATCCGCGTGCTGCTGCACAGCCCCAAGGACACGCTGGCCGGTCTCGTCGCCGTCGCCGCGATCGGCGCGATCGTTGCCAATGCGCTGTTCCTGCAGACCGGCCGGCATCCGGCGCCGATGTTCGGCACCGTGATCAATCTTCCCGCACCGTCCTCCGTGGCGCTGTCGAATCCCTTGCCGCGTCCGCGCCCCGTCGGTGCCGATACGTCGCCGCTGGAGCCGCGCGCGACCGAGTTCCGCGCCGAGCCCAAACCTGCCGAGCGAGCCGCCGAGAAGCCGCCGGAGAAACCCGTCGAGGCGACCGCATCGACGCCGCGCGCGGGCAGTGATCCCATGACCAATCTGGTCAAGGCGACGACCTCGACGCCGCCGTCGGCCATGCGTCCGCCGGCGCCGATTCCCGTGCCGCAGAGCCCGGCCGCACGGCGTATCGCCGGCGTGCAGCGCGCGCTGTCCGAATATGGCTACGGGAATTTGAAGATCACGGGCACGATGAGCGGCGAGACCCAGTCCGCGATCCAGAAGTTCGAGCGCGAGCACAAGATGCAGGTCACCGGCCAGCTGTCCGACCGGCTGCTGCGCGAGCTCGGCGCTGCGATCGGCCATCCTGTCGAGTAGCCTCACCGCCCCCTGTCATTGACGCCGATCAATTCCGGGCATCGCGCGCCGGCAAGCCTGGCCGCGTCCAGCAGGCGCGATTTGCTTGGGATCAATGACGGCCGACGGCTTCGGGGAACATGATCGCTCATCTTCAACGAAGAAGAGAGGTTGTCATGTTCAAGGTCTCGGTTCTGGTCTGGATCATGCTGGGTACGGTGCTGGCGGGCGTCAGTCTGATCGTCGTGCTGATGGTGCCGAGCTTCGCCGCCGACGCCATCAGGAACATCCCCTATGCGGTCGCCGTGGGATTCGCACTTGCAATGCCGCTGTCATACCTCGTTGCGCGCCAGATCAACGGCGGGCAAGGTGTAAGCAAGGCGTGACAATCGGACGCTGAGACTGGCGGCGCGCGTCACGCTGGCCTATCGTTCGACTCATGCGTTTGAAATCCAACATATGGGTGGCGGCTTACCTGCGCCGTTGCCAGACCGAAGGCGTGTTCGGCGCGGTACGCCGTCGCGGTGCCGAGGAGGCGGGCGCGGTGTTCGTGAAAGTGTCGCTGCTCGACGGCCATGCGATGCTCTACGCGCCGGCGCCGCAGACCTCTTACGACGACGGCCGCCCCGTCGATCGCTTCTTCGTGCCGGTGGCGCCGCAAGCCCTGCCGGAGCACACGATCGAGGAACGGCTGACGAAGGAAATCCGCTTCGATCCGGACGCCTGGATCGTCGAGACCGAGGATCGTGCCGGACGGCATTTCCTTGAGCTGGCGAAGACGTAGCTGCGGCTCCACCGTGTCCCGGACAAGCGGCGACGCGTCAGCGTTGCCGTGCAGAGCCGGGCCCCAGAAGGCGGCATCAACGAAGGCGGAGAGATGGGCCCCGGCTCAGCAGCGCATCGTCGAGGGGCGCTGCGCTGCGTCCGGGGCACGACTGCGCGCTGCGCTCGCAATGACGAGCTTGGGGAGATGCCGCGCGCCTCACGCTCAGCGTCAGCGGGTTTCAGCGCTCCGATGATCCGTCGGTGCCGGTGCGGCGCGGCGGCATTGCGCCGGGCTGCACGCCCGGCCGGGTCTGGCTTGCGCCCGCGCGGGCGCGCTGGCGTTCGCCGTCATGAAGTGACGACTGGTACTTTGCGCGGGTGACGGCGAGCGTCGAGCCGCGCCAGGCCGCCAGCATCACCAGCGCCGAGCGGTCGCTGAGGCGGTCGTAGAGCCGCGACAACCGGTACACCTCGTTCACGGACGTGCCGATCTCCGGCTTGAAGAACAGCAGGATGCGCTGGAAGTTCGGGCTCGGCATGTCGAGCGCGCGCGCGGCGACCGCGAGCGCTTCGCCGCCGGCATCGTCGACGATCTGGGCCGCGACGCGCGAGGGCAGGATCAGGCTGTCGCCGAGCTCGAGGGTGAAGTTCTCGACATCGCCCGCGATCGCCGCCATCTCCAGGATCTGAATCGCGCGCTTGGCGCGCACGGTCGGAATGCGGGGCGCGGCCTTCAGCGGGGTCTGCGCCAGATTGTGCAGGATCAGCGCGCGCTCGGAGGAGCCGGCGCGGAAGAACATGTCGTGGATCTCGGCGGCGTCTTTCGGCTGCATCGCCATGTTCGCGGCCATGCGCAGCTCGGCGTCGGTCGGCGTGCGGGCCGGCGCGGGGGCGGGTGCGGGCATGGGGATCTCGCGGGTGAGCGGAACCCTGCGGCCTTCCTGGGCTGCGACCAGGCCGAGCTTCTGCAAGACCGGGACAGGCGTCGCCGGATAGATCGCGAGCTTGGCCTTGATGGCCGCGCGCGTGGCATCGTCGACCTGGTCGATCAGCCGCGTTGCAAGCTCGGTGAACTGGCGCTGCTCGTCGTCGCTGTGGACGCGCGTCTGCACATAGAGGTCGGTCAGCACGCGCAACAGCGTCGGCCGAACATCGACGCCTTCGCGACGGGACAGCGACATCAGCCCGTCGAATCCGGGAAACAGCGACTTGGTCATGGAGAGATACGCGACCTGGAAGAGATACTCGTCGCCAGCCTATCGCAGGCTCCTTTAAAGGCTCGTTAAGGAAAACGAGGCGTGAAGCCGAACGCTCGATTTGAAGCGATCTCGTGCCGCAAGGGGACGTCGCGGCCGGCCCGTGCGGTTACGGTCCGACCGCGACGTTTACACCCCGTTAACCATGAACTGATCTTAATGAATGCATGTTGCATGAGCGCGCTCGGTCGCGCGGCAATTGAAGAGAGCTGACATGGGGACCATCATTGAATTTCCGGCCGGTCGCCGGGTGGGCTCGTCGGGGGATGTCGCTCCGCGCGCGGACATGGGAACGATCCTGATCCTTCCCGTCATCCGTATCGAGCGCGAGGCAGACGAAACCAGCGGCGATCACGGGCCGGAGCAGGGCACAGCGCCGGGGCGCCGTCGTCGCCGTCGCTGATTCCGGGCCTTTGCAATGCCGGACACCATCCGCCAGATCCGGTCTGTCCGATCGGCCGTCCTGTTGACGCTGCTTGGCGCTGCGCTCGGTGCCTGTAGCGGCGGCGATTTCGGCCGCACCCGCGCCGACATGCGCAGCGACGACATGCATCGCTGGCTCGGCGCGGAAGTCACCTCCAGCGTCGGCCTGAGGCCTTCGCAATTCCAGCTCACCGACGAGGAGCGCCAGCTGCGCGACCTCGCCTATCCCATGATCGAGCCGCCGCTGTCGCGCCCCGCCTGGAAGAGCGTGTTCGGCGACTACAAGGCGATGCCGTCACCCTGGCGGCAGAAGATCGTGTTCGACCGCACCATGTACGGCCGCACGCTGATCGACGAGCCGCACCGCTCGCATTCCTCGCGCTATGCGCAGCTGATCGAGGACGTCCGCAACGACATCACCCGCTTCGAGCCGTTCTTCGCATCCGCGATCCGCGTCATCGACCTCGACAGGAAGCGCAACGCCAGCATGGCGCGCGTCTCCGCGCTCTCGCCGAGAGAGAGGGACGACGCGGTGGCGCGCATGCAGGAGAACTCGCTGATCGTGCAGTGGGTGCAGCAATGCCTGGAGCAGCGCATCTCGTCCTATCGCTGGGCACTGGAGCGCCTGGTGATCCAGGCCCCCGACGGCATGGCCGCCGATGCCGACCGCCTGATCGGCGAGCTCGCCGCCCAGACCGCCAATCCGCCGGTCCAGGCACAACCGCCCTATGGGCGCGCGGTGGTTTCGAAGGGCTGAGCAGAAAAGACGCTTCGGCGGCACGTATTGAGCGGTCGGAGCCGTCAGCCCGTCGACTTGACTCTCGATCGGCTTGAAGCCGGGCCGGCAACCGCGACCTCCCGCGTGATCCACTCGGCGAAGACGCGGATCGGTCGCCGCTGCTGGCTCGCGCGCGGGAACACCAGATGGTGGCCGATATAGCGGATGTCGACGGAGCGTCCGGCGAGGGGGGCAACCAGCCGCCTTGTGGCGATCTCGCGTTCGGCAAGCCGGGTTGACTCCAGCGTCACGCCGAGGCCGCTCGACGCCATCGCGATCGCCAGGAAGCTGCGATCGAAGCGCATGCCATGAATGGCAGGCGCCTCGAGCCCGTTGGCGGTGAACCATTGGTGCCACTGCACCTGCTTCACTTCCGAGCGGATCAGCACCTGATCGAGCAGGTCCTTCGGCTTGCGGATTTTCTTCGCGATCTCGGGCGTGCAGAGCGGCGTCACGGTCTCTTCGCCGAGCGGAATGACCTCGACTCCCTCGGCTCTCGGCTGCCCGTAGACGATGTCGATGTCGAAATCGTCGTTGCTGAACCGGGCATATTCCGTGCTGGCGGCGAGCCGGACCTCGAGCTGGGGCTCTGCGGCCATGAAGCGGGCAAGGCGCGGGGCGAGCCACTGCGCGGCAAAGCTCGGCGCGCAGTGCACTCTCAGCAATTGCGGGCCGCGGCCCGCGACCTCTTCGATCCCGCGGCGCAGATTGTCGAAGGCGGCGCCGGCATGACGCATCAGGTTCTCGCCCGCCGGCGTCAGACGGACGGCGCGGGCGCTCCGCTCGAACAATATCGTGCCCATCGCGCTTTCGAGCTTGCGGATGGCGTGGCTCACCGCGCTCGGCGTCAAATGAAGTTCGTTCGCCGCATCCCGGAACGAGCCGGTGCGTGCGGCCGCCTCGAACGCGCGGATGGACGATATCGGAATACTGGACAGCAGCATCCGACGAGTGAACCAAATTCACCTATGCAAGACAACAGCGCGTTTGTCAGAAACGAGGCAGGGGCATAATCAACGGGTCAAGAACAGTGGCGCCGTCGGTGCCGGCAACAGCCATTCAGGGAGGATCACAATGCTGCTACGCGGCAAGACAGCCATCATCACCGGAGCGGCCTCGCCGCGGGGCATCGGCCTTGCAACGGCCCGCCGCTTTGCGGCCGAAGGCGCCCGGGTCGCCATTCTCGACATCGACGGTTCGGCCGCGGAAGCCGCCGCGCGCGGGCTCGAACCCGGCACTGGCGCGCCGCATCTTGGCCTCGCCTTGGACGTCACCGACAAGCAGGCCTGCATCAAGACCGTTGAAGCGGTCATCGCGAAATTCGGCCAGATCGACATCCTCATCAACAATGCGGGCGTGACGCAGCCGGTGAAGCTTCTCGACATCACCCCTGAAGATTGGGACCGCATCCAGGGCGTCAATTTGAAGGGCATCCTGTTCCTGTCGCAGGCGGTGATCCCGCATATGCGCAAGCGCAGGAGCGGGTCGATCGCGTGCATGTCGTCGGTCTCCGCCCAGCGCGGCGGCGGCATCTTCGGCGGACCGCATTACTCGGCAGCCAAGGCCGGCGTGCTCGGCCTCGCCAAGGCGATGGCCCGCGAATTCGGGCCCGACGGTATCCGCGTCAACTGCGTGACGCCGGGCCTGATCGGCACCGATATCACCGCGGGCAAGCTCACCGACGAGATGCGGACGAAGATTCTCGAAGGCATACCGCTCGGCCGCCTCGGCGAGGCCGCCGACGTCGCGGGCATCTACACTTTCCTCGCCTCGGACCTGTCGGCCTATGTCACCGGTGCGGTCATCGACGTGAACGGCGGCATGCTGATCCACTGAGCGAGGAGGAGATATACATGGCAAAACCGACACTCCCGAACGCGCCGACGCTGGCACAACGCGCCCGCAATATCCGCCGCAACGCCTTGCTGATGGGCGAGGTCCAGGGCCAGGGCTATATCGCCCAGGCGCTCGACATCGCCGACGTGCTGGCGGTGGCCTATTTCCACGCGATGCGCTTTCGCGCTGAAGATCCGGTCTGGGAAGGCCGCGACCGCTTTCTGCTGTCGAACGGACACTATGCGATCGCACTTTATGCGGCGCTGATCGAGGCCGGGGTCATTCCGGAAGCGGAACTCGCGACCTATGGCTTCGACGAGAGCCGTCTGCCGATGTCGGGCATGGCCTCCTACACCCCGGGCATGGAGATGTCCGGCGGCTCGCTCGGCCTTGGCCTTGGCATTGCCGTCGGCATGGCGCTCGGGCTGAAGCGCAAGAAATCGGCGGCGCGCATTTTCACGCTGTTCTCCGACGGCGAGCTCGACGAGGGCTCGAAATGGGAAGCCATCATGTCTGCTGCCCATCACAAGCTCGACAACATCATCGCAATCGTCGACGTCAACAATCAGCAGGCCGACGGTCCCTCCAAGCAGATGCTCGGCTTCGAGCCGCTGGTCGATAAGCTCGAGGCCTTCGGCTGGTTCGTGCAGCGCGTCGATGGCAACGATCTCGACGCAGTGGTGGGGGCTTTCGATGCCGCGACGGCGCATGCCGAGCCGAAGCCTCGCATGATCGTCGCCGACACGTTGATGGGCAGGGGCGTTCCCTTCCTGGAGCAGCGTGAGAAGAACCATTTCATTCGCGTCGAGCCGCATGAATGGCAGCTCGCGCTGTCTGCACTGAACGCGGGAGACCAGCCATGAAGTCCGCCGGATCGACCCCCTCGGCAAAGCCGCGCCTGACCACGTCGGCCATGATCGCCTCGATCGCAGCGGAGGGCCAGCGCACCAAGCCCGCGCCCTTCGGCCACGCGCTCGTCGAGCTCGCCCGCAGCCGCGAGGACGTGGTCGGCATGACCGCCGATCTCGGCAAATACACCGACCTGCACATCTTCGCGCAGGCTTTTCCCAATCGTTACTACCAGATGGGCATGGCCGAGCAGCTGCTGTTCGCCGCAGCCTCGGGGCTCGCCGCCGAAGGCTTCATGCCGTTCGCGACGACCTACGCGGTGTTCGCCTCGCGCCGGGCTTACGACTTCATCCACCAGACCATTGCGGAAGAAGACCGCAACGTGAAGATCGCCTGCGCGCTGCCCGGCCTGACCTCGGGCTATGGACCCAGCCACCAGGCGGCCGAGGATCTCGCCCTGTTCCGCGCGATGCCGAACATGACGGTGATCGATCCCTGCGATGCGCACGAGATCGAGCAGGTCGTGCCGGCGATCGCCGCGCATCGCGGACCGGTCTATATGCGCCTGCTGCGCGGACAGGTGCCGCTGGTGCTCGACGAGTACAATTACCGGTTCGAGCTCGGCAAGGCTGCGTTGCTTCGTGACGGTGGCGACGTCCTGATCATCTCCTCGGGCATCATGACCATGCGCGCGCTGGAGGCGGCCCAGGCCTTGTCGGACGACCGCATTGATGCGGCTGTCCTGCACGTTCCGACCATCAAGCCGCTCGACACCGAAGCGATCCTGCGCGAAGCGGGCAAGCCCGGCCGCCTCGTCGTCGTCGCCGAGAACCACACCGTGATCGGCGGGCTCGGCGAGGCCGTGGCGACGCTGCTGATGCGCGCGGGCGTTCATCCCGCGTTCCGGCAGATCGGACTTCCCGACGAGTTTCTCGCCGCCGGCGCGCTGCCGACGCTGCACGACCGCTACGGCATCTCGACCGCGGAAGTGAAGCGGCAGATCAAGGAGTGGCTGCGCTAGCGGCCCGCCTTCACGATCGAATCGACCGACATGCTTCGCAGCGCCGCTGCGAAGCACGACGGCTGCTGTCCAATGCCGGCGCATCGAGAGCCGGCCAGCAGCAACACGGGCGGTGAAGAGCCGCCTTTAGATCAACCAATCCATGCTCGACAGGAGGAAACGATGACCTTGCGCAAGCCGATAACTCTCAGCCGCCGCAAGTTGCTCATGGCCGGCGCCGCCGTGCCGCTATGTGCCATTCTCACCCGCCCGGCCTCGGCCGCGGAATTCACCTACAAGCTTGCGACGGGGCAGGATCCGACGCACCCCGTCAACATCCGCGCCAAGGAAGCTGCCGACCGCATTCGCGAGGCGACGAGCGGACGGCTCGAGATCAATCTGTTCCCGGCGAACCAGCTCGGATCGGATACCGACCTGTTGACGCAGGTCCGCAACGGCGGCGTCGAGTTCTTCAACCTGTCCTCGCTGATCCTCGCGACGCTGGTGCCGGCCGCAGGCATCGTCAACCTCGGCTTTCTCTTCACGAACTATGACGCGGTCTGGAAGGCGATGGATGGCGAGCTCGGCGCCTATATCCGCGCGCAGATCGCGCGGACGCCGATCATGGCGGTGTCGAGCCCCTGGGATAACGGCTTCCGCCACGTCACGTCGTCCGGCCGCGAGATCAGGACGCCGGACGATCTCAAGAACTTCAAGCTGCGCGTGCCGGCCGCTCCCAATCTGACGTCGTTGTTCCAGGCGCTCGGGGCAGGCCCCGCGCCGATCAATTTCAACGAGGTTTACTCCGCGCTCCAGACCAAGGTGGTCGACGGTCAGGAAAATCCGCTGCCGATCATCGCGACGGCCCGGCTGTACGAGGTGCAGAAGACCTGTTCCCTGACCGGGCATGTCTGGGACAATTACTGGATCCTCGGCAACAAGCGCGCCTTCGAAAAGCTGCCGAAGGATGTGCAGCAGATCGTCACACGCGAGCTGGATCGCTCGGCCAAGGACGAGCGTGCGGACGTCGCCAAGCTCAGCGAGTCCTTGCGCGCCGACCTGACCGCCAAGGGCATGCAGTTCATCGACGTCGACCGCGGCGCATTCCGCCAGGCCCTGGCGAAGACCAGCTTTTACGCCGACTGGAGGGCCAAGTTCGGCGATGAGGCCTGGACTCAGCTCGAGAAAGCGGCGGGCAAGCTGTCATGACCGCGATCAACCATATGCCTGGGATCGATCAGGGCGCCGCGGGTGCGGCGCCTCAATCCCGTGTGCACCGCTGGGCCGTCGCGGCCAACAAGGTGCTTGGTCATGTGGTTGCGATCCCGGCGGCGCTCCTGGTGCTCGCCGAGATCGTCGTTTTGTCGGCCGGCATCGTCGGACGATATGTCTTTCACGCTCCGATCATCTGGGCGGATGAGCTTGCCGGCATCCTGTTCCTGTGGCTCGCCATGCTGGGATCGGTGATCGCGTTCCAGCGCGGTGAGCACATGCGGATGACGGCCATCATCGGCATGCTCCGTCCCGACGCACGTGCCTTCCTGGACGTCGTTGCCGCCGCGGCATCGCTGGCATTCCTGCTGCTGGTGGTCCACCCTGCCTACGAGTTCGCGGCCGACGAGGTGTTCGTCACGACCCCGGCGCTCGAAATCGTCAACAGCTGGCGGGCTGCCGCGTTACCCGTTGGCATCGGATTGATGCTGGTCGCGGCGGTCCTGCGGCTCGCCCGCATCTCGAGCCTGCGCAGCCTGCTCGCGGCTGGGGCGCTCGTCGCCGGCATCATCGCCGCGCTCGTCCTCATCGCGCCGGTATTGAAACCGCTCGGCAATCTCAACCTGCTGATCTTCTTCGTGGTCATCGTCGGCGCCATGGTGCTGGCGGCGGTGCCGATCGCCTTTGCCTTCGGTCTTGCCACCGTCGGATATCTGGCGCTGACGACGAACACGCCCGATGCGGTCATCATTGGTCGCATGGACGAAGGCATGAGCCATCTGATCCTGCTGGCCGTGCCGCTCTTCGTGTTCCTCGGCCTGCTGATCGAGATGACCGGCATGGCGCGGGCCATGGTCGGCTTTCTCGCCAGCCTGCTCGGCCACGTGCGCGGCGGCCTGCATTATGTGCTGGTCGGCGCAATGTACCTGGTGTCGGGCATCTCCGGCTCGAAGGCGGCGGACATGGCCGCCGTGGCGCCGGTGCTGTTTCCGGAGATGACCAAGCGCGGCGCCAGGCCCGGTGATCTCGTGGCGCTGCTCGCGGCGACCGGGGCCCAGACCGAGACCATTCCGCCGTCGCTCGTCTTGATCACCATCGGCTCGGTGACGGGCGTGTCGATCGCGGCGTTGTTCACCGGGGGGCTGCTGCCCGGCATCGTGCTCGCCATCGGTCTCTGCGCCGTGGTCTGGTGGCGATACCGGGGCGAGGACCTGTCGCATGTGAAGCGGGCCACGGGGAGGGAGATCGGCCGCGCCTTCGTCATTGCCATCCCGGCAATGGCGCTGCCCTTCGTCATCCGCGCCGCGGTGGTCGAGGGCGTCGCCACCGCGACCGAAGTTTCGACCATCGGCATCGTCTACTCGGTGCTCACCGGGCTCCTGATTTATCGTCAGTTCTCCTGGCGCCGCCTCTACCCAATGCTGGTGGAGACCGCGTCATTGTCCGGCGCGATCCTGCTGATCATCGGCGCTGCGACAGGGATGGCGTGGGCTCTGACGCAATCGGGTTTCTCGGCCTCGCTTGCAAAGTTCATGACGGCGCTGCCGGGCGGAACGCCTGTCTTTCTCGGCGTGACGATCCTCGCCTTCGTCATTC
Organism: Bradyrhizobium sp. TM233; assembly: GCF_036247965.1. NCBI lineage: Bacteria > Pseudomonadati > Pseudomonadota > Alphaproteobacteria > Hyphomicrobiales > Nitrobacteraceae > Bradyrhizobium > Bradyrhizobium sp. TM233. The sequence continues at coordinate 429,504 of NZ_BTIG01000007.1, read as the reverse complement.
TGGGCAGCGTGCTGGAAGGCATCCCCGCCATCGTCCTGTTCGGGCCGCTATTGTTTCCGATCGCCCGCCAGGTCGGCGTGCACGAAGTGCACTACGCGATGGTCGTCGTGCTCGCGATGGGTATCGGCCTGTTCGCCCCGCCATTCGGCGTCGGCTATTACGCGGCCTGCGCCATCAGCCGCATCAGTCCCGACGAGGGTATCAAGCCGATCGTCGGCTATATCGTGGCCCTGCTGATCGGCACGCTGATCGTCGCGGCGATCCCGTGGATCTCGACCGGCTTCCTGTGACGCGGAGCCGGGCGGCGCTCACCGCTGCCCGTCATGCACGGAGATCTCCGACGCCTTGAGGCCGCCGATGCGGGCGTGGGGGCGGCCGCCGGTCGCCATCACGAGGCCGAAGGCGATCTCGTCGCGCCGTGGCGCGTCCCACAGCGTCATCTCCGCGGTGCCGAAATGGCTGCGGACATAGGCGGCATGGATGTGGCCGAGCGGCACCATCAGGCGCGTGCCCGGACCGCCGATGGTCTTCGCCGCCGGCACGATTGCTTTGGGTTGACCCAGCACCTCGCGCATGCCGTGGCCGCCGGCTTCATGCCAGACGGCGCCATGCTCGAGCTCGCCGTCTTCGCCGACGATGATGCCCTTGCCATAGGCTTCGATCCGCGGCGCACCGCCGAGCTGTGCGATCAGCGCGCCAGCGAGCTCGCGCCCGAGCTCACGCAAGGCCGCCTGGAACGGCATCAGATCGGGCTCATAGCGGCCGGCGAAAGGATTGCGGATCACCGCGACGGCGGTTCCGACCAGCAGCGGCTTCTCCAGCCGTGGGCCGCGCTCATGCCAGATGGTCTCGACGCTGAGCGCGGTCTTGCGAATATCGTAGGACGACATGCTGAAGCTAGGCCTCGTCCACGACGGGATTGCTGAGCACGCCGATGTTCTCGATCTCGACCTCGACCAAATCGCCGGGCTTGAGGAAGATCGGCGGCTTGCGGGTGAAGCCGACGCCGGCCGGCGTGCCGGTGGCGATGACGTCGCCGGGCACGAGATCGAAGATCGTCGAGCAATATTCGATCAGCCGCGGAATCGAGAAGATCAGCATCGAGGTGTCGGAGGACTGCACGGTCGCGCCGTTGACGCGCGTCTCCAGCTTGAGCTTCGTGGGATCGCCGATCTCGTCCGGCGTGACCAGCCACGGTCCGAACGGGCCGGTGCCGACGAAGTTCTTGCCGGAGGCGATCTGCTGGGCGTGGCGCTGCCAGTCGCGCACGCTGACGTCGTTGTAGATCGAATAGCCCGCGACATGATTCCATGCATCGGTCTGGCTGATATGACGGCCGCCCTTGCCGATGACGACGGCGAGCTCGCCCTCCCAATCGAAATTGTCCGAGACCTTCGGCCGGATCACCGGCGCGTTGTGCGCAACCTGGGAACGCCAGACCCGCAGGAAGATCGGCGGAAATTCCGTGATCTCGCGCTTCATGCCGAACGCCACGGCTTCGTTGTGGTGGTCGAGATAATTGCGCACGGCGCAGACGATCTTCTCGGGCCGCGGGATCACCGGCAGGTATTTGACGTCGCTCAGCGCCAGCGTGGGCTTGTGCCCGGCGACGATCGCCTCGCGCTTGGCGTAGTCATCGCTGCCGAGAAAGTCCGCGAGCGTGGGGTACTGGGGCAGGGCGCGGCCCAGATCCACCACGCGGTTTTCGACAACGGCGCCCCAGCTTTCCCGATTTCCATCCAAGAACGACAGCAGCTTCATGATTTCGCCCTAACGGTTTCGATTTTCGATCTGATGTATTATTTTCGAAAATTAGGCCGGGCGCAAGCCCGCCCGCGTGAAGATGCAGGTCTCCTATTCGGCGTCGAGCAGATGGCCGGCGTATTTGGCGACGTTGTCGGAGGTCGAGCGGATATGGGTCTCGATCAACTGCACGGCGAGATCCGCGTTGCGTGAGATGGCGGCCTGCATGATCGCCTGGTGCTCGCCGGCCTTGTCGCGCGGGCGCGGCCTGAAATTGGCGGAGAGATGCCGGTAGCGTTCGGCACGGTCGAACAGCTCGGCGCGAATGGCGAGCAGCGTCGCCGAGCCGCAGGCGGAGACCAGCGCCTGGTGGAACTGGCGATGCGCGATCTTCCACTCGGGATCGCGCAGGGGATGCTCGGGATCGCGCTGCTCGATCCGCTTCAATCGGTGCAGTGTGGAGATCACGGCGATTTCCCAATCGTCATCGCCCCGCTCGATCGAGCGGCGGATCAATTCCACCTCGATCAGCACCCTTGCATCGGTGACCTCCACCAGATCCTGGCGGCTGACCGGCGCCACGCAAAAGCCGCGCTGCTCCTGGGCGTCGACCAGTCCTTCGGCTGCAAGCGCGGTCAGCGCCTCGCGCAGCGTGGTAAAACTCACGCCGAAGCGTTCGCGCAGCACGTCGAAGCGCAGCGGCTCGCCGGGCGGAAGGGCGCAGGCAATGATCTCCTCGCGCAGCCGATGCGTGATGTCGGCGGCGATGGTCTTGCCGAATTCCTTGCGGGGGCGGACGGCGCTCTCGGGCATGGGACCTGTCGCTGAATCGATGCCTCAACATGCCGCGCTAACGACCATCTTGCAATAATTTTCGTAAACGGTATGATTTTCGAAAATATAGTCCAGGGAGCGCGTGAAGTCATGAGGGCGGTGCTGGTGCGTCAGCCGGGTGGGCCGGATGCACTTGAGGTGGTCGAGCGTCCGGTGCCTCTGCCCGGAGCCGGCCAGGTGCAAATCCGGGCCGAGGCGTTCGGGGTCGGTCAACCCGACGTGCTGATCCGGCGCGGCGTCTACAAATGGATGCCGCCGCTGCCGGCCAATCCCGGCAACGACGTCGCGGGGCGCATTTCCGCGCTCGGGTCCGGCGTCGAGGGCTTTGCCATCGGCCAGAAGGTGCTGCTGAGCGCGCGCGATCTGTCCCAGCGCGGCGGCTGCTATGCCGATTACGTGGTCGCGCCCGCGGATGCCGTTCACGCGCTGCCGGACAATGTCGATCTGCAAGCGGCCGTGTGCTTGTCGAACTACCAGGTCGCTTACGCACTGCTGCACGAGTGCCGCCATCCGCGCGCGCCCGCAAGCGCGCTGGTGATTGGAGCTGCCGGCGGCGTCGGCACGGCGCTGGTGCAACTGGCCAAGCTTGCCGGGATGACCGTCATCGGCACGGTCTCCACCGAGGAGAAGGCCGCATTCGCCAGGGCGAACGGCGCCGATCACATCATCTTCTACCGAAGCGAGGATGTGGTGGCGCGCACCCGAGAGCTGACGAAGGGCGAGGGCGTCGGCCTCGTGCTCGATCACGTCTGCGGGCCCGAGTTCACCTCTTATCTCGGCGCGCTCGGCAAATGGGGCACGCTGCTGTCGTACAACGCCTTCGCCGGATTGCCGGAGGAGAATTTGATGGCGGCGATGCGCGATCATCTCGACATCTGTCCGGCGATACGCTGCTTCTCCTTCCACATCTACGATCACGATCGCGACGGCCGACGTGCCCTGATGCGCAGCGTGATCGAGGCCTTGAGCCGCAATGCGATCAAGCCGGCGATCTCGGCAGTGCTCAAGCTCGACGAGGTCAGCAAGGCGCATACGCTGCTGGAGCAGGGCTCCGCGCTCGGCAAGATCATCATGATTCCATGAGGGGGTGGACCGCACGATGAGCACACAAGCACCCATTGCACGCTTCACCCGGCTGCGGCACGCGACCTTCACCTCACCCGATCCGGAGCGGCTGCTCGATTACTACCGCGCCGTGATCGGACTTGGCCTTGTTGCCCGAGACGGAGACCGCCTGTTCCTCGCCAGTGATTCCGAGCAGCTCTCGCTGGTGATCGAGCCCGGCGACGCCGCGCTGAAGAGCATCGCGTTCGAAATATCGCCTGATGTCCAGCTGGAGGCGCTGGGCGCCACACTGAAGCAGGCGGATCTGCGGCCCGAGATCCACAGCGATTTTCTGCCCGGCGTGTCCAGGCTGCTCTCCTTCACCGATCCCGAAGGCACCCGGTTCGAGCTGATCCAGGGCTGGACGCCGACGCCCGCGCAGGAGCGGATCGGCGCGCTCGCGGTCGCCAAGCTCGGCCATGTCGCGCTGCGCACGCCCGATCCGCGCGCGGCCTCGGAGTTCTATGCCAAATTCATGGGCCTACGCGTCTCCGACTGGATCGAGGACCGCTTCGTCTTCATGCGCAGCGGCTTCGAGCATCACACGCTCAACTTCGCCCGCGCCCCGGTCCGCAGTCTTCATCACTTCGCCTTCGAGTTGCGCGGCCCCGCCCACATGCACCAGGCCTGCGACCATCTCGCGCGGCACAAGCTGCCGGTGCTCTGGGGACCGGTGCGTCATGGCCCCGGCCACAACACCGCGATCTACCACCGCAACCCCGATGGACATCTGGTCGAGCTGTTTTGCGATCTCGACCGGATGGTGGACGAGGAGCTCGGCTATTTCGAGCCGCGTCCCTGGCATCGCGATCGCCCGCAGCGGCCAAAAGTCTGGGTTGGGCTGCCGCGCGACGTCTGGGGCATGCCGCCGTCGCCTGAATGCACGGAGTTCGCGCGTTAGCGCGATCATGACTTGAAGACGCCGCACGCGCTGCGGCCAACGACATAACAATTGAGGGAGAAGCATCCATGCGAGGGATGAAGCGGCTTGCTGCGGCCATTTTTCTGTTCGGCGGTTGTCTGGTGACCGGCCCGGCATGGGCGGACAATTATCCGTCGCGTCCGATCCGCCTGCTGCATGGCTTTGCCGCCGGCGGCGCCGCCGACACGCTGTCGCGCATCATCGCCGACGGACTGTCGAAGAAGCTCGGGCAGCCGATCATCGTCGAGGCCAAGCCGGGTGCCGGAGGCAACATCGCGGCGGATGCGGTCGCCAAGGCGGCGCCCGACGGTTCCACGCTCGGCCTCGTCACCGGAGCGCACGCGATTTCCGCGGCGACCTACAAGAGCCTCGCCTATCAGCCGGCCGAAAGCTTCGAGATGGTCTCGACGCTGGTCTACTACGCGCTCGTCATCGCCGTGCGCAACGACTACCCCGCAAAATCGCTCGGCGAGCTCGTTGCCATGGCCAAGGCAAAGCCGGGTTCGCTCAGCTTCGGATCGGTCGGCTTCGGCAGCACGCATCATCTTGCGGGCGAATTGCTCAACGCCACAGCCGGCATCGAGATCGTGCACGTGCCGTATCGCGGCGATTCGCAGTCCACCACCGCGCTGCTCAGTGGCGACGTCCCGGTCGTCGTCGGCACGCCCGTCCTGCTCGCCCCGCAGATCCAGAGCGGCGCGATCCGCGGCTTGGCGGTGACGTCGCCGATGCGCACAACGCTGCTGCCGGACGTCCCGACGGTGCAGGAGGCTGGCATCAAGGGCTACGACGTGCGCACCTGGGCCGGCCTGCTGGCGCCCAAGGGCACGCCGCCCGCCATCATCGCCGCGCTCAATGCCGCGACGCTGGACGCGCTCGCCGACCCCGAGCTCAGGCAGCGGCTGGAGACGGCCGTCGGCGGTGAGGTCCGCGGCAGCTCGCCGGAGGAGATGAAGACGCTGATCGAGACCGAGATCGCCAAATGGACCGGCGTGGTGGAGCGGGCGAAGATCCCCAAGATCTGAGCTGAAGCCCGCAGGCGGCCCTCGCTCACGAATGCTTGACCGGGATCAACGAATGCCTCCGGCCTCGGAGTATGTTACTAGGGAGAACATTCCAGTCCGAAGGTAAGTCGATATTGATGCGCCTCGTCCGTACCATCCTGGCATTCGCGATCGCCATATCCTTGGCGATGCTGCCCGTTGGCGCGTCCGCATCCAGCCTTGCCATGTCGTCGGACGACATGCAGGCGACCATGCAGATGGGCAGCGACGCCGGGATGTCGATGGACGATTGTTGCCCCGACATGAAGGGGGCGCCCTCCCAGCCCGGCGGCTACAAATGCGGGATGGGCTTCTGCTGCGTCGGCGGCACCATCGCGCTCGATGCCATCAGGCCCGTCGTCTTCGGGCATTTCGCCGTAGCGGTGAGCACGATCGCCATCCCCGAGGATCAGGTCGTCTCCGTCCGCGGCAGCAGCCCTCCCTTCCGACCTCCTCGAATCTGATCTCGCAACAGCCGAACGCGTGCGGCACGCCTGCGCGCGACGACGACTGACGTGTGCGCCATGCGCCACGGCGAAAGATCAGATCATGAGGACAGGACAATGCTTTCCAAATTCAGCACCGCGGCGCTCGCCGCCACCCTTTCGCTTGCCGCTTCCGCCGCGGTGGCGGGCGCCGGCGATTACGCTTTCGAGCCCGTCACTGTGCAAATGAAGAAGGGCGACGACGTCACGCTCTCGGTTCGCCTGACCAACAAGCAGACCGGCAAGCCGGTCGCGGACGCCGTCATCTTCAAGACTCGCGTCGACATGGCCCCGGACGGCATGGCCGAGATGGAATCGGCGGTGGCGCCGCTGCCGTCGCAGGAGCCGGGCGTCTACGCCTTCCGGACGGACCTGCCGATGGCCGGCCGCTACCAGGTCACGCTGTCGGCCAAGGTGCAGGGCGAGGCGGAGACCGTCACCGGCAAGGTGGTCGTCACGGCGACCAAGTGAGCATGCGGACGCCGCGCGCGGCGTCCGACCTTCTCTTTCCCATTCACATGGACGCGCGCATCGCGCGCGAAGACACACCATGAAGACGCTGCGTCTCCTGACGATTCTCGCTCTCGGCGGTGGCCTCGCCCTGGGGGCGTACCGGTTCTCGAATGACAGCCGCTGGTCCGCTCATGCCGAGGTGACCCCGGCTGCGGCCCGGACGGAGCGAACTCCGCTCTATTACCGTGATCCCAGCGGCGCGCCGCTCTGGTCCGCCGCTCCGAGGAAGGACGACCGCGGGCGCGACTATCTGCCGGTCTACGATGACGAACAGGCGATTGCAGTGGCACCGAAGCCAGCGCAAGCGGCTTCCTCGCGAAAAATCCTCTACTACCGCAATCCCATGGGCCTGCCCGACACCTCGCCGGTGCCGAAAAAGGACCCGATGGGGATGAACTATGTCCCCGTCTACGAAGGCGACGAGGCCGACGACGGCACGGTCAAGCTGTCGCCGGGCAAGATCCAGCGCACCGGCGTCAAATCCGAGCCGGTCGTGCGACGGGCGATCCGCGTCACGGTCAAGGCACCCGGCACGATCCAGCTCGACGAGCGCCGCGTCTCGGTGATCGCGATGCGGGCCGAAAGTTTCGTGCAGAAGGTCGCCGACGTCACCACCGGCACGCGCGTGAAGGCGGGCCAGCCGCTGATGGAGATCTACAGTTCGGCGGTTGCGTCCGCGGCCGCGGAATATCTTGCGACGATCACCTCCAAGACGGTGGGCGGCGTCGAGGTCTATGGCCGCGGCTCGCGGCAACGGCTGGTCAATCTCGACGTCCCCGAGCAGGTCATCGCCGAAATGGAAAGGACGCGCGTTGCGCCCGTCACCATCCATTGGTCGGCGCCGCGCGAGGGCATCGTGCTCGAGCGCAGCGCGATCGAAGGCATGCGCGCCAATCCCGGCGACGTGCTGTTCCGCATTGCAGACACCTCGCTGGTCTGGGCGCTGGTCGACGTCGCCGAGCGCGATCTCGGCCATATCGCGGTCGGGCAGTCTGTGGCGGTGCGCGCGCGGAGCTTTCCCGGCCGTGTCTTCAGCGGCAAGATCGCAATCGTCTATCCGCAGGTGAACCGCGACACGAGGACGGTTCGCGTCCGGATCGAGCTTGCCAATCCCGATGCGGTGCTGCTGCCGGACATGTACGTCGATGCCGACATCGACACGGCTGATGCCGCGCCGGTGCTGGCGATCCAGGATAGCGCGGTGCTCGACACCGGCACGCGCCAGGCCGTCCTCGTCGACAAGGGGGAAGGGCGCTTCGAGCCGCGCGAGGTGAAGCTTGGCCGGCGCGGCGGCGGCTATATCGAGGTGCGCGAGGGGCTCGCAGACGGCGAGGCGGTGGTCACCTCCGCCACCTTCCTGATCGATGCGGAAAGCAATCTGAAGGCCGCGCTCAAGGGTTTTGCGGAAGGAGCGCCACAGGCGTCCGATGCGGACCATGCGACGGGAGAGCACAAATGATCGCCCGCATCATCGCCTGGTCGGCGCGCAATTTGCTGCTGGTGCTGTTCGGCACCGGCTTTGCGGCCGCCGCCGGCCTCTATGCGCTGATCCACCTGCCGCTGGACGCGATCCCGGATCTCTCCGACACCCAGGTCATCGTCTACACCGAATATCCCGGCCAGGCGCCGCAGGTGATCGAGGACCAGGTGACCTATCCCTTGACGACGGCGATGCTGACCGTGCCGAAATCGAAGGTCGTGCGCGGCTTCTCCTTCTTCGGCGCCTCGTTCGTCTACGTGATCTTCGAGGACGGCACCGACATCTATTGGGCGCGCTCGCGCGTGCTGGAATTTCTGAACGGCGCAGCATCGAGGCTTCCCGCCGGCGTCACCCCGACCATCGGGCCTGATGCGACCGGCGTCGGCTGGGTCTACCAATATGCGGTCCTGTCGAAGGAATTGAACCTGGCGGACACCCGCACGATCCAGGACTGGAATCTGAAGTTCGCGCTGGCCAAGGCCGAAGGCGTCGCCGAGGTCGCCAGCATCGGCGGCTTCGTCAAGCAGTACAACGTGGTGCTCGACCCGCAGCGGATGCGCGACCGCGGCATCAGCATGCAGAAGATCCGTGAGGCGATCCGCGCCAGCAACGCCGATGTCGGCGGACGCACCGTCGAGCTCGCCGAATTCGAATACGTCATCCGCGGCAAGGGCTACATCAAGAGCATCAACGATCTCGGCAACATCGTGCTGAAGACGAGCAATGGCACGCCGGTGCTGCTCCGCGACGTCGCCCATGTCGAGCTCGGGCCGGACGAGCGCAGGGGCATCACCGAGCTGAACGGCGAGGGCGAGGTCGCAAGCGGCATCGTGCTGCAGCGCTTCGGCGTCAACGCGCTCGACGTCATCGAGAACGTCAAGAAGCGGTTCAAGGAGATCGCGAGCAGCCTGCCGGCATCGGTCGAGATCGTGCCCGTTTACGATCGCTCGAACCTGATCTATGCGGCCATCGATACGCTCAAGCACACGCTGTTCGAGGAGAGCATCGTCGTCGCGCTGGTCTGCATCGTGTTCCTGCTGCACGTCCGCAGCGCGCTGGTCGCCATCCTGATGCTGCCGGTCGGCGTGCTGATGGCGTTCGGCGCCATGAAGCTGCTCGGTCTCGGCTCCAACATCATGAGTCTTGGCGGCATCGCGATTGCGATCGGCGCCATGGTGGATGCCGCCATCGTCATGATCGAGAACGCCCACAAGCATCTCGAACGCGCCAAGCCGGATCAGTCGCGCGTGCAGGTCCTGATCGATGCCGCCGCAGAGGTCGGCCCCGCGCTGTTCTTCAGCCTGCTGATCATCACCGTGTCGTTCATGCCGATCTTCACGCTGGAATCGCAGGAGGGACGGCTGTTCAGCCCGCTGGCGTTCACCAAGACGTTCTCGATGGCGGCCGCAGCCCTCTTGTCCGTCACGCTGGTGCCGGCGCTGATGGTGATCTTCGTCCGCGGCCGGATCGTCCCGGAGAGCCGGAATGTCATCAATCGTTTCCTGATCTGGATCTACCGGCCCGTGATCAAGGGCGTGCTTCGCGCCAAGACGCTTGTGATCCTGGCCTGCCTCGCAGTCCTGGCCGTCACGGCTTGGCCGGCGCGGCAGCTCGGCACCGAGTTCATGCCGGCGCTGAACGAGGGGACGCTGCTCTACATGCCGACGACGCTGCCCGGCATCTCGGTGACCAAGGCGGCCGAGTTGATGCAGACGCAGGACCGGATCATCAAGTCGTTCCCCGAGGTCGCCTCCGTCTACGGCAAGGCTGGAAGGGCGGCGACCGCGACCGATCCGGCCCCGACGGAAATGTTCGAGACGGTGGTCAATCTGAAGCCGAAGGAGACTTGGCGTCCCGGCGTCACCGTCGACAGTCTGATCGCGGAGATGGACAAGGCGCTGCAGTTTCCAGGCGTCTCGAACGCCTGGACCATGCCGATCAAGGCGCGCATCGACATGCTCTCCACCGGCATCCGCACGCCTGTCGGCGTCAAGGTCATGGGCACCGACCTCGTCGAGATCGACCGGCTGGCGCGGCAGGTCGAGCGGGTGATCAAAACCGTCCCGGGCACCTCGTCGGCCTACGCCGAGCGCGGCATCGGCGGCTATTATCTCGAGATCGTCCCGGACCGCGAGGCGCTCGCCCGCTACGGCATTTTGATCCAGGACGTTCAGGACACCATCGCGGCCGCGCTCGGCGGCCAGACGGTCACGACGACCGTGGAAGGCCGCCAGCGCTTCACGGTGAACATGCGCTACCCGCGCGACCTGCGCGACAATCCCAAGGCGATCGCTAGCGATATCCTGGTGCCGATGCCGGCGGGCGGCGCCGTGCCGCTCGGCGAGGTGGCGAAGGTCGAGCCGGCGCGCGGACCGACCTCGATCCGGACCGAGAACGGCCAGCTCGCGACCTACATCTACGTCGACATCCGCGATCGCGACATCGGCAGCTACGTCGCCGACGCGCAACGCGCGGTGACGGAGAGCATCCAGTTTCCCGCCGGCACCTACGTCGTCTGGAGCGGCCAGTACGAATATCTGCAACGTGCCGCCGCGCGGCTGAGGATCGTCGTGCCCGTGACGCTCACGATCATCTTCCTGCTGCTGTATCTGAACTTCAGGGCCCTGACCGAGACGCTGATCGTGATGCTGTCGCTGCCGTTTGCGCTGGTCGGCGGCATCTGGATGATGTGGTGGTTCGGCTTCAACCTGTCCGTCGCGGTCGCCGTCGGCTTCATCGCGCTTGCCGGCGTCGCCGCCGAGACCGGCGTCGTGATGCTGATCTATCTCGATCACGCGCTGGCCGAGATGAAGGCGCGGTGTGACGCCGAAGGCAGGATCTTCACCCGGCGCGATCTCCATGACGCCATCATGGTGGGCGCGGTCGAGCGCGTCCGCCCGAAGATGATGACGGTCGTCGCCATCATGGCGGGCCTGCTGCCGATCATGTGGAGCACCGGCGCGGGGTCCGAGATCATGCAGCGCATCGCGTTGCCGATGATCGGCGGGATGATCTCGTCGACATTGCTGACGCTGATCGTGATCCCGGCGATCTTCGGCCTGGTGAAGGGACGGGGGCTGCCGGGCGGCGAACAGCACGCGCTCGCCGCCGATCACGCCGTCGAGCCGGTGAGTGGAATGCACGCTCCGCAAGCCGCCGAATAGGGCGCAGTGCGCATCACGGGACGCTGTTCTGGTCGACAGTCTCTGTCAGCCGGAGCGCGTTCGCTGGCTCCGCAGCAGGCGGTGCTTCACCGTTCGTGCGATCGCCGCCGGCGCTTCCTCGGGGATCGCAAAGCAGGAACTCGCGTTGATCTCGCACAGCACGTAGGTGTCGGCGCCCGCCGCATCCGGCGGCCCGTACAGGAAATCCGCATCCCAGATCACCGGTAGTGACGGTGCATCGATACCGAGCGTTTCCATCATCTGCGGCGTCCATTCGTCCTCCATCGACCTTCGCAGCGCCTGGAACGGCGGAGCATAAGGCCCGTGCATGATGCGCGGCCCCGGTTGCGCCTCGGGTGCGTCGGGGCCTTCCGGCGGGATCAGGGCCTTGATCATTTGGTGCCCAAAGCCCGCGACCTTCGCGCCGCTCATGTAGCAGCGGATCATCCCGTCGGGCAGGCGAGGTTGAAACGCCTGGTCGATGATGCAGCCGCCCCATCCGAAATACGGCTCGCAGCGCGCCACCAAATCGTCGAACCTGATGTCCTCGGGCCGGCTCCCGCGCTGGGCATGGAGTACACGGACCGTCTCGTTCGTGTTCGGAAGCGCTTCGACCTTCCAGACCCCCTGGCCGCCATTGCCGCGATTTTGCTTGAGCACGCGAGGGCCGTTCGCCCGAAGGCGCGGGGGAAATTCGGCGCGGAACGCCGCGGCGGTGTCATAGCGATGCGTATCGGTGCCCCAGCCGAGATGACGGGTCCGGCAGAGCACCTCCTTGACGCCCATCTTCAGGATCACGTCGGGATGAGCGCTCACCCAGGGACCTCGCGCCGCGACGTCGCGCAGCAGGGGATCGAGGTCAGCGCGCGTCTTGCCCTGGTGGATCGGATCGACCCAGACGAGCACGCCGTCGGCCGCGAGCAGTTGATCGCGGACTGCACCTGCGAAGCTTTCGTCGTAGATCACGGGGTGCGCGTCGATGCCGAGGGCGGCGAGGGCCTCGAAGATGCGGACGAAGCGACTGTTTTGCGCCGTCGTGTCGCGGCGCGCGGCGGCATCGCCGCGTGAGAGGATGGCCAGTGTTTGGCGGGGGGAAAGGTGTCGTTCGGTGTCCATGCGCAAGCTCCACGAATGGCGTGCTGCGCAGAGCTTGGACCGGGGTCTCACGGGGAGTCTGCTTCGTCCCCACGTGACGAACCCTAATGAGATCGTCCGGTCGTTTCAAGATGCCGGTTGGCGCGGTTCCGTTCCGAGTGAACTCTTCGTGACGCGCGCCTCGCCCATGTGCGGGTTGACAGCTGGGCCACCTGGGTTTCTATTCGTCGCGACGGGGATTTGCGATCTCCCCGCGAGGCGACATGCCCAAGAATCGCGTCCTGATCACCAAGGGCGCAGCATGTCATCGTTTCGCAATCTCATCAGACAAATCGTGATTTTTCATTCGTGCGCGGTGGCCGCGCCGATGTGCGTTGGCATCATCCCGTCGCACCGCGCCGCGCCGAAAACGACATCACCTGGGGCAGGAGACGCCAGGAGAATGTCATGCGGACAAAGGTCATCTTTCACACAATCCTCTTTCTGGCGATCGCCAGCGGGCTGTCGAGCGCACGCGCTCTGACACAAGAGGAGGTCGTCGCCAAAATCCAGGCGGCCGGCTACACGCAGGTCAGCGATATCAAGTCGACCGCCGAGGGCATGACTGCAAAAGCCGTGAAGAACGGCAAGGACGTGCGGCTCGTCGTCGACAGCGCCGGCCAGATCAAGGAACAGAAATGAGACGCTGACGGCTGAAATCCAGCTCGAGGAGCAGAGCAATGCGAAAGACCATCTCGGCGCTGATCGGCGTCAGTGCCTGCCTCATCGCGGGCGCTCATGCGCAGGATCTCGATTGGAATAAGGTTGACGAGACGCTGGGCCGCAAGCCCACCGTCGCGGACGATGTCCACCGCTACGGCTTTCCCCGCACCGATCTCACCGTGACTTTGGACGGGGTGACGATCAAGCCGGCGCTGGCGCTCGGCGGCTGGCTCGCGTTCAAGCCCGCGCATGGCGGTGCCATGGTCATGGGCGACCTCGTGCTCCTCGAGACCGAGATCAATCCCGTGATGGCGAAGATGATCGCGAGCGGTCTCGAGATCACCGCCGTGCACAATCATCTGCTGCGCGCGAGCCCGGCGACGTTCTACATGCACGTCGCTGGACACGGAGACCTCGTCAAGCTGGCTTCGGCGATCCACGATGCGCTGGCCGAAAGCAAGACCCCCTTGACGGTCTCGGCGCCGGCGGGCCCGCCGCCTGCCATCGACCTCGACACGGCAAAGCTCGATCAGATCATCGGCGTCAAGGGGCAGGCCAACGGCGGCGTCTACCAGTTCAACGTGAAACGGCGCGACCCGATCACGGCGGACGGCATGTTGCTGACCCCCGTCGGCGCGATGGGCGTTGCGATCGCCATCAACTTCCAGCCGACCGGAGGCGGCAAGGCCGCCATCACCGGCGATTTCGTGCTGAGCAGCGACGAGGTGAATCCTGTCATCGTGGCGCTGCGGACGCACGGCATCGAGGTGACAGCGCTGCACAGCCACATGCTGGACGAGCAGCCGCGCCTGTTCTTCATGCATTTCTGGGCCAACGACGACGCGGTCGAGCTGGCGAATGGCTTGCGTGCCGCGCTCGACAAGACGGCCAGCACGAAGAGCTGATGCGAAGCTGTGCCGGCATCACCGTCCGCCGCTATGGCTGCGGCGGATAGCGTTCGAACGTCGGCAGTTCGTGCGCATGCTCCATCCAGCGAAGCCGCTCGGCGACCTGGATGTGCATCGTCGCCGGCACGGCATCGGGATCATCGTAGGTCGCGCTCTGGATGTCGATGATTCCGGGCAGCATGTCGGCATTGATATAGAACAGGCCGGTGCCGCAATGGCCGCAAAAGTGCCGCCGGCCGTGTTCGGAGGAGTGGTAGGCCTTGGGCTCGCCCCTGGTCACCTTGAGAGCGCTCTCCGGATACATCGTCCAGCCGACGACCGGAGCGCCGGCGTGGAGCCGGCAGTCGCGGCAGTGGCATAGCGCATGCACGATCGCGTCGCCCTCGACCTGATAACGGATTGCGCCGCAGTGACAGCCGCCGGTGATGGTGCTCATGCGTTCCTCCGATGCAAGGCGGTATCGCAGATCGATAGCTCTTGAGATGTGCGGCTTCAACGACGCAAGCGATTTGAAGTTGCGTCCTACTGTCGCCTGACAGCTGCTGCCATGGGCGCCGGGGAACCGGTCGTGAAGGCGAAGCGGAATCGGCTGTCGAGCTTACAATCTGGCGCAGGCTACTCGATCACCTTGTCGGCCATGATCAATACGTTTTCCGGAATTGAAAGGCCGAGCGCCTTTGCGGTTCGCAGGTTGATTGCAAACACGAATTGGGTCGGCTGTTCGACAGGTATCTCGGCAGGATTTCCACCCTTGAGAATGCGGTCGACATAGTGCGCGGCCTTGACGAACAGCGGCAGGATGTCCGGGCCGTAACTCATGAGACCGCCCAATTCCGTGTAGCTGTTGACCTGAAAAACTGAAGGCAGCTGGTATTCGAGCGCGATGGAAGGAAGCGAAGGTCTGATTGGGTCGGCAAGCACATAGACGACGTCGCAGCCCGCGTCGCTCATGTCCTGATAGGCCTTCTTCACGTCCTCCGGGTTTGGTGCGATATAGCGATCCGCCGAAATCCCGATCTTCGCTGCAGCATGACGGGCAACCTCGAACAGCGCGGGGTGTGTCGGGTTATTGGACGTGAGGACTCCAAGCGTCCTGACGTTCGGGAAGACGAGCCGAACGATGTCGAGCGTCTTGGCGGTGAGGTCGCCGAACATGTTGGCGACGCCCGTGATGTTGCCGCCGGGCTTGGCGAAACTCTTCACGAAGCCGGAGCCAATCGGGTCAGTCGACGGCGACATGACGATCGGGATGGTCGATGTGGCCTTCTGGGCGACGGCTATCGCGGGAGTGGCCTCGGCTATGATGACGTCGGGCTTCGACTGGAGAAGCTGCCGCATCAATTCCGGGAGCGCCGAATAACGGCCCTCCGCCTCGCGAACATCGAAAACGAGATTCTTGCCTTCCTCGTAGCCGAGGGAGCGGAGCGTATCCTTGATGACGGGAGCCGTGGCCGAGCTTCTCCCAGACACCAGATAGGCCACGCGCCAGATGCGGGATCGTTGCGCAGCTGCTTTTTGCGTTGCCAAACCCAAGCAGCCGAGGAGCACCACGCGACGGGAGATTGTGCGATGCATGACGTTTGCTCGCGAACTTGCAGAGACGTAATGCTAACATGCCGTTGGAATCCCGCCAGCGGCTTTTGGGGCTTCCCGCAGCCTTCCCGGCGGAGCCAGCCTATCGCGCTTCGACCACTTCGCCGTCTTCCTTCACGAAGCGGCCGACGGGATGATCCAGCAGATCGATGACTGCTTCGGAGGGGCGGCACAATCGCGTGCCCTTCGCCGTCACCACGATCGGGCGGTTGATCAGGATGGGATGCGCGAGCATCTGATCGATCAGCTCGTCATCGGTCCATTTGGGATCATCGAGGCCGAGGTCGCGAAACGGCGTGCCCTTCTCGCGCAGCAGCGCGCGGACGGGAATGCCCATCGCCTTGACGAGCTCGACCAGCTTCTCGCGGGACGGCGGCGTCTTCAGATATTCGATGACGACGGGCTCGGCGCCGCTCTGCCGGATCATCGCCAGCGTGTTGCGGGAGGTGCCGCAGTCGGGGTTGTGGTAGATCGTGACGCTCATGGTCGGTCTCCATGCCTCACCGGTGGGCTTCCAGTGCCTTCGGGACTTTGCCGGCGCCGGCTTCGTACCAGCCCCTTGTCGCCTTGACGATGCGGACGACGGACAGCATCACTGGGACCTCGACGAGAACGCCGACCACGGTCGCCAGCGCAGCGCCGGAGTCGAGGCCAAACAAGCTGATCGCGGCGGCGACCGCCAGCTCGAAGAAGTTGCTCGCGCCGATGAGAGCGGCCGGAGCGGCAACGCACCAGGCCACGCCGAACCGCCGGCTCAGCCAATAGGCGAGGCCCGCATTGAAATAAACCTGCACCAGAATCGGCACGGCAAGGATGGCGATGACGAGCGGTTGCCGGACGATCTGCTCGCCCTGGAAGCCGAACAGCAGCACCAATGTGGCGAGGAGCGCAACCAGCGACACAGGCTGCAGCATCCGCATGGCGCGGTTGAAGCCGTCGTCGCCTCCGCGCAGCAGCACCTTGCGCCACAGCTGAGCGACGATCACGGGAACCACGATATAGAGCAGAACGGAGAGCAGCAGCGTGCCCCAGGGGACACTGATCGAGGCCACGCCAAGCAGCAGTCCCACCAGCGGCGCGAACAGGAACACCATGATCACGTCGTTCAGGGCGACCTGGCTCAGCGTGTAATGAGGCTCCCCCTCGCACAAATTGGACCACACGAACACCATCGCGGTGCAAGGCGCCGCCGCCAGCAGGATCAAGCCGGCGATGTAGGACGAGATCTGGCCGGACGGCAGCCACGGTGCGAAGAGGTGGCCGATGAAGAAAGAGCCCAGCAGCGCCATCGAGAACGGTTTTACGGCCCAATTGATGAAAAGGGTGACGCCGACGCCGCGCCAGTGCTTCCGCACCTCGCCCAACGCGCTGAAGTCGATCTTCAGCAGCATGGGCACGATCATCAGCCAGATCAGCACCGCGACCGGCAGGTTGACCTTGGCGACCTCGGCGGCTGCGATCGCGCCGAAGAAACCGGGCAGGACGTGTCCCAGCGCCACCCCGACGACGATGCACAGCGCAACCCACAGAGTGAGGTATCGTTCGAAGATGCTCATTGTCACGCCACGTCGCTTCTGCCTGATGTCGCGCCGTCCGAGCGGCCGATCTCGCGCAGCCTGGTGCCGAGCGAGAGCTTGTCGATGCTCCTCAGCGGCAGGTTCACGAAGGTGTCGATCCGGTTCTTGAGATAGCGGAACGCAGTGACGAACGCCGCCTGCCTCTCCAGCTCGGAACCTTCGGCCGCGGCAGGATCCTCAATGCCCCAATGCGCCGTCATCGGCTGGCCCGGCCAGATCGGGCAGGCTTCACCCGCGGCGTTGTCGCAGACGGTGAAGACGAAATCCATCACGGGCGCATCGGCGCTTGCGAACTCCAGCCAGCTCTTCGAGCGCATCCCGTCGACGGGATAGTCCATGCTCTCAAGCGTGCGCAGCGCGAGCGGATGCACCGCGCCCTTTGGCGCGCTGCCGGCGGAAAAGGCCCGAAACCGGCCGGCGCCGTCTTTCCAAAGGATCGACTCGGCCAGGATGGATCGAGCCGAATTGCCGGTGCACAGAAACAGCACGTTGTAGATTTGGTCAGGCACGGCTTCGCTCCTTCCGTTTTGGCGCGCAGCAGGATTGCAGTGTCTCGACGACGGGATCGCAGACCTCCGGCCTCCCGCCGCAGCAATCGCGCAGCAGGAAAACGGCGACGTCGCGGAATTCGCCGAGATTGGCGCGGTAGACGATCGAGCGGCTGTGCCGCTCGGAGGAGACGAGGCGCGCCCGGGTCAGGATCGCCAAATGCGCGGACAGCGTGTTCTGGGGAACTTCCAGCAGACGGGCGAGGTCGCCCGCTGCAAGGCCGTCGGGCTCGTGCCTGACCAGCGTCCGGAATGCCTCCAGGCGGGTCGGTTGGGCCAGTGCGGCGAGGGCGAGGACCGCTTCTTCGTTTTCCATATATCCAGATTTATGGAAATATAGACGGGCCGTCAATCTGAATCTGGTATGCCGGTCGGACCATAATTCGAATATTCTAGAAATACGGTTTGACAACCGGCATGAACGAGCGCAGCCTGGCACCATGAAGATCGCCGACGCAGCAGCACGTCTGGAGGCCCTGGGCAATCAGACCCGGCTTCAAATCTACCGGGCCCTGGTCCGGGCCGGACACGCGGGCATGCCTGTCGGCCGCCTGCAGGACAAGCTGAAGATCCCGGCCTCGACGCTGTCGCATCACATCAAGACCCTGGTTGCGGTCGGGCTCGTCAGCCAGGTCAGGGAATCGACGACCCTGATCTGCCACGCAAACTTTGACGCGATGCGGGGCTTGGTGGATTTCCTGGCGGCGGAGTGCTGCGCCGACGAAGCCGGATGCAAAGGTGCGCAAACGGCCGCGTGATTGATTTGTTGAATTATTCGATGATTCTAGAAAGATGGGAGAAGTCGGAATGAACGCCAAGACGGTCGCCATCATCGGAGCCGGGCCTGTTGGCCTCGCCGCGGCTGCGCACGTGCTCGAGCGCGGTATGTCTCCGATCGTGCTCGAGGCCGGCCCTGAAGCCGCGTATGCGGTCCGTCAGTGGCAGCATGTCCAGCTGTTCTCGCCGTGGGAATACAATGTCGACAAGGCGGCCGCGCGGCTGCTCGCGCCGACGGGGTGGAATTCACCGGACCCTCATTCTTATCCGACCGGCGGCGAGCTGATCGACCGATATCTCACCCCGCTCGCGACGCGCACGCCGCTGCGTGAGGCGATCCGGACGTCGAGCCGGGTCACGGCGATCAGCCGCGCCGGCTTCGACAAGGCGAAGACGAAGGGCAGGGAGCAGGTGCCGTTCGAAATTCGCTATCAGAACGGCAAAGGCCCCGAGGTGCTTCGCGCCGATGCCGTCATCGACGCGTCAGGCACGTGGTTCTCTCCCAACCCCGCCGGCAGCAACGGTTTGCCCGCGATCGGCGAACGCGAGCGCGCCGGCCACATCGCCTATGGCATGCCGGACGTGCAGGGCACTGAGCGCGCCAGATACGCCGGCAAGACCGTTGCCGTGCTTGGCGCCGGCCATTCCGCTTTGGGCACTCTGATCGATCTCGTGCAGCTCGCGGGCGAGGTATCAGGCACGCAAGCGATCTGGCTGTTGCGTGGCACCGATCCCGCAAAGGCGTTCGGGGGCGGCAGCAACGACAAGCTTGCCGCGCGCGGCGAGCTGGGCTCCACCTTCGCCGCGCTCGTCGCTGCCGGAAAGATCAGGGTCGAAACAGGCTTCGGCGTCACGCATCTGTCGGACTTCGAAGGCCGTCTCAGGATTTCGGCAGGCACCTGCTGCGGTGCGCAGAGTGTGGTGGCGGACGAACTGATCGTCTCGACCGGCTTCCGTCCCGATCTATCGTTCCTGTCCGAGCTGCGGCTGCGGCTCGATCCGGCGATCGAGGCTCCGGCCGCGCTCGCGCCGCTGATCGATCCCAACGAGCATAGCTGCGGCACGGTTCGGCCGCACGGTGCGCGCGAGCTCGCGCATGACGAGCCGGGCTTCTATCTCGCCGGCATGAAATCTTACGGCCGTGCGCCGACCTTCCTGATGATGACCGGATACGAGCAGGTCCGCTCCATCGCCGCCGACATCGCCGGCGACAAGAAGGCTGCGGCACGGGTCGAGCTCGTGCTGCCGGAGACCGGCGTCTGCACGCGCGGCGGTGTCGAGACGGCGGGGGCGGGATGCTGCGGCGGGCCGGCGAAGGAGGAGCCGTCAGCCTGCTGTGCCGACGATGAAACCGCCAAGAAGGCAGGTCGCGCTGGGTGCGGCTGCTCATGACGCAGGTCCCGGCGGACCGGGTGGCCGGTCCGCTCGCCATTGTCGCCGCACTCGGAACCGCGCAGACCATCGCGTGGGCGTCGAGCTACTATCTCCCTGCCATCCTGGCCGCGCCGATTGCGCGCGATCTCGGTCTTGCGCCGACCTACGTGTTCGGCGCGCTGTCGGGAGCGCTCGTCATCTCCGGCCTGCTCGGGCCGCGGGTGGGGCATGCCATCGATACGTTCGGGGGGCGCGGTCTGCTTGCCGTCTCGAGCCTCGTCTTCGTGGCAGGCTTGCTCCTGCTGTCCGTGGCTCATGGCATTGCGGTGCTGGTTGCAGCCTGGGTGTTGCTCGGGATCGGCATGGGCATGGGGCTTTACGAAGCGGCCTTCGCGACGCTTGCGCGCATCTACGGCAGCAATGCGCGGCGAACCATCACCGGCATCACCCTGATCGCGGGTTTCGCCAGCACGCTCGGCTGGCCCCTCACGACGTGGCTGGCCTCCGAGTATGACTGGCGCGTCGCCTGCCAGGTGTGGGCGGCGATCCATATCTGTCTGGCGTTGCCGCTCAATCTGTCGCTGCCGCGCGCAATTCCATTGGACCAGCAGCCGCGGCCGGATCCGGGCGCGAGCCAGAGCTCCGGACGGCAGAGCGAAACGTTCGCGATGGTGCTGCTGGCTTACATGTTCGCGGCGGCAAGCTTCGTCAGCTCGGGTGTCTCGGCCATTCTGCCGACCATGCTGGTTGCGTTCGGCGCGACGCCGGCGCAGGCCCTGTTCGCGGGAGCCCTGGTCGGCCCCGCGCAGGTTGCTGCCCGCCTGCTGGAAGCAGGATGGCTCGGCCGGTTTCATCCGCTGTTGTCGGCGCGCCTCGCCATGCTCATGAATCCGATCGGGGTTGTTGCACTGGTCGCGGGCGGCCCCTTGCTCGCATCGACCTTCACGGTGCTGTATGGCGCAGGCAACGGCATCATCACCATTGCCCGCGGTACGCTTCCCCTGGCGTTGTTCGGGCCGGCAGGCTTCGGCAGACGTGTCGGCATGATCTCGTTGCCGTCGCGGGCCACCGGCGCGCTCGCGCCACTCGCACTCGGGCTGATGGTGGAGCATTTTGGCAGCAGCGCGCTATGGATCAGCGCGCTGGCCTCGATCTCCGCGTTTTTTGCGCTTCTGTTGCTGCGTGCAGACCAGACGAGATAGGGACCGAGGGGAGGCGAGCATTCGGAGCTTGAGCGGGGGGCCGCTGATTGCGGTGATGTGTATCGGCCAGCTCGGCAATCTGCTGCCGCACGTCACGCTGTCCGCGAATTTGGCGCAGCATCTGATGCCGGCGTGGGGACTTTCCGCTGCCGAAGGCGGGCTGATGGCGAGCGGCTATGCGTTCGGCTACATGCTGGCCGTGCCGGTGCTGACGACGCTGACCGATCGCATCGACGCGCGGATCGTGCTGCTGTGCGGCTCCATCGTCAGCGGACTTGCGACCATGGCCTTCGGCATTTTTGCCCAGGGGTTCTGGTCGGGCACGCTGATCTGGTCGCTCGCAGGATTGGGCTTTGCCGGCGCCTACATGCCGGGTCTGAAGGCGCTGACGGACCGGTTGCCGGCCGGCGACACCTCGCGGGCGGTCACGCTCTACACGTCGAGCTTCTCGGTCGGCGTCGGCCTGTCGTTCCTGGTTGCGCAAGTCCTCGCCGATCGCTGGGGATGGCGGACCGCGTTCTACGTCACCGGCGTCGGCCCCGTCGCGATGGTGGTTGCGTGCCTCCTGATCGAGGGCCGCCGGCCTGTCCCGAAGACGGGGCGGCTGCTGAATTTCGCGCCTGTCTTCGGCAATCGCGAGGCGCTCGGCTACATCCTCGGTTACGGCGCGCACTGCTTCGAGCTCTATGGCATTCGCACCTGGCTGGTCGGGTTCTGGACCTTCGTCGTTGCGCATCAGGGCGGGCCGTCCTGGATGACGCCGGTACTGATGAGCTTCTGCTTCGCGGTGATCTCGATGCCCGCAAGCATCCTCGGCAACGAGGCCGCCCTGAAGTTCGGACGGCATCGCGCCATCACGGTGGTGATGATCGCGTCGGCCAGTGTCGCGCTCGTGATCGGCCTCAACGCAACGGCACCGGCATGGGTGCTCGCGCTGCTGCTGATGATCTACGGCCTGACGGTGCCGGCGGATTCAGGTGCGTTGACCGCAGGCATGTCGGCTGCGGCAATCTCCGAGCATCGCGGCGCAACGCTGGCCCTGCATTCCACCGTCGGCTTCGGCTTGTCAGCCGCCGGCGCATGGGGAACCGGCGTCGCACTCGACATGGCCGGCGGTCCGCAGAGCGCGAACGGCTGGCTGCTGGTGTTCATCGTTCTGGCTGCCGGAATCGCGCTGGGGCCGCTGGCGCTGCTGTGGGCGCGGCGGGATCATGCGGGCAAGCGGCCATCGTGAGCCCACTTGCCTCGGCAGAAAAGACTACGCCGGATTGTTGCCCGCGGGCGTGACGACTTTCGATGGTGGCGCTCCGCCATCGCCGGCGCCGCGGCTTTGCCACGGGATCTTCAGCCTCGGTTGTCCACACCCACGACCCGCAGTATCGAATTGCGCGCCGGGCCTACCAGCGATCGATAATTTGCCAGCGCCGTCGAGCGCAGCTTTGATGACGGCATGGGCACCAAATCACGCGAGGTCATCTGGAGCGGCCGGATTCTGGGCGCGGAAATTTCGGCCAAGCACGCGCGCGAGGAGGCGAAGAAGGCGGTCCGTGAGGCCGACCGGGCCGAGGCCGAAGCCTGGTCGGTTCGCATGGAAGGTTACGGCGGGCCCTCACAGCCCTCGCCGACGATCGGCCAATGCCTCAACGGCGGCATGGGCTGGCTCGAGGTCGAATGCAACCGGTGCAAGGCGCGCGCAAGCCTGCCGCTCGATGCCATCCGCCGGCCGCGCGATACGCCGATCTGGAAGCTGGAAGCCTCGCTCAAGTGCCGGTCATGCCGAAAGGCACGTTCCGCGCCGCCCGTCCACATGATCAAGCTGACCGCCACGCAAAGCATCACGCCCTACAAATGGGTGCATCCGACCGAGGAGCGTTAGGACCGGCAAACGCTCGCAGGCCGACGCAACCCTCGTCTGGCAACGCGGCGACCGCCGCTTGGGTCAATCGCGCGTAGGCAGTCTCCCAGACGGACGCGAAGCGCCAGAGGGAAGGAGTTGTCACGTCACTTGGCGTAACCCTGCGATCGGAGCCACGCGATCCGGCGCTCTCCATTCATCCAGTCGTCAATTTCGGCCTTACTCGTGAAGCCCGT
Organism: Bradyrhizobium sp. TM233; assembly: GCF_036247965.1. Lineage (NCBI taxonomy): Bacteria > Pseudomonadati > Pseudomonadota > Alphaproteobacteria > Hyphomicrobiales > Nitrobacteraceae > Bradyrhizobium > Bradyrhizobium sp. TM233. The sequence goes on along the minus strand of NZ_BTIG01000007.1, from coordinate 406,349 downwards.
GATTTCGCGGGGTTCTGCGCCGGGGCACTCGGCGATGATAACCCAGTCGCCCTCAGACTTACGGAGTGGTTTGAAGCTCACTTTTACTTTTGCCATGCCGAACAATGCCGGAAAGTGCGGGAAAAGGAAACCACATGGAACTTGCCGGTGGCCCGAGGCCGGCGACGCGGGGGACGATCCTCCTCGTGACGGGCTATGACGGCGCGATCATTCCGCAGACCTTAAGGGGGGCCCACGTCTGCAAAAGCCGGTCGTTCGCGCCGGCGAATCAATGCGGTGGCATTGGTCGACACGGCTGGCGCGTAAAGGACCTCCATCCCGGCCTCTTTCTGGGTATCCGACAGGAACGACTTTCTCGTCGTGAGCTTAACGATATTGGTCTGTGGCGCGATACTTGGACCTCTCTAGGTTTGCGTCATCCACCCGGAGCGGCCCATCGTCCGACGCGCGTTAGGCGATGGGCCGGTTCTCGCGACACCGCCTCGTCGAATACCTCTTCAGGATCGTCGGTACGTCTTGGAGAGGCAGTCCATTGTCGCGGGTTTGAGCAGACGTCCAGTTTCGAACAAAACATACTTGCCGAAAAGGAACGCCTCGAAGCGCAAGCGGTCCTTCTTGCTGCGGGGCCGGCTAAAGACACGCTTCTGAAAAAGATCAATCAATCACCGCGTTCGACAGGCTCTTAACGATGGAACGGATAAACGTGGCAGGAAGCACTCGTTGGCTTTCTTCTTGAAGTCTCGCAACCGCTGGTGTATTGTTTCAGGGATCGATACTGGCCGAACAACTGTTCCGCTTTCGCCTCAGCTCCTGACGGCGCGCACGTTTCAGACATTCTCCAACATCGACTGACCGGAACACTGGCCGCAAGTCCGCGCGCCAGATCCTGCGCGCGTACGAAAGGAACACCTGATGAATACAGGTACAGTGAAGTGGTTTAACACCCAAAAGGGCTTCGGCTTTATCCAGCCCACCAACGGCAGCAACGACGTTTTTGTTCATATCAGCGCGGTCGAACGCGCCGGCATGGGCACTCTGAGCGAAGGTCAGACGTTGTCTTATGACGTCGTCGCTGACCGTCGTACCGGCAAGTCCGCTGCCGAAAATCTCCGTGCTGCTTAGTTAAGAGCACGACAGACCTGTCGCTCCAGCCACGGATGTACTGGCAGAGCTTGTGGTCCTGCCTCGCCCCCGAGTCATCGGGAGCGGGGTTTTCGCTTCCACCCGTGAAAGCGACTGGAAAAGTCGGTTGGTCCGAGGCTTCGCTTGGACACTCGGCCTGTCGTCGCCGGGCTGCGATGGAGGACCGGACAGAAAAGCTGAAACCAGCGGGCGTCTCTGTCTTGGGCCTCGATAGCCTGTTGAACTTTCGAAGTGGCTTGTTCTGTCTTTCAGGCGCATAAACGGGCATGCTCGATTCTCATCATCGATCCTGTCGGTGCGGCGCCGTCTATGGCCGAACCGAGGCGATGGCTCCCAGTCGGCAGATCGCGAGCTTCGAGTGCTCGGTTTGCGGCGCGACCCTGGAATCGTGGAATACCGCTCGGGTGCCCACCTACAAGTTGATTGTCGGCCCCGTTCGGCGTCCCCCTTCCGAAGGATGATCGAACGAGCAGATTGAACCGGCGGCCTGCGATCGGAATTAGCCGTTCATGGCAGTCCGGCAACTCCTTTACCATCGTTGAAGAGAGTGCGGACGATGTGTCGACGGAGCCGCCCCCCGCTTTGAATTGCGTTCGCCAAGCCAAGTCAGGCCCCGACTTCAGGTCGCCGCAAAGCAGGAGATACAATGAGTATCGTAAAACGTCATCTCGCTGAACACGAAGAGCGCCTGGTACTGATCGAGGAAATTTGCATCGATACAGGAGCGCTTGTCTTGGATACGGTGACTGACGAAGTCTACTTCTCTGCAGACGACGAGGCGTACATGAACGCCTACGTTACCGTGTTTCAGGCCTGGGCGACGGGCACGATCAAGGGCACGGCAGAGCAGGTCTTCGAGGCGACGAAATCCGTTCTTGAGGACTAATCCCCGCTAAGACCAAAGGCGTCCGCATCGCCAGAGCAGCCGTAAACGTTGAGGGTAAGCACATGTCCTATGCCTATAAGCTTAACGAAGACGTTCGCCACCAACCCCAGGGCCCGCAGGGGCGGGCCACAACTGAACCGCCAATGGTCTACACTATCGTCCAGCATATGCCCATCGAATCCGATGGACGAGTTAGATACCGCATCAAGTGCAAGTCCGAGAAGATCGAGCGAGTCGTTACGGAAGATCAGCTTTCGTACGTTCAGTGATCTTCCGATCGAAACCAAACCCGGCAGGACTCGATGAACGTCCGCTTCGGGTCTCAAGCCGATCGGCTGTGAGCACGACAACGTCCGCTTCGGCTGAAAGCGGAAGCTGCGTTCCGCATGCGGGTCGAGCGGGCCGATTCAGGCCAGCTATCAAACCTCTCCGAACGCAATCGATCACGCTGCCGTGCTCGCCGCTCTTGGATTGTCTGAACAGACCCGTCCCGTATTGCGGCCCTGTGGGCAGGCGCGATTGCCCATGAGAGCCTCTGGCGGACCTGAGAGATCGTGCCTATTGGCGTGTCATTAGCGCGACAGCGAACCCGAGCAGTGTCAGAAGGATCGTGAGCGGATAGAGCTGAACGAGTTTCGTTCGAAGCGGAATGGGTGCTTCCAGCTTGTCGAGGTCGAACTTAAACGGAATCTCGGAGAAGTTTATCCCGAAGTCCGCCTCGAATTTCTCGCACAGATAAGCCAGCAAGTCGTTCGTCAGGAAACAAAATTCAACGAAGATAATGGTGGGCAAGAGGTATAGCTCGGGCGCCGAACTCAGAATTTGCAACGTCCTGCTCCATTGCATCCCAAAGATGCCGGCCAAGACGATGATGAGAAGCACCGCGGTCAAGATTGCAGCACAGACCGCCACGAGTGCGATTTTGAGCGCCAATCTCATGCGCGGACAAGATTCGTTCGGACGGTCAACATCCAATGGTTGTGCAACACGAGCGCTAACCTTCGGTAAATTCCCCAGCCGCCGTTCCGCTTGCCGCCCTTTTCGACCGCCTCCGGCGCTTGTCTCGACGTCGGCTGACAGGGGCAATCCCGACGTGGTCGGGGCCGGGTCAAAGGGACGCTTGTGACCCTTTGCGGACATATCGAAATCAAAAAGACCAAAAGAGAGGCGGAACGAGAAGCACCGCGACTTAACTACGGGAGTCCTTTTGTCAGCGTAAAGGGATTGAACCCACGTTCCGCGAGGGCAGCCCACGAAGCTGCGCCAAGATGTGACAATCGGAAATAGAGTCGCGGCTTGGTCGGATCAGTGTCCAACACGAACCCGGTCGGTAACTCGCGGACAGTTGTGGCATAGAACCCACCATCCGGCGACCTCTGGGATTCGATTACAGCGATCAACGAGTTTGCCCTCCCAGTCCTGCCGAGCAATTTCATTAAGAGAGCCATTTGGCCCGTCCCTTCGGTCCACACACCGTCTCGGTCTTCACCGTAAGAAAAGCCCTCGTCGACACTCATTCGCTGCTCGGCGGTCGTAATTGCCGATGCAAATTTCTCGACCGCTCCGTAGAGCGCTATTAAAGGCCAGACCTGAGCATCGAGAGCCAAAATCGGATTGTGGGTGACGCCGTCTTCAGCGGTCCCTGCAGCGAAACAGGCGCATGCCGGATTCCACATCGTATTTACGAAGTGCTCAGCAGCCGTTGCCTTATCACGCCAGCGCGAATCCCCCGTACGGATCGCAAGAAGGCCAAACGCGGCAGCGAGGTCAGTATTATGTTCAGTCGATTTCCACGCCCGCACTTCCGGCGTCGGTTCGTGCCCAAACGTACCGCCCGTGAAACCGCCAGTACCGCGCGTATCGGGCCATTGCGCGACCCAGGCGCCAAGCTGTGCAGCACCATCGCGGAACCGAGAGCCGGCGTTCACATCGTCAAGCGACAGCAACGCCAACATGGCCCATGCCATGTTACCATTGTCGCTGCCCACCTGATATCGATCCTCTAACCATTTGTTCTGAGCATTGTCCCACCACCCCGGAAGTTTGACGGGGCCATTCGCCACCACACCTGCGGCGTAAGCGTTCCGGAGCCGTCCATCATGCCAGGTGCGGTCGTTATCGATGGCCCAGAGAAGCGCCGAGCCAATCCGATACGCTTTGTCTTGCTCACCGCAACCGACCAACGCGATGGCGGCTACCGCATTGTCATAGAGGTAGGCGGCGCCATGCAGAGGCCCCGATTCGACGGTCGGATAGCTGGGTAGGAACAAGGGCCCTGATGGCGGTGCCTTATCAATCAGACCAGCGAGGTATCCGCACGCTGACGCGTTTGGTGCTGCTGAAGCCTGTAGCTGAGCGGCGGCCACAATGATTGTGAAAGTCGTGACGATCCATGTGTGAAGGCAGAGCCCGCGATAACGGTAGAAGCAATAAGCAATTGGTCCCGGTAGCATTTCGCTGCCTCTCGCGCCTTTTCAACCAAGATAGGCTTTGGGACATCGGGAAGAAAGCCAGTCAGGATCGAGTAAAAACATCGTGCCTTCATCTTCAATGGCAGTTTATGGCCCTCAGCGGACCAATCGCAGCATGGTGCGCCGCGGCAGCTTGTGACCCGAACCGGACTTCGCTGGGCCGCCCTAAATCGATTCGTTAACGAGAGCGTGCATTGCTCCGTGCCTCTGATCCCTTATGTTATCAGCAAGCAGTGATCGGAGCCGTCACATGTTTCCGTTGATCGTTGCCGCAATTCTTTATCTGAGCCTCATTTGGGTGTGCGGGCGCTATACTGCGAACTATGCCGCAGAGAGGGGGCGCTCTCAGGCCGCTTGGTTCATCTGGGGCGGACTGTTCTATCCCTTGCCATATATTGCGTTGGCCCTCTTACCACCTATCCGCAAAGAGACTGCGGTCTAGGTCCGCCTCGATTGGCGGCTGTTTTCATCTTCGGTGTCGCCTATTGGCCCTTAGCCGAACCACGCGAACCCTCTTGTAACGTCGGGTAATGTCAGCCGAGCGGACATTGAGCTGCCCCCGCTACTGTGCATGGGGTTGTTTTCGCGCTTTTGTTTTGCGGGTGCCTGAGACGCCCGCGCCTCAGCGCCGGCCGCGCGGGGCCTCGGCCTTGGCCGGCTGCTCGGTCTGCGGGCCGCAGCTCGCGGCCGCAAGCGTCGCCTGCGCCTGCTGCATCAGGCCGGGCTCGGGGGCGAGCGCCTTCATCACGATCAGGCCGGTTGTGCTGGGGGAATCGATGATCAGGCGGTCGGCCGCGGTGACCTCTTCGTCCTCGGGCAGCTCGTTGTGCTGCGCCTCCGTCATCAGGTCGAGCTCGATCACCTTGCGGCCCGCCGAGCGGTCGTTGATGGCGTAATAGGCGATCTCGTTGCGGGTGTAGAACGACACCGAGGTGTAGGCCTGGCTCACCGGCACCGTCAGCTTGATCGGCCCGCTTGTGAGGTCGTAGCGGCAGATCGCCAGCGCAAAGGCCGGGTCCATGAACGGCATCGGCGAGGTCTGCGGATCGGCGAGGGGAAGCTGGCTGACGCCGTTGAGCTTGGTCATCGGCGTCAGCCGCGAATAGGCGTCCTGCGTCGCGATCCGCGGCAGCGCCAGCACGCTGACGAGGTGGACCACGAGGCCGAGCACCACGCCGGCAACGACGGTGAACAGGAGGCGGATCATGAGCAGCCCGCCGTCGTGATGGTGGGCATCGGCGCATCACGCTGGGTGCGCGTGGCAACGCCGACCGGGGTGTCGTAGAGGCGCAGCATCAGTGCGTAGCGCTCGATGCCGCCGGTCGGCAGCCAGTTGCCGGCGCGCGAGCGCGAGGCGATGCGGATCTCGAACGAACCGTCGGACTGGCGCACGATTTCCTGGCTGGTGAAGCCGTAGCGCTGCAGCGAATTGGCGACGAGATGGCCCTTGCGGTCGTACAGCGTCAGCGTCCAGAACCGCGCCGGCGGCGTCACGCCGGAGACGATCACGTCGCAGCGGCCGTCGAGCGCCTTCTTCTTGTCGTCGGCGGTCGCGGTGAAGGCGACGCCGTCGCCGGTGCCGATCGGCAGCTCGCCGTTGCGCACGATGGTGGCGCGCGAATAGGGATCGACGTCGGCGGTGCCGGTGCGCGGGCGGGCGGTCCAGGCGCCGATGGTCAGCGCGCCGATCTCGGTGCCGCGCGTCGTCGTCATCCAGGTCGCACCCAAGCCGACCACCGTCGCGAGCAGAAGGGCCGTCAATGTGATCAGGATCAGCCGCACTTGTTTCGATCAGTTCTTGCGTGGGGCGGACGCGTTGGCGTTCTCTTCCGCATAGTTCTGCGGGAAGGCGAGCGCGCTCGTCGCCGAGGACGGCCTGGCCGCCTTGGTGTCGGCATCCGTCGATTTCTTTGCCGTCCTGGCGGCGTCATCCAGCAGCTTCTCGACGCGCACCAGGATATCGGCGCCGCGCTTGGTCAGCACCGGCGGCGGACCCGGCTTGGTCTCCAGCACCTTCGGCGCCGCATTGGCCTGCGCGTTGCTCACATGCTGCGGCGGCAGCTTCTGGCCCATGCCGATGCCGGGGATTTCCCGGACCTCGACGCCCTGATGCGCCGCGAGCATGATGTCGTGCCAGGTCTGCGCCGGCAGCGAGCCGCCGGTCATGCGGTTGGTCGGCGAATAGTCGTCGTTGCCGTACCAGACCGCACAGGTGAAGTTGCCGGTGTAGCCGACGAACCAGGCGTCGCGATACGCATTGGTCGTGCCGGTCTTGCCCGCAGTCGGAATGCCGTCGAGCGCGGCGCGGCGCGCGGTGCCTTCGCTGACGACGTGGCTCATCATGCCGGCCATGTCGGCGGCAACGGAGGCGGGGATCGCCTGCCGCGGCTTCGGGCCGTCGCGGTCCCAGCGCCAGACGAGGTCGCCGGCGCCGGTGCGCACTTCGAGCACCGAATGCGGCGTCACCGCCTTGCCGCGGTTGGGGAAGGTCGCGTAGGCGACCGCGTGCTCGAGCACGGTGACTTCGTCCGAGCCGATCGGCAGCGACGGCGTGTCGGGCAGCGGCGCCTTGAGGCCGAAGCGGCGCGCGACCTCGACGATCTTGGCGCGGCCGATCTTGGCCGGGTTCGGCGCCTTCGGCTGCTCCTTCTGGCCGATCGCGATCGACAGCTTGACCGGCACGACGTTGATCGAGCGCGTGATCGCCTGCGTCAGCGTCACCGAACCGGAATAGGAATGGCCATAATTCTGCGGGCACCAATTGCCGATGCAGACCGGGCCGTCGACCACGATCGAGTTCGGCGTAAAGCCGTTCAGCAGCGCGGTGGTGTAGACGTAAGGCTTGAACGACGAACCCGGCTGGCGATAGGCGTCGGTGGCGCGGTTGAACTGGCTGGCGCCGTAGTCGCGGCCGCCGACCATGGCGCGGATGCCGCCGTCGAGATCGGACACGACGGTCGCCGCCTGCGTTGCATGATAATCGCGGCCGAACTGGCGCAGCTGGTTCTCGACCGCGTCTTCCGCCGCCTTCTGCACGTTGGTGTCGATCGCGAGCCGCACCACGAAGACGCGCTCGGTGTACGACTTCGGGAAGGTGTCGACCAGCTTGCGCATCTCGTCGAAGGCGTAATCGAGATAGTAGTTCGGCGAAGCCTCGTCGCGGCGATCGACCGCGAAGGCCGGGTTGCGGCGGGCGCCGAACACCTGGCCCTCGGTCATGAAGCCGGCGTCGACGAGGTTGTCGAGCACGACGTTGGCGCGGGCGCGCGCGGCCGGCAGGTTGATGTGCGGGGCGTATTTCGTCGGCGCCTTGAACAGGCCGGCGAGCATCGCCGCTTCCGAAAGCGTCACGTCGCGTGCGGATTTGTTGAAGTAGAAATGCGCCGCGCCGTCGACGCCGAAAGTGCCGCCGCCCATATAGGCGCGGTCGAGGTAGAGCTTGAGAATCTCGTTCTTGGTCAGGCGCCATTCCAGCCAGACCGCGAGGAAGGCCTCGTTGACCTTGCGTTCGATCGTGCGCTCGTTGCTCAGGAACAGGTTCTTGGCGAGCTGCTGGGTGATCGAGGAGCCGCCCTGGCGGACGCCGCCGGCTTGCGCGTTGGTCACGAGCGCGCGTGCGGTGCCGGCGATGTCGATGCCGAAATGCTCGTAGAAGCGGCGGTCTTCGGTCGCCAGCGTCGCCTTGATCAACACGTCCGGAAAATCTTCCAGCGGGATCGAGTCGTTGTGCTTGATGCCGCGGCTGCCGATCGGGGTGCCGTAGCGGTCGAGGAAGCTCACCGCGAGATCGGACTTCTTCAGCCAGTCCTCGTCCGCGGTCTCGCGGAAGGCGGGGATGGCGAGGGTGAGCATCACGACCAGGCCGCCGAGGCCGAGGGTCGCGGCTTCCGACAGCGGCTCGATGAACACCCAGCGCTTCCAGCGTCCGACATAGAAGCGGTCCATGAAGGTCGAGTAGCGCTCGTAGAGCTCGCGGATGCCCTTGGCCGAGGAGAACAGCGAGGAGTCGATGCGCGCATCGAGGTCCAGGAAGAAATTCCGGACCCTGGCCTTCCAATGCGGTGGTATGATCTGGCGCACCTAGAACCCTTGAGGCTTGGTTCGAAAGCGTTCAAGCACCCGGCCGGGGGCGGCATCGAGACGTCTTGAGGGAATGTTGCGGCAAACCCAAGGCGCCCGGCCAGCATCCGAGGGACTTGCTGTTCCTTCTAGCCGAGCGGGGCCCATAAACCAATGGTCAGGCTCGCGATTTTGAACAACAGGCCTAATTGACCCCGGTTCATTACGGGCCTCAAAGGCGCGTTGCTTGCACCACCCCGGCCGCACGCCCTAGATGGCTTGAGCCGTAGCTCTTTCGAACTTTTGTTGAGGCGCATGACCGCAGTTCCCAAACGACCTTCAGGCCAGGAAGGATTCTTCTGGAAAACCAAGACGTTGGAAGAGATGTCGGCGGGCGAATGGGAAAGCCTGTGCGACGGCTGCGGGCGTTGCTGCCTGAACAAGCTCGAGGACGAGGACACCGGGCAGATCTATTTCACCCATATCGGCTGCAAGCTGCTCGATGGGATGAGCTGCGCCTGCAAGGACTATCCGAATCGCTCCGACAAGGTTCCGGACTGCGTCCGCCTGACCCCGGCCAATGTCCGCACCCTGAACTGGCTGCCGCCGAGCTGCGGCTACAAGCTCGTCGCCGAGGGGCGCGATCTCTATTGGTGGCATCCGCTGGTCTCCGGTGATCCCAACACCGTGCATGACGCCGGCGTCTCCGTGCGCGGCCGGGTCGAAGGCAGCGAAGAGGATATCCCGGACGAGGAGCTCGAGGACCACATCGTGCAATGGCCCGCGCTGCTGCCGAAGCGGGCCCGCCTGAAGCGACGTCCGAAGGACTGAGCTGCCGGATAAACGGGATCACGTGTTCGGGATGGCCCGGGGGCGGGATGCACCCATGCGCCGCGGTGCCTGCCCGGGACAAACTTTGCTGTCTACATTGGGCTGCATAGAACGAATCCTTTGCGGCGTTGTGCCGCCACACGGCATCCGAGCGAGATGAACAAGTTCGACCGGCAGAGCAGTTCTGCCGACATCCAGACTTTGCCTGACGATATCGCCGAGGAGCTGTCCCGACTTCCGAGCGAAGTCATCAGCGTCGATGACGCGCCGTCGATCGCGCCGCCGGTGCCGCTGTCACAGGACGAGGTCCGCACCATCGTCATCAGCCTGATGCTGACGATGTTCCTGGCAGCGCTCGACCAGACCATCGTGGCGACCGCGCTGCCGACCATCGGGCGCCAGTTCCAGGACGTCTCCAATCTCTCCTGGGTCATCACCGCCTATCTGCTCGCCTCGACCGCGGTCGCGCCGGTATTCGGCACCTTGAGCGACATCTACGGCCGCCGCGTCATGATCATCATCTCGCTCAGCCTGTTCGTGGCGGGCTCGGTGCTGTGCGCGATCGCGCCGAACATGCCGATGCTGATTTTGGCGCGCGGCCTTCAGGGGCTCGGCGGCGGCGGCATCATGCCGGTCGTGCAGACGGTGATCTCCGACGTCGTCTCCCCGCGCGAGCGCGGCCAGTACCAGGCCTATTTCTCCAGCGTCTGGATGGTCGGCGGCATTCTGGGTCCGGTCATCGGCGGCGTGTTCGCCGAGCATCTGCACTGGTCGATGATCTTCTGGATCAACTTGCCGCTCGCGGCCGCCGCCATCGTGATGCTGCTGCCGAAGATGAAGAAGATCCCGGTGTTCCACCGCAAGCGCAAGGTCGACTGGCTCGGCGGCGTGCTGCTGATGGCGTCCGCCGTCGTCTTCATGCTGGTGCTGACCTGGGGCGGTACGCGCTATCCCTGGCTGTCGCCGACCGTGCTGGCGATGGTGGGCGGCGCCGTCGCGCTCGCCGTCAGCTTCGTCTGGCACGCCCGGCGGGCCGACGAGCCGTTCCTGCCGTTGAAGCTGCTGACCGGATCGGTGGCGCCGTTCGCGCTGACCGCCGGCGGCTGCGGGCTCGGGGCGATCACCGGCCTCACCGTGCAGCTGCCGCTTTATTACGAGTCGGTCTACCATTTGAGCGCCAGCGAGGCGGGGCTTGCGCTGATCCCGCTCGCGGCGGTCTCGACCGTCGGCGCCGCCGTCGCCGGCCGCACCATGGCCCGCGCCAAGCACTACAAGCGCGTCGCGATCATCGGCACGTCCTGGGCCGCGCTGTGCGGCCTCGGCCTCACGCTCACCACCTTGCCGCTGTGGGGCTTGCTCACGCTGATGGCGGCGTTCGCGCTCGGGCTCGGCACCACCTTCCCGGTCTGCGTGGTCTCGCTGCAGAACTCGGTGGCGCGTCCGCAGGTCGGCACCATCACCGGCGCGATGAACTTCTTCCGCTCGCTGATGTCCTCGTTCACGGTCGCCGCGTTCGCGGCGATCCTGCTGATCGCGCTGGGCATCGACGTTCCGCTCGCCGGCGAGCACCACGCCGCCGGCGCCGTCGCTATTCCCACCGAGGACATGCGCCACGCGTTCCGCTACGTGTTCGGCGCCGCCACCGCGCTGATGACCACCGCCGCGCTGTGCCTGATCGCGATGGAGGAGCGGCCGCTCGCCGGCCCTTCGGCGAAGCAACCCGTCGAGCTGGCGGAGTAGGCGCTTAGCCGCCGCGATCGGAATCGTCGTCGATATTGCCTGCGCTCGTCGTCCGGGCTTTCGCCGCAAGCTGCTCTTTGAGCTGTGCCAGCGCCTCGGCGGACCAGTCATGGACATCGGTCACCGCGATCCAGGCATCGACATAATGCTCGGGCGCATAGACGTGGCCAAAGCCCATCGGCGTATTGGTCGCAACCGCCATGTCGAGCGCGAGCTGGAGCATCGTCACGATCGGATACCATCGCAGCTCCGGTGACACGTCCGGCCCGCGCGGCGCGCTCATCCAGGCCGGGGCCTGGTAGGCATCGCGATAGGCGAAGAACGTGATCGCGTCGCTGGCATATTGCAGGTAGACGACGCGCATCGGACCCCACGGCGCGTCTGCCGGGACCGTCGGTCCGTTCTGGTTCATGAAGCGCACGAAGCGGTTGTCGCGGAATTCCGGCAGCCACGCCGGCGATCCCGGATTGCGGTTCGCAGTGATCGAGCGCCAGAGGCGGCTCTCGAACGGCGCCCCGCTCCACAGCGCGCCGGCAATGGGATCGCCGATCATCTCGAACAGTTCCGCGGATTTCTCCGAGTTCATGGCGCCGAGGCTGAGCCCGTGCAGATACAGCTTCGGCCGCTTGTCCCTCGGCAGCGTCGTCCAGAAACCGTAGATCTCCGCGAACAGCGCGCGCGCCGCCTCCGCGCCGTATTCGGGCTGAAACAACAGCGACATCGGGCTGTTGAGATAGGAATATTGCATCGCGACGCTGGCGACATCGCCATGGTGGAGATATTCGACCGTATCCATCGCGGACGGATCGATCCAGCCGGTGCCGGTCGGCGTGACGACGATCAGGATCTTGCGTTCGAAACCGTGCTGGCGCTTGAGCTCCTCGAGCGCAAGCCTGGCGCGCGCCTGCGCGGTGGCGCCGCCGGCGAGGCCCACATAGACCCGGACCGGGTCCCGCGCTGGCCTTCCGCTGATGGCGCTGATCTCGGTTGCGGTCGGACCCGAGGCGATGAACCTGCGTCCCGTACGTCCGAGCTCGTTCCACTTCACCAGCGACGCCGGGCCTCCTGTCCGATCGGAGGCGGTTGGTTGCGGGCGCTCGGGCTCGTGCAAGGCGTCGAGCTCGCGGAAGGATGAATCGAGTGCGCGAAACGCCGTGTTGATCAGGACATTGCTGGCGATCGACCAGAACAGCAGACCTGCGGCGAGTACGCCGATGACGTTGGCGAGTTTCCGCGGAATGACGCGCCTCGTGTGCGTGGCGAGGAAGCGGGCGAGGAGCGCGAACAGCCGCCCCAGCACCAGCAGCACGACGAACGTGATCAGGGCGATGACGCAGACCTTGAGCGGATGCGCGGTCTCGACCGGCGCCATCTTCATCACGGCGCGGATCGAGTTCTGCCATTCGGCTGCGCGCCACAGGAACACGATGACGACGAGCAGGCAGGCGGCTGCCGCCAGCGCATTCGCAATCGATCTGGCGCGCGCCGAAGGCTCGGGCAGCTCGAGATAGTGCCACAGCTGCCGCCACAGCACGCCGGCGAAATAGCCGATCGCAAAGCAGCCGCCGGCGAGGACACCTTGCGTGAGATAGCTCCTCGGGATCAGCGTCGGCGTCAGTGCAGCCGCGAAGAACAGCGCACCGAGCACGAGGCCAATGCCGGATAGCGAGAGGAGTTGTCGCCGAACGAGCCGCGCCAGATTCATCAAAACGTCTCCCGGGCGAAATTGTCCTCAGGGCTTGTCTGAAAAGCTGCTCTTGCGTGGCAGAAGAATCGTGAATTCGGTGAACTCGCCGGGCGTGGTCGCGACGTCGATGGTGCCGCCATGCTGCTTCACGACGATGTCGTGGCTCATCGACAATCCGAGGCCGGTGCCTTCGCCGGCCGGCTTGGTGGTGAAGAACGGATTGAACATCTTCTCCTTCACCTCGTCCGGAATGCCGGTGCCGTTGTCGCGGATGCGGATTTCTATGCTCTCGCCCCGGTCGCGGGTCGTGGCGATCAAAGCCGGCTCGTAACCGGCCGAGCCGACCTCTGTCTTGCGCTTGGCCACGGCGTAGAAACCGTTCGTAATCAGGTTCAGGAGCACCCGCGTGATCTCCTGCGGGAACAATTCGGCTGAGCCTGCCGCCGGATCCAGGTCGCGCATCAGCCTGACGTCGAACTTCGCTTGCTCGGCACGCGCGCCGTGATAGGCGAGGTTGAGGCTCTCCTCGACCAGCGCATTGACGTCGCTCAGCCGGTGCTCGCCGCCGCCCTCGCGGGAATGCAGCAGCATGTTCTTGACGATGGAATCGGCGCGCCGTCCGTGCTGCACGATCTTCGCGAGATTGTCCTTGAGAAGCCCTGTGAGCTCGTCGACTTCGCTGCGGACATCACCGGCGAGCGTCACGGGCGCGAGCACTTCGTTCAGTTCGTCGGTCAGCTCGGCGGACAGCGAGGCAAAATTGTTGACGAAGTTGAGCGGGTTCTTGATCTCATGCGCGATGCCGGCGGTGAGCTGGCCGAGGGAGGCGAGCTTCTCGGTCTGGATCAGCCGGTCCTGCGCGCCGCGCAGATCTTCGAGCGACTTCGCAAGTTCGCTGGTACGGGCCTGTACTTCGTCGAACAGGCGCACATTCTCGATCGCGATGACGGCTTGGTCGGCGAAACTGGTAACGAGTTCGATCTGCTTTTCGCTAAACGGCCGGATCGCGCGACGGGCGAGAACGATGGCGCCAACGGTGCTGCCTTCGCGCAGCAAGGGCACACCCAGGAAGCTGCGCGGATTGCCGCTCAATTCCTGGCCTTCAAAGAAGTAATCGGGGTCTTCGAGCACATCGGTGACATGGACCACCTTGTCGCCGAGCAACGTTCTGCCGGTGATGGTACGCCTGTCTGCCCGGACCGGCAGATCTCTTACATATTCGACGAATTTGGCTGGAAAGCCGTAGGAGCCCGCCCGGAAATAGGTGCTGCCGGATTTGCGGGTAATCGCCGCCATGTCGGCTTCGCACAGTCGCGCCGCCGATTCGACCAGCGTATCGAGCACGGCCTGCAAGTCGAACGCCGAGCGGCTGATAACCTTGAGCACGTCGGCAGTCGCCGTCTGTTGTTGCAGCGCCTCGGTCAGATTCTCGGTGCGCTGACGCAATTCGCTGAGCAGCCGCGCGTTCTCGATGGCGATCACGGCTTGCGCCGCGAACTGCTTCAGCAAGGTGATCTGCTTCTCCGAGAAGGGTCGGTTCTCCTGCCTGAAGATCATGACGTTGCCGACCACGCGCTCGTCCTGGAGCAGCGGCACCGCGAGCAGGCAGCGGGCGCCGCCGAGATCGACCAGCGCCCGACGGTTCGGCTCGCCGCTGCGATAGACGTCCGACTCCAGCAGGTCGACGATTTCGACGAACGGTTCGCCCTTCAAAAGACGCGCCGGCGCAGTCGCCGGACCATAGTTGAGGGGCGCCTTGCGCCGGAATTCATCGTAGGCAGGGGGCAGGCCGTAAGTGGCGGCTGTGCGGAACTGCGTGCCGTCGTAGGTATTGAGCACGCCGAAACTGGCGCCGCAGAGCTGCATTGCCTTGCTGAGCATCGCCTCGAATACCGGCGCGAGATCGCCGGCCGATCGGCTGATGACGCTGAGTACCTCCGATGTCGCAGTCTGCTGCTCCAGTGACTCCGCAAGCTCGTGCGTCCGCGCCTGCACCTCGTTGAACAGCCGCGTGTTCTCGATGGCGATCACGGCCTGGTCGGCAAAGGTCTGGAGCAGGGCGATCGCCTTGTCCGGGAAGGGACCGGCCTCAGGCCGCGTCACGCCAATGGTGCCGATCGCAACACCGTCGCGCAGCATCGGGATCACGAGGATGCTGCGATAGCCTCTGGTGCGCGCCAGCTCCTTCATGGCGTCCGTGAGGTCGCCTTCGTTCTGCATGTCGCTGCGGAATGCGAACTTTCCGCTCGTCGCCACCCGGCTGTGAATGCCGGATGCCGACAGCGGCGCCGGGAATGAGCTGAGCAGATCCGCGTTGCCGGCCTCGTTGTCAGTGGTGAAGGCCGCCAGGTGCAGCAGGCCGTCGATGACGCGGGTGACGGCGGAGGAATGTCCGCCGATCAGCGCCTTGGCGCTGTCGGAGATGGCCTGGAACACCGGCGTGACGTCGGCAGGCGAAGCCGCGATCACCTTGAGGATGTCGGCGGTCGCGGTCTGACGCTCCAGCGCCTCCCGCGTCGCATTGAACAGGCTGACATTCTTGATCGCGATCACCGCCTGATCGGCGAAGGTCTGCAGCAGCCGCACATGATGTTCGGCGAAGGCGCCGGTGGCACGGCGCGTTGCGATGATGACGCCGATGGCTTCGCCCTCGCTCATCAGCGGCGCGAACAGCATGCTGCGATAGCCGCGGGCGCGCGCGATGTCGCGCGCGGCCGGCTCGAGCTCGGTGTCGGGCAGTTGCGCCGCCGCACCCTTGGCCACGAGATGGTAGGGCGGGAACTGCGCGAACGGCACCGGGAACGAGGCCTGGAGCACGCGATCGCCGGCCGGATCGGTCGGCGTGAACGCGGCAAGATGCGCAGCGCCCTCGACATAGCGCAGCACAGCCGTGGAGAAGCCGCCGATCAGCCGGTTGGCGTTGGCCGCAATGGCCTCGAATACCGGCTGCACGTCCGAGGGCGAGGCCGCCATCACCTTCAAAATGTCCGCCGTGGCGGTCTGGTGCTCCAGCGCCTCGCGCGTCTCGTTGAACAGGCGCGCATTCTCGATCGCGATCACGGCCTGGTCTGCAAAGGTCTGGAGCAGCTGCACGAGGTCGGGGGCGAACGCGCCCGGCTCGGCGCGGGTGACGCTGATCATGCCGACCGGCGTGCCCCTGTTCATCAGCGGCATGAACAGCACGCTGCGGAAGCCGCGCAGCCGCGCCAGATCGCGGTTCAGCTGCGGCACGTCAGCGGCTTCGCTGTCGGGAAACTGGATCGTCTCGCCGCCACGCACCAGCGCAAAGGTCGGAAACTCAGCGATCTTGCGCGGGAACGACGCACTGAGCCCCGCGTCCGCCTCCGGGCTGGTCGGCGTGTAGGCCACGAGGTGCAGCTCGTCGCCGATGAACTGGAGCACGGTGGCGGAGAAGCCGTCCAGCAAGCGCTTGGAACTCGACGCGATCGCCTCGAACACCGGTCGGGCATCGGAGGGCGAGGCCGCGATGGTGCGCAGGATCTCCGCGCTGGCGCTTTGGCGATCCCGCGCAGTCGCGAGCTCACTGCGCAGCTGCGCGTTCTCGGCTGCGAGCTCATCGGCGACGTCGTGGGAAGGGTTGGTCATTTGCGATCCGGCTTGATGCCGCGACAGGCGCGGCACCGGGGCGGATTATCACATTCCCTGCGGCCGGAGCCAGCGTCCGGCCCGTCTCACGTCCCCGGCCGCGACACCTCCGTCTCCTTGCTGGTGATGAACTCCAGCAGCACCGGGATGCCCTCCTGCGTCTTCTGGATGCCGCGCTTGATCGCTGGGACGATGTCCTCCGGCCTCGTCACCCGCTCGCCATAGCCGCCGAAGGCGCGCGCCATTGCGGCATAGTCGCCGGAAATGTCGGTCGAGCGATATTTTTCGGTCGAGACCGGCATCACCTTCAATTCGATCGCCATCGAGAAATTGTTGAGCAGGATCGACATGATCGGGATGCGCTCGCGCACCGCGGTCTCGAAATCCATGCCGGTGAAGCCGATCGCCGCATCGCCCCAGACATTGATGCAGAGCTTGTCGGGCTTTGCGAGCTTGGCGCCCATGGCAAGGCCAAGGCCGTAGCCGAGTTGCGTCGTCTTGCCCCAGCCGAGATAGGTGAGGGGTTTTGTCGATTTCCAGAACGGGGAGAGCTGGTCGCGCGGACTGCCGGCATCGTGCGTGATGATGGTGTTGTCGATGTCGACGGTGTGTTGCAGGTCCCATAGCACGCGATAGGGGCTCAAGGGGGCGTCATTGCTGGTGAGCTTCGGCATCCATTTCGCCAGCCACTCCTTGTGCGAGGCCGCGATCTCGGCCGCGACCGCTGAAGCGTCACGATCGGTGGTGACGGTCTTGCCGATCTCCTCCAGCAGCGCGTCGAGCACGAGGCCGGCGTCGCCGACGAGACCGATCCTGGCCTCCACATCCTTGTTGAGATGGTTGGGATCGAGCGTTGAATGAATGATCGTCTTGCCCTTCGGCATCGCGATGCCGAAATTGGTCTCGGTGAACGAGCAGCCGACGCCGAAGATGACGTCGGCCTCGGCGAGGAATTTCGGCACCGCGCGCGGCACGGCGAGCCCGCCCGAGCCGAGCGAGAGCGGATGCGTTTCCGGGAACGAGGATTTGCCCCCTAAGCTGGTGGTCACCGGGATCGCCAGCCGCTCCGCGAGCCGCTTCAATTGCGGCCAAGCCTGCGCGTAATGCACGCCCTGGCCGGCATAGATCACAGCACGCCTGGCATTGACGAGCAGGCTGGCTGCCTCCTTCACGTGCACGGGGTCGGCGCCGTAGCGGGTGCGCAGCACCGGCGTGTAGTCGAGCGGCTCCGGCACCTCCTCGTTCCACATGTCGGAGGGGATCTCGACGATCACGGGGCCGCCGCGGCCGTTCTTCAGCTTGGTGAAGGCGCGGCGGAAGATGTTGGCGACCTCGGCCGCCAGGATGATCGGCTCGGACGATTTCGCGAACGGCTTCATCGCCTCGCTGGAATTGAAGTTCGGCTCGATATGCGCAAGCCGGCGCTGATAGCCCATCGGCAGCACCAGCACGGGAACGGATTCGCCAAAGCACTGAGCGACGCCGCCCATCGCATTCTCCGCGCCGGGTCCATGCTGCATGCAGAACGCGCCGATGCTGCGGCCCGACGTCACCCGCGAGATCGCGTCCGCCATGTGGATGCCGACGCGCTCCTGCCGCACCATCACGGGGCGGATCTCGGCCTTGGCCGCATGCTCGATCAGATGGTTGACCGGATAGCCGCAGAGGATCTCGATCCCCTCGCGCCTCATGATTTCCGCAATGGCGGTGCCGAGCTTCATGGCGTCTCTCTCCCGGGGCAGGCCGGTTGGTCCGGCGTTGGGGGGAGAGGATCAGGAAATCGGGGGAGGGTAAAGTGCGGGGACGCGAAGGAGGCGGTAGGTCAGCTATGCAGCGCGCTGCCGTAGCCCGGAGGGAGCGAAGCGCAATCCGGGATAACTGCACCCGCTGGCGCCGGCCCCGGATTTCGCTTTCGCTCCCTCCGGGCGACGGGAAGCTCCGTCCTACTTGCAGTTTCGGCAGATCATCAGCTTGCGCTTCAACGCCTCATCTTCCTGATCGATCAATTGCTGAGCCGTGTTGCCTTGCGTATCCGGATTGGGCGTGGAGCCCCTTGCCGCGCGCGACGTCGTGGATCGCGTCATCCGATCCGGAATGTCATTGTCGTCGCGGCCAACGCTGAAGCCGTCGTAGTCGGCGGCAGAATTCGGCGCTTGTGGAAGTCCGCCAGTCGCAGGTGTCGGTACCATCCTGTCCGACGCTGCCGGGGAATTTTTGGCATTCGCCCGCGGCGGCGATGCCTTGGGCGGAGCAAGCGAAACCGGCGGCGCGGTCTGTCCCCTCGCGCTGTCCTGAGACCAGACGCCGGCAAGCAAGAGGCTGAGTGCCAAGAGCGTCACGCTTCTGATCCGCATCTTCAACAGCTCCGGTCCATCGATTGACAGCATGGTTCGTCGAGCCACGCCGTGCTGAAGACTATCAGGACTCACATGGCGGTCAAAGTTCCGTAGCCGGATCCGGGGAAAATGCATCTGTGGGAGCGGCGCTCGAATTCGGCTCCGCGGCATCGGGGGCTACGATCGCTTGTGTTGCCTGTCGGGCAAAACACACCAGCGGTGGGTCGAGAGCTCCGCGCAAAAATATTCGAATTTACAGAAGTTCGGTTTTGCCGTACAAGTCGCGGCATCCCGCCCGCCACAAGGGGCGTTTCGCGATCGTCACGGGACGCGGGCCGGGATGCGGTGGCCGCGACGGCGTCGGCGCGTGATGGTGGCTGCAGGGCGGGGAAACCCGTGAGCAGCGGCAGGCGCGATACGACACGGCGCTGACAGCGTCCTTGTCCGGCCTCGACGGCGAGCGCACGCCAGCCGTCGGGAATGCGGATCGGGATGTGCGCGGACGGAGAAGTCGTGTGGTCCTGACGCCCGGGGTCTGTGCGTCAAGTCTTGCGGAGATGTGGCGGCCAACCGGTGCGCGCATCTGAAATCCGCAAGCCGACGGGGGCAATAGTGCATCGCTCCCCGAGGAGAGCACGAAGGACACCGTGAAAACCATCGCGCAGGGAAGGCCGGGCGACCGGCATCACCTGTCGTCCACCCCGTGCGCGCTTCTTTCGCACACGCGGGACTTCGGGTGCCAGCCGGCGCCCGGCCTTCCCTGCGCCCTTGCTTTTGCAAGAGGCGGAAGAAGTTAGCAAAGCTCGGGCAAAATGAGCCGCGAGGATGAGCAGCCATGTCTATCGCAAAAACAGCGGTCTCGTGCCCCGGACGCAGCGCAGCGCGCCGCGTTTCCGCGGTGTGGTGCGCTGCAGAGCCGGGGCCCATGCCTCAGCGGAATGTGCAGCCGTCTGGGTCCCGGCTCTGCGCAGCAGCGTAAGAACGCTGCAGCGCGTCCGGGACAAGAGAGAGGCGCGTTTCAGCGCCGTCATGTCCCGCTACACCTTCTCCTCCAGCGCGCGGCGCAGCCTCCTGATGATGACGCCGCGGGCGCGGTCGTCGGCGGCTGCCCCAACCCTGTCGTTGATGTCGAGCATGAGCTCCGACATCTCGTTGTGCCAGTCGAGACGGGTCACGGCCTCCGGTGCGAGCCGCCGGCGGTGATCGACGTCGACCACGCGCGGTTCGGCAGCGGCGAGCTCGTAGATGTCGTCGAGCAACGGCTGGTAGACCCGGGCCGCCGGAATGATCCGCTCGGCGACGCGTTCGGCGAGCCCCGCAATCGCGCCTTCCTCACCATGGACCAGGAACAGCCCGCGGGAAATGGGCCGGCGTGCCGCGATCCAGCTGGCGATGCCGGCGGCGTCGGCATGGCCGGAATATTCGTCGATCATGCGGATGCGGGCCGCGACCTTGATCTCCTCGCCCTGGATCCGCACGGCCTTGGCCCCGTTCTGGAGGAAGCGGCCGAGCGTGCCGTTGGCCTGGAAGCCGGCGAGCAGCACCGTCGCGCGCTCGTTCCACAGCCAGCGCTTCAGATGATGGCGGATGCGGCCGGCGTCGCACATGCCGCTGGCCGCGATGATGATATGGAATCCGGACAGGCGCATGATCGCCTTGCTCTCGTCCGCGGTCTCGGTGAATTTGAGATGCGGCGAGTTGAGCAGGCGCGCGGCACCGACGGATGGGTCGAGGCTCTCGGCATGGCGGCGAAACACCTCGGTGGCGCGGATCGCGAGCGGAGAGTCGAGGAAGATCGGTGCCGTCGGAATCTCGCCGTGCTCCATCAGGTCGACGAGATCGACGATCAGCTCCTGGGTCCGTTCGACCGCGAAGGCCGGCATCAACAGCGCGCCGCCGGCCGCCGCGGCATCGCGCACCTCGGCCGCGAGGTGCGTGCGGCGGAGCGCAGGTGTCGTGGCCTCGCGCACGCGGTCGCCATAGGTCGATTCCGAGATGACGTAGTCGAAATCGCTCGGCGCCTCGGGATCGGGCTGCAGCAGCTTCGCCTCCGGCCCGACGTCTCCGGAGAGCAGCACGCGCAGCGGACGCGTCGCGCCTTGCCCGGCGATTTCGAGCTCGATCGAGGCCGAGCCGAGCAGATGGCCGGCGTTCCAGTAGCGCGCGCGGACGCCCGGGATCACGTCGGTCCAGCGTTCGTAGTCGACGGCGCGAAACGATTGCAGCGATGCAATGGCATCGGCCTGCGTGTAGATCGGCTGAACCTCCTTGCGCCCGCGCGAGGCGTTGCGCCGGTTGAGCTGCGTGACTTCCGATTCCTGGATGCTGCCGGCGTCGGGCAGCATGTAGGAGCAGAGGTCGATCGTGCCGCGCGTCGCCAGGATCGGTCCCTCGAATCCCGCGCGCACGAGCTTCGGCAAGAGACCGCTATGGTCGATATGGGCATGCGTGAGCAGCACGGCATCGATATCGGCGGGGCGGAACGGAAAGGCGCCGTAGTTGAGCTCCTTCAGCGTCTTCTGGCCCTGGAACAGGCCGCAATCGACCAGGAAGCGGCCGGTCGCGGTCTGGAACAGGTAGCTCGAACCGGTCACGGTGCGGGCGGCGCCGCAGAATCGAACGGTGATGCTCATGGCGTCGTCTCCGGAGGAAGTGTCGTGGTCAGTTCGGACCGCAAGGCGGCCGCAAGACTCTCGGCGAGGGAAATCGCGTTGGTCGGATGCGGGACGCTGTCGGTCGATCGGATCGACCGGATGCCGGCGCTGGCGAATGCGACGGTCATCGCGGGTGGAAACAGCGCGTGCGTGATGACCGCATCGACGGCGGTCGCGCCCATCGCCGTCAGGGCCTTCGCCGCGGCCATCAGCGTCGTTCCGGAGGAGACGATGTCGTCCACCAGCAGCGCCGGCCGTCCCGCGAGCAGGCCGGGATCGGCAAAGCTGATCGCCACGGAACGATCGCCGTGCCGGGTCTTTCGCGCCACCGTGTGCTGCAGGCGCAGCCGGCTCGCGATGTCCCTGACCCAGGGCTCGGACTCCATGTCGGGCCCGATCACCACGGTCGCGGGGTCGATGCCGCCCGTGGCCAGCGCGTTCGCGATGGCAGGCATGGCGGACAGGTTCTCCGCTTCGATGCCTGGAAAGACCGACCTGATGTCTGGGGTGCGGTGCAAATGCGCATCGACGGTGACGATACGGTCCACGGTCGTCGCAAGCAGACTGCCCATGGCACGCTGGCTGATGGCTTCGCCCGGATGAAATGCAGCATCCTGCCGCATGTAGCAGAGATAGGGCGCGACCAGCACCAGCCGCTTCGCGCCGTTTCGTCGCAGCGCCTCCGCAGCGAAGAGCAGGGTGATCAGCTTGTCGTTGGGTTGATCGAGCGAAGCATAGAGGATCGTGGTGTCGGTCGCCGGCGCGACGGCGACGCGCAGCTCGCCGTCGGGAAAACGATGCACGGCGATTTCGCTGCAGGCAAGCCCAAGCCGCGCTGCGAGGCGCTTTGCCGCATCGCTGCCGCCGGGCAAGGTCTGGAGCGCGATCGTGCTCACGCCGTCTTGCCTTGCAGGGCGTCATGACCGTTGACGACGTAACCGGTCTCCTCAGTGGCGGCATCGGCGGCCAGATCATGCTCGGGGCGGTCGAACGTGTAGACGCGATAGAGGGGCTCGCCCTGCTCGACGCGATCGCCGATCTTCTTGAACAGGCGTATGCCGGCGCCCTTGTCGAGCGGCGCGCCGGCGGTGCGGGCGAGGCGGTTCAGACGCAGGCAGTCGATCGCGGACACGATGCCGTCATGCGCCGCCTTGACGTCGAAGCTGAGAGATCCGAGTTCGCTGCGGCATGTCGACGGACCCTGGGCGTCGATGATCTTCTGCATCTGCTTCAACGCCGCGCCGCTGTCGAGCAGTTCGCGCGCCCTGGCATAGCCGGCGCCGCCGCGCAGCTTCGGATCGTATTCCAGGAGATGGGCGGCGAGGCGCAGCGATTTCTCGCGCAGATCGCGCGGCGCATCCTTGTCGTTGCCGAGCACCGCCATGACGTCATTGGCCTCCAGAACCGGCCCGATGCCGTTGCCGATCGGCTGGCTTCCGTCGGTAGTGATCACCTCGACCGTGCGGCCGAAGCGGTCGCCGACGAATTCGAACAGCTTGCGCAGCCGCATCGCCTCGACGCCATTGCTGACCTTCGCGGTCGGCCCGACCGGAATGTCGATCAACAGATGCGTCGAGCCCGCCGCGATCTTCTTGGACATGATGGAGGCGACCATCTGCTCGCGGGTATCGAGGCTCAGCGGACGCTCGACCGAGATCAGGACGTCGTCGGCCGGCGACAGGTTCACGTGCCCGCCCCAGATCAGGCAGCCGTTGCAGCTCGAGACGATCGCCTTCATCTCCTCGACGCCGACATTCACCCGCGCCAGCACCTCCATCGTGTCGGCGGTGCCGGCAGGCGAGGTGATGGCGCGCGAGGAGGTCTTCGGGATCGGCAGGCCATGGGCGGCGACGATCGGCACCACGACCATCGAGGTGCGATTGCCGGGGATGCCGCCGATGCAATGCTTGTCGACGACGACGGGGGTCGGCCACACCAATTGCGTGCCGGCCTGCGCCATCGCGCCGGTGAGGGCGAGCAGCTCGTCGCTGGTGATGAAGCTCGCCGAACCGATCAGGAAGGCGGCGATCTCCATGTCGGAGTAGCGATAATGCGCGAGGTCGTCGATGATCGCGCCGATCTCGGCCTGGCTCAGGGTTCGCCCGCGGATCTTCGCGCGCACCGCTTCCAGGCTCTCCGGAGGCGCGGCTGGCCTGACCGTGACCAGCGTGCCGGCGCCTTGCGCGAAGCGCCGGAACGCGGGTTCAGAGAGTCCGATCTCGTCCGGGGCCACCAGCGTATCGTCGTCCGTGATCAGCAACGTCGCCAGCAGGACCTTGCCGCCCTGACGCAGCTCGACGCGGCTGAAGCCGCGGAAGATCTCGGCGCGCAGCGCCTTCGACTGCCTGGAGACGACGACGACGTTCTCGCGGCCGGTATCGAGCCGGACGCGGCGGATCTTCAGTTGGGAGTGCGGAAGGTCTGGATGCATGGACAGGCCGGCAGGGATGAAACACGGCTTCCATGCTTAGACGCGGCCGTCCTGATGCTGTTGACCCAGATCATGGCGCGCGCGAGGGACATGGGTGGGCTGCGGCGGGCCGTCACGCAGGCGCGCTGCTGCAGGCGCGTCGGTCTGGAAATGACAGGGGAAGCCGAATGCCGTGGCGACATCGCCGATGTTGGCCGGCCAAATCGGGGAGCGGGTTACTTTATCCCCGTGCTGATCGCGACAAACTTGTTGTTGAGGAGCGCGCCGCCCGTGTTGTTCACGACGGTCACGATTGCGAGCGCGATCCCGGCGGCGATCAAGCCGTACTCGATCGCGGTTGCACCATTCTCATCGGCAAGGAAGGACCTAAGCAAACGCATTGCCAACTCCCGTTCATCCGATCCAACGTATGGCCGCGTCGTCATCGGACTTGCAAAAAGATCGAATAAGTCTTTATGCGCGCCAAAAGTGTTAAGCCCGGGCGAGCGCGCCACTGCTCATACGACGGCATTCATTAAATTAAGGTTCCATCGATCCGTTCAAATGGATTCATATCCGCAGGCCTCCGCTGGGCCGCGCCGGCGCCGTGCCCGTCAGGGCGCGATCGTGCGGCTGCTTAACCGATTGTTGAGCCTGTTCGTCAACGGGCCGGCAAGGACACCATGGCGCTCATCCGCGCCGGTCGTCCGCATTCAGCGCCCGCAACATGGCGATGCGGGCGAACATCACCCAGCCGCCGCCGGTCTCGGCCGCCTTGATCAAGGTCTCGACGGCGGTCTGCCAGCGCGGCTCGTGTTGGGCGTCCTCGGGCAGCCGCATGATGTAGTCGGCCGCCTCCTGAAGCGTCAGCAGCTCGCGCTTGTCACTGACGCGAACGGGATCGTCGAACGCCGTCGACCAGGGCATGTCAGGCCGCCAGATCGGCGAGGTGTGGCATCACGGCGCGATCGCGGGGGGATGCGTCTAGCCGGCTTTTTTCGCTCGCGCCGGCGCCCGCACCGGCTTGTCGGCCTTCTTCGAAGTCTCCCTGGTCGCTTCCCTGGTCGCCGTCTTCGCAGCAGCGTCCTTGCCGCCCTTGCCGGCGATCGGCAGCAGCATCTCGCGCTGGCCCGCGACGCGCTTCTTCGGCTTCTTGGCTTTCGCGGTCTCCTTGGCGACCTTCGCCGCGGGGCTGACGTCCTTCTCGTTGGCGATGCTCTTCTTCAGCGCGTCCATCAGGTTGATGACGTTGCCGCCGCTCTTCGGCGCGGCCTTGGCGGTGATCGGGGCGCCGCTGCGCTTCTTGTTGATGAGATCGATCAGCGCGGTCTCGTAATGGTCCTCGAACAGCTCGGGCTCGAAGGTGCCGGACTTCTTCTCAACGATGTGCTTGGCGAGGTCGAGCATGTCCCTGGTCAGCTTCACGTCCTGGATGTCGTCGAAATATTCGGTCTCGCTGCGGACCTCGTAAGGGTAGCGCAGCAGCGTGCCCATCAGCCCGCTCTCGAGCGGCTCCAGCGCGATGATGTGCTCGCGGTTGGTCAGCACGACGCGGCCGATCGCGACCTTGTCCATGCTGCGGATGGTCTCGCGGATCACCGCATAGGCGTCATGGCCGACCTTGCCGTCGGGCACGAGATAATAGGGGCGGATCAGATAGCGGTTGTCGATGTCGGACTTCGGCACGAACTCGTCGATATCGATCGTGTGGGTCGAGTCGAGCGCGATGTCGTCGAGCTCGTCCTTGGTGACCTCGATATAGGTGTCGGTGTCGACCTTGTAGCCCTTGACGATGTCCTCGGACGTCACCTCGTCGCCGGTCTCGGCGTCGACCTTGAGGTACTTGATCCGGTGGCCGGTCTTGCGGTTGATCTGGTTGAAGGAGACCTTCTCTGTATCCGAAGTGGCCGGATAAAGCGCGACCGGACAGGTCACGAGCGACAAACGCAGAAAACCCTTCCAATTGGCGCGGGGGGCCATGGGCTACTCCAAACGCAACAGAGGACAACGTCCCAGGATACCATCGGGGAACAGCGAATCATAGCAAGGCCGGTCGCTGAATCCGCCAATTGCGTTAACCGGCCGCTGGGCGTCGGGTTGCGTCCCGATCGGACGCCAAGAGCCGGAACATCATATCTGATCGGGCGTTGGCTCCGGACATACGGCTGCGATGAGGTCGCGGTCATCGGGGGCGACACGCAGAGATTGAGGGCATCATGGCCACCACGCGAGAGCAGCAACAGATCGTCGAAACACCAACCGAGGCGCGCCAGGGCGAACCTGGGCCGTCAGTTGCCGCATTGCTCGCCATCTCGACCGGGCTTGCGATCCTGATCCTCGCCGTGATCTGGTTCGTGTTCTTCCGGACCTGAGGGTACGAATTCACGGGAAGGGCGGACCTTCCGGCCTGCCGCGGAACGCGGCACATTGCGCCCGCCATGCTGCCGGTTCGTCCGGTCGCATGGCGGGCGCAGTCGCGTTGGCTGCCGACACATCGTATATGACCAAAAAGTAACGCAGGCAGTTCCCGGCGTTCATATTCAGTTCACGCCGGAATTGCTCATCTGGTGTGGTGTTGATGCGGCCTATGTCTGGAGAGAAAGCGTGCGCCTGCTCGTTGTTGAGGACGACCCCGATCTCAATCGCCAGCTCACCAAGGCACTGACGGACGCCGGCTATGTCGTCGACCGCGCCTTCGACGGGGAGGAAGGGCACTATCTCGGCGACAACGAGCCGTACGATGCCGTCGTGCTCGACATCGGCCTGCCGAAGAAGGACGGCATCTCGGTGCTGGAAGCCTGGCGCCGCAACGGCCGCACCATGCCGGTCCTGATCCTCACCGCACGTGACCGCTGGAGCGACAAGGTGCAGGGCTTCGATGCCGGCGCCGACGACTATGTCGCAAAGCCGTTCCATCTGGAGGAGGTGCTGGCACGCATCCGCGCGCTGCTGCGCCGCTCCACCGGTCATGCCCAGAGCGAGCTCAGCTGCGGCCCCGTCACGCTCGACACCAGGACCGGCCGGGTCAGCGTGTCAGGCAATCCCGTCAAGATGACCTCGCATGAATATCGGCTTCTGGCCTACCTGATGCACCATTCCGGCCGGGTGGTCTCGCGCACCGAGCTGGTCGAGCATCTCTACGACCAGGATTTCGACCGCGACTCGAACACGATCGAGGTGTTCGTCGGCCGCATCCGCAAGAAGCTCGACGTCGACATCATCCAGACCGTCCGCGGCCTCGGCTATCTCCTGACCCCGCCGGCTGCCTGACGCGTTCCGGGGCTTGACGGGCAGCCTGACAGGGGCCTTGGTCCGGGACATGAGTTCTGACGCCCGCCACCCTGCGCCTTCCCGGATCATTCCGATGGCCGCTAGTTCGCTTGCGACCCGCCTGTTCCTGTCGGCGACCGCCTGGCTTGTGGTGATCCTGGCCATCACCGGCGTGGTGCTGTCGTCGGTCTACAAGAACGCCACCGAGCGCGCCTTCGACCGCCGGCTCAATCTCTATCTCCGCACCCTCATCGCCGAGGTCGCGACCCCCGACGAGCCGCCGGACCGCCAGTTCCAGTCGCTGGGCGAGCCGCTGTTCGAGCTGCCGCTGTCGGGCTGGTACTGGCAGATCACGCGGACCGACACCGAAAAGCCGGAGGTGCGTTCCTCGCGCTCGCTCTGGGACAAGAAGCTGCCGAAGCTGGAAGAGCAGGGCACCGATCTCACCGCCGCCGGCATCCGGCTGGCCTATGTCGACGGGCCCGAGGGGCAGAATCTGCGCATGGTCGAGCGTCCCGTGGATCTCGGTGCCGACGGCAAGTTTCTCGTCAGCGTCGCCGGTGACGACACCGAGATTTTCGACGAAACGCGCAGCTTCGACTACTATCTCGGCGGCACCTTCACCGCGCTCGGCGTCGTGCTGCTGCTGACGACGGTGTTCCAGGTCCGCTTTGGCCTCGCACCGCTCAAGCGCATCTCCGAATCGATCGCCGACATCCGCTCCGGGCGGGCGGAGCGGCTCGAGGGCGAATTCCCGGTCGAGATCGCGCCGCTGGCGCGCGAGACCAACGCGCTGATCGATGCCAATCGCGAGATCGTCGAGCGGGCGCGCACCCATGTCGGCAATCTCGCCCATGCGATCAAGACGCCGCTCTCGGTCATCGTCAACGAGGCCGGCGCCCACATCGCCGATCCGTTCGCGGCCAAGGTGATGGAGCAGGCGGACGTGATGCGCGACCAGGTCGCCCATCATCTGGAGCGTGCGCGCATCGCGGCGCGGGTCTCGGTGGTCGCGACCGTGACGGAGGTGGCGCCGGCCATCGAGGCATTGCGGCGGACCATGGAGAAGATCCATCGCGACCGTGGCATCATGGTCGAAGCCAAGGCCGACCCGTCGGCAAAATTTCGCGGCGAGCGCCAGGATCTGGAGGAGATGGTCGGCAATCTCGTCGACAATGCCTGCAAATGGGCGGCCTCGCGCGTCTTCATCGAGGTCCTCGTGGAAGCGCCGCACCAGGCCGGGGTGGGCCCGCGGCTGCGGATCGTCGTTGATGACGACGGCCGCGGCCTGTCGGAAGCCGAGCGTGCGCAGGTCTCGCGGCGCGGCCAGCGGCTCGACGAGTCCAAGCCCGGCTCGGGGCTGGGACTGTCGATCGTGACCGATCTCGCCGCGCTCTATGGCGGCAGCCTCTCGCTCGGTGGTGCGCCAACCGGCGGCCTGCGCGCCGAACTGGTCCTTCCGGGTGTATAATCCATTGTTCCGACGAGCTTATTCCTCCTCGCCGACGCCCGGCCGCGGCAAACCGGCGGGATTCGGTCCGACTTCCTAAACGGCTTCTTAAGTGGGCGCCTCCTATGATCGCGCCGGACCCATCCCATGTCCGCCATTTTACCGTGCATTACCCGGGCGCATGAGCCAGACATCGATCGAGCGGCTGAGGGAATATCTCGCGCAGCTCCCGCCGCAGGCGCAGGCGCTGCTGATGCGGGAGTTCGAGCGCGCGCTGGAGCGCGGCCAGGACACGGCGGTGGCGACCCTCGTGCTCGAGCAGCTGCGCAAGATCGTCCGCAAGTCGGAAGCCGATGAAGCCCCGCCGCCGCGCACGGACGATCTGTCGCGGCTGCTGTTCCAGGCGCTGGAACCGTTCCTGATCGAGGCCGGCGTTCCGCTGCGGGTCGGCCAGATCCGCCGCACCTCGCTCCAGCCGATCTGGCAATGGCTCGGCCGCGACGGCGCGCCGGACAAGCTGAACGAATTCGAGGCCGCGCTGGCGCGCATGCCCGCCGATAGCGCGGGGCAGGTCGAGGCCCTGGCGCAGAAGCTCCAGGCGGTGGCTGCGGATGCCATTTTCGAGCTGACCGGTCCGGGCGGCGGCGACAAGTCGCGCGCGCTCGCCCGGGTCGGCCCGCCCAACGTGATCGAGGACCTCTATTCGATCGGAGGGGTGCTTCAGGTCCGGGAGGCCATCGCCGGCCTGAACGAGAAGCTGCCGCGCACCTTGCGCGCCTTCGGCGATCCCCAGATCGCCTCGGTAACGTCGGCGCTCAACATTCCGGTCCTGCAAACGCCGCAAATGCTGCCCTTCGCGCTGTCGATCGTCGTGCAGCGGATGACCGCGCCGTGGCAGATCATCCGCCTCGCCATCAAGATTGCCGCGTCCGACGACGAGATCCGCGTCGCGGCGACGCCTTACGGCGTTGCCGTCACGATCGCGCTGCACGATCTGTCCTGTGTTGCCGCCACCCTGCGCATGGACATCAAGCGCGGCCATTTCGACAACGTTGCCGGCAACCTCAAGGCGCTGCACGACGGCGTGCGCGGCCTGCGCACCGAGCTCGACCTGCGCAACGATTCCGCCTGGGGCAAGCAATTGACCTCGATCCGGGCCGACATCTCCAATGCGCTGCAATCCGAGATCGACAGCGTTCCCGGCCGCGTTCGCCGCATCCTGCGCCAGCGCCCCGAGAAAGACATTCCGCCGGGGGCGCGGATCGACAGCACCGAGGTGGAGGAAACGGCGGCGCTGATCGATTTCGTTGCGACCTGCCGCAATTATGCCAGCGAGCTTGCGATCAACGAGGTGACGCTGCGCACCTATTCCGACCTCCAGCAATATGTCGAACGCTCGACCGAGCAACTGGTGCAGTCGCTGCGTGCCGCCGATCACAAGGTGCGCACCTACAGGCAGCAGCAGGTGCAGGCCGCGATTCGCTTCTGCCAGGTGCTGTTTGGCGATGATTACGCCTCGTTGATGAGCCGGGCCGCGGAGAACGCAGCGACCGGCGAGCGCAAATCGTCGCGCGCAAGCTGATCCAAGCGCATATTTTCGTGATCACAATTTGTGGTTGACGGTGCCGGTGGCTCACCGTACGGTCCCCGTGCAAGTCCGGGGAACTTCTATTTGTGGGCGCATGAAACCCGTTATCAGCTCCATCGAAATCGAGAACCGCGTCATTGTTGCCAAGTATCAAAGACTGATGGTCGGCGCCAAAGTGGTGCTGGTCGAGAAGGCAAGCGGTCGGCAACTCTCCGAGACAATCACGAGGGTCGCATCCCCGGTTCCGGTCGGAGCGCTGCGGATCAGACTGCCCGATGCGATCAAGCCGGGAACATACTTCCTGAGGGCCTTCAACGGGCACGGTGAGGACGCCGCGCAAAGTACGGACTTCGATATCGGCTAAGCCGTTGGATTTTCACCGTTTCGAGACCGTGCGCGGTCGCGCCAAATTGACAATTGTCAATTGCCGCATCGTCCAGCCGTGGTGTAAAGCCACCTATGGGCGCGGTTCGTGCGCTGCCGGAAGCTTGCCAGATGACGCTATGGTTCGTGTTCGCGCTGATGACGGTCGCGGCGATTTTCGCCGTGCTCTGGCCGCTTGGCCGCAATGGACGCGCGCAAGACCAGGGCAGCGAGGTCGCGGTTTACAAGGACCAGTTGGCCGAGATCGAGCGTGATCTCGCCGCAGGCTTGATTCCCGCGCCGGACGCTGAGGCTGCGCGCGTCGAGATCAGCCGCAGGCTGCTCGCCGCAGCCGCCAGCGAGCCCGTCGTGGCGCCGAAATCGAATCTCAAATGGCGCCGGGCGGCGGCCGTGCTGGCGCTCGCTGGCCTGCCGCTCGTTGCGATCGGCGTCTACATGCCGCTCGGCTCGCCCCGGCTTCAGGACTTTCCTTTAGTGCAGCGCGAGCGCGGATCCGGGTCCGGCGTGGCGCAGTCGCTCGAGAATCTCGTCGTGCAGGTCCAGCAGCATCTGGAGAAGAATCCGACCGACGGGCGCGGCTGGAACGTGCTCGCGCCGGTGCTGGAGCGGCTCGGCCGTTTCGACGATGCCGTGCGCGCCTATCGCAACTCGCTCACCTACAATGGCGAGAGCGCGGAGCGCCGGTCCGATCTCGGCGAAGCGATCTCGGCTGCGGCTGGCGGTGTGGTGACCGTCGAGGCCAAGGCGGAGTTCGAGCGTGCGCATGCCCTGAACGCGGACGATCCCAAGGCGAACTATTTCCTCGGCCTCGCCGCCGAGCAGGACGGCCGCAAGGACGACGCAGCCACGATCTGGCGCGCGCTGCTTGCGAAAGCGCCCGCGGATGCGCCGTGGCGTGCCCTGGTGCAGTCCTCGCTGGTGCGGGTCGGTGGTGGGACGATGCCGGCGCTGTCGGACGAGACGATCGCCGCTTCCAAGGATATGGCCGAAGGCGATCGCAACGCGATGGTGCGCGGCATGGTCGATCGTCTGGCTACCCGGTTGAAGCAGAACGGCGAGGACGTCGATGGATGGCTGCGCCTGGTGCGCGCCTATCTCGTGATGGGCGAGCGGGACAAGGCGGCCGGGGCATCGGCCGATGCCCGGCAGGCGGTTGCCAGCGACGCCGAGCGGCTGCGCCAGCTCAACGAAGGCCTCAGGACTCTCGGGCTCGGCGGATGACGATGCCCGGACGAGAGCAGCGGAGAACGGATACGCCATGACGCGCAAGCAGCGACGTATGACCATCATCGGCGGCTCGCTCGCCGTGCTCGCGCTCGCGGCCGCGCTGGTGCTCAACGCACTTCGCGACTCCATCGTATTCTTCTCGACGCCGACCATGGTCGCCGAGAAGCACGTCGAGCCCGGCAAGCGGTTTCGCCTCGGCGGGCTGGTGCAGCCCGGCTCGCTCCAGCGCGGCGACAATCTCGCGGTGACCTTCGAGGTCGCCGACGGCAACGCCAAGCTGCCGGTGGCCTATAAGGGCATCCTGCCCGACCTGTTCCGCGAAGGGCAGGGCGTCGTCGCCGAGGGCGCGCTTGACGCCCATGGCGTGTTCAAGGCTGATACCGTGCTGGCCAAGCACGACGAGACCTACATGCCCAAGGACGTTGCCGATGCCCTGAAGAAGCAGGGGCACTGGAAGGACGATTACGGCGGCAAGCCTTCTGATAGCGGCAAGACGTCCGATGCGGGCAAGCCCGCGGCGACGACCGCACAGGGCAATCCGCAGGGAGCAATGCGGTGATCGCAGAATCCGGACATTACGCGCTGGTGCTGGCGCTTGGGCTCGCACTGATCCAGTCAATCGTGCCCCTGATCGGCGCGCGCCTGAACGATGTCGCGCTGATGAACGTGGCGCGCTCCACGGCGCTGGCGCAGCTCCTGTTCGTCGGTGCCTCGTTCGTAGCTCTCGTGATGCTGCACGTGAACTCGGACTTCTCCGTCGCGAACGTCTACGAAAACTCCCACTCGATGAAGCCGCTGCTCTACAAGATCACCGGCGTGTGGGGAAATCATGAAGGCTCGATGCTGTTGTGGGTGTCGATCCTCGCGCTGTTCGGCGGGCTGGTCGCAGCGTTCGGCAACAATCTGCCGCTGTCGCTGCGCGCGCACGTGCTTGCCGTGCAGGCATGGGTCGCCAGCGCCTTCTATCTGTTCATCCTCGTGACGTCGAACCCGTTCCTGCGTATCGCCACCCCGCCGATCGAGGGACGCGATCTCAATCCGGTGCTCCAGGATATCGGCCTCGCCGTACATCCGCCGATGCTCTATCTCGGCTATGTCGGCTTCTCGATCTCGTTCTCCTTCGCGATCGCGGCGCTGATGGAGGGCCGGATCGACGCGGCCTGGGCGCGCTGGGTGCGGCCGTGGACGCTGGTGGCCTGGATCTTCCTGACGCTCGGCATCGCCATGGGTTCGTACTGGGCCTATTACGAGCTCGGCTGGGGCGGCTGGTGGTTCTGGGATCCGGTTGAGAACGCCTCGCTGATGCCGTGGCTCTCAGGCACTGCGCTGCTGCATTCGGCCCTGGTGATGGAGAAGCGCAACGCGCTGAAGGTCTGGACCATCCTGTTGTCGATCCTGACCTTCTCGCTGTCGCTGCTCGGCACCTTCCTGGTGCGCTCGGGCGTCATCACCTCGGTGCACGCCTTCGCCACCGATCCCACCCGCGGCGTGTTCATCCTGCTGATCCTCTGCCTGTTCATTGGTGGCAGCCTGTCGCTGTTCGCGGGTCGCGCCACGTCGTTGAAGCAGGGCGGCCTGTTCGCGCCGATCTCGCGCGAGGGTGCGCTGGTGCTGAACAATCTGCTGCTCACGGTCGCCTGCGCGGTCGTGCTGTTCGGCACGCTCTATCCGCTGGCGATGGAAATGCTCGCGGACTTCAAGATGTCGGTCGGCGCGCCCTTCTACAACCTCACCTTCGCGCCGCTGTTTACCCTGTTGCTGCTCGCGGTGCCGTTCGGACCGATGCTGGCCTGGAAGCGCGGCGATCTGCTCGGCGTGACGCAGCGCCTGCTCGCGGCAGGCGTTGCCGGGCTCGTCGCCGTCGCCATCGCCTGGGGCTGGGCGAGCGGGGGCAGCACGCTGGCGCCGCTCGCGATCGGGCTTGGCATCTTCGTCATCGGCGGCGCGGTCACCGATATCGTCGAGCGGACCGGGCTCGTCCGGCTGCCGTTCGCAACGGTGCTGCACCGGGCGCGCGGCCTACCGCGCTCGGCCTGGGGCACGGCGTTCGCGCATGCCGGCCTCGGCGTCGCGCTGATCGGGATCGTCTGCGAGACCACCTGGAACAGCGAATATATCGCGACCATGAAGCAGAACGACGTCGCCCACATCGCCGGCTTCGACGTGAAGCTCGACGGATTGCTGCAGCGTCAAGGCCCGAACTACCGCGAGATGATCGCCGAGTTCAACGTCAGCCTCGATGGCAAGCCGCTCAGCGTCATGACGCCCTCCAAGCGCAGCTTCACCACCCGCGGCTCGTCGACCACCGAGGCCGCGCTGCTGACGCGCGGTGCGAGCCAGCTCTACATTTCGCTCGGCGAGGCCAATGCCGAGGGCGCCATCGCCGTGCGCATCTACTACAAGCCGATGGTGCTCATGATCTGGTGGGGACCGGTGCTGATGGCGTTCGGCGGCGTGCTGTCGCTGTCCGACCGGCGCCTGCGGGTTGGCGCGCCGAAGCCGGCGCGGGCCAAGCAGCGCCTCCAGCCGGCGGAGTGATCCGATGCGCCGGATGATGGCCGCGTTCGTCCTGCTGATGCTGCTGGCTTTGCCCGCCGCCCACGCCGTGCAGCCCGACGAGATCATGCCGGATCCCGCCAAGGAAGCCCGCGCGCGGGAGCTGTCGCGGGAGCTGCGCTGCATGGTCTGCCAGAACCAGTCGATCGACGATTCCGATGCGCCGCTGGCGCGCGATTTGCGGCTCCTGGTGCGCGAGCGCATCGGCGCCGGCGACAGCAACTCGCAGGTGCTCGACTTCCTGGTCGCGCGCTATGGCGAGTTCGTGCTGCTGAAACCACGCTTCGAGCGCCAGACCCTGCTGCTATGGCTGCTCGGGCCGTTGCTTCTGATCGGCGGTGGCCTGGCGCTGTGGCTGCAAATCCGGCGTCGCGCGCGCAGCGGTGCAGACGTACCGGCGCCGCCGCTCACGCCCGACGAAAAGGCGCGGCTCGCGGCCTTGATGTCGGACGAGGCCAAATCCTCCTAGCGACCGCGACGCCGTCCTGGTTACGTGATCCTACGTAGGCCGCCGGCCGCCGCCCGCGCGGTTCATGTTATTTTGACCTTTGTCTGGAAGCTTGGCGCGAGCTTCGATTCCAGACTCTGAGTCCCCCTGATGTTCGCGAACAGCAATCTGACGATCCGCTTCCTGGTCGGCGCCGTGGTCGCTGCATTATTGTTTCTGCTGGGCATCGGCGGCGGCACCGGATTCATCGCGGTGCTCTATCTCAACAACGAGATCACCAGCCTGTCGTCGGATTTCGCCGCGCTGAGCGGCCCCGTGCGCGACCATGCCATGCAGATCTACCAGCAGGCGCAGACCGCGTTCTCCTACTTCCTGATTGCGTGCGGCGTGATCGCCGTGGTCGCCGTCGCGATCTGCCTCACCACCTGGTTCGCCGTGCGCAACGGCATCCTCAGTCCGCTGGCCGCGATCGTGCATGCCATGCGCGAGGTCGCGGACCAGAAATTCCAGACCTCAGTTCCGGGGCTCGGCCGCACCAACGAGATCGGCCTGCTCGCCGGTGCGCTGGAGGTCTTCAAGACCAACGGGCTCGAGCGGCGCCACCTCACCGAACAGCAGCTGCGTGAAGCCCAGCACCAGGCCGAGCGGTCGAAATTCCTGGACGACCGGATCAAGCGCTTCAACGATCTCGTCGCCAGCGTCGTCGACAGCGTGGCCTCATCGGCCGTGCATCTGAAGAGCAACGCCGAGACGCTGTCGCGGACAGCGAACGACACCAGCACCAAGGCCAATGCGGTCGCAAGCGCGGCCAGCCAGGCCAGCGCCAGCGTGCAGACGGTCGCAGGTTCCGCCGAGGAGATGACGAACTCGATCGGCACGATCAGCCGCCGCGTCACCGATGCGACCCAGCGCGCCGAGGGCGCGGCGTCCCAGGCGGAGAAGAGCCGCGACACCATCCACACGCTGTCGGATGCCGCCGACAAAATTGGCGAGGTCGTGCAGCTCGTGCAGGCGATCGCATCGCAGACCAATCTCCTGGCGCTGAACGCCACCATCGAGGCGGCGCGGGCAGGCGAGGCCGGCAAGGGGTTTGCGGTGGTCGCCTCCGAGGTGAAGAATCTGGCGCATCAGACCAGCAAGGCGACGGAGGAGATCACCTCGCATGTCGCCAGCATTCAGGGCATCACCGCGGAGACGCGCGGCGCGATCGACGGCATTTCCAAAACGCTATCGGAGATCTCGTCCATCATGTCCGGCATCGAGGTCGACACCGCCCAGCAGCGCAACGCCACGCAGGAGATCACGCGCAGCGCCCAGAACGCCGCGCACGGAACCCTCGACGTCTCCAACCATATCGTCCAGATCACCTCGACCTCCGCGGAGACCGGCCGCATGGCCGCCGAGGCACGGGATTCCGCGGTCGACCTGTCGCAGCAGGCCGCGACCTTGAAGCGCGAAGTCGACGAGTTCATCGTCAGCGTCAGGGCAAGCTGAGCGCGCCAAGGCGGGCCTGCGACGCCGTCACGGGAACTCGGTTAAGTTCCTGTGGGACCACAATTTTCGGTGTGCGCTAAACTGCCGCATCGCACCTAGCCCTTCATTACAAAAGTTTAACCCCGCCGCCAGCGCGCGGTAAGGCGGGAGCCCCCATCTTCAGGACCGTAAGGTGCCGCCGTCAGGCACCAAATGGATTTCAAGGCCCTGGAGATCTCTGCATGACCGACCGTCCCGACCTCTCGAACCTTCCGTCCTACCGGCAGCCGCGCCGGTCGGTGTTCTCCGCGCGCAAGATCGCGTTGATGGCCTCGGTCGTTGCCGGTCTCGGCGCGGCCGTCTATGGCTTCAGCCCCTCGACCTCGCCAGCCGACCTGTTCTCGACCCCGGCGCATGCGCAGGTCAACAACGAGGTCCGCAAGGTCGAACGCCCGGTCGGTTTCGCCGACATCGTCGAGCGTGTGAAGCCGTCGGTGATCTCGGTGAAGGTCAACATCAAGGAGAAGACCGCGAGCAACGACGACGGCGATGATTCCTCCGCGCCGTTCCAGCCGGGCTCGCCGATGGAGCGCTTCTTCCGCCGCTTCGGCGGTCCGGATGGTTTCCCGGGCCTGAAAGGCGGCCGTGGCCGCGTCGTGCAGGGGCAGGGCTCCGGCTTCTTCATCTCGGCCGACGGCTTTGCCGTGACCAACAACCACGTGGTCGACGGCGCCGACAAGGTCGAGGTCACCACCGACGACGGCAAGACCTACACCGCCAAGGTGATCGGCACCGACCAGCGCACCGACCTCGCTTTGATCAAGGTCGAGGGCAGCTCGAACTTCCCGTTCGCCAAGCTCGCCGACGCCAAGCCGCGGATCGGCGACTGGGTGCTCGCGGTCGGCAATCCCTTCGGTCTCGGCGGCACCGTGACCGCCGGCATCGTCTCGGCGAGCGGCCGCGACATCGGCAACGGTCCGTATGACGATTTCATCCAGATCGACGCGCCCGTGAACAAGGGCAATTCCGGCGGTCCCGCTTTCGACACCAACGGCGAGGTGATGGGCGTCAACACCGCGATCTACTCGCCCTCCGGCGGCAGCGTCGGCATCGCGTTCTCGATTCCGGCGAGCACCGTCAAGAGCGTGGTCGCCCAGCTCAAGGACAAGGGCTCGGTCAGCCGCGGCTGGATCGGCGTGCAGATTCAGCCTGTCACCTCGGACATCGCCGACAGCCTCGGCATGAAGAAGGCCGAAGGCGCGCTGGTGGCGGAGCCGCAAGCGAACGGTCCGGCCGCGAAGGCCGGCATCGAGTCCGGCGACGTGATCACCGCGGTCAACGGCGAATCCGTCAAGGACGCGCGCGAGCTTGCCCGCACCATCGGCGGCATGGCTCCCGGCGCGACCGTGAAGCTCAACGTGCTGCACAAGGGGCAGGACAAGGTCGTGAACATGACGCTCGGCCAGCTGCCCAACACGGTCGAGGCCAAGGCCGACAACGACAATGACAGCGGCAAGGGTGCGAGCAAGGGCACCGACGTGCCCAAGCTCGGCATGACCGTTGCCCCCGCCAATTCGGTGGCCGGCGCCGGCAAGGAAGGCGTCGTGGTCACCGAGGTCGATCCGAAGAGCGCCGCGGCCGAGCGCGGCTTCAAGGAAGGCGACGTGATTCTCGAAGTCGGCGGCAAGAGCGTGGCCACCGCCGGCGAAGTCCGCGACGCCATCAACACGGCGCGGACCGACAACAAGAACAGCGTCCTGATGCGCGTGAAGAGCGGCGGCCAGTCGCGCTTCGTCGCGGTGCCCCTCGCCAAGGGCTGAGGCTTCAGGAGGCCTACGAGATGAAGGGTGTCGCCGGCATCAGTCGCCCCCGCCGACGGCGCCCTTCGGGGAAGCAGCGCAACGTTCGCTTCCCCTCTCTACCTTCCGGTGGAATTACGCCCCCCTCCGTCGGAAGGCCTAGGGCGGTGAAGTCCCCCCAGCTTCACCGCCCGCCTTTTTCTCAATGCCAGCGTCTCTCGCTCGGCTTGCATGCGATTGCCGCTCGCGCCATGTTTAGAGAAGGTTGACCTCCTTGACCGCCGCCGAACGCACGATGCGCCTCCTCATCATTGAAGACGACCGCGAATCCGCCGACTACCTCGTGAAGGCGTTTCGCGAAGTCGGACACATTGCCGACCACGCCGCCGACGGCGAGGAAGGCCTCGCCATGGCCGAGAACGGCGATTACGACGTGCTGGTGGTCGACCGCATGCTGCCCAAGCGCGACGGTCTGTCGCTGATCGGTGCGCTGCGCGACCAGGACAACGCCACGCCGGTGCTGATTCTGTCCGCTCTTGGACAGGTCGACGACCGCATCAAGGGCCTGCGCGCCGGCGGCGACGACTATCTGCCAAAGCCCTATTCCTTCGCCGAGCTGCTCGCCCGGGTCGAGGTGCTGTCGCGCCGCCGCGGGGGTCCTGCCGAGGACACGCTCTACCGCGTCGGCGATCTCGAGCTCGACCGGCTCTCCCACCGCGTCGCCCGCGGCAAGGACGAACTGACGCTGCAGCCGCGCGAATTCCGCCTGCTCGAATATCTGATGAAGCATGCCGGCCAGGTGGTGACGCGCACGATGCTCTTGGAGAACGTCTGGGACTATCACTTTGATCCGCAGACCAACGTGATCGACGTGCATATTTCGCGGCTGCGCTCCAAGATCGACAAGGGCTTCGAGCGGCCGCTGCTGCACACGATCCGCGGCGCCGGGTACATGATCCGTGACGGCATTCGGTAAACTCGTCCGCACCACGGCATTCCGGCTGACGCTGGTCTATCTGCTGCTGTTCGCGATGTTCGCGGCCTCGCTGCTGGCCTATTTCGCCTGGAATACGCGGCGGCTGATCACCGAGGAAATCACGCAGACGGTCAATGCCGAGACCTCGGAGATCTCCGAAATCTACGGCCGCCGCGGCCTGCGCGGCCTGGTGCTCGCGATCGAATATCGGGCGCTGCGGCCGGGCGCCAACCTCTATCTCGTGACCACGCCGACCGGGCAGGCGATCGCCGGCAATGTCGGCTCGCTGGCGCCGGGCGTGATGGCGACCCGCGGCTGGTCGGAGACGGCCTACCGGCGGATCGAGGACGCCGATGACCGCGACCATCGTGCGCTCGTGCGCGTCACCGAATTGGAAAACGGCTTCCGGCTCCTGATCGGCCGCGACCTCGCCGAGCGGCGTCGCCTGTTCGGCATCGTCGCCAAGGCGGCGCAATGGTCGATCCTGATCGTCGTCGTGCTCGGTCTCGGCGGCGGCATCTTCGTCGCGCGACGCGTGCTCCGGCGCATCGACGCGATGACCGGAACCGCGCAGCGCATCATGACCGGCGATCTCAGCGGGCGCCTTCCCGTGGGGCGTAGCGGCGACGAGCTCGACCGCCTCGCCGAAAACCTCAATGCCATGCTGGAGCGGATCGAGGCGCTGATGGCTGGCTTGAAGGAGGTCTCCGACAACATCGCCCATGATCTCAAGACGCCGCTGACGCGCCTGCGCAACCGCGCCGAGGAGGCGTTGGCGAAATCGGGCTGCGAAGCCGACTACCGCGCCGCGCTGGAGCGGACCATCGAGGAATCCGACGGGCTGATCCGCACCTTCAACGCGCTGCTGATGATCGCGCGCGCGGAGTCCGGGCAGGCGCGCGGCAATATGGACGATTTCGACGCCGCCGAGGTGGCAGGCGGCATCCACGAGCTCTACGAGCCGCTCGCCGAGGACGACGGCATGACCCTGAAGGTCAGGTGCGAGCCCACGCCGGTTCACGCCAACCGCGAATTGATCAGCCAAGCGCTCGCCAATCTTGTCGAGAATGCGATCAAATACGGCAAGCCGGTCG
This sequence comes from Bradyrhizobium sp. TM233, assembly GCF_036247965.1. NCBI lineage: Bacteria > Pseudomonadati > Pseudomonadota > Alphaproteobacteria > Hyphomicrobiales > Nitrobacteraceae > Bradyrhizobium > Bradyrhizobium sp. TM233. Next base: position 366,261 of record NZ_BTIG01000007.1, on the reverse strand, counting down.
CACAGACCGGTGGAACCGTGGTCAGCATGGACTCCGGGCAGATCACGATCGAGGCCAGGCGCGAGGGCGACCAGGTGCTGCTCAGCGTCACCGATCGCGGTCCCGGCATCCCCGAGGCCGATCGCAAGCACGCCGTCGAGCGTTTCGTGCGGCTGGAAGCGAGCCGCACGCTGCCGGGCTCCGGCCTTGGCCTCAGTCTCGCCTCCGCTGTCGCGACATTGCACGGCGGCGAGTTGAGGTTGGGCGACGCCCAGCCCGGCCTCGTCGCCACGCTGGTGCTGCCCGCGCGCGCCGGGGCCGGGGACAGGGTTGCTCCGCCAATACCGGATGTGCCACAGAAGGTGGCATGAACCACTCCGCGCCGGGAAACGCGGACAAGCATGGTGAGAGGCTGGCCGCGCGCTTCGCGGAGGCTCCCCATATTGCCGCTTCCACAACCGATGAACGACGTCTCGAAAGCTGGCTGTCCGAGCTCGAGCCGGCCCAATCGGCGCGCCTCGAAGCGCTGCTGGCGCATCCCTTTGCGCGGGATATCCTGGCCGGCATCGCGGAATTCTCGCCCTATCTGTTTGATCTGGTGCGCGCCGATGCCTTGCGCCTGATCCGGCTGCTGGAGTGCGATCCGGATGCGCATCTGACGGCCCTGATCGCGGAGGCGAGGGGCGCGGTGCTCGCGGCCCCTGACGAGGCCGAGGTGATGCGGCTGCTTCGCCGCATGAAGGCCGAGGCCGCGCTCCTGACCGCCTTGTGCGACATTGGCGGGGTCTGGCCGGTGATGCGGGTGACGGCGGCGCTGACCGATGTCGCGGTGTCCTCGGTGCAGGCGGCGCTCCAATACCTGCTGCGGCAGGAAGCCGCACGTGGCAAGATCTCGCCGCCCAATCTCGAGGCGCCCGAGGAGGGCTGCGGGCTGATCGTGCTGGCCATGGGCAAGATGGGCGCGGGCGAGCTGAACTATTCCAGCGATATCGACCTCATCGTGTTCTTCGATCCTGATGCCACGACGCTCGCGCCCGATATCGAGCCGCAGCCGTTCTTCGTCCGGGTCACGCAGGGCATGGCGCGCATCCTGCAGCAGCGCACCTATGACGGCTACGTCTTCCGCGTCGATCTGCGCCTGCGACCAGATCCATCCTCGACGCAGGTCGCGATCTCCAGGGATGCTGCGCTGAACTATTATGAGCGGGAAGGGCGCACCTGGGAACGCGCCGCGATGATCAAGGCGCGCGCCTGCGCCGGCGATGCCAAAGCGGGCGAAGCGCTGCTGGCAGAGATCGCGCCGTTCGTCTGGCGCAAGCATCTCGACTTCGCCGCGCTCGCCGACGTCCACGACATGAAGCGGCAGATGCAGACCTATCGCGGCCAGAGCGAGGTCGCAGTGGAAGGGCACAACGTCAAGGTCGGCCGCGGCGGCATCCGCGAGATCGAGTTCTTTGCGCAGACCCAGCAATTGATCGCCGGCGGCCGCCATCCGGAATTGCGGGTGCGGCCGACGCTGAGGGCGCTCGATATTCTCGCGTCCAGCAACTGGATCACCCTTGCTGCGCGCGACGAGCTGACCATTGCGTACGAATTCCTGCGCCGGGTCGAGCATCGCCTCCAGATGATCGCCGACGAGCAGACCCACGCGCTGCCCGAGGACAAGGACGCGGTCGAGCGCTTTGCGCGCTTCTTCGGCTATGCGGATCGCGAGGCCTTTGCGAGCGACCTGCTGCGACAGCTCAAGATCGTGCAGGGGCACTATGAAAAACTGTTCGAGGGCGACGATCCGACCGGCACGGCCAAGCTGCCTGCGCTCGACTACAGTGCGGGCCCCGACGATCCGCGCCTGCTCCAGCATCTGGCGGCGCTCGGGTTCAAGAAGCCGGCCGCGGTCGCGCAGACGGTACGCGACTGGATCACCGGCGATTACCGCGTGTTCCGCAATGAGGCGACGCGCAGTGCCTTCGTCGAGTTCGTGCCGGCCCTGATCGACGGCCTCGCCCATGCCGAGGAGTCGGATCGCGCCGTGGTGGCGTTCGATCAATTCCTGGGGGCGCTGCAGCGCGGCGGCCGGCTGATCACGCTGCTCGGCCAGAACCGCGAGCTCGTCGCGCTGGTGGCGCTGGTGCTCGGCGCTGCGCCGCGGCTCGGCGAGATGCTGGCGCGACAGCCGCAACTGATGGACGGCCTGATCGATCCGCGCTTCTTCGGTGCCATGCCGGACAGGCAGGAATTGTCGGGACGGTTAGCTGCGACCGTGCAGGACGCCGGTTCATACGAAGAGTTCCTCGATCGCCTGCGCCTGTTCGGGCAGGAGAGCCTGTTCCTGATCGGCACGCGGATTCTTTCCGGCACCGTCTCGGCGCAGCAGGCCAGCACGGCCTTTGCCGACGTCGCCGAAGGCATCGTCCATACAGTGCACGGCCTCGTTGCCGACCGCTTCGCGGCCCAGCACGGCCGGATCAAGGGACAGGAGACCGCGATCATCGCGATGGGCCGGCTCGGCAGCCGCGAGATGACGGCCTCGTCAGATCTCGACCTGATCCTGCTCTACGATTTCGACAGCGACAATCCGGACTCCGATGGGCCGAAATCGCTGCAGGGCGCGCATTATTTTGCGCGTTTCACCCAGCGCCTGATCAGCGCGTTCACGACGCGCACCAATTACGGCGTGCTCTACGACATCGACATGCGGCTGCGTCCCTCGGGACGCGCCGGTCCCGTCGCCTCGAGCCTCGTCTCATTCGCGGACTACCAGGCCAACGAGGCCTGGACCTGGGAGCACATGGCGCTGACGCGGGCGCGCGTGGTGTCGGCTTCGCCCGAATTCCGGATGCGGATCGAACGCGTCATCCGTGATGTCCTGACCCGTCGCCGCGATTCCGCCATCACCGCCAACGATGTCGCCGACATGCGGCGCGCCATCGCCCAGGAGAAGGGCGAGGCCGATTGCTGGGATCTCAAGCATGCCGCCGGCGGCATGGTCGACATCGACTTCATCGCGCAATATCTCCAGCTCGTGCACGCGCACGACAAGCCTGAGATTCTCGACGTCGGCACGATGCAGGTGCTGGACAATGCATGCAGGCTCGGCGTCCTCCCGCAATCGGAGACCGAGATATTGCGTGCCGCAGCCCGGCTCTATCACGATTTGACGCAGATCCTGCGGCTTTGCGTCAGCGACCGCTTCAAGCCGGAAACCGCCGGCACCGATCTGCAGCGCGTCATGGCGCGCGCCGGCGACGCCCCGGACTTCTCGTCGCTGGAGGCGCGTGTGAAGGAGACGCAGAGCGAGGTACGGCGCGTGTTCAGGGCGCTGCTGGAAGGGACGTAGCCTTCAGCGAGGCGAGCGCCTCGCGGACGTCAGGCTCCAGGCCCGCGCCGCCGGCATCGAGATGGGCGAAGATCGCGCGCTTCATCCGGGGATCCCAGAACTTCTTGATGTGCTCGGCAATCCCCGGCACGGCCTTGCCGTGGCCCTGGCTCTCGAAGAACTTGCCGATCTGGTTGGCCATGTAGATCAGGCGGTCAGGCGACATCGGCAACCTCCGTGGCATGGCGAGCGGCGACCCGGTCACCATGCGAAAACACTTCGAACCCGTCCTGGCGGGCAATGGCGATCAGCGTGATGCCGGCGGCCTCCGCCGTGCGCACTGCGAGCGCGGTGGGCGCGGACACCGCGACCATCATCGGCGCGCCGATTGCGGCCGCCTTCTGAACCATCTCGACCGAGACGCGGCTCGTCAGCAGCACCATGCCGCTGCGCGTATCCGTGCGGCTGCGCGCCAGCGCGCCCGCGAGCTTGTCCAGCGCATTGTGGCGGCCGACATCCTCGCGCAGCGCGACGATGTGGCCGGTAGTAGACCAGAACGCGGCGGCGTGAACCGCGCGGGTCTGCAGATTGATCGATTGCAGCGGCGCGATCGCCTGCATCGCCGCCATGATCTGCTCGGGCGTGAAGCTCTGTCCCTGCGGCACGACCGCCGCGGGGCGCACGGCTTCAGCGATGGACTCGATACCGCAAATGCCGCAGCCGGTAGGTCCCGCGACGTGGCGACGGCGCTCGCTGATGAGTGCCGCATCTTCCGACGTCAGCCACATCCGTAGTTCGATGCCGTCGTCGAGGCGAACAATGTCGAGCGATTTGATGTCATCGACCGACTTGATGATGCCTTCGCTCAGGCTGAAGCCGACGGCAAAATCTTCCAGGTTCTGCGGCGTCCCCATCATGACGGCATAGGTGCCGCCATTATAGGTCAGCGCCAGCGGCGTCTCCTCCGGAATGAACCGCGTTCCTTCGGACGCGACACCGTTGCGCCAGATTCCGCGATCAATCGCCTGGACAGCTACATGCATGCGGTTACTCCGCTGCCTCGGCTGGCGCGATGCGGCGGGACTGCCGCGCCTGCGCGTCATAGGCCTTCTGCCAGTCGGACGGGCCGTTCGAGGGCGAGACCTCGACCGCCGTGACCTTGTATTCGGGGCAGTTGGTCGCCCAGTCCGAATAGTCGGTGGTGATGACGTTGGCCTGCGTGTCCGGGTGATGGAAGGTGGTGTAGACGACGCCGGGCGCGACGCGGTCGGTGATCTCCGCACGCAGCGTGGTCTCGCCGGCACGGCTCTTCAGCCGCACCCAGTCGTCGTCGCGCACGCCGCGCTGCTCGGCATCGTGCGGATGAATCTCCAACCGGTCCTCGGCGTGCCACACCACGTTCTCGGTGCGCCTTGTCTGCGCGCCGACATTGTACTGGCTGAGGATACGGCCCGTGGTGAGCAGCAGCGGATAGCGTGGGCCGGTACGCTCGTCGGTGGCGACATATTCGGTGACGACGAACTTGCCCTTGCCGCGGACGAAGCCGTCGATATGCATCACCGGCGTACCCTCCGGCGCCTTCTCGTTGCAAGGCCACTGCACCGAGCCAAGCTCGTCGAGCTTGGCGTAGGAGACTCCGGCGAAGGTCGGCGTCAGCGCCGCGATCTCGTCCATGATCTCGGACGGGTGGTTGTAGTTCATCTCGAAGCCCATTGCCTTGGCAAGGCCGATGGTGACCTCCCAGTCGGCCATGCCGTTCTTCGGCGTCATCACCTTGCGCACGCGCTGGATGCGGCGCTCGGCGTTGGTGAAGGTGCCGTCCTTCTCGAGGAAGCTCGAGCCGGGCAGGAAGACGTGGGCGTAGTTCGCGGTCTCGTTGAGGAAGAGATCGTGGACGATGACGCATTCCATCGCGGACAGTGCAGCCACCACGTGCTTGGTGTTGGGATCGGACTGGAGGATGTCCTCGCCCTGCACGTAGATCCCCATGAACGTGCCTTCGACCGCGGCATCGAACATGTTGGGAATGCGCAGGCCCGGCTCGGGGTTGAGCTTGACGTTCCACAGCGCCTCGAACTGGTCGCGGACTGCCTCGCCGGAGATGTGGCGGTAGCCGGGCAGTTCGTGCGGGAACGAGCCCATGTCGCAGGAGCCCTGCACGTTGTTCTGGCCGCGCAGCGGGTTCACGCCGACGCCGGGACGGCCGATATTGCCAGTGACCATCGCAAGGTTCGCGATCGCGATCACGGTGGTCGAGCCCTGGCTGTGCTCGGTGACGCCGAGGCCGTAATAGATCGCTCCGTTGCCGCCGGTGGCGTAGGTGCGGGCGGCTTCGCGCAGATCCTTCGGGTTGACGCCGGTGAGGATGGCGGTGGCTTCCGGGCTGTTCTTGGGCTGCGCGACGAACGCCGCCCACTCCTCGAACTCGCTCCAGTCGCAGCGCTCGCGCACGAAGGCTTCGTTGGCGAGGCCTTCGGTGACGATCACATGCGCCAGCGCGGTCATGACCGCCACGTTGGTGCCGGGCATCAGGGGCAGGTGCAGCGCCTTCACATGCGGCGATTCCACCATCTCGGTGCGGCGCGGATCGATCACGATCAGCTTGGCGCCCTGGCGCAGCCGCTTCTTCAGCCGCGAGGCGAACACCGGATGGGCGGAGGCCGGGTTGGCGCCGATGACCACGACGACGTCGGTGTCCTCGACGGAGTCGAAGTCCTGCGTGCCGGCCGAGGTGCCGAAGGTGGTGGCGAGGCCATAGCCGGTCGGCGAATGGCAGACGCGGGCGCAGGTGTCGACGTTGTTGTTGCCGAAGCCGGCGCGGATCAGCTTCTGCACCAGATAGGTTTCCTCGTTGGTGCAGCGGGACGAGGTGATGCCGCCGATGGCGTCGCGGCCGTAGGTCTTCTGGATGCCGCGCATCCTGGTGGCGGCAAACGAGAACGCCTCATCCCAGGACACTTCCTTCCAGGGATCCTCGATCCGCTCGCGGATCATCGGCTTGAGAATGCGCTCTTGATGGTTGGTATAGCCCCAGGCGAAGCGGCCCTTGACGCAGGAATGGCCGCGATTGGCCTTGCCGTCCTTGTAGGGCACCATGCGCACCACTTCCTCGCCACGCATCTCCGCCTTGAAGGCGCAGCCGACGCCGCAATAGGCGCAGGTGGTGACGACGGAGTGCTCGGGCTGGCCGATCTCGATCACCGACTTTTCCGTCAGCGTCGCAGTCGGGCAGGCCTGCACGCAGGCGCCGCAGGAGACGCATTCGGAGCCGAGGAAGCTCTCGCTCATGCCCGGCGAGACCCGGCTGTCGAAGCCGCGGCCGGAGATGGTCAGTGCGAAGGTGCCTTGCACCTCCTCGCAGGCGCGCACGCAGCGCGAGCAGACGATGCACTTGGACGGATCGTAGGTGAAATAGGGGTTGGACTCGTCCTTCGGCATCCAATTGTCGTTGGAGCAGCCGTCCGATTTGGCGAAGACGTGGTTCTCGCCGTCATAGCCGTAGCGCACGTCGCGCAGGCCGACGGCGCCCGCCATATCCTGCAACTCGCAGTCGCCGTTGGCGCCGCAGGTGAGGCAGTCGAGCGGATGGTCGGAGATGTAGAGCTCCATCACGCCCTTGCGCAGCTTCTTCAGCCGATCGCTCTGGGTGTGCACGACGAGGCCGTTCATGACGGGCGTGGTGCAGGAGGCCGGCGTGCCGGCGCGGCCCTCGATCTCGACGAGGCAGAGACGGCAGGAGCCGTAGGCGTCAACCATGTCGGTGGCGCAGAGTTTTGGGATCTGGTGGCCCGCGTCCATCGCGGCCCGCATGATCGAGGTGCCCTCGGGCACCGTGACCTCATTGCCGTCGATGGTCAGCGTCACCATCGTTTCCGATTTGGAAGCCGGCGTGCCGAAGTCGATTTCTTCGATCAGAGACATTTCGTTCTCCTATTCCGCGGCCTGAAGCGTGGTCGGTGCCGGGACAAAATCCTCCCGGAAGTGCTTCAATGCGCTCAGCACAGGGTAGGGCGTGAAGCCGCCGAGCGCGCAGAGCGAGCCGAATTTCATGGTGTTGCAGAGGTCTTCGACCAGCGCGAGGTTTTCGCCGACGCGCTCGCCGTTGATGATCTTCTCGATGGTCTCGACGCCGCGGGTCGAGCCGATCCGGCAGGGCGTGCACTTGCCGCAGGATTCGATCGCGCAGAACTCCATCGCGAAGCGCGCCTGCCTGCGCATGTCGACGCTGTCGTCGAACACGACGATACCGCCATGGCCGATCAGGCCATCGCGCGCGGCGAAGGCCTCGTAGTCGAACGGCGTGTCGAACAGCGCCCGCGGGAAATAGGCGCCGAGCGGGCCGCCGACCTGCACGGCGCGGACCGGCCGGCCCGTGAACGTACCGCCGCCGATGTCGTCGACGAGCTCGCCGAGCGTCACGCCGAAGGCGGTCTCGAACAGGCCACCGTAGCGCAGATTGCCGGCCAGCTGGATCGGCATCGTGCCGCGCGAGCGGCCCATGCCGTAATCCGCGTAGGTCTTGGCGCCCTCGGCAAGGATGAAAGGGATGGCGGCCAGCGACAGGATGTTGTTGATGGCGGTCGGCTTGCCGAACAGGCCGTAATGCGCCGGCAGCGGCGGCTTGGCCCGCACGACGCCGCGGCGGCCTTCGAGGCTTTCCAGCAGCGCGGTCTCCTCGCCGCAGACATAGGCGCCGGCACCGACGCGCACTTCAAGATCGAAGCTGTAGGTCGAGCCGCCGACATTGCTTCCGAGATAGCCGCCGCGCCGCGCCGCCAGGATGGCGGCATTCATCGCCTCGATGGCATGCGGATATTCGCTGCGGGTGTAGATGTAGCCGTTGGTCGCGCCGACGGTGATGCCGGCGATGGTCATGCCCTCGATCACCAGGAAGGGATCGCCTTCCATGATCATGCGGTCGGCGAAGGTGCCGCTGTCGCCTTCGTCGGCGTTGCAGACGATGAACTTGCGGTCGGCCTTGGCCTGCGCGACCGTCTTCCACTTGATCCCGGTCGGGAAGCCCGCGCCGCCGCGGCCGCGCAAGCCCGATGCCGTGACTTCGTTCAGGATCGCCTCAGTGCCGAGCGACAGCGCGCGCTCCAGCCCCTTGTAGCCGCCATGGGCGCGGTAGTCGTCGAGCGAGCGCGGGTCGATCACGCCGCAGCGGGCGAAGGTGAGGCGGGTCTGGCGCTTCAGCCAGGGAATCTCGTCGGTTGCCCCCAACCGCAACAGATGCGGCGTATTGTTTGCGAGTGCATCGAGCAGGGAGGGGACATCGGCTTCCGTGACCGGGCCGAACGCGATGCGGCCCTGCGGCGTCGCCACCTCGACCAGCGGTTCAAGCCAATACATGCCGCGCGAGCCGGTCCTGACGATCTCGATCGCCACGCCGCGCTTGGCCGCAGCCTGCTCCAGCGCCAGAGCAACGTCGTCGGCGCCGACGGCGATTGCGCCGGCGTCGCGTGAGACGAACAGACGCAAGCTCATCGCTGTGCCTCCACAATCAACGCATCGAGACGCTTCTGATCGAGCCTGCCGATCAGGCGGCCGTCGAGCATCGCGGACGGTGCGGTCGCGCACAGGCCGAGGCAGTAGATCGGCTCCAGCGTGACGCGATCGTCGGCCGTGGTGCTGCCGAGCGACACGCCGAGCTTTGCTTCGGCGCGCGCCGCCAATGCATCGCCGCCCGCAGCCTGGCAGGCTTCCGCGCGGCAGAGCTTCAGCACGTGGCGGCCGGCGGGCTTGTGGCGGAAATCATGATAGAACGTGAATACGCCGTGGACCTCGGCGCGCGACAGATTGAGCGCTTGCGCCACCATGGGAATGGCGGCCTCCGGCACGTAGCCGAACGCCTCCTGCAGCGCGTGCAGGATGACCAGCGTCGCACCCTCTTGGTTGGCATGTTCGGCGATGATCTCGGCGCTGCGCGTTTCGTCCCAAGGTTCGTAAGTCGCTGTCATTCTTCGTTCTCAACCTGAGCGTTCCCTCGGCGCAAACTAGTTGGAATCATTCGAAGATCAATAAAGCTGTCCCGTGCTGCGATTGCGAATTCGGATCGATTGGCAAGCGCAATCGATCGATACGAATTGATAATGAAAGTTGTATCGGCTGCCGGTTTTTGCGTGTTGGTGCAGGCCCGGCATGCTAGCTTGCATGCCACGACAGAATTCGAGGGGACGCTCGGTTGATCGACAAACTTGAACTATTGCTGGCGCTGGCGAAGGAGCGGCATTTCGGACGCGCGGCGGAGGTTTGCGGCGTGACGCAACCGACGATGTCGACCGGGCTCAAGCAACTCGAGGAGATCCTCGGCGTGATGCTGGTGCAGCGCGGCTCCCGTTTCCAGGGGTTCACCCCCGAAGGCGAACGGGCGCTGGATTGGGCGCGGCGGATCGTGGGCGATGCCCGCGCGATGCGTGACGAGATCAACGGGCTGAAGCATCAGCTCTCCGGCGAGATCCGCATCGCCGCGATCCCGACCGTGCTCGGCATGGTCGCGGCGCTGACGACGCCGTTTCGCGCCCGGCATCCCGAGGTGCGCTTCCGCATCCAGTCCACCACCTCGTCCGAGGTGCTGGGGCTTTTGGAAAATCTCGAGGTCGATGCGGGGCTGACCTATATCGAGAACGAGCCGATCGGCAAGGTGCGCACCATTCCGCTCTACAACGAGAGCTACCGTCTTCTGACTGCGCCGGACGGCATGTTCGGCGACCGCGAGACGGTGACCTGGACCGAGGTCGGGCAGGTGCCGCTGTGCCTGCTGACGCCCGACATGCAGAACCGCCGCATCATCGACCGCGCCTTACGCTCCGTCGGCGCGGAGGCGACGCCGACACTGACCTCGAATTCGCTGCTGGTGCTGTTCACGCATGTGAAGACGGGACGCTGGGCGAGCGTGATGCCGGCCAAGCTTGCCGAGACGCTCGGTCTGTCCGACACGGTGCGCTCGATCCCGATCACCGATCCCGATGTCAATTACAGCATCGGCATGGTGATCCCGCAACGCGATCCGATGACGCCGCTGATTGCAGCGCTGGTCAATGTCGCGCGGGAAGTTGCGCCGTCGCTGCAGCTGTAGGGATCAAGCCGCAGCCGATATCCCGGACGCCGCCTTGATCGCGTCGCGTGGCAGGGTCACGCGCACGACGGTGCCGACCTCGAGCTTGGAGCGCAGCCGCATCGAGCCGCCATGGAGCTGCGCCAGCGAGCGGGCGATCGCGAGGCCAAGGCCCGAGCCGTGATAGGTCTTGGTGAGCTGGCTCTCCACCTGCTCGAACGGGCGGCCGAGCCGCGCCAGCGAATGTGGTGCGATACCGATGCCGGTGTCGGCGATCATCAGCACGATCCGGTCGTCGAGCTGCCGGCTGCGCACCACGATGCGTCCGCCGTCCGGCGTGAACTTCACCGCGTTGGACAGCAGGTTGACGATGATCTGCTTGGTGGCGCGGCGGTCGGCGACGACGGAGATGGATTTTGCGATGTCGGCGTCGAGCGTCAGGTGCTTGTCCTGGGCCCGGCCGGTGACGACCCGCAAGGATTCCGCGAGCGTCTGCGCCAGGTCGAGCTCTTCCATGTCGAGCTTCATGCGGCCTGCCTCGATCTTGGACATGTCGAGGATGTCGTTGATGACCTCGAGCAGATAGTGGCCGCTGGTCAGGATGTCCTGGCAATATTCCTGGTACTTTTCGCTGCCGAGCTCGCCGAACATGCCCGAGCCCATGATCTCGGAGAAGCCGATGATGGCATTCAGCGGCGTGCGCAGCTCGTGGCTCATATTGGCGAGGAATTTCGACTTGGTCTGGTTGGCTTCCTCGGCCCGGGTCTTCTCGCGCTGGTACTTCTCGGCGAGGTCGGCGAGCTCGACCGCCTGGCGCTCCAGCGCCGCCTGCGAGCGCTTCAGGTCGATGACGGTGGCGCGCAGGCGCAGATCGTTGTCGACCAGCTTCTGCTCGTGCTCCTTGATGCGGGTGATGTCGGTGCCGACCGAGACGTAGCCGCCGTCCTTGGTGCGGCGCTCGCTGATGTGCAGCCAGCTGCCGTCGTCGAGCTGCGCTTCGAAGGTCCGCGCGCCCGGGCCTTGGGCCGCGGTCTCGTTGTGGCGCGTGCGCACCTCCGGCATGCGGCCGACCTCGAGCACGGTCTCGTAGGAGGTGCCGGGGATGACGGCGCTGTCGGGCAGCTTGTGCAGGCGCTGGAAGTGCGAGTTGCAGAGCACGAGGCGGTCGCTGGCGTCCCACAGCACGAAGGCTTCCGGAATGGTCTCGATCGCGTCGCGCAGGCGGAGGTCGGCTTCCACGGTCCTCTCGGCGAGGCTCTTCTGCTCGGTGATGTCGACGGCGATCCCGATCAGGTGCACGCTGGAATCGGTCGCCCCGCTGGTCTTCTCGCAGCGGACGCGGAGCCAGATCCAATGGCCGTCGACGTGCTGCATGCGGAAGGTCTGGTCGATGTGGTCGATCTTCTCGGAGATGAGCTGGTCGGCAATGGCGAACAGGTCGATGTCGTCGGACTTCACCAGCGCGTTGACCTCGCCGAAGGTGAGGAGCTCGTTGCGGCCGTCGAGGCCCAGCATCGAGAACATCGATTGCGACCAGAAGATCCGGCCGCGCGACAGGTCCCAGTCCCACAGTCCGCAGCGGCCGCGGTTGAGCGCGGTGTCGATCCGGCCGCGCACGGCGTCGTTGATGAGGTCGCCTTCGCGGGCGCGGGTGGACTGCCAGTGGAAGGCGAAGCCCAGGATCAGGACGACGAATCCGGTCGTCGCCGACAGCGTCACCGAGAGCGCGGCATCGGAGCCCCAGATCGGCTCGTTGCGCTCCTGGATCACGGTGATGAAGCCGGGCAGCGACTTGATCTGCCGCGAGGTCGCCATCGCGGCGTTGCCGCTCGGCAGCGTCATGTCGGAGACGTTGCCGTCGCGCGTCGGCGCGGCCAGCAATTGTGCGGTCGTGATGGCGTCGAGCAGGCGGTCGTTGCCGGAAGGGTCGCTGTCGACCGGGACGCGGGCGAGGACACGACGCTCGACGCCGGCCGAGGTGACGATGACGTGGCGGCCCGAGGCCGTGCCCCAGGACGGGATCATATCCGGCAACAGCGCCGGCAGGCTCTCGATGTTCTTGAGCCGCTCCTGTCGGACGGAGGTGAGGCGGTCGATGCGTTCGGCGAGCAGATCGGCCAGCGCCGAGATGTCGTGCCGGATCACCAGCCGCTTCTGGCGCGTCTGGTCGACGACCTGCACGAACGCGCCGAGGCAGATCGTGATCAGGAACGCGATGATGAGCGTCGGCACGGCGCGACGAAGCGCCGGCTCTGCAATCAAGAGCCGATGATAGGCAGGTTTCGCGATCGATTGCGCCAATCCCTTGATCGAATCGGATTGGACGCACGCGTTCGCGGCGTCTGCACGCGACATGCCTTCGGCCCCCTGAAAACCAGCTTGCAACTGAAGTCCGGAAGCAGCCCCACATCGCTTCCGAATCACAGCGATTTGAATCCAGTTTTCGCGGGGTGTCGAGAGTCAATGAATCGTTAACGCGTATTTATTCTTATCCAATGCGCAGTTTGCGCGCGGAGTACCCGCAAACTCACGTGCGTGACGAGTCCGAAACGAGAACGTGTGACTCCTCGCACATTCTGCGTCACGCACGCGGCGGTTCGGCGTGGCTGATCACGCGCTTCACGCTCGGGAACGCGCGCCGCAGCGCGCGCTCGATGGCGTCGACGTGCTCGTGCACCTTGATCACGCTCATCGACGGCGCGGCGCGGCAGTGGAAGTTGACGATCTCGCCGGCGTCGGTGTTGCGGACGCGCACATTGTGGATGTCGTGGATCTCGCTGCCGGCGGCATATTCAGTCAGCGCGGCGGCGATGGCCTGGACGCGTTCGGGCGCGGCATCGACCCCGAACGGCAGTTCCGGCTCCAGCGGCTCGATATGGACGTCGACCTCGACGTCGGCGCCGAACTCCTCCTGGATGTTCCGCTCCAGCGTGTTGGCGACGTCATGGGCTGCCTCTAACTGCATGCCGGCGTCGACCTCGAGGTCGATGCTGACGATCAGCTTGCCGCCGAGATCGTGCACCGTGACGTGGTGGACGGCGAGGCCCGAATTATGCGCGATCACCATGATGCGGTCGCGCACGGTCTCGTTGTCGCGGGCGACGGGGACGGCGGTGAAGGTGAGGTCGGCATCGCCGAACGCCTTGTCCACGGCGGCCTGCGCGCTGCGCTTGATCTCCTCGACGCGGTCGATCGGATAGGTCCGCGGCACCTTGGCGATGGTGTCGATGAACGTGGTCGCGCCGACCATGCGCACGCGCAGCCGCCCGACGTCGATCACGCCCGGGACGCTGCGGATCGCGGCCGTGGCCTTCTCCTGCGCACCCTGCGGGGCGCGGTCGACCAGCGTCTGCACGGTCGAGCCGGCCATGCGCAGGCCGAGCAGGGCGATCATCACGGCGACCGCGGCGGCAGCGGCGGCGTCGCCCCACCAGAAGCCGAGGGCGGCGAGGATCAGGCCCGCGATCACGGCGAAGGAGCCCATGACATCAGAGGCGAAGTGCAGCGCATCGGCCGCAAGCGCCTGGCTCCCGGTTTCCCGCGCGGCGCGGTGCAGCGCGCGGGCACGCCAGAAATTGACGATGATGTCGATCACCAGCACCACGAACGGCACGGCCGAAATGGTCGGCGGCGGGGTTCCCTCGCGCAGCCGGCTATAGGACTCGACCAGGATGCCGCCGGCGAGCACGTAGAGCAGGGCGGTGACGCCGAGCGCGGAGATGCTCTCCAGCTTGCCATGGCCGTAATGGTGCTCGTCGTCCGCCGGCTTGTCCGATACCCGCACCACCGCCCAGGTGATGATGGTTGCGACCAGGTCGATCGAGGAGTGCAGGGCCTCGGAGATCAGCGCGAGCGAGCCGATCGCGATGCCGACCGCGAACTTGGCCGCCGCCATGCCGCCGCTGGCGAAGATCGAGATCGCGGCGACCGAGGTTTTGCTGTGCTGGGAGGTCATGGCGGGGATTTAGCAGCCCAGCGCGGGACATCAAGTGATGATCCACAGGAGTAGTCGCTAGTGATTTGCAGGAGCAATCCGCGTCGTGCCTAGTCTCGTAGGGTGGGCAGAGGCGCAAAGCGCCGTGCCCACCATTCGTCAGTGATGGATACAGATCGTGGGCACGCTTCCGCCTTCGCTCTTCGAGCTACGGCGGACAAGCCGCTTTGCCCACCCTACGGGACCGCGGTATGCCTCACACCGTCACCACGATCTTCCCGAGATGCTTGTTCGCCTCCATGTGCTCGAACGCCTTGTCGATGTCGTCGAACGCGAACACCTTGTCGATCGGCAGCTGCAGTTTTCGCGATTCCACCGCGCCCCAGATGTCCTTCCTGACCTCCTCGAAGATCTCGCGGACTTCCTCGATGGTGCGGGTGCGGAAGGTGACGCCGATATAGTCGATGCGGCGCGCGGCATGCAGGTCGAAGTTGAAATCGGCATGGGTGCCGCCGAGCCGGCCGACATTGACGATGCGGCCCTTCACCTTGGTCGCGGCGAGGTTCTGGCTCGCGACCTTGCCCGAGACCTGGTCGACGATGAGGTCGACGCCTTCGCCGTTCGTCGCCTTCAGGACCTCGTCGACCCATTTGGGATCGGAGGAATCAACGGCGAGGTCGGCGCCGTACTCCTTCAGCCGGCCGCGGCGCGTGGCATCGGTCGACGAGCCGATCACGAGCTTGGCGCCCTTGAGTTTTGCAATCTGCATCGCCATCAGGCCGACGCCGGAGCTGGCGCCCTGGATCAGCACGCTCTGGCCTGCCTGCACGCCGCCGACGGTGACGACGGCGTTGTGCATGGTCGCGAGCGCGACGGGCAGGGTGGCGGCTTCCTCGAAATTCATGTTCGAGGGTGCGCGGAACAGCCGGCCGTGATCGGCCAGCGTGTACTCGGCAAACGCAGCGCCGCCCGAGCCCATGATGCGGTCGCCGATTTTCACGCCCTTGGCATCCGGCCCGAGCTCGGCGACCTCGCCGGCCCATTCCATGCCGAGCACGGTGCCGGCGCCGCCGGCCGCGCCGTGGGCGTGCCCCCTGCGCATGCCGGTGTCGGCGCGATTGAGGCCGCAGGCGCGGACCTTGACCAGCACCTGCGTGCCTTTGGGCTTTGGTTGAGCGACGTCGGAAATCCGAGCGCCGTCAGGACCGTAGACGTAAGCTTTCATGAATCGCTCTCGCTTCTTGCAGTGACTATTCCGCAGCTTGCGCATTCGGATGAACGATCATGCCTTCGAGCCGGCTGCGGATGATCGCCTCCGCCTCGCGCACGATGCGGGAGATGAGTTCGGCGCAGCTCGGGATGTCCTGGATCAGGCCCTGCACCTGGCCGGCCGACCAGATGCCTTCGTCGGAATTCCCGGTCGCATAGACCATCTTGCCGCGGGCACCCGCGACCAGCTCGCGGATGTCCTCGAACTTCGCGCCTTCCTTCTCCATCGCGACGACCTTGGTCGAGATCTCGTTCTTGGCGACGCGCGAGGTGTTGCGCATGGTGCGGAAGATCAGCTCGGTCTCGCGCTCGTCATTGGCGACGATCTTCTCCTTGATGGACTGGTGGATCGGGCTCTCCCTGGTCGCCATGAAGCGCGTGCCCATGTTGATGCCGTCGGCGCCCAGCGCCAGCGCTGCGACGAGACCGCGGGCATCGGCAAAGCCGCCCGAGGCGATCATCGGGATCTTGACCTTGTTGGCGGCGGCGGGGATCAGGATCAGGCCGGGCGTGTCGTCCTCGCCGGGATGGCCGGCGCATTCGAAGCCGTCGATCGAGATGGCGTCGACGCCCATGCGCTCGGCCGAGAGCGCGTGGCGGACGCTGGTGCATTTGTGCACGACCTTGACGCCGTGCTTCCTGAACTCGTCGACATGCTCCTGCGGCTTGTTGCCGGCGGTCTCGACCACCTTGATGCCGCTCTCGATGATGGCCGCGCGGTATTCGGCATAAGGCGGCGGCTTGATCGCGGGCAGGATGGTGAGGTTGACGCCGAACGGCTTGTCGGTGAGGTCGCGGCAGCGCGCGATCTCCTTGGTCAGATCCTCCGGCGTCGGCTGGGTCAGTGCGGTGATGAAGCCGAGCGCGCCGGCATTGGCAACGGCGGCGACCAGCTCGGCGCGCCCGACCCATTGCATGCCGCCCTGGACGATCGGGTGCTCGACGCCGACGAGTTTCGTGAACCGCGTCTGCAACATGCTGTGTTTCCCCCTCGGTGGCCCGCAGGCTCTATTGTCGGTGATGGCGGAAGGATGCCGCCGGGGGTGGCAAAAGTCTATCAGCGGGGCGTGCGGTGGGGGCGGGGCGAGCATGCAGGGAGAGGGAGGATTCCGTGGGGCGGATAATTTGGGGGGCTCGTGTCCCGGACGCGCTGCAACGTCCTTCACGTTGCTGCGCAGAGCCGGGACCCATGCTCAGCGAGGGCTCTGAAAGATGGGCCCCGGCTCTGCAGCGCACCGTCGAAGGGACGCTGCGCTGCGTCCGGGGCACGGATAACCTCGATCCGGTTCTTCAAACAGTGGACACACCTTCGCGCTCTCGCGGCATCTTCCGCCCGAGCTTTGCGTCGTCGCGTTGCCCTCATGAAAGACAAGGGCGCAGGGAAGGCCGGGCGCCGGCTGGCACCCGTAAGTCCGTGCGCTACGAAGATGCACACGGGGTGGACCACAGGTGAGCCGAACGCCCGGCCTTCCCTGCGCGATGGTTTACGGCGTACTTCGTGCTCTCCCCGGGGAGCGATGCACTATTGCCCCCGTCGCCTTGCGGGTGATTGATGCGCGCACCGGTTGGTCGCCACATCACCGCAGGACTTGACGCACAGACCCCGGGCGTCAGGACCACACGACTTGACCGTCCGCGCACGTCTTCGCTGGGACTTCGAGTGCTGGCGTGTGCTCACGCCCGAAGCCATGCGAAGACGCTGTCGGCGCCGGGTCGTATGCGCGGAAAGCGCTTTGCTCACGGTTTCCCGCCCTGCAATGCTGCTCGCGCCCGACGCCGTCGCGTCCATCGCACCCCGGCCCGCGGTTCGTGACGATCGCGATCCGCCCCTTGTCTCGGGCCAGGGTGGCTTGCTTGTACGGTAAATCAGAAGTTCGGTAAAGCGGAATATTTGATGTGGCTGGGCTTGACAGGTGGGTGGAGGAATTTGTCCGGGTGTTTTGCCCGACGGGCGAGGGTGCTTCTTCAAACTCGACCGTCATGCCCCGCGAAGGCGGGGCATCCAGTACGCCGCGGCTTCTCGCCCCTGCCTCGCTGCCTCTGGAATACTGGATTGCCCGCTCCAGTGCGCAAGCGCGCACAAGGCGGGCAATGACACCGAGTATGGAACGGACAGCTACTCCGCCGACAGCCGCACGATCTGGCGGCCGCCGTTCATTTCCTTGAGGCGGTTGACGAAGTTTTCCGGACGCTGCCAGCGATACGGGACCTTCAAGCCCATGTACTCGGCGATGTCGCCGATGAAGCCGGTGCAGTTCATGGTCTCGGCGTTCCAGACCGGCGAGTTCGCCTGCAGTTTCTTGATGTAGGCGAACACGCGCTTGGCGTCGGCCTCGTTCAGGTAGACGCGATAGTTCGCGGTCAGATATTCCGGATCGAGATCGCCGTAGCTCGCGCCGGTCTCCGACGGCACGAAGGTGACGTGGCCGAGCACGTAGGCGAGCGTGTCGCCGGCCGGCGTCAGCCCTGCGACCTCGACCGCCTTCTCGCTGGTCTTGCCGTACCAGACGAAGGCGTGGCCCCAGCTCGCGGCCGTGCGGGCGCGGAAGTCGACGTAATAGGGACCCTTCTCCGCGCGCGCGACGGAGCGCCGCGCCGATTGCGGCTGAGGTCGTGATGTGGTGTCGGTCGTGGCAAGCGCGTTGGCATCGGCAACGCGCTTGTTCGCTTCGTGGGCCGAGGCCGAGGGCGTCGTACAGGCGATCATGGCTGCGAGGGCGAACCCCGCAAGGATGCAGGGTCCCGATCGATCAGGTTTGTTCGTCACGCTGTGCCCCTCGACTGTCGGCCGCTTACGCCAGTTTTGCGCTTGGTTTGTTGCGCGTCAGTAGCGCGCAGCGACCGGGCCCGGCGCCTTGCCGATCGGGGCCTTTCCAACCGGGCTCTTGCCAATCGGCATCTTGCCGATCGGCGCCTGCTCGGCCGGATAGACAGGTACCGGCTGGCGGCGCGGCAGGTCCGCAGCGTTCGCAGCCGTCACCAGAGCAAGCGTGGCACCCAGAGCAATTACAATCTTCTTCACAGCTGATACCCCTAGAAGGTTTGGTCCAAACACGGCCATGCCGTGCCCCCAGACACGCCTCAGAGATGGACGTCCGAATGCGTCCAAGTTGCGGCGCGCAGGGGACATGTTGGCGGCATATGTCTGACGCGCGCAGATGTGATGTGTCTGGATGTTTCGGAGGGCTCGCAGCTCGCAGGATGGGTAGAGCGAAGCGAACCCCATCGGCCGTTTGCGCGAGGAGATGTGATGGGTTTCGCTGCGCACTACCCATCCTACAAGAAGGCCTTCACCCGATCCGGTTCAAACTATTCCTGATCGTCGCGAAAATGCCACCGATGTCCTTGCGCAAGGCATCGAGTGCGTTGAAATTGTCGAAGATGCGGGCGAGGCGGTCTTCGACCTCGCGTTTGCTTTGGGTCAGCGCATCGACGCGCGAGGCGAGGGTGACGTCGCCATTCGTCTCGATCTCGCCGACGGTTTTGGCGAGGAGATCGCGGGTGGCACCGACGTCCGCGATCAGGGCCTCGATGCCGAACACCGGCGCCTTCAACGGGACGAGGTCGGCCTGCGACTTCGACAGCTCCGTCTTGAAGGCGTTCAGCGTCGCCAGCGTCTCCTGCAGGGCGCCGAGGCGCTGGCGCGACTGCAGGACGAAATCGTTCAGCGCGTTCTGGCGGTCGGCAAGGGTCTTGCCGTCGGCGTCCGTCTCGACATCGGCGAGCGAGCGTTCGAGCTGCGCCTGGCGCTGGCCGAGCTCCTCGAAGTCGAGCCGGATGCTTTTCAGAATGTTGAAGCTGTCGTCGATGCGGGCGAGGCGCTGCTCGATCTCGATCTTGTTCTTCGACAGCGTCTCGACGCGGGTGGGAAGCGGCGTCTCGCCGCCGGTCTCGAGCTCGTCGATGGTCTTGGCAAGGCGCTCGTGGCTGAGGCTGAGCTCGCCGATCAGGGCGTTGATGCCGGCGTCGGTTGACCGCAGCGGCACCAGCTCGGCGTGGGATTTCGCCAGATCCTCCTTGTACTGGTTGAGGGTCGCAAATGTCTCCTGGACGCCGTTCACCCGCCCTAGAAGCGCCGCCACGTCGCGCGCGATGTCCCTCTGCCGATCGGCGAGATTGTTCTTGCGGTCGTCGGTCTCGAGATCGTGCAGGGAGCGTTCGAGCTGATTCTGACGGTCGCGGATCTCGGTGAAGACGGGCTCGACCGCACGGCGCTGCTCGGCGACCTTGCCGACCATGTCGCGCAGGTGCTGCTGGCGGCTGCGGATTTCGGCGAGCTGGTCGTGCATGTCGGTGGCTTGGTTGCGGCCCTGCTGGAGCAGCGCGCGCCGCTCGGTCTCGCCCAGCTTGTCGTGCAGCGCGGAGACCGCCTCCCTTGGGTCGCTCTCGATCAGGTGCTGGACGGTCGCGTCGAGATGGTTTTGCAGGGCGTGGGCGACGACGACGTCCTCGCGGGTCTTCTTGAGCCGGTCCCGCAGCGTCTTCAGGCTGCGATCCTGGCGCGACAGCCGCCAGGCCGAAGCGCCGATCAGGGTCAGCGCGAGGGCGGGGAATATTCCGGTCGCGATGCGCTGCGGCACCGGCAGGCCCGCGAACCAGGCGGGCAGGTGACTGATGTCGTGACCGAACGCCTGCTGGGCGACGACCGCGACGATGGCCAACAGGCCGAACCAGGCAACCAGGAAAAACAGCCACATCGTGAATTCCACACGCCGGCGCACATTTTCGCCATGATTGCCAAGAGCGGAACCGAGCGCAAGGGGCGGGCAGACTTGTGGGCTGTTTCGGGCGGCGTGATCCACGGCTGGTTGCATTGGCCGATGGGTGGACGGCGCGAGGAGTGCCGGGTTTTCCCGGACAGACGTTCCCGCACACGCGTCATGCCCGGCCACGACGGATCGAGCAGCGTTAGTAGCCCGCATGAGCGGAGCGACATGCGGGACCATGCGAAGAGTCGTCCCGGATGTCGCTTGGCTCATCCGGGCTGCGGCGCCGTGCGCTATTTCCCGAGGAAGTTCGAGCGCATCTTGTCGGCGAACCAGACCGCGAAGATCGCACCGAACGCGAGAGCGAAGTACAGAGCCGTCCACAAAAGTGCATTACTTGCATTCGTCATGGTGTCCTCCCTGGCGTCAGAAATGGATTGCCGGGAAGGATAAGGCGGCCGTGCCGGCGCAATTTGCGCCGGATCAATTTTGCCGCGCTGCAGCGAGAATAAGTCAGTCGCCCGCATGAGCGGAGCGACATGCGGGACCACAGCGAAGAGCCGTCCCGGATATCGCTTCGCTCATCCGGGCTTCGGGATGGTGTTTGCAGCTACAGCCGAAACTCGTTGGTGAGCTCGCCGATGCCGTCGATCGCGACGGTGACCGTGTTCACGGGCTCCTTCATCACGCCGACGCCGACCGAGGTGCCGACGGCGATGAGGTCGCCGGGGAGCAGGGTCATGTCGTGGGAGATCCTGCTGACCAGCTCCTGCGCCGAGAAGATCATGTCGGAGATCGGGTAATTCTGCCGCTCTGCGCCGTTGAGGATGGTGCGGACGGTCAGCTTGGCCGGATCGAGGCCGGTTGCGATGACCGGGCCGAACGGGCCGTAATCGTCGATGCCCTTGGCGCGGGCCCATTGCGGGAAGGTGGGGTCGCTGGTCAGGATGTCGTTGGCGGTGATGTCGTTGACGCAGGTATAGCCGAAGATGCAGCTGTTGGCTTCGCTGGGGGAGACGCGCGCGCAGGTCTTGCCGATGACGATGCCGAGCTCGCCTTCATAGGTGGTCTTGCCATCGTAATAAGAGGGACGGCGGATCACGGCGCCGGGCGCCGTGATGGTGGTGGTGGCCTTCAGCAGATAAAGCGGCTCCGGCGGCTCGGGCTGGTTGAGCTTGGCCGCGAGCGCGTGGAAATTATTCCAGAGCGCGACGATCTTGCTGGGCGCGCAAGGCGCCAGCAGCTCGACCTCCGACAGCGCCAGAATCTTGCCGGTGGCCGCATGGCGGCCGAACATTTCGCCCTCGTGCACGCTGATGCCCGGTGGCGTCAGCGTGCCGAAACCGGTCGCGCCATTGTTCCGGAAGCGCAGCCACTGCTTCATCTCGCCCGCCATCACGCCACCGCCAGTGCGCGGGGATCTGAAGGTGTCGAGACGCCGTCATAGAGACCGGCGATGCGGGCGCGCTGGGTCACCATCGCCAGCACCGAATCGAGCGCGGGCGTGGCGATGCCGGTGAGGCGGCCCATCTCCTGCACCACGGTGACGAGCGGGTCGATCTCCATCGGGCGGCCGCGCTCGAGATCCTGCAGCATCGAGGTCTTGTGCGCGCCGACCTTGCGGGCGCCCTCGATGCGGCGCTCGACATCGACGCGGAATTTGACGCCGAAGGTCTCGGCGATGCCTTGCGTCTCCACCATGATCGCGCGCGACAGCGCGCGCGTGGACGGATCGGTGCAGATCACGTCGAGCGTTGCATGGGTCAGGGCGCTGATCGGGTTGAAGCAGACATTGCCCCACAGCTTGAGCCAGATCTCGTCGCGGATGCGGTCGAGCACCGGCGCCTTCAGGCCGGCCGCGACGAACAGATCGGCAAGGCGCTGCACGTCGCTCGTGATCTCGCCGGAGGGCTCGCCGAGCGGGAAGTTGTTGCCGTAGACGTGGCGGATCACGCCGGGCGCCTCGATCTCGGTGGCGGGATAGACGATGCAGCCGATGGCGCGCTCGGCGCCGATGTCGCGCCACTGCCGCCCGCCGGGGTCGATGCTCTCCAGCGTCGAATTCTCGTATTGGCCGCCGTGCTTGTAGAAGTACCAATAGGGGATGCCGTTGACGGCGGTGACGATGCGGGTGTGAGGGCCGAGCAGCGGCTGCATCTTCTCGATCACACCGGTGATCGAGTGCGCCTTCAGCGTGATGATGATGTAGTCCTGCACGCCGAGCTCGGCGGGATCGTCGGTGCAGCGCGGATGCACGATGTGCGTCTCCTCGCCCGCGAGCAGCGTCAGGCCGCGCTCGCGCATTGCGGCAAGGTGCGCGCCGCGCGCGATGAGGCTGACATCGGCGCCTGCGCGCGCAAGCTGAACCCCGAGATATCCGCCGATCGCGCCGGCGCCGTAGATGCAGATCTTCATGAAGTCCTCGCGAAGGAGCCGAAGCCGGAACTTGGGACGAAAGATCCGGTCCGGCTCGGAAGAATCCGAGCCGGGGCCGGTAGTCACAGGGGAAGGGTCGTCGCTTTAGGCTGCGGCTTGCGGCGTGCCGTTGATGGCTTCGTCCACGGCAGCTGCGATGTCGCGCATGCTGATGACGGAGACGAGGCTGTAATCGTCGATGACAGGCAAATGGCGGATGTGATGCCGGTTCATCAAATGGCGGACGTGCTCGATCGTGTCGCTCGAGGTGCAGGACACCAGCTGCTGCACCGAGACGAGCTGCGAGACCTTGACGTTGACGGCATTCGTGCCGTGCTCGGCGACGGCGCGCACCACGTCGCGCTCGGTGAACATGCCGACCGCGGTGTTACCCTCGGAGCGGACCACGTCCTTGACCACGAGAGCGCTGATGTTGTTGGCGCGCATCAGCTTGGCGGCGATACCCACCGTTTCGTTCATCCGCACCGTGACAACGCGCGGCGTCTTCTTGCGCAGAATGTCTCCGACCAGCATTGCAACCTCCCTGGGGTGAATGTTGGGAGAAGTGTGGTATACATAATGCCAATCGTCAAGCGCTGGTTTGGGTGATCCGAAAAATCTTGCGACAGCAATGCTGACGTTTGAGGGGTACGAAAAGAAAAGGGGCGCATCGCTGCGCCCCCTTGTTGATCCCTGCAATGTCAGTGGCGGCTACGCCGTCTCGGTCTTTGCAGTGGTCTCGGCCCTGCCGGTTGCTGTGCCCGCGCTCTCGGCTTCCTTGCCGAGGATGAAGGAACGGCGCATCGGCTTGATCACGAACAATGCCGTCAGCGCCGCCGTCGCGTTCAAGGCGACCGCGACCACGAACACGGCCTTCCAGCCGTAGGTCGCCGAGATCACGCTGGCGAGCGGGACGAGCAGGGAGGCGGTGCCCTTCGCGGTGTAGAGCATGCCGTTGTTGGTGGTCGCGAATTTCGAGCCGAAGGTGTCGCCGCAGGTCGCGGGGAACAGCGAGTAGATCTCGCCGAACACGCCGAAATACACCGCGGTCGCGAGCACGAACACGACCGGGACATGACCGTAAGCCGACAGCGTCAGCAGCATCAGCGCCGCGGTGCCGAAGGCGATGAACATGGTGTGCTCGCGGCCGATCGTGTCGGAGACCCAGCCGAAGAAGGGGCGTCCGAAACCGTCGAGGATGCGGTCCAGCGAGATCGCGAAGGTCAGTGCCGCCATCTGGAATCCGGCCAGCGTGACCGGGGTATCGGCGATCTTGAAGTCGTGCGCGATCGGGCCGATCTGCGCCGCGGTCATCAGGCCGCCGGATGCGACCATGACGAAGACGAGATACATCACCCAGAAAATAGGGCTGCGCAGCACCTGCGGCGGGGTGAAGTCGATCTTGGTCTGCGGCAGGTTGAGCTGCTTCTTCTTCGGCGGGATCGAGAGCCGCGGCGGCTGGATGAAGAAGGCGAGCACGAACACGATCACGCCCTGGCCGATGCCGAAGGTGAAGAACGCGTGCTGATAGCCGCTCGCTGCGATCATGGTCGCGATCGGCACGATGGTGAGCGCGGCGCCCGCGCCGAAGCCTGCGGCCGTCGCGCCGGCGGCAAGGCCGCGGCGGTCGGGAAACCATTTCAGCGCGTTGCCGACGCAGGTGCCGTACACCGCGCCCGCACCCATGCCGCCGATGATCGCGGCCGCGTACAGCAAGGTGAGGCTGTCGGCATAGGAGTTGAGAATCCAGGACAGTGCGATCATCACGCCGCCGAACATGACGACGATGCGCGGGCCGTATTTGTCGACGAACCAGGCCTCGATCGGCACCAGCCAGGTCTCGGTGACGACGAAGACCGTGAAGGCAAGCTGGATCGCGGCGCGTCCCCAGTGATGGGCCGCATCGATCGGATCGACGAACAGCGTCCAGCCATATTGCAGGTTGGCGATCATCGCCATGCAGACGATGCCCATGACGAGCTGGAGCCAACGGAACCCGGTGCGAAGAGGCGCGGCCGTGACGGCGCCGTCCGTGCTGGAAATCATCAAGAACCTCCCAACGCGCCTGATTGAATGCGACTTGGGATTGCAAGATGACCCAGTGTCGCAAATGTTGTGGCTTATCGTCGCAAGCGCGGCGCGGAGCTTGGTATACCATATCCCAGAATGCAAGGGCTAACTTGGCGGGCCGGCCAAGAAAATGCGCCGATGCGCAAAGACCTCGTGCAAAACGAAAAACGCCCGGCCGCGAGGCCGGGCGTTTGCTCGATGATGAGCTGTGGTGGAGCGTGTCAGACGGTCGACTTTGCGACCACGACCTTGCGCCACGGCTTGAGCAGCGCGATCGCCAGCAGCGAAGCCAGGATGTTGGCACCGGCCGCGATGATGAACACGTTGTCCCAATTGCCCGACGATTGCTGCATGTAATTGCCGATCGGGACCAACAGTGCGGCGGTGCCCTTCGCAGTGTAGAGCAGGCCGGCATTGGTGGTCGCGAACTTGGCGCCGAACGTGTCGGTGCAGGTCGAGGGGAACAGCGAGTAGATCTCACCCCAGGCGAAGAACACGAAGCCCGAGAGCAGCACGAACCAGACCGGATCGTGGCCCCAGAGGTAGAGCATCCAGATGCCGACGCCTTCCATGCCGAAGGCGATGAACATCGTGTTCTCGCGGCCGATCATGTCGGAGATCCAGCCGAAGAACGGACGCGTCAGGCCGTTGAGCACGCGGTCGATCGTGGCCGCGAACGTCACTGCCGTCATCGTCACCGCCATCAGCGTGACCGGCACGTTGTCGACCTTCCAGTCGGCCGCGATGGGCTTCAGGTTGGCCGTCACCATCAAGCCGCCGGCGCCGACGATCACGAACATGAAGTACATCAGCCAGAAGATCGGCTGACGCAGCACCTCGGTCGGCTGGTAGTTGCGCCGGGTCTGCAGCAGATTGGCGTTGGCCACCACGTTCGGCACCTGGCCAGCTTTCGGCGCGAGCAGGAAGAAGGCGAGGATGCAGATGATGATGCCCTGTCCGAGGCCGAAATAGAGGAAGGTGGTCTGGAATCCACTGTCCTTGATCATGGCCTGGATCGGCGCGACGGTCAGCGCGGAGCCCGCACCGAAGCCCGCCGCCGTGATGCCCGCGGCGAGACCGCGCTTGTCCGGAAACCACTTCAGCGCGTTGCCGACGCAGGTGCCGTAGACGCCGCCGGCGCCGATGCCCGCGATGATCATCCCGAGATAGTAGCCGTTGAGCGTGGTGGCCTGCGCGTTGATCACCCAGCCGATGGCGCAGAGCACGCCGCCGACCAGCACCACGATGCGCGGACCGTATTTGTCGACGAACCATCCTTCGATCGGGACCAGCCAGGTCTCGAACAGGACAAAGAGCGTAAAGGCCCACTGGATCGACGCGCGATCCCAGCCGAACTTCTTCTGGATGTCGGGGACGAAGAACGTCCAGCCGTATTGATAATTGGCGATCATCACCATCGCCGCGACGCCAACCGCCAACTGCGTCCAGCGATAGGCATCGCTGACGCGCGCGACACCTGGGGCCGCTGTTGACTGCACCATGTCTGTCATAAAAAACCCTCCCGAAGGCGCCGATCATTTTTATGCGTGCGCTGGTCCGCATCCTGGTATTCATTATGCCAAGATTCAAGCGACGGACTGGAGGGTGCGGCGAAATATCGCGGATTCTTCACATGCGCCATGGCTGCTCGCTTGTAAAGCCCAATCGTTTTCGGCCTGCGATCAACGCATTGATTTCGTGAGAAGTCTTCCTTGTTGCGGCGAAGCCGCAAGCGCTGCTGGAACCCGCGCATCCAGAGCTTCCAGCTTCCGGTCGGCGGTGCGCGCTGCCCCCGGGCACATCGGTGCACGGCCGTGCCATGACCGCTCAATCCTGGAATTCTATATTCCAGAAGTCCGGCCGCACGGCGGATTCGGCGGCCGCTTGCGCCGGCGCGCGCCTCACGCCATCGACATGCGCAGCCGGCTGTAGCCTTCCTGGATCGCGGACCAGAACAGGGCGACCAGACCGAGCGCCATGATGGTGCTGACGAGGCCGTTGGAGAAGAACACCCCGAGCGAGCCCTGCGATCCCAGCAGCGATTGGCGGAAGGCCTCCTCCGCCTTGTCGCCGAGCACGATGGCGAGCACGAGAGGTGCCAGCGGGTAGTTGCACTTCTTCAGGAGATAGCCGAGCACGCCGAACACCAGCATCAGCATCACGTCGAAGGTGCTGTTGTGCACCGAATAGGCGCCGATCGCGCACAGCACCAGGATGAGCGGGGCGATGATGCCGAAGGGCACGCGCAGGATCGCGGCGAAGAGCGGCACGCAGGTGAGCACGACGATGAGGCCGGCGAGATTGCCGAGATACATCGATGCGATCAGGCCCCAGACGAACTCCTTCTGCTCGACGAACAGCATCGGCCCCGGCTGCAGGCCCCAGATCAGGAGGCCGCCGAGCAGCACGGCAGCCGTCGGCGAGCCGGGCACGCCGAGCGACAGCATCGGCAGCAGCGCCGAGGTGCCCGCCGCATGCGCCGCCGTCTCCGGCGCGATCACGCCTTCGATCTCGCCCTTGCCAAAGTTGTTGCCGCGCCGCGCCAGGCGCTTGGCGATGCCGTAGCTCATGAAGGATGCCGGCGTCGCTCCGGCGGGCGTGACGCCCATCCAGCAGCCGATCAGGCAGGAGCGCAGCGAGGTCATCCAGTAGGCGGGCAGCTCGCGCCAGGTCTGAAGCACGACCCGAAGGTTGATGCTGGCATTGCCGCCGCGGAAGGCGAGCCCTTCCTCCATGGTCAGCAGAATCTCGCCGATCCCGAACAGGCCGATCACGGCGATCAGGAAGTCGAACCCGTTGAGCAGCTCCGTGACGCCGAAGGTCAGCCGCAATTGGCCGGTGATCGAATCGAGGCCAACCGCTGCGAGCGCAAAGCCCATCATCATCGCAGCGATGGTCTTGAACGGCGGCTCCTTGCTGAGGCCGACGAAGCTGCAGAAGGCGAGGAAGTACACCGCGAACTTCTCCGCCGGACCAAATCGCAGCGCAAAGCCCGCGACCAGTGGTGCGACCAGCGTGATCATGATGACGGCAAACAGCGCGCCGACGAAGGAGGAGGTGAAGGCGGCGGTCAGGGCTTCGCCGGGCTTGCCCTGCTGCGCCATGGGATAGCCGTCGAAGGTGGTCGCCACGGACCAGGGCTCGCCGGGGATGTTGAACAGGATCGAGGTGATGGCGCCGCCGAACAATGCGCCCCAATAGATGCATGACAGCATGATGATCGCCGACGTCGGCGGCATGCTGAAGGTCAGGGGAAGCAGGATCGCCACGCCGTTGGCGCCCCCGAGCCCCGGCAGCACGCCGATGATGACCCCGAGCGTGATGCCGATGATCATCAGCATGATGTTGTAGGGCTGCAGGGCGACCGCGAAGCCGTGAAATAGATTGGCCAACTCTTCCATATCGATGAATCCTGCAGCAATAACGGGATGACGGCGTGCAGCTCTTACATCCTACAAGCCGAGCCATTCCTCGAACGGCCCCTTGGGAAGCGGGACCAGGAACCAGCGCTCGAAAACGAGATAGGTCACCACCGGCATGCCGACCGCCACCGCGATGACCGTCAGCCAGCGATAGCCGCCGAGCCGGCGCATGAACCAGGCGATGAAGACCATCGAGGCGACGTAGAGGCCGACGAACGGCATCGAGCCGACATAGATCGCGGTGGGCACGACGACGCTCATGACCTGGCGAAGCTGCCCCCATGCCGCGAACAGGCGGCCGTCGTCGTCGCGTTGCGCGCTCCAGAGGTTGATTGCGCTGGCGCCGACGATGGCGGCGCCGACATAGAACGGAAAGAATCCGGCACGCGGGCCTTCCGCGCCCCAGTTGATGCCGGCTTTGATGCTGCCGAAGATCACGACGAGACCAAAGGCGCCGATCAACAGCGCCATGCCGATCTCCAGCGTCTTGTGGGTCGGGCCGGATTCGGATTGTTCAGTCATGGGGCCTCCAGGCGGAATCGCAGTGTTTCGCGGCAGACGGGAGGACGGCCGGCGTCCTCATCCGTCAACGATGTCGCGGGTCAATTCGGGAATCAATTTCCCGGCGCGAGGAAGCCGGCTTCCTTCATCAGGCCTTCGTGGCGCTTCTCCTCCGCCTCGATCCATTTGGCGTAGTCGGCTCCAGCCAGGAAGGTCGTGTTGAAGGCGCCGCTCTTCATGAAATCCTGCCATTCCGGCGTGGCCCGGACCTTCTTGAACAGCTCGACGTAATACTCGACCTGATCCTTGGTGGCCTTGGGCGACATGAAGATGCCGCGCAGCATGAGATATTCCATCGCGAGGCCCTGCGACTTGCAGGTCGGAATATCCTTCCAGGCCTTGCCCTCGGCGATCGGCTCGTCATAGGCCATCGGCTGGGCGTCGAAGACGCAGAGCGGACGGAGCTTGCCGCCGCGCCATTGCGCGACGGCCTCGATCGGATTGTTGACGGTGGAATCGATGTGATTGCCGACGAGCTGAACCGCGACCTCGCCGCCGCCCTTGTAGGGGATGTAGGTGAACTTGGCGTCGATCGCCTTCTCGATGCCGACCGTAATGATCTGGTCTTCCTGCTTCGAGCCGGTGCCGCCCATCTTGAACGAGCCGCTTGGTGCCTTCTTCGCGGCGTCGACGTAATCCTTGACGGTGCTGAACGGCTTCTCGGCATTCACCCAGAGCACGAATTCATCCAGTGCCAGCATCGCGACCGGACTCAAATCCTTCCAGTTGAACGGAATCCCCGTCGCCAGCGGCGTCGTGAACAAGTTCGAGAGCGTGATGATGATCTTGTGCGGATTGCCCGACGACGTCTTCACATCGAGAAAACCTTCGCCGCCTGCACCGCCGGCCTTGTTGATGACGACCATCGGCTGCTTCATGAGATTATGCTTGGTGACGATGCCCTGGATGGTTCGTGCCATCTGATCGGCGCCGCCACCGGTGCCTGCGGGCACGATGAACTCGACCGGACGAACCGGCTCCCAGGCCGCAAAACTTGCCGTGCTGTCGGCGCACGACATCGCCATTGTCGCCAAAGCGACATTCAGAACGAATGACTTCATCTCGTTTCTCTCCCTGTCGAAACGCGGCCGTTCTTTGCCGGCTCGCGTCAGCCCATCCGGATTCACGCGCTTGGGGTCACCTTTGCGGTCGATCTCCCATTGCAGCCTCACCAACTAGAAGTTTATGAGCGGGGACAAGGCGCGACATCCGCTCCTTTGGGCTAAGGCTCCGCCAGGATCGGCAAATGTGCCATGTCCTTGGCCGTTCCCGTCCCGCGCTCTGCATCCCCGTCTAGCACCTTGCCGCGCAATCGTTTTTGGTTGTCGAATGGTATGAGAGATGCCAGCCGGCTCACAATTAGACGGCCGGCCAGATCGGCGGACCAATCGTCGCAGTCGTGTTCGCGGGCCGAAGCGAGGACCAAAAGAAAATGGCCCCGACGAGGGGGCCATTGATCAAACCTAGCGTCTGCGGTTGCCGGCCGCGCCGTTTCGGCTGCGCCGGGAGCCCTTACTTACAGGCCGAAACGCGGCAGGTCGCCGTTGTGATTGGAGATCTCGGCGCTCGCCATCAGGAAACGGTCAACCGCAGCCATAAAGCGGCTGAACAGCGAGGAGGAGGGGGCGAAAGCGACGGAAGCGGTCTTGGACATTGGAATTCCCTTTCTTGAGACGATCAGTCTTGGCGTCTCGTCTGGGGATGAAACTATGTATACCAGATGCCACTGTCTACGCGTTTGTTTGCATAGCAGCATACAAAGTCCCGCATTGCAGCATAATGCCGGGTTAATGAGGCCGGTTCGGGCTTAAATGGCCTCCAAACGGGGCTTAGACGCCGTCTCCGGACGCCGAAGCGTACCTGCCAGAGGCATATCCATGCGCTTGAAGGGGAAACCGGGGCCCACCGCGCGAACCTGAAGCGAGCCGCAATGGCCGAGAGCTTTGCAGGGCAAGGCTTGGCAGGGCAAGTCAAAGCCGCTAGTGGTCTGCCCCCTTCCAATCATCTGTCAGAGTGGTTCATGTCGAGCGCCTCGCCCGCCGTCTCGATCGGCATCGATTTTGGGACCAGCAACACGGTCGTCGCGCTTGCGGCGGACGACCGCCGGGTCGAGGCCATCCGCTTCGACCACGGCGGACAACGCCACAGCGTCTACGTGTCGGCTCTGTGCTTCTGGGAGGACCGGCCGGGCGCCGGCGCCCAGGCCGAAGGCGGCCCGTGGGCGATCGAGACGTTCCTCGAAGGACGCCACGTCTACCGCTTCCTGCAGTCGTTCAAGACGTTCGCGGCGAGCAGCAGCTTCAACACCACGCAGGTGTTCCGGCAGCGCTTCAAGTTCGAGGATATTCTGGCGGCGTTCCTGCGGACGCTGGCGCGCCATGGTGGCGAGCGGTTCGGCTTCGAGACCTCGACCATCACGGTCGGCCGCCCGGTGCGCTTCGCCGGCGGCAATCCAGACGAGGCGCTGGCGATGCAACGCTACCGCGCCGCGTTCGAGCGCCTGGGTGCCGGCCATGCGCGCTACGTCTACGAGCCCGTCGGCGCGGCGTTCTCCTTTGCCCGAAGGCTCGAGCGCGATGCCACCGTGCTGGTCGCGGATTTCGGCGGCGGCACCAGCGATTTCTCCGTGATGCGTTTCTCGCGCGCGGGCGGTGCCCTTCGCGCCGAGCCGCTCGGCCACGCCGGCATCGGCATCGCCGGCGACACGTTCGACTACCGCATCGTCGACCACGTCGTCTCGCCGCGGCTCGGCAAGGGCTCCAGCTTCCGTTCGTTCGACAAGGTGCTGCCGGTCCCCAGCGGCCATTACACCAACCTCGCGCGCTGGCATCAGCTCGCGATGATGAAGAGCAACGGCGATCTGCGTGAGCTGCGGGAGCTTGCGCGTAGCGCGCTGAAGCCGAAGCTGCTCGAGGATTTCATCACCATCGTCGATCTCGACCTCGGCTTTTCGCTGTACCGCGCGGTGTCAGATGCCAAGGTCGCGCTGTCGGCGCAGGACGAGGTGGATTTCCGCTTCAAGGGCGGCGGGGTCGATATCGGATCGACCATCACGCGGAAGAATTTCGAATCCTGGATTGCAGACGACATCGCCCGGCTGGGGGCCACCGTCGACAAGGTGCTGGCCGAAGCCGGCATCACCGCGCGCGAGGTCGAGAAGGTGTTCTTGACCGGCGGCACTTCTTTTGTGCCCGCCGTCCGAAAGCTGTTCGCCGAACGGTTCGGCAACGAACGGCTGATGTCGGGCGACCAGTTCGAGTCGATCGCCTATGGCCTCGCGCTGATCGGGCACAGTCCCGACCCGGACCGCTGGACTGCCGGCGGCGGGCTCGAGGCGAAGGCGGGCGCTTGACGATTGTCCGTCATTGCTTCGCTGCGCTCGGAATGACCGCGTGGGTAGAGCGGCGCATCTGATCGAACAGTGCCGTAGGGTGGGCAGAGCGAAGCGTGCCAACGCGTCTGTCGCCGTACGAGAAAGATCGTGGGCACGGCGCAAGTGCGCCGTTGCCCACCCTACGACACCAACTACGATACTTTCGTCACGGCTACTGATTGATCTCGGGCTCGACGAGCTTCGCCAGATTGCGCAGCGATTCCTGCCAGCCGAGATAACAGGCCTCCGGCGGGATCACGTCGGGGATGCCGGCCTGCGTGATGTCGATCTCGGTGCCGACCGAGACCTTCTTCAGGATCACGGTGACCTCGATCTCGCCGGGCAGGTTGGGATCGTCGAATCTGTCGGTGTAGCGGAGACGTTCGCCGGGCACGAGCTCGACATATTCGCCGCCGAACGAATGGCTGTTGCCCGTCGTGAAATTCCGGAACGACATCTTGAACGTGCCCCCGACCTTGGGCTCGAAATGATGCACGGTGCAGGTGAAGCCATTCGGCGGCAGCCATTTCGCCATCGCATCGGCCTCCAGGAAGGCGCGATAGACTTTTTGCGGGCTGGTCGCGAGAACGCGGTGCAGGCGGATCGTGCTGGGCATGGTTGTTATCCTCAGTGATTGATGGGCCCGAGATTGGCGTCTATGGCCCATTCATGTCACGAGGACGACCGGGAAGCCGCCGATCCGACATGGCATCTCGTTTTTTTTGTCGGCGGTCCTTCTGGCCGGGTTGCTAGATCGCTGCGACATCCTGTGGCGTCATCGTGAATGCCAGCCTGTAGCGGCCGATGTTGATATCCTCGCGAGCACCCGCCGCGTGAAGCGACGACGGCGAGAATTGGCCGGCGATCCCGGCGTCAACCACATCGGCATCGTAACCCGACAGCAGGACGATCCAGTCGGCAGCGCCGTCCCTGCCGCGGATCTGCTGCTCTGTGGTGGGCGCGCTCGTGCGAGGCGTGTCGGTGAAGAGGAGGTGGGCGCCTGTCAGCCCCGGCTGCAGCGCCAATGCGCTGAGCGTTTCCGAGAGGCGCGTTTGAAGCTCCGCCTCCCGTCCGGCCTGGGGCGATAGCCTGATGGTCGCCAGCGCCCTCGCGACGCCGCCGCCAAAGCTCGCCGCCACCCGGCACTGGCTGCGGACCATGCCGAGATGATGCGGCATCATCTTGGTCGACCACGGCGTCGGCGCGTTGAGCCGGTCGAGATATCCGCTCGAGGTGAGGACCTCGTACTGCGCGAGCTCGTAGAGCACGAAGAAGCCTTGCGCGTCCGACGTGCTGGTCCAGCGCGAACCGCGCCGGAAGCCGGGAATGCTCATCCGCTCCGGAAAGTGCTCATGCGAATGCCAGTCGCCGAACTCGCTGCGCTGTTCGGGGCGAACGCTCCACCACATCGCGACGGCGGCCTTGCCCAGTAGTGACATGGTGACCTCCCATCCTGCGCAGCAAGATCAGCCCCAATGTCTACGCCTCATCAACAAAAGCCACAATTCCGCTGCCGTTCCCCATTCAACTCCTGCGCGAAATAGGGGGGCTTCCGTTGCACAGGACGCTATGGGCTTTTGCCGTCATTCTCTGCTGTCTTGCTTCGCCTGCCAGGGCCGCGGGCATTCAGCTGCTTCAATCCGATCCGGCGCTGTCGGGCGCGATCTGGTATCCGTGCGCTGCCGAGCCGACGCATGTGGCGCTGGGCGGTCTTTCAGTCGGCGCCGATTTCGACCTGAAGGGCGTGAAGGATTGTCCGGTCACGGGTGCAAAGTTGCCGCTCGTCGTCTTCTCGCACGGCCGGGGCGGGTGGTTCGGTGCGAACCATGACACCGAGGAGGCGCTGGCCGATGCCGGCTTCATCGTCGCCGCCATCAATCACCCTGGTGACACCACCAACGACTCGTCGCGGCGCGATACGCTGCCGGTGTGGGGATCGCGTCCGGCGGACATGGTGCGTCTGCTCGACTTCATGCTGAAGGACTGGAAGGACAGGGCGGTGATCGATTCCGCCAAGGTCGGCTTCTTCGGTTTTTCGCTCGGAGGCTATACCGGTCTGGCGCTGATGGGAACCAAGCCGGATTTCTCTTGGCTTGCCGAAAACTGCAAGGAGACGACCGGAACATGCGCCCAGCTCCACAACGGAGAAACGCTGCCTGACCCGCCGCAGGATGCTCGGATCCGCGCCGCGGTGATCGTCGATCCTGCACCCGCAGTTCTGACCCGGAAGAATCTCGCCGCGATCAAACTCCCTTTCCAATTATGGCGATCGCAGTTCGGCGGTCCCGGCGTGGGCGACGGTTCGCCCGTGGCGCGTGTTGCGGGGTGGCTCACGGGCAAGCCCGAGATGCATGTGGTTCCTGCCGGCCACTTCGCCTTCCTCGCACCGTGCACGCCGGAGCAGGCGGTGGCCGTGCCGCGCATCTGCACAGACGTGCCGGCGGGCTTCGACCGGGCTGGCTTTCACCGCGAGTTCAATGCGTCGGTGGTGAAGTTCTTCCGCGAGCAGCTCGCGAGCGGTGCGCACTAAGCGTTTCGCCAGAGGAGCCTCGCGTAGCCGCCTCGAACCTGGAAATGTTCCGCCGAAGCCACTGGCACAATTAAGCTTGCTCAAGCCTTGCAAGTAGAGACGGTGAGGTATACCTTAAAAGCTGTTCGTTCAGCCGCTGTGCCTTGTTGAATGCGCCCGCGGGCTCCTTTTCCAGAGACATCGACGAATTGAATTGGTTCTGCGTGAGCGTCACGCGGAATGTGCGCTTGCGCGCTTTGGAGAAGAAAATGACGACAGGTACCGTGAAGTGGTTCAACGGCCAGAAAGGCTTTGGATTCATTCAGCCCGACGACGGCGGCCAAGATGTGTTCGTTCACATCAGCGCGGTCGAGCGGGCTGGTCTTGCGGGTCTCGCTGAAGGCCAAAAGGTCAACTTCGAGGCCAAGACCGACAAGATGCGGGGCAAAGTCAGCGCAGAGAATCTCTCGCTGGTCTGAGCTCCCTGGTGCCGTTTCACGGATGTACTGAAACGGCCACGCTGCCCGCTCGATCCTAGGGATTGAGCGGGTTTTGTCTGTTTTCGGAGCAGGGTGAGGGATGAGCGCCAGGAAATCGGCAGAACCGTCACCCGAAGGTATCGCGCGTTCCAACCGCCAGCGATTGGCGGCTGAAGAAGGAGCGCGCGCCATGGCGGATGCCGTAAAACAGGCGGTCGACGTTCGCAAGAACATGGCGCGGCTGCGCGAACTGCGCGAAGCCAAGGAAGCGGCCGACGCGACCCTTCGAGCATCGTTGCCGGCATCGACTCCGACGAAGCGCAAGAGGAAGCCGCCGCAATAATCGACTTCAGCAGCGCCACCGACGAAATCTGGAGAGGACCGGTCACATGCCGAAGAGTGCGGGTCGTGCCTAGAGCCAAGTCGGACGGCGGTGGCACAATCACCTTTTTTCTGGCGCTTGGCGCTGGCCGACAGATATGCCGGCTCGCGACCACGTTCCAAACGCAGAAACAGGCCTTCAGCTATCTTCAGAAGCACCGCACTGAGTTCGAGCGCATCGCGCGGACCCGGCTGGCGTCCGGGGAGCTCGAGGACGGCGTCGTCCTTCTCTCGATGCTCTAAAGCATGATCCGGAAAACTGCACGGCGGTTTTCAGCCGGCCGGATGCAGATCGTAACCGGCGACAAGACGCTTCCTATTCGGGCAAGCTATTCGGGCAAGCCTTTTTCAAGCGGCTCTTTTTCAAGCAGCTCTTTCGACTTCGCCTCGCGGGCCAATCGCTCCGCTTTGAGCCGCTCGCGGTTCTCGTTGAGGGAGTGCTGGCCCTTCGCATAGTCGTTCATCGGCTTCTGCGTCTTGACTGGCTTGAACGCCTTGTTGGCTTCGCGCTTGGCCCGATCAGAGGATTGATCTCTCAACATTTCGACCTCACTTCGATCAATGGGCGTAGCCCGGGAGCGCCTGACGCGACGCCTCCCGCCTGCAAGCCGATATGGATCGATTGGTCACCCTCTGAACGGGAGGGTGAATCATCCTTCAGTGTTGGGCGGGTCTGGCGCGAGGTTGGGTCACTCGCCGTGGAGGCGGCACGTTCGCATTTCTGAGAGCATGCCGGTCGAAGAGGGTAACGGACGGTGTGCGGTTCGGTTCCTTTGGCCCGAACAAAAAGGCCGCCGAAACCGGCGGCCTTTCGTCGTTCACTGATAGGTCCGTTACTCCGCGGCCTGCTTCTGCGGCGGGTCGAGCGCACCGGACTTGTGGATCTCGGCGACCTGATGGTCGGAGAAGCCGAGCACCGAGCGCAGGATCTCGTCGGTGTGCTCGCCGAGCAGCGGGGAGCGCTCGACGTCGCTAGGGCTATCCGACAGCTTGATCGGGTTGCCGACCGAGATGTACTTGCCGCGGGTGGGGTGGTCGACCTCGACCACGGTGCCGGTCGCGCGCAGCGACTGGTCCTCGGCGATCTCTTTCATCGACAGGATCGGGCCGCAGGGGATGTCGTCCTTGTTGAGGATCTCCATCGCCTCGAACTTGGTCTTCGTCATCGTCCACTTCTCGATGCGGGCGAAGATCTCGTTGAGGCGCGGCAGGCGGGCCGCCGGCTTGGCGTAGTTCGGATCGGTCTTCCAGGTGGGCTCGCCGATCACGTCGCAGATCTTCTCCCAGACCGGCGCCTGGGTGATGAAGTAGATGTAGGCGTTCGGATCGGTCTCGAAACCCTTGCACTTCAGGATGCGGCCGGGCTGGCCACCGCCGGAATCGTTGCCGGCGCGCGGCACGGCATCGCCGAACGGAATGCCTTCGCCGAATTGGCTGTATTCCTTGAGGGGACCGTGGGCAAGGCGCTGCTGGTCGCGCAGCTTGACGCGGGCGAGGTTGAGCACGCCGTCCTGCATCGCGGCGGTGACGCGCTGGCCCTTGCCCGAATGCGTGCGCTGATAGAGCGCGGTGACGATGCCGAGCGCCAGGTGCAGGCCGGTGCCGGAATCGCCGATCTGCGCGCCGGTGACGAGCGGCAGGCCGTCGCGGAAGCCGGTGGTGGAGGCGGCGCCGCCGGTGCACTGCGCGACGTTCTCATAGACCTTGCAGTCTTCGTACGGTCCGGGGCCGAAGCCCTTGATCGAGGCGACGATCATCTTCGGGTTGATCGCCTGGATCTTCTCCCAGGGGAAGCCCATGCGGTCGAGCACGCCGGGGCCGAAGTTTTCAACCAGCACGTCGCACTTCTTGATCAGCTCGGTGAGGACTTCCTTGCCCTTGGGGTTCTTGGTGTCGAGCGTGATCGAGCGCTTGTTGTGGTTGAGCATGGTGAAATACAGGCTGTCCACGTTCGGGATGTCCTGCAGCTGGCCGCGGGTGATGTCACCCACGCCCGGACGTTCCACCTTGATCACGTCGGCGCCGAACCACGCCAGCAGCTGCGTGCAGGTCGGTCCTGATTGAACGTGGGTGAAGTCGAGAATGCGAACGCCCTCGAGCGCTTTGGTCATGCTGTTGCTCCGTACTCTGTGTCTGCCCCCGCCAACCGCAGGGAATTAAGGGTTGAGGGGTGGACTTACTTCTTCTTCTGCAGAACGCTCTGCGGATTGAGGTTGCCGATGCGGCCGCTCTCCGAGCCCGCGGCCGGATCGATCACCGCGTTGATGAGCGTCGGCTTGCCGGACTTCATGGCCTCGTTGACGGCGCGCTTGAGCTCGTCCGGCGAGGTCGCATTCACGCCGACGCCGCCGAAGGCTTCCATCATCTTGTCGTAGCGCGCGCCCTTGACGAACACCGTCGTCGCGGGATCGGCGTTGGCGCCGTTGACGTCGGTGCCGCGATAGATGCCGTCATTGTTGAAGATGACGACGCAGATCGGAAGGTTGTAGCGGCAGATGGTCTCGACCTCCATGCCGGAGAAGCCGAAGGCACTGTCGCCTTCCACTGCGAGCACGGGGTGGCCGGTCTCGAGCGCGGCGGCGATCGCCTGGCCCATGCCGATGCCCATCACGCCCCAGGTGCCGACGTCGAGACGCTTGCGCGGGCGGTACATGTCGATGACGCCGCGGGCGAGGTCGAGCGTGTTGGCGCCTTCGTTGACGAGGATCGCTTCGGGGTGCTCCTTGATGACGTTCTTCAGCACGCCGAGCGCGCCATGATAGTCCATCGGCGATTTGTTGTTCATCAGCTTCGGCGCCATCTTGGCGACGTTCTCTTCGCGCTTGGACGAGATCGCCTTGGTCCATTCGGCGGGTGGGGCGGTCCAGCCCGTAGCCATCGCCTGGTTGAAGGCGGAGACGACCGAGCCGATGTCGCCGACCACGGGGGCGACGATCTCAACGTTGGAGTCCATTTCCCTGGGCTCGATATCGACCTGGATGAACTTCTTGGGCGCTTCGCCCCAGTTCTTGCCCTTGCCGTGCGAGAGCAGCCAGTTCAGCCGCGCGCCGATCAGCAGCACGACATCGGACTCTTTCAGCACCGTCGAGCGCGCCGCGCCGGCGCATTGCGGATGGGTGTCGGAGAGGAGGCCCTTGGCCATGCTCATCGGCAGGAAGGGGATGCCGCTCTTCTCGACGAAGGTCTTGATCTCCTCGTCGGCCTGCGCATAGGCCGCGCCCTTGCCGAGGATGATGAGCGGACGTTTTGCGCTCTTCAAGACATCAAGCGCGCGCTTGATCGAAGCGGGCGAGGGGATCTGCGCGGGCGCAGCATCAATCACCTTGACCAGCGACTTCTGGCCGGCATCGGCACTCATCACCTGGCCGAACAGCTTGGCCGGCAGGTCGAGATAGACGCCGCCCGGACGGCCCGAGACCGCGGCGCGGATGGCGCGGGCCAGGCCGATGCCGATGTCCTGGGCGTGCAGCACGCGATAGGCCGCCTTGCACAGGGGCTTGGCAATCGCGAGTTGGTCCATCTCTTCGTAGTCGCCCTGCTGGAGGTCGACGATCTCGCGCTCGGACGAGCCCGAGATCAGGATCATCGGATAGCAGTTGGTGGTGGCGTGGGCGAGCGCGGTGAGACCATTGAGGAAGCCGGGCGCGGAGACGGTGAGGCAGATGCCGGGCTTCTTGGTGAGATAGCCGGCGATGCCCGCCGCATAACCGGCATTCTGCTCGTGGCGGAATGAGATCATGCGAATGCCCTCGGCCTGCGCCATGCGGCCCAAATCCGTGATCGGGATGCCCGGCACATTATAGATGGTGTTGATGCCGTTCAGCTTGAGCGCGTCGATGACGAGATGAAAGCCATCCGTCAGCTCCTGCTCGGTGCCCGGTGCTTCGGACTTGGTCGCGGTGTTCAGCATGGGCCTTGTCTCCCTGGTCTCAAGATAGTGGGGCGAATTATTCGCCCTTCTGGTGAACGTTGCTTGGTTACGTAAACAGTTCCTGGCCGTGCGCTTCGACGTAAGCGGCAAGGCCGAGAGTGTGGTCGCGAGCGCGCTTCTCGGCGAGCTCGGTGTCGCGCGCCTCCAGTGCTTCGATCATGCCGAGATGCTCGGGCAGCGAGGTCGCGGTGCGGTCCTTGCGTCCGATGGTCAGCTGGCGATAGCCGCGCAC
Source organism: Bradyrhizobium sp. TM233 (assembly GCF_036247965.1). Taxonomy (NCBI): domain Bacteria; kingdom Pseudomonadati; phylum Pseudomonadota; class Alphaproteobacteria; order Hyphomicrobiales; family Nitrobacteraceae; genus Bradyrhizobium; species Bradyrhizobium sp. TM233. The sequence goes on along the minus strand of NZ_BTIG01000007.1, from coordinate 326,627 downwards.
GTGCAGCAGCAGGTCGTTGGTGAGATCGACCAGCACCGGCGATTCCGACAGCGAGATCAGCGCCTGATGGAAGGCGATATTGGCGCGCGAATATTCCTCGACGTGATCCTCGGGCAGGCGATCCTTGCCGAAGTCCTTGAAGTAGTCGCGCAGCGCCGTGATGTCCTTCTTGCGCGCGGTGGTGGTGATGAGGCGCGCGGCCATGCTCTCCAGCGCAGCCCAGGCGCGGATCATGTCGACGATCTCGCTCTTGGTCCGGCGCACCACCATGATGCCGCGGCGCGGCACCGTCTTCACGAAGCCGTCCTGCTCGAGCATCGCGATGGCTTCGCGGATCGGGGTGCGGCTGACGCCCAGACGTTCGGACAGCGCGCGCTCGTCGAGCATCACCGGCTCGGGCGTCGAGTAGATGTCCATCTTGAGGATGGCTTCCTTCAAGGCGTCATACGCCTTGTTCTTGAAGCTGCTCTCCGGGGCAATACGAACGATTGCGATATCTGCCTCGGCCATGTTCGGCAACGCCTTGGTTGGTTTCCGCAGTGACACGACGAATCTCCTCCAGTGGGAGTCGTCTTTTACAGGATTATTAACGGGAAAGTTTTTGGCATACCAAATGCCAGAATGTCAAGCTGGCTATTTTTTGCGGCGTTCTAAGCCATGCTGCAGCTTGACAAGTTGGCTTCTGGCATACCAAATGCCATCGCCAGCCATTTTTGATCCACGGCGGCGGAGTAACCTGGCGCTTTATGCCGCTCCGTTCCGCGGAAATGGAACAGAGCGCGGCGAATGGCAAGCATCACGGGCAGCTGCAAAACCACGCCCGCGCTTTGAAAAGAACGAACTGAGGTCAAGGGAGAAGCCACATGTCCAATTCCAAAGATGCCGTCCGCAAGGTGCTTGACCAGGTCAAGGCGGACAACCGCACCAGCCTGACGGCCCCGGAAGGCAAGCTGGTCTGCGACGCCTATGGCATTCCGGTGCCGAAGGAGGGCGTGGCGAAGTCGGCGGGCGAGGCCGGCAAGATGGCCTCGTCGATGGGCTTCCCGGTCGTGATGAAGATCGTCTCGCCGGACATTCTCCACAAGACCGAAGCCGGCGGCGTCATCGTCGGCCTCAAGACGGCCGAAGACGCCGAAAAGGCCTATGAGACCATTCTCGGCAACGCCAGGAAGTACAAGGCCGATGCCAAGATCGACGGCGTCCAGGTGCAGCAGATGCTGGCCGGCGGCACCGAGGTCATCGTCGGCTCGATCACCGACGGCTCGTTCGGCAAGCTGGTCGCCTTCGGCCTCGGCGGCGTGCTGGTCGAAGTCCTCAAGGACATCACCTTCCGCCTCGCGCCCGCGACCAAGGAAGACGCGCTCTCGATGCTCGACGGCATCCAGGCGCATGAGATCCTGAAGGGCGTGCGCGGCGGCGAGGCGGTGAACCGCAACGCCCTTGCCGATGTCATCGTCAAGGTCTCGCAGCTCGTCACCGATTTCCCGGAGATTGTCGAGCTCGACCTCAATCCGGTGTTCGCGACGGCGAAGGGCGCGACCGCCGCCGACGTGCGCATCGTCGTCGACTTCGCCTATGTGCCGAAGCCGAAGCCGCGCCCGACCGAGGAAATCGTCGCGGCGATGAGCCGCATCATGCAGCCGAAGGCGGTCGCCGTGGTCGGCGCCTCCGCCGAAGACGGCAAGATCGGCAACTCCGTGATGAAGAACCTCATCAACGGTGGCTACAAGGGCGACATCTATCCGATCCATCCCAAGGCCGCCGAGATCCTCGGCTACAAGGCCTATAAGAGCGTCAAGGACGTGCCGGGTGTGATCGACACGGCGGTGTTCGCGATCCCCGCGAAGTTCGTGGCGGCGGCGCTCACCGAATGCGGCGAGAAGAAAATCCCGGGCGCGGTGCTGATTCCGTCGGGCTTTGCCGAAGCCGGTGCGCCGGAGCTGCAGGCCGAGATCGTCGAGGTCGGCAAGAAATACGACATCCGCCTGATGGGGCCGAACATCTACGGCTTCTACTATACGCCCGCCAATCTCTGCGCGACCTTCTGCACCGCCTACGACGTCAAGGGCCACGCGGCGCTGTCGTCGCAGTCGGGCGGCATCGGCATGGCCATCATCGGTTTTTCGCGCTCGGCGAAAATGGGTGTGTCGGCCATCGTGGGCCTCGGCAACAAGTCCGATATCGACGAGGACGATCTGCTCGCCTTCTTCGAGCAGGATCCGAACACGAACCTGATCGCGCAGCACTGCGAAGACCTCAAGGACGGCCGCGCCTTCGCGGAGGCCGCCAAACGCGTCTCCAAGAAGAAGCCGGTCGTCGTGCTCAAGGCCGGCCGCACCTCGGCGGGCGCCAAGGCGGCCTCGTCGCATACCGGCGCGCTCGCCGGTAACGACAAGATCTACGAGGACGTCCTGGCGCAGTCCGGCGTGATCCGGGCCCGCAGCTTGCGGCAACTGCTCGAATTCGCCCGCGGCGTGCCGGTGCTGCCGACGCCGAAGGGCGAGAACGTGCTGATCATCACCGGTGCCGGCGGCTCGGGCGTGCTGCTGTCGGACTCCTGCGTCGACAACGGCCTGTCGCTGATGTCGATGCCGGCGGATCTCGACGCGGCCTTCCGCAAGTTCATCCCGCCGTTTGGCGCGGCCGGAAATCCTGTGGATATCACCGGCGGAGAGCCGCCGATCACCTACGTCAACACGGTGAAGCTCGGCCTCTCGGACGAGCGCATCCACTCGCTGATCCTCGGCTACTGGCACACCATCGTGACGCCGCCGATGGTGTTCGCCCGCAACATGGTCGAGGTGAAGAAGGAGATGGAGGCCAAGGGCTTCGTGAAGCCGATCGTCGCCTCGCTCGCGGGCGACGTCGAGGTCGAGGAAGCCGCCGAATATCTCTACCAGAACGGCATCCCAGCCTACGCCTACTCGACCGAGCTTCCGGTCGAGGTCCTCGGCGCCAAGTACAAATGGGCGCGCGGGGCAGGGCTGCTCTGAGACGAAGACTTCACCTCTCCCCGCCTGCGGGGAGAGGTGACAACTGTCAGGTCGCGATGAGCAAGAACGTGATCCGGCGCAAATCGCTCGAGCCTCGATCATCGGAGGCCGACAACGACACGCGCGACGGCGGCGTGCAGTCCGTCGATCGCGCGCTGTCGATCCTGGAAACGCTGGCCGAGGACGACGAAGGCTATCGCCTCAGCGATCTCGCGGTGCGGACCGGCCTGTCGGCTTCCACCGTACACCGCCTGCTGGCAACGCTGGAGAGCCGCCGCTTCGTGCAGTTCGACCGCACGCAATCAAAATGGCATGTCGGCTCGCGCGCCTTCACGGTGGGTGCGAGCTTTGCGCGGCGGCGCAACTTTTCCGCGCAGGCGATTCCTTACTTGCGCAAGCTGCGCGATCTCACCCGCGAGACCGCCAATCTCGCCGTGGTCGACGACGAGTTCATCATCGTGCTGACCCGCATGGAGAGCCGCGAGATCATGCGCTCGCTGACCCTGGTCGGCGGCCGCGTCCCCATGGTGACGTCCGGCGTCGGCAAGGCCGTGCTCGCGACCTATTCCGACGAGGACGTCGGCGCCGTCATCCGCCATCACGGCATGCCCCGGCTGACCGAGAAGTCGATCGTGCGGCCGAGCGACCTGTTCAAGGAGCTCGAAAAGATCCGCAAGCAGGGTTTTGCGCTCGACGATGAAGAAGCCAGCATGGGGCTGCGCTGTATTGCCGCAGTGGTCTACAACGACTGTGCCGAGCCGCTCGCGGCAATTTCCGTCTCGGGCATGACCAGCCGCCTGACCGACGACAGGCTGCCGGAAATCGGCCAAATCGTGCGCGAGGTCGCCGGCGAGCTGACGGTCACGCTCGGTGGGGTGATGCCGGCGCCGCGCTGATTGGGGAACCCGGGCACTGTCGCTGGACAGCATCGGCCGTTTTGGCTGATATGCGACCAAACGACACAATGCGGCAAACGTCCGCATGAGCCTGGAGAGCGTCCTCATGTTTCAATTTTCCGCGCGCCTTGCCGGCGCAGCCGTCGCGCTGACCCTTGCGGCAGCGACGCCGTCCCTTGCCCAGCAGCTCGAGCTCAAGCTGATGGCGCCGGCGGCCCCGGGCGGCGGCTGGGACCAGACTGCGCGCTCCATGCAGCAGGCGCTGGTGGCGGCGGGCGTCGCGCGCAGCGTGCAGGTCACCAACGTTCCCGGTGCCGGCGGCAGTGTCGGCATCGCGCAATTCGTCAACGGCGCCAAGGGCGACGGCAACCAGTTGATGGTCAACGGCTTCGTCATGGTGGGCGCGCTCGCCATGAACAAGTCGCCGGTGACGCTCGAGCAGGTGACGCCGATCGCGCGCCTCACCGAGGAAATCCAGGTGATCGTGGTTCCCGCGAATTCGCCGATCAAGACTGCGCAGGATCTGGCCGCCGCGGTGAAGGCCGATATTGCCAAGGTGACCTTCGCCGGCGGCTCCGCCGGCGGCGTCGACCATGTGATGGCAGCGTTGTTCGCCGGCGCGGTCGGTGCCGACGCCAAGAAGATCAACTACATCCCGTTCTCCGGCGGCGGCGAGTCGCTGGCGGCGATCCTCGGCGGCAAGGTCACCGCGGGCATTTCGGGCCTCAGCGAATATGAAGGGCAGATCAAGTCCGGCAAGCTGCGCGCGATCGGCGTGACCTCGGAGAAGCGCATCCCGGGCAGCGACATCCCGACCTTCAAGGAGCAGGGCATCGACCTCGTGATCGCCAACTGGCGCTCGGTCGTGGCGCCTCCCGGCATCACGCCGGAGCAGCGCAAAACCCTGAGCGATGCGGTCGAGAAGATGGTGAAGTCGGACGCCTGGAAGGAAATCCTCAAGCAGAAGGGCTGGGAAGACGCCTATCTCGGCGGTGACGCCTTCGCCGACTTCCTGAAGAAGGAAACCGTGCGGGTCACCGACGTGCTGAAATCGGTCGGCCTGGTCAAGTCATGACCTCGGGCGATCCGGCCCAGCCGCCGCGGCGCGTCGATCGCGCCGGTATCGTCATCGCTGCACTGCTCGCAGGCCTCGCCGCGGTGCTGGTCTTCGACGCGCGCGGCCTGTCATCCACCGCGATGTACGGCATGGGGCCGGAGGCGATGCCGGTCGTGGTCGCCAGCGGCCTTGCGCTGCTTGCGATCGGCAATTTCATCGACGCGCTGCGCGGCAATTTGCCGGCGCGCGAGAGCGCCGATCCCGTGCCCGTGGTCCTGATCCTGGTCGGCCTTGCGCTGCTGATCGCCATCATCGGCTTCGGCGGCGGCTTCATCCTGGCGACGTCGGCGCTGTTCGTGACGACGTCGGCCGCGTTCGGGCGCCGCGCCATCCTCGTCGACAGCATCATCGCCCTCGTGATGTCGATCCTGATCTATCTCGCGTTCGACCGGTTGTTGACGCTGAGCCTTCCGACCGGCCCGCTGGAGCGACTGCTGTGATGGACACTTTTGCGGCGCTGGCGCACGGCATGGCCGTCGCCATTCAGCCGATGAACCTGCTCTATGCCCTGATCGGCGTATTCCTCGGCACGGCCGTGGGCGTGCTGCCCGGCATCGGCCCGGCGCTGACGGTCGCGCTGCTGTTGCCGGTCACCTACAAGCTCGACCCCGGCGGCTCGCTGATCATGTTCGCCGGCATCTATTATGGCGGCATGTATGGCGGCTCGACCACCGCGATCCTGATCAACACGCCCGGCGAGAGCGCCTCGATGGCGACCGCGCTCGAAGGCAACAAGATGGCCAAGGCCGGCCGCGGCGGGCCGGCGCTTGCGACATCCGCGATCGGCTCCTTTGTCGCCGGCACCATCGCCACCATCGGGCTCGCCTTCCTCGCGCCGTGGCTGGTCGACTTCGCCGTGCGCTTCGGCCCTGAGGACTATTTCGCGCTGATGTGCGTCGCCTTCGTCACGGTGTCGGCGACCTTCGGCGATTCCCCGATCCGCGGCCTGACCAGCCTGTTCATCGGCCTGACGCTCGGTCTCGTCGGCATCGACAAGCTGACCGGTCAGGCGCGGCTTGCGTTCGGCGTCCCTGAACTGCTCGACGGCGTCGAGGTGACGACGCTCGCGGTCGGCCTGTTCGCGGTGGGCGAGGCGCTCTACGTCGCATCGCGCCGTCACCACAGCGAGGAGAAGCTCGAGCCGGTGCGCGGCTCGCTGTGGATGACCAAGGAGGACTGGAAGCGGTCGTGGAAGCCGTGGCTGCGCGGCACCATGTTCGGCTTTCCGATCGGCGCGCTGCCCGCGGGCGGCGCGGAGATCCCGACCTTCCTGTCTTATTCGACCGAGAAGCGGCTGACGAAATACCCCGAGGAGTTCGGCAAGGGCGCGATCGAAGGTGTCGCGGGGCCGGAGGCCGCCAACAACGCCTCCGCCGCCGGCACGCTGGTGCCGCTGCTGACGTTGGGACTGCCGACCTCGGCGACGGCCGCGATGATGCTGGCGGGCTTTCAGCAATACGGACTCAACCCGGGACCGCTGCTGTTCGCCGAGCGGCCTGATCTCGTGTGGGGCCTGATCGCGAGCCTGTTCATCGCCAACGTGATGCTATTGGTGCTCAATCTGCCGCTGGTAGGCCTCTGGGTGCGGCTGCTTGCGATCCCGCAGCCATGGCTCTATGCCGGCATCCTCGTATTCGCGACCATGGGCACCATCGCCGCAAAACCGTCGGTGGTCGAATTGTCGATGCTGGCCGGCTTCGGCGTGCTCGGCTTTTTGATGCGCCGGTTCGATTTTCCGATCGCCCCCGTCGTGGTCGGCCTCATCCTCGGTCCGATCGCGGAGAGCCAGTTGCGCCGCGCGCTCGCAATCAGCCTCGGCGATCCCATGACGTTGCTGCAGAGCCCGATCTCGGCGACGCTGCTGGGGCTGGCACTGATCGCGCTACTGGCGCCCTTCGTGCTGAAGGGGCTCGGGCGGTTCAAGGCGACCGAAGATTAGTCATCCCGGCGCTGGCATCTTGTGATGCTGCGTCCATCTCGTGGGGACATTCCATGCCGTCAGAACTTCGTTCGCCCCGTCTCGCCGTCCTGATCGATGCCGACAATGCGTCGGCAAAAATCGCGGACGGACTGTTCGAGGAGATCGCCAAGATCGGCGAGGCCAGCGTCCGCCGTATCTACGGCGACTTCTCCAACGCGCGGTCCAGGGGGTGGGCCGACATTCTGTCGAAGCACGCCATCATCCCGCAGCAGCAGTTCGCCTATACGACGGGCAAGAATGCATCCGACATCACGCTGGTCATCGACGCCATGGACCTGCTTCACAGCGGCCGGTTCGACGGCTTCTGCCTGGTGTCATCCGACAGCGACTTTACCCGTCTGGCGGCCCGCATCCGGGAGCAGGGCATCGATGTCTTTGGGTTCGGCGAGCAGAAGACGCCGGAGAGCTTCCGGCAGGCCTGCCGCAGGTTCGTCTACACCGAGAACCTGCTTGCCGCCCCGGCGAACACCCAGGACGCCGCCTCGAGATCGACGTCGCTTCAGCCGCTTGATGCCGCGACCCCCATCATCAAGAAGGTCATCACCCAGATGGAGAGCGAGGACGGCTGGGTGACGCTCGGGGAAGTCGGCCGGCAACTTGCCAATCTGGCGTCCGATTTCGATCCGAGGACCTACGGCTTTCGCAAGCTGAGCGACCTCGTGCGGAAGACGAATTCGTTCGAGATCGATGAGCCAAAGGGCCGGTCGATGCGGATCCGGGTCAAGCCCGCTGCGGCACCGCCGACGAGAGCGCGGAACCGGCGCCGGCCTGCAAGGTCGGGAACGGCAGGCGGTGCGGCGCCCAAGGCGTAAGCAGGGCGTGCCGTCATATTTGCACTTGCCCGGTTTGGTGCAGGGCGTAACCATCGCCGGGCCGTAACGCCGCGCGAGGGTCCCGATGACCAAACTCACCCGCTTCTCCGTCGCCCCGCTGCATGCGATGACCCGGCGCCTCGCCGATGTCGCGTCCGCGCGTCTCGCGCCAGATCTGGTCATTACCGGCGCGCGGGTGCTCTCGACCTATTCGGAACGCATTCATCCCGGTCGGGAGGTCTGGATCACCGGCGGGCGCATCGCGGCGGTGAAGCCATCAGGCGCGGCGAAGAAGATCTGGCCCGACGTGCCGCTCTACGATGCCGCTGGCGGCGTCATCGCGCCCGGGCTGGTCGATCCGCACATCCACATCGAATCCTCGATGGTGACGGCCTGCGCCTATGCGGAGGCCGCGCTACTCAACGGCACCACCACGATCTTTTGCGACAGCCACGAGATCGGCAACGTCATGGATGTCGCCGGGGTGGAGGCGATGCTGGAAGACGCGCGCGAGGCGCCGCTCTCGATCTTCCTGACTGTGCCGAGCACGGTGCCGGCGACGTCGGCCGAGTTGGAAACGGCCGGCGGCGATCTCACGCCGGACAAGATCGCCGGCCTGTTCGACCGCTGGCCGGAGGCTGTCGCGCTCGGCGAGAAGATGGATTTTGTCCCGGTCACGATGGGCGACGAACGCAGCCATGCGATCCTCGCAGCCGCCCTGAAGCGCGGCCGTCCCGTGTCCGGCCACGTCTACGGCCGGGACTTCGTCGCGGCCTATGCGGCCAGCGGCGTAACGGATACCCATGAGGCGATCGACCGCGACATCGCCGACGACCTGCTCGATGCCGGCGTCTGGATATTCCTGCGCGGCGGTCCGCCGACCACGCCATGGCACTCGCTGCCGCAGGCGATCCGCACCATCACCGAGCTCGGCGCCTCGCACAAGCGCACGGCCGTGTGCACCGACGACCGCGACGCCGACGATCTCCTGATGTTCGGCCTCGACTGGGTGGTGCGCGAGGCGGTCAAGGCCGGGATGTCACCGGAGCAGGCCTGGTCGATGGGCTCGCTGCACGGCGCCACGCGCTTCGGCATGGACGGCGACATCGGTGGCCTCGGCGGCGGCCGCCGCGCCGATCTCGTGCTGATGGACGACCAGCTCAAACCGCAATGCACCTGGTATGGCGGCGAGCTCGTGGTCGAGAACCGCGAGATCACCGGGCTGCTCGATCAGGCGCTGTCGCAGCGCTATCAATATCCAAAGGCGGCCTACGCGACCGTGAAGCTGCCGGAGAAGGTCAAGCTGACGCCGGATCTGCCGGCGAAGGCCTGCACCGTCAATGCCATCAAGACAGCGTTGCCGGGCATCACGCTGATCCATGACAAAGTCGCGATCGAGCCAGCAAAGGACTGGCCGTCGCTGTTCGCGCGTTACGGCCTGTGCTTCGTCACAGTCATCGAGCGCCACGGCAAGTCGGCCGGCAACGTCGCTTACGGACTGCTGAAGGACTTTGGCCTCAAGCGCGGCGCGGTCGCGTCCAGTGTCGGGCATGACAGCCACAACATCATCGTCGCCGGCACCAACGAGCCCGATATGCAAGTCGCGATCGCGGCCATCAAGGACCAGCAGGGCGGCGTCTGCGTCGTCGCCGATGGGAAGGTAAGGGCGCTGGTTCCGCTGCCGATCGCGGGGCTTCTCTCGGACAAGCGCGTCACGGAGGTGGCCGAAGAGGTCAAGATGCTCAAGAAGGAATGGGCCGAGGCCGGCTGCACCATCCCCTATATGGGCTTCAATTTGATTCCCCTATCGGTCATTCCGGAAATTCGCATCACCGACAAGGGCCTCGTGCTGGTGCCGCAGATGGAGCTGGCGCCGCTGTTCGAGTGATCCGCTTTCATGCAACTCTCGATCTAACCGTTTGAGACCGCCGCCATTTTTCCGCGGCTGCCGCATCGTGGAAAATAAAATCGATCTCGTTGAGATCGGCTTCTGCGCACCCGATGATCTCGCTCGCTGACGCAACCTGAGCGAGGTCCGATATGGCGAAGATGCGAGCTATCGATGCTGCCGTGCGAATTCTGGAGAAGGAAGGCATCTCCACCGCCTTCGGCGTTCCCGGAGCCGCGATCAATCCGCTTTACTCGGCGCTGAAGAAGCGCGGCTCGATCCGCCACATCCTGGCACGCCATGTCGAGGGCGCCTCGCACATGGCCGAGGGCTATACGCGGGCGAAGGCCGGCAATATCGGGGTCTGCATCGGAACCTCGGGGCCGGCCGGCACCGACATGATCACCGGGCTCTATTCGGCGATCGCCGATTCCATTCCGATCCTCTGCATCACCGGGCAGGCTCCGCGCGCGCGGCTCTACAAGGAAGATTTTCAGGCCGTCGACATCGAGTCGATCGCAAAGCCCGTGACGAAATGGGCGGTGACGGTGCGCGAGCCGGCGCTGGTGCCGCGCGTGTTCAGCCAGGCGTTTCATGTCATGCGCTCGGGCCGGCCGGGACCGGTGCTGATCGACATGCCGCTCGACGTGCAGCTCGCCGAGATCGAGTTCGACGACGAGACCTATGAGCCGCTGCCGGTCTACAAGCCTACCGCCACGCGCAAGCAGGTCGAGAAGGCGCTGGAGATGCTCAACGCCGCCGAGCGGCCGCTGATCGTGGCGGGTGGCGGCATCATCAATGCCGATGCTTCGGACCTGCTGGTCGAATTCGCCGAGATCGCCAACGTGCCTGTGGTGCCGACGCTGATGGGGTGGGGCGCGATTCCCGACGATCACGTGCTGATGGCGGGCATGGTCGGCCTTCAGACCAGCCACCGCTACGGCAATGCCACCATGCTCGAATCCGACTTCGTGCTCGGCATCGGCAACCGCTGGGCCAACCGCCATACCGGCTCGGTCGAGACCTACACCAAGGGCCGCACCTTCGTGCATGTCGACATCGAGCCGACGCAGATCGGGCGCGTGTTCAATCCCGATCTCGGCATCGTCTCGGATGCGAAGGCCGCGCTCGAACTCTTCGTCACCGTCGCCAGGGAGTGGCGGCGGTCAGGCAAGCTTCGCGAGCGCCAGGCGTGGCCCGCGGCCTGCCGCGATCGCAAGAAGACGATGCTGCGCAAGAGTCACTTCGAGAACGTCCCGATCAAGCCGCAGCGCGTCTATGAGGAGATGACCAAGGCGTTTGGTCGCGACACCTGCTACGTCACCGTGATCGGCCTGTCGCAGATCGCCGGCGCGCAGTTCCTCGGCGTCTATCGCCCACGCAACTGGATCAATGCCGGTCAGGCGGGGCCGCTCGGCTGGACACTGCCCGCCGCGCTCGGCGTGCGTGCCGCGTGCCCGGATCGCGACATCGTCGCGCTCTCCGGCGATTACGACTTCCAGTTCCTGATCGAGGAGCTCGCGGTCGGGGCGCAGTTCAATCTGCCCTATATCCACGTCGTCGTGAACAATTCCTATCTCGGCCTGATCCGCCAGGCCCAGCGCGGCTTCGAGATGGACTATCACGTCCAGCTCTCCTTCGAGAACATCAACGCGCCGGAGATCGGCGTCTACGGTGTCGACCACGTCGCGGTCGCCGAAGGCCTCGGCTGCAAGGCGATCCGCGTCACCGATCCCAAGGACACGCAAGCCGCGTTCGCGACGGCGCGCGAGCTGATGGCCAAGCACCGCGTGCCCGTGGTGGTCGAGTTCATCCTCGAACGCGTCACCAACATCGCGATGGGCACGGAGATCGACAACATCGTCGAGTTCGAGGAGGTGCTGGACCTTCCGCTCGACGAAGTCGAGCGCGCGCGCCCGGGCGTGCTGCAGCCGGCGGAATAGGGAAGGACCTCATCATGCCGAAATTCGCCGCCAACCTCACCATGCTCTTCAACGAGATGCCGTTCCTCGATCGCTTCACTGCTGCGAAGGCCGCAGGCTTTTCCGGGGTCGAGTATCTCTTTCCCTATGATTTCGACAGGGCGCAGCTGCGCGAGCAGCTGGAAGCTCACGGGCTGACGCAGGTGCTGCATAATCTGCCGGCCGGAAACTGGGCGGGGGGCGAGCGCGGCATTGCGATCCTGCCCGATCGCACCGCCGAATTCCGCGACGGCGTGTTTCGCGCCATCGACTACGCTAAGGCGCTCGATTGCGACCAGCTCAATTGCCTCGTCGGCATCGCGCCTCCTGATGCGGATCCACGCGAGCTCAACGAGACGCTTGTTGGCAATCTGCGCTTTGCGGCCTCGACGCTGGCGCGCGAAAACATCAAGCTGCTGGTCGAGCCGATCAACACGCTCGACATTCCCGGCTTCTTCCTCAACGGCACCGAGCAGGCGGTGCAGCTGATCTCCGAGGTGCGGTCGAACAATCTGTTCGTCCAGTACGACATCTATCACATGCAGATCATGGAGGGCGATCTCGCCCGCACCATGCAGGAATATCTCCCGCAGATTGCCCACATTCAGCTTGCCGACAATCCCGGCCGGCACGAGCCCGGGACCGGCGAGATCAATTATCCCTTCCTGTTCCGCCACCTCGATGCGATCGGCTATCGCGGCTGGATCGGCTGCGAATACAAGCCGCGCACCACGACGCTCGAAGGGCTTTCGTGGCACGCCGCGCAGACGTTTGAGACGTGAGGCGGTGCGCTCCCTCTCCCGCTTGCGGGAGAGGGTTGGGGAGAGGGTATCTCCGCAATGGGATTCTCGCGGAAGAAATCCCAACGCGGAGAGAACCCTCACCCGGCACGCGGGACGATGCTCCGCATCGCCCGGACGTGCCGACCTCTCCCGCAAGCGGGAGAGGTGCACCGAACGCGTGGATGAAGTTTTGTTACTACAACTGTGAGACATCAAACCATGATCGACATCGGCTTCATCGGACTTGGCACCATGGGACGGCCGATGGCCGGCCATCTCCTTAGCGCAGGCCATCGTGTTCTCCTGCATGATGTCGCGCCGGTCGCGCCGGAGCTGATTGTGGCCGGCGGCATCGCTTGCAAGACGGGCAAGCAGGTCGCCGAGGAGGCCGATGCGGTCATCATCATGGTGCCGGATACGCCGCATGTGGAAGCGGTGCTGTTCGGCAAGGACGGCGTTGCGAGCGGCATCTCCAAGGGCAAGATCGTCGTCGACATGAGCTCGATCTCGCCGCTGGCGACGAAGGAGTTCGCGAAGAAGATCGAGGCGCTCGGGGCGGACTATCTCGACGCGCCGGTCTCAGGCGGGGAGGTCGGCGCCAAGGCGGCGAGCCTCACCATCATGGTCGGCGGGCCCGAGCGGTCCTTTGCCACCATGAAGCCGGTCTTCGACAAGATGGGCAAGAACGTCACCCGCGTGGGCGCCAATGGCGACGGCCAGACGACGAAGGTCGCTAACCAGATCATCGTCGCGCTGACGATCGAAGCGGTGAGCGAGGCGCTGTTGTTCGCATCGAAAGCCGGGGCCGATCCGGCGCTGGTGCGACAGGCGCTGATGGGCGGCTTTGCTTCGTCGCGCATCCTCGAAGTACACGGCGAGCGCATGGTGAAGCGAAATTTCGATCCCGGCTTCCGCATCGAGCTGCACCAGAAGGATCTCAATCTTGCGCTCGAAGGCGCGCGCACGCTCGGCCTGTCGTTGCCGAGCACGGCGGTGGCGCAGCAATTGTTCTCGGCCTGCACCGCGCATGGCGGCAAGGGCTGGGATCATTCCGCGATGGTGCGGGCACTGGAACTGATGGCAGGCCACGAGATCGCCGCAGCCTGAACTGTTACGCGGTAACAGTCGCCAGTTTTTGAGGCGTCTTCGCGACGGGGGAACCGGAACAATGCTCCGGCCCCGCGGTTGAAGGCGCACAACAATCACTGGAGACATAAGGACATGAAAACCCGTCTTGCGATTACGTTGGCTGCCGCGTCGCTGCTGGCGTCGAGCGCAGCCTTTGCCCAATCGACCACCGAACAAGGCGCCCGCGACGGCGCGCGTGCGGGTGGCGATATTGGCGGACCGATCGGCGCGATGGTCGGCGGTACCGTCGGTGCGGCCGTCGGCGCTGGCCTCGAGATTCCGAATGCGGTTCTTGGCGGAATTCCTCGCAGCGATTCCGTCGTGGTCGAGGAGCGCGTCGTGGTGGGCGAGCCGCTGCCGCCGACCGTGGTGCTCCGCCCCGTACCGAACTACACCGAGTATCGCTATGCGGTCGTCAATGATCGCCGTGTGATCGTCGAACCGCGCACGCGTCGCGTGGTCAAGATCATCGACTGATCCAAGCCGGACAGGCGTGGAGGGGAAAGGGCCCTGTGGAGTTTTACTCCGCGGGGCCTTCGCTTGCCGCAGAGGCGCTTGCGCGAAAGCGTGTCATAGCCCAATCGGTGACCGCCGCCAGCGCAAAGCCGAAGCTGGCCGTGAGCGCGTCGACCAGAAAGTCCTCCAGCCGGGCGTGGCGTCCGGGTGCCCAAAATTGCATCAGCTCGAGCACGCCAATCAGGACGACCGCGGCTCCTGCGCCCGGCAGGCGCCGCCGCGGATAGGCGAGGCCGAAGGCCAGTCCCACCAGAATGAAGGCGAGCGCATGTTCCCCGTCCTGGCCGAGGTCGGAATGGGGCCGCAGGCCGGGGGGACCGAGGGTGGCGAAAGTAACGGCGGCGGCGAGCAGCCAGGCAAAGGAACGAACCAAAATGGACATCCGGTTCGCTTAGCACAGATTGGCAGGGGGCCGGTACAGTCCCTCCATCAGATCAGGGTGTAGTTAATGACGAAAAATTAAAGCGGCTCGCGCACGCCGAGCCCGTGCATGAAGCGCTCCCGGATTTGCACGGGATCGCGCCTTGTGGTGCCGACGCCGGGCTTGTCGTCGATGCGGACTGCGATCAGGCTCGGCTCGGCGGCGGACATCGCCGCATCGACCAGGCGCTCGAAATCCTCCTCGTCCGCGGCCCAGGTGCTGTTGGCGAGGCCGGAGCCTGCGGCGATGGCAACGATGTCAGCGACGCTTGCCGCAGGCGTCGGCTGTGCGCCGGTAATTTGGTAGATGCCGTTGTCCATCACGATCATGATGAGGTTTTTCGGCTTCAGGGTCGCGATCGTCGAGAGCGCGCCGAGCTGCATCAACAGCGAGCCATCGCCTTCGAGCGCGAAGACGCGTCGGTCGGGCTGCGCCAGCGCCACGCCGAGCGCGATCGGGAAGGCGAGGCCCATGCTGCCCAGCATGTAGAAATTCTGCGGTCGATGCCCGGCGGCCCAGAGGTCGAAATTGGTGTTGCCGATGCCGCCGATCACGGCCTCCTCGTGCTTGAGCTTTCCGATCAGGCGCGAGGTCACGTCGAACCGGTTCATCACCTTGGTGTTGGGCGTGTTCATGGTGGCGCTCACTTGTCGAAAACCTTGCCGCCGGTCAGCAGCGGGTTGAGGATCAGCGCCACCGGCGCCTGTGTCGTGACGGCCTGCTTGATCGAGCGGTCGGTGATGAATTCGAGCTCGTCAAGCCGGGTGATGGTGTGGTGCTCCAGCGCCAGCGAATCCAGCACCGGGCGCATGGTGCGGCAGACCAGCGATTGCCCGTAATTGAACTCGCCGAGCGTGCCGCGCTCGGACACGAACATGATCAGCGGGATCTGGTAGGGCACTGCGAGCGAGGCGAGCACGTTGGCGAGCGTGGCAAAGCCGGAGGTCTGCATCAGGACTGCGCCGCGCCGCCCACCCATCCAGGCGCCTGAGACGATGCCGACGGCTTCCTCCTCGCGGGCGGTGGCGAAGGTGGTGAAGAAGGGATCGGCGTGCAGGTTCTTGATCAGGGGTGTCAGCACCCGGTCGGGCACGTAAGGGACGAGGCTGATCTCGTTCCGCTTCAGGGTCTGCAGAACGATGCCGTGCCAGCTGTTGTCGCCGGACGCCTGTCCCGCCTGCGTCTGCTGTTCCGCAATCGCCATTGCGCTCTCCCTTGCGCCGCGCATGCTTCTTGGTTCAGGCCGTCGCGGCGATCGGCCGAACTTGACGGAGCGGGCGGGATTGTCAACATGTCCGGGCCCGCACCGTGATCTGCGCTGGACGGCCTGTCGTGGTCGGCACCGCCATGTCATAAAATGGGTAACGAAAAGGGGGGAGGCATGGAAGGCGCGCGCTGCACTGGCCTTGCGTCTCTCCCTCGAGAGAGCCGGAAGGGTCCCGATGTCCGTCAACAGCAAGCGTGTCTTCTACTCCAATTATTTGGCCAATCCGATCTATGTCGACATCCTGAAGGCGCGGCCTGACGTCCGGCTCGACCGCATCGAGAACGAGAGTCCCGAAGATGTCTACGCGCCGATCCTGAATGCGGCGCATGTCTACCAGATCGGCGCGGCCCGGGACGAGCTCGCCCAGCATTTCCATGTCGATGCCACCTTCCTGAAGCGCACGCCGAATTTGCTGCTGGTCTCCAGCAATGGCGCGGGCTTCGATCCCGTTGATGTCGAGGCCTGCACCGACGCGGGCGTGCTGGTCGTCAACCAGTCCGGCGGCAATGCCCATTCCGTCGCCGAGCACGCGCTGGCGATGATGCTGACCTTGTCCAAGCGCATCATCCAGTCCGACCGCCGCCTGCGCCGCGAGCGCGACGTCAACCGCAACGACCTCGTCGGCAACGAGGTCGAGCACAAGACCGTTGGCATCATCGGCCTCGGCAATGTCGGCCGTCGCATCGCCGCGCTGTGCAAGGGCCTGCTCGGCATGAAGGTGCTGGCCTATGACCCGTATTTGTCGGCTGAAGTGATGGCGGAGCGGGGCGGGGAGAAGGTCGAGCTCGACGAGCTGTTGCGCCGCGCCGATTTCGTCTCGATCTCCTGCCCGCTCAACAAGGGCAGCCGCAACATGATCAGCGTGCGCGAGTTCGCGCTGATGCAGCCGCATGCGTATTTCATCACCACGGCGCGCGGCTTCATCCACGACGAGGATGCGCTGCTCCAGGCCCTGCGCGACAAGCGCATCGCCGGTGCCGGCCTCGACGTCTGGTCCAAGGAGCCCCCGCCGCCGGAGCATCCGCTGCTCCAGCTCGACAACGTGCTGGCAAGCCCTCATACCGCGGGGGTGACGATCGAGGCGCGCCAGAACATGGGCCGCATCGCCGCCGAGCAGGTTCTGGACGTCCTCGACGGCAAGCGGCCGCCGCGCATCATCAATCCCGAGGTCTGGCCGGTCTATGCCGAGCGCTTCAAGCAGGCATTTGGCGTGACGCCGGGATAGGGACGAAGGTGCAGTGCGCTCCGATCATTGGTTACCACGACGGAAAGGCAAGGCGCCGCATCTTATCGATCGGGTAAGTGAACGCGTATCACTTATCCTGTAGTTGAAAGTCCATGAGCATCTTCTCGATTGCGACATCCGGACTTTCCGCGGCCAGCTTGCGCGTGAACGTGGCCGCGAGCAACATCGCCAATGTTCAAACGACCGGCGCGCTGCCGGCGTCGGGCGGATCGAGCCCGTCGGCCGGCGCCGGCAGTCCCGGCATTGCTCCGGCGTTTCCCGCACCTTACGTGCCATTGCGCGTCGACCAGGTCTCCCAATCGAGCGGCGCGACGCCGGGCGGCACGATCGCGAAGGTGTCGACGGTATCGCCGAGCTATACCGCGCAATCCGACCCAAGCGCTCCCTTTGCCAACAAGGATGGCCTGGTCGCAGCGCCGAACGTCGATATCGCCAACGAATTCGCTCAGCTGGCGGCCGCAAAGTACAGCTTCATCGCCAATGCGAAGGTCATTGAGGCCTACTCCGAGACGACAGAGTCGCTGCTCGACATAACCACATAAGGGCGGATTGCTGCCTGAATGGGCGGTGGGAACCTTGCCGCGCATTGATCCGCGTCAAAATCTCCTTCCCCGGTCCGGCTTAAATGGGACTAGAGTGCGGCCGGGGCAGCAGGGAGGTCCCATGTCAACCTATGTCGTCAAGTTCATGAAGGATGTGCTCGGCGAGTACGGCCGGCAGAGCGAGATTTGCCAGGGTACGCTGGAAATCGACGCCTCCGACGAGGACGAGGCCAGGGAGCGGGCGAAGGCCAGGTTCTGCAAGGACCAGGCGCTGCATCATTGGTCGCTGCATGCCGACCGCATCCATGTGAGAGCGGCCGACTTTCCGTCTTGAGGCTACCGGCCGGGCGCCGTGACGGGCGGGGGCGCCGTGCTCCCCGCGCCGAGCGATCGCTGCACCATGACAGTGTCGGACCAGCGGCCGTGGCGATAGGCCACGCCGCAAAGCAGGCCGGCGCGCGCGAAGCCGAACTTCTCGTGCAGCGCCAGCGAGGGCGCGTTGTCGGCGTCGATATAGCCGATCATCTGGCGGAAGCCGGCAGCCGCACAGGCATCGATCAAGTCCTGTAGCAGCAGCCGTCCGACCCCGCGGCCGAGCTGCTCGTGATGGACGTAGATCGAATGCTTGGCCGTGTAGCGATAGGCCGGGCGCTTGCGGAACAGCACCGCATAGGCATAGCCGACCACCTCGCCGCGAAAGGTCGCGACCAGATGCGGCAGGCGGGTCTGCTTGAGGTTCCTGCGCCGGTCGCGCAGATCGTCCGGCTCGGGCGCGCCGGTTCCCTCGATGTCGCGCGACACGCCGTTGCGGACGTGATGGCGGTAGATCGCCAGCATCGCCTCGACATCGCTCTCGCGTGAGGGCCGGACCCAGACCTGTTCGTCACCGTCACGCGCAACCGCTGTTTCGTTCATTCGCACCTACTCGGCAACGACGTAAGTATAGAGCCCGATGCGCCCCTGGGCATCGATCTCCTTGTAGACGCCCTGGATCTCGACGTCGAAGCCCGGAAATGTGTTGAAGCAGGTTTCGAACATCTTGAGATAGTCGATCATGGGCTTGGCCTGTTGCGTCAGCCGCTCGCCGGGCACGATGGTGGCGATGCCGGGCGGATAGACCACGAAGGGCGTGGTGGCTATGCGCCCCGCGATCGCCTCGATCGGCAGATAGTCGACATCGTTGCGGAACAGATAGCGCGCGGCATCGCGGGGCGACATCGCGATCTCGGGCATGTGCTCCGGCATGAACTGCTTCGCCTGAAGCACGCTGACATTGGCGGCGCGGAAGAAGCGATGCATCTCGCCGCAGAGATCGCGTAGCCGCACACCGGCATAGCGCGCCTGCCGCCGCTGATAGAATTCCGGGATCGCGTCCGCCAGCAGCGCGTTGTCGTCATGCAGCCTCTTGAACGCGACGAGGCCGGAGATCAGCGTGCCGGCCTTGCTCGCCTCGACGCCCGGCGTGAGCAGGAAGAGCAGGGAGTTGAGGTCGTTCTTCTCGGGGACGATGCGGTTCTCGCGCAGATATTGCGCGACGACGGGGGCGGGGATGCCATGCTCGGCATAGGCGCCGGTGGCGCGGTCGAAGCCGGGCGTCAGCAGCGTCAGCTTGTTCGGATCGGTCATGGCGAAGCCTTCCGTGAGGTCGGGAAAGCCATGCCAGTTGGTATCGGGCGAGAGCTGCCACAGCGCGGCGTTGGTGGCGAGCTCGTCGGTGGAGAGGGTTTCCCAGGCGACGTTGTGCGCAGCGCCGGGGCGGCTGACGTCGGGAATGGCGACGCGATCGGGGACGAAGGGTTCGAAGAACCAGCGCCGGTCCGGGCTCTGCTCCTTCTCTTCGAATTCGCGGCGCATCGCACGGATCTTCTTGCGCAGCTCGATGCCGAGGCGGATCGTGTCGTCCCACAGCACCTCGCCGGAGCGGCCCTTCATCATCTGCGCGCCGACGTCGAGAGAGGCGAACAATGGATAGAAGGGGGACGTGGAAGCGTGCTGCATAAAACTTTCGTTGAAGCGGCGGTGCTCGACGCGTCGCTTCTGGCCGCGGATGTGGCGGTCCTTGATGTGGATCTGGGAGGCCTGCGAGAAGCTGGCAAGCTGCTTGTGGGTCGATTGCGTCGCGATGATGCCCGGCGCTTCCGGGGGAAGGTTCGCCAGCCCCATGGCGAAGCGGCCGGCATAGAGCGGGTGGAACTTCATGAAGCCCGCCCAGGCCTCGTCGAACAGGATGTACTCGCAGAGATGGCCGATGCGCTTCAGGATCATCTCGGCGCTGTGGATCGTCCCGTCATAGGTGCACTGTTCGACGACGGCGACGCGGAACGGCCGCTCCTTGCGCCAAGCCTCCCTGTCAGTGACCAGCGGGTGATTGCGGATCGCCTCGCGCAAGGTCTTCTCGTCCAGCACGTCCCAGCGCATCGGGCCGATCAGGCCCCAGGCGTTGCGGATGGTCGGCACGTAAACCGGGACGCCGCCGTTGATCATCAGGGCGCCGTGATGGGCGGCCTTGTGGTTGTTGCGGTCGAACAGCACGAGGTCGCCGTCGGTGACGAGGGCGCCGAGCGCGACCTTGTTCGAGGTCGAGGTGCCGTTGAGCACGAAATAGGTCTTCTCCGCGCCGAAAATCTGGGCGGCTTCCTTCTGCGCCTTCAGCGCCGGTCCTTCATGGGTGAGGAGGTCGCCGAGATCGAGCACGGAATTGTCGAGGTCGTCGCGGAATACGGATTCGCCGAGATGCTCGACGAAGACCCGGCCGATCGGGCTGCGGTTGTAGAACACGCCGCCATTGTGCCCGGGGCAGGTCCAGAGCTGGTTGCCTTCCTCGGCATAGTCGACCAGCGCGCCGAAGAACGGCGTCTTCAGCGTCTCGGCATATTGCTTGAGCCGGCTGATGAGATTCTTGGCGATGAAGGTCGGCGTCTCCTCGGACAGGAAGACATAGCCGTCGATGAAATCGAGCACCTCGACCGGCAGGTCCTCAAAGCGCTTGCGCCGGATCAGGAGGATGATCGGGAAATCGAGGCCGCGGCGCCGCATCAGATTGATCAGCGCCGATGTCTTGCCTTCCAGGCCCTTCTTGCCCCAGTCCACCACCATGCAGCCGATCGCGGCATCGGTCTGTACCGCCATTTCGGCGTCTTCGAGCTTGCGGGCCCGGACCACCTCGAAGCCGGAGCGCTGGATCTGCTCGATGATCTGGTTGAAGCGGACGCCTTCGAGATCGTCGGCGTCGAACACTGGTGCGGCGAACAGGAAGTTGAAGCGCTTGAAATAATCCATGGTCAGTCCCGAATGTGCCAGAAGCACAGCTCTCGGCACATTTGATGACAGTTCTATGACGGCGGCGCGGGATGACCCCGGCTACCGCTTCGCTTCGCCGAACACCACGGTCGGCACCGCGCGGTTGACGATGTCGCGCAGCGCGAAGCTCGATTGCACGCGCGCGACGCGCGGCAAGCGGGACAACTCGGTGCGGTGGATGCGCTCGAAATCCTGGATGTCGCGGGCAAGCACGATCAGGATGTAGTCGTCGGTCCCCGACATCAGGAAGCAGCGCACGACGGAGGGGCATTTCACCACTTCCGCCTCGAACGCCTTCAATGCGTCATCGCTCTGGCTCTCCAGCGCGATGCGAACCAGCACGGTGGTGGTGAGGCCGAACTGCGAGAGATCGAGTGCGGCCTGGTAGGCCTGGATGTAGCCGTCGTCCTCCAGTGCCTTCTGCCGCCGGGCCAGCGCCGTGCTTGATAATCCGACCTTGTTGGCAAGCTCGGTGTGGCTGGCACGTGCATTGGTCGTGAGTTCCGCGAGGATCGCGAGGTCTTTCCGGTCGAGGGCCAAGGTTTCGTTTCCAGCGTGAAAGGGCGGCTTGGCGCCGGAAACCGGCGCGGACCTGCCGAAACTAGCGGATATTTGCACGAAACCAAACCGGCCCCGTCGCTACGATGAGGAACGGAATCATGGCGGTGGCAAGGGAGCCGGAAGATGCGCGTCGGTGTGCCCAAGGAGATCAAGGTGCAGGAATATCGCGTCGGGCTCACCCCGGGCGCGGTCCGCGAATATGTCGCGGCCGGACACCAGGTCACGGTCGAGACCGACGCCGGTGGCGGCATCGGTGCGTCCGACGAGGTGTATCGGCGGGCAGGGGCCACCATCGCCGAGAGCGCCCGCGATATCTTTGCCAAGTCCGACATGATCGTGAAGGTGAAGGAACCGCAGAAGAGCGAGTGGGTCCAGCTCCGAGAAGGCCAGATACTGTTTACTTACCTTCATCTTGCGCCGGATCCCGAGCAGACCAAGGGCCTGCTTGCCTCCGGCTGTACCGCGATCGCCTATGAAACCGTCACGGACGCGAACGGTCACCTCCCGCTGCTCGCCCCGATGAGCGAAGTCGCCGGCCGCCTCGCCATCGAGGCCGCCGGCGCCGCGCTCAAGCGCTCGGCCGGCGGACGCGGCGTGCTGCTGGGCGGTGTGCCCGGCGTGCAGCCGGCGCGCGTCGTCGTGCTCGGCGGCGGCGTGGTCGGAACGCAGGCGGCGCGCATGGCCGCAGGCCTCGGTGCCGAAGTCACCGTGATCGACCGCTCGATTCCGCGCTTGCGCGAATTGGACGATCTCTTTGCCGGACGCGTGCGCACCCGATTCTCGACCATCGAATCGGTCGAGGACGAGGTGTTCGCCGCCGATGTCGTGATCGGTGCCGTGCTGGTGCCGGGTGCCAGCGCCCCCAAGCTGGTCACGCGCGCGATGCTGACATCGATGCGGCCGGGCGCCGTGCTGGTCGACGTCGCGATCGACCAGGGCGGCTGCTTCGAGACCTCGCACGCGACCACGCACACCCACCCGACCTACGAGGTCGACGGCGTCGTGCACTATTGCGTCGCCAATATGCCGGGCGCGGTGCCGGTGACGTCGAGCCAGGCGCTGAACAATGCGACGCTGCCGTTCGGCCTGATGCTCGCGAACAAGGGTTTTGCCGCGGTGCTGGAAAACCCGCATATGCGCAACGGGCTGAACGTCCATCGCGGCCGGCTCACCAACAAGGCGGTGGCGGAAAGTCTCGGGCTGGAGTTTGCGCCGGTGGAGAGTGGGCTGGCGGCCTGAGCAGCCGCAATCTCCATCATTGCGAGCCAACAGGTCCGCGCGAAGCGCGGCCCGATGGCTCGCAATGACGATGTGGGGACGAGAGCGGCTCAAGTTTCGGCCGGAGTCCGCTGACGAATTGGCTCACGCCTTCGTCAGCCGGTACTGTCCCAGATCCGGGTCATGCGTCATGCGCCAGTAGTCCACGAACCGCCACGGCATCGCCGAAAACACCCGGCCACTCGCATTGCGGTAGTAGGTGCTCATGCCCGGGTGAGTCCAGATCATCGTTTCATGCTCGGCGTCGACCTTGCGGACGTAGTCGTCGAGCACATCAGGGCGGATGTCGATCGCGGCGACGTCGTGCTCGATCATGCTGGCGAGACACGCCGAGATGTAGCGGCTCTGGCATTCCGACTGGAAGATGACGCTGCCGCCATGCGCGGGGCCGGAGTTGGGGCCGAGCATGCAGAAGAAGTTGGGGAAATCGGGCACGGTGAGGCCGAGGAACGCAGTGGGGTTGTCGTTGGCCCAGGCCTGGCGCAAATCCTTGCCGTCGCGGCCACTGATGTTGAGGCGCGCCGCCATCTCCGTCACCTTGAAGCCGGTCGCGACCACGATGACATCGGCTGGGCGGTGCCTGCCGTCGGCGGTGACGATGCCGCCCTGATCGAAATGGTCGATCGCGTCGGTGACGAGCTCCACGTTCGGCCGCGTCAACGTCTTGAACCAGTTGTTGTCGAGCAGGATGCGCTTGCCGTAGGGCGGGTAGGTCGGCACGCATTTTTCGATCAGGTCCGGCCGGCCCTGTAATTCCGACCGGATGAAGTCGGTCAGCTCCTGGCGGTGCCGGTCGTTGCGTTTGTTGACGGCGCGCTCGGGATGCGGCCACGCCGGGTCTTTGCGCAGGAAAGGCAGCAATCCGTCGCCATAGCGCCAGAACATGTTGAAGCGGTACCATTGCACATAGAACGGCAGGTGCGCCAGCAGCCAGCGCGCGCCCTCGCTGATTGGATCGGCATAGCCCTTCACCGGCCGCGCCCATTGCGCGCTGCGCTGATAGACGGTGATCGAGGCGACGCGGCCGGCGACCGACGGCACCAGCTGCATCGACGTTGCGCCGGTGCCGATCACGGCGACATGCTTGCCGTCGATGTTGATGTCATCGGACCACAGCGCCGAATGCAGGATCGTTCCCTTGAACTTGTCTTCGCCGTTGAAGCGAGCACGGGAGGGATCGTTGAGCTGGCCGATGGCGGAGACCAGCGCGGTGGATTCGAAGGTCTCCTCGCCGCTCTCGGTCTTGAGCGTCGAGATCCAGCGCCGCTTGCCTTCGTCCCAGCGCGACGAGGTCAGCTCGGTGTTGACGCGCAGATGTTTGCGAATGCCGTATTCGTCGGCGACTTTCTGGAGATATCCGAGCAGCTCCTCGCGCTGGCAGAAATAGCGCGTCCACGCATTCCCCGAGCCGAAGGAATAAGAATAGGAGTGGTTCGGCGTGTCGACGCCGCAGCCGGGATAGCGGTTGATCCACCAGGTGCCGCCGAGATCGGCGTTCTTCTCGACGATGGTGTAGGGAATGCCGAGATGCCCGAGCGCCACGCCGAGCGCAATGGCGCAGACGCCAGCGCCGACGATCAGGACGTGCTGCTCGGCGAGCTTGTCGTCAGAGGGGCGCCTCGTCCAACGCGCCTCGCGCGCAACAAAGCCCATCTCCTCGCGCATCAGCGGGGCATATTCCGGCGCGACGTTCTCGCCGAGGCAGGCGCGCATCATCTTCAGCAGCAGCTCGTCGCCGGGATCGGTGATGACGGGCTTCGGCGTGCCATCGGCGAAAAGCTTGACCACCGCGGCGCGGATTTCGTCCTGGATTTCCCTGGGCACGCCGGCCTCGGGATCCGGGATCAGGCGGATGTCGCGCTCGGGCAAGTACGGCGGCGCAAGCCATTTCTCGTCGCCGGTCATGTGCACCAGCACCATCAGGAGGCAGCGGATGTCGCCTTCCGCGATGGTCGAGGCAAGGTCGAGCGGCCTGTGCGGAGATTCGATGTTCATGGCGTGTCCTGGTCTCCGGAGGCGGTGAAGAGGCCGCGCGTCATGAGCTTCCGATAGGCGGAGACGACGTGCTCGGGCACGGCGGTGACGCCGTCGGCCGAGTAGGAGTAGCGGCGGCTGAGATAGCCGCGCGCGCCCATCAGCATGTGGACGATCGCCTCGAACTCGTCGTCGCTGAAATCCTCGATGCCGCCGGCAAGGCGCGCACGGCGGAGGATACGGACATAGGCGACCGAGATGTTGTCGAGATGTTTCTGGTAACCGATGGGTGCGAAGAATTCGGCCTCGTTGAGGATCCGCAAAAACTCCGGCACCTCGCGGATGAAGTCGAAGAAGGCGGCGAAGCGCTCGATCTCCTGCCGCGCCGCATCCGCCGTGCCGGTGCGGGCGCGGATGAACTCGACCATGTCGAGGCCGATCTTCGGCAGCAGCTGGTCGAGCAGTTCCTGGCGGTTCTCGAAATGATTGTAGAAGGTGCCTTGCGCGACGCCGGCTACTTCGGTGATGCGGGCGACGGAGGCTTCGGCATAGCCATGCTTGCCGACGACCTTGGTGGCGGCCTCGAAGATCTTCTGCTTGGTCCAGGCGTTGCGCTCGACGCGGTTTAGCTTTGTGATCTTGGCGGTGGCTGGGCCTTGCGTCATGCCACGGTCTCCAGTTCGGCGCGCAGCACGCGCTTGAGGATCTTTCCCGAGGGGTTGCGCGGCAGGCTGTCGCGGATGATCAGCTCTTTCGGCACCTTGAAGCTCGCGAGTCGCGCGCGGCAGTGTTCGGTGAGGGCAGGGAGCTCGAGCCTGGCGCCCTCAGTCAGCACGACGATCGCGACCGGCCGTTCGCCCCAGCGCCGATCGCGCAGGCCGATCACCGCGACTTCGCGCACTTCGGGCAATTCGTAGATGACGCGCTCGACCTCGGAGGAGGCGATGTTCTCGCCGCCGGAGATGATCATGTCTTTCTTGCGGTCGGTCAGATACAGGAAGCCCTCGTCGTCGAGATAGCCGACGTCGCCGCTGCGGAACCAGTCGCCGAAGAAGGCGGACGCCGTCTTGTCCGGATCCTTCCAATAGCCCCGCGTGATCTTCGGCCCGCGCAGGCAGATCTCGCCGTTGACGTTCGCCGGCACGGCCTTGCCGTCCTCGTCGCGGATCTCGATCTCGACATGGGCGATGGCGCGCCCGGTCGAGCCGATCTTCTCGATCTCGCGGCCGGCCTCCATGAAGGTGTCGCCGCCGACGGTCTCGGTGAGGCCATAGGCATCGATGTAGCGCGCATTGCGGAAAAGTTGCGAGAAGGCGCGGATGCGCAGCTCCGGCGTCTTCTCGCCGCCGCCGATGGCCCATTGCAGGCTGGAGACGTCGTAGCGCTCACGCGTCGGGCAGGTGAGCATCGCGCTGGTCATGACGGGCGCGAACCATGCTGCGTTGAGCTTGTCCTCGGCGATCGCCGCAAGCGCCGTCTCCGGCTCGAAATTACGTTCGATGCGGATGAAGCCGCCATGCCAGAGCACGGCGAGGCCGGGCAGGTCGAGCGCGCCGACGTGATAGAGCGGGCCGACGACGAGCAGCCGCGTCTCGGCGCTAAGGCCGAGCGCGATCGTCTGGTCCGCCGACTTCCAGTAGAAATTGTCGTAAGAGAGCATTACGCCCTTGGGGCGGTCGGTCGTACCCGAAGTGTACATCAGCCGCATCAGGTCGGATGATGCGCGGCCGTGCATCGGCGCGGGCGGCGCATCGCCTGCAAGATGCGTGAGGCTCTGCTGCGCGGCTTCGTTCAGCACGACAATCCCGGTGCCCGCGGCATTCGTCGCCAATTCCTCATCGACGATCAGAAGCCGCGCGCCGGCATTGCCGGCGATGTAGCCGACCTCGTCGCGGGAGAGGCGGAAGTTGATCGGCAGGAACACCGCGCCGAGATGGCTGGTGGCGAAGACGAGCTCCAGGAACGCCGCGCTGTTCTTCATCAGCACCGCGACGATGTCGCCGGCGCCAATGCCCTGCGCGGCGAGCCAGCCTGCCACCGTTCGGACACGCGCATCGAACGCCGCGTAGGAAATCTCCTCGCCGCGATATTTCAGCGCGGGCCGGTCCGGCGTGCGCCGGGCATGAAAGGCGATGAAGCTCGAAAGATTGATCATTTTGCCGATCTTGGGCCTGTAACCGGCCTCGCTACCTCCCTTGATGAATTATGACTCGTAATTCATCTTCGGCTTGACGTCACCCCCCACCCTCTGAAATCCTTGGGAGTACGGAGACGAGACGATCTCCGACAGGGATTTGGACACGCCGACCCGACAGAGGGAGGGAAAAATGACGAGGACCCGCACGCCGGGCATCAGCCGCCGCTCGACGCTGGCGCTGATGGGCGCCGGTGCGATGAGTGTTGCCGCGCCTTGGGTGGCGCGTGCGCAAGCCAAGACCATCAAGATCGGCATGCCGACGATCCTGTCGGGCCGCGTGGCGCAGCTCGGCACGTCCTCGCGCAATGCGGTGATGCTCGAGGTCGAGAAGGTCAACGCCACCGGCGGCCTTGCCGGCCGGCAGATCGAGATGGTGATCCGCGATTCCAAGGGCCAGCCGCAGGAAGCGGCTCGCGTCGCGCGCGAGCTCGTCAACACCGACGGCTGCGAGTTGTTGCTCGACGGCGAGGCGTCCTCCGGATCGTTCGCGGTGCATGAGGTCGCGCGCGATCTCGGCGTGCTCTGCGTCCATACCTGCTCGGAGGCCTCTTCGCTGACGGCTGATCCGAAGCAGCACATCCCGAACGCGTTCCGCTGCGTGCGCCAGGGCATCCACGATTCCATCGTCGGCGGCAGCTACGCCGCCGCGATCGCCAAGACCAAGGGCCTGAAGAAATGGGCGACGTGCTCGCCCGACTATGCCTACGGCCGCGACACCACCGGCGAGTTCACGCTGTACCTGAAGCGCTTTGCGCCTGATGTGGAGATCATCAGCGAGTCCTGGCCAAAGCTGTTCCAGCCCGACTACACCGAGGTGGTGACGAAGATCCTTCAGGCCAAGCCGCAGGCGCTCTATTCCTGCCTGTGGGGCGGCGATCTCACCTCCTATATCGACCAGGCCAACATCTACGCGATGTTCAGCCAGATGGAGGTGTTCGCGGTCAACATGGCCGACTACACCGCGCTCACCGTCGTGAAGAACCTGCCCAAGGGCATCCACTCCGGCAACCGTTACATCAAGACCTTTCCGACCACGCCGGAGAACGCGGCCTGGGGCGATGCCTACAAGGCGAAGTACAACGAGTATCCGACCAATTGGTCGTGGCAGAACGCGACCGCCGTGATGTTCCTGGCCGAGGCCGCAAAGAAGGCGAACTCCGCCGACGGCAAGAAGATCGCGGAGGCATTGAAGGGCCTCACCATCAAGTGCCCGTTCGGTGCCGACGGCACGGTGACGATGCGCGGCGACGACCACACGCTGGTCGGCTACGCCATCGGCTGGGGCACCACGATCCCGCAGGAGCCGTATGTGCCGGAGGTCAAGGCCGGTGACTGGAAGACGATCTTCGAGCTGGAGGCCGAGTGGAAGAAGAGCAAGGGCTACACCTGATCTGACGTGCGGCGGAGACGGGCGACCGTCCCCGCCGTTTTCGTTTTCCGCGCCGTGTCAGGCGCACCGCAATGAAAGTGCTCCCGTGGATCTCGACGCGCTTGCCGGCTGCCTCTCCAGCTCCGCCTGCATGGTGACGCAGACCACCAGCGGGCTCATCATCGGCATGCTGCTGTTCCTGGTCGCGGTCGGGCTGACGCTGATCTTCGGCGTGCTCAAGGTCGTCAATTTCAGCCACGGCGCCTTCTACATGTTCGGCGCCTATTTCGCGATGACCGCCTATCAGTTCACCGGCAGCTTTGCCCTTGCGATGCTGGCCGGGGCGGCAGGCACGGCGATCCTCGGCCTGATCTTCGAGCGTGTCTTCATGAGCCGCGTCTATGGCGCGGACGTCCTGATGCAGCTCCTCGTCTGCTACGCCTTCGTGCTGATCTTCGACGATGTCGTGCGTCTGATCTGGGGGCCCGAATTCAAGTCGATGGGCATGCCGGCGGCGTTCCAGGTCATGCCGCTGTTCATCGCCGGCGGCGTGGTGCCGCCTTATTATCTGTTGCTGATCGGCGTCGCGCTCGTTGCGGCCATCGTGCTCGGCATCGGGTTGTCGCGCAGCCGGATCGGCAAGGTGATCCGCGCCGCCGCGCAAAATCCCGGCATGGTCTCCGCGCTCGGCATCAACACCGGCCTGATCTATGGCGGCGTGTTCGCGCTCGGCGGCATGCTGGCGGGGCTCGCGGGTGCGCTTGCCGCGCCGGTGCGATCGCTCACGCCCGGGATGGGATTCTCGGTGCTGATCGAATCCTTCATCGTCACCGTGATCGGCGGCATGGGCTCGATCCTGGGCGCCCTGATCGGCGCGCTGCTGCTCGGCCTGATCCGCTCGTTCGGTTCGCTCGGCTTTCCCCTGTTCACGGAAGGCCTGATGTACCTGTTCATGGTGATCGTGCTGGTCTCGAAACCCACCGGCCTGTTCGGCAAGGAGGCGGCATGACCGAGCTGGAGGCCGGACGCGCGCAAGGGCTGGCACCCGTGCGCGGTGGCTCGGTGCTGCAACGCTATCGCGACGTCCTGATTGCGCTGATCGCTTTTGCCGTGCTGGCGAGCCTGCCGCTGTTGTCAGGCAGCAAGGCGCTGCTCGATTTCGTCATCCGTTGCTCCGCCTACGGCCTGTTCGCGACTTCGCTCAACCTCCTGGTCGGCTACACCGGCCTGACCTCGTTCGGCCATGGCATGTTCTTCGGCCTTGGCGCCTACAGCTTCGGCCTGATCATGCAGAAGCTCGGCGTGCCCATTCCGGTCGCTTTCGTGGCGACGCTGGCGATCACGGCGCTCATCGCGGCCGTGATCGGCGCCATCTGCGTGCGGCTGAAGGAGATCTATTTCGCCTTCGTCACGCTCGCCTTCCAGATGCTGATCCACTCGACCATCCTGTCCTGGGCTTCGTTCACCGGCGGTGACCAGGGCCTGCGCGGCGGCATTCCGCGACCCGTCTTTCTCGGCATCGATCTGGCCAACCACGTCCATCTCTACATCGCGAGCTGCGCGCTGTTGATCCTTGGGTTGCTCGCGATGCGGCAGATCGCGCAATCACCGTTCGGCTACACGTTGCGGATGATCCGCGACAATGCCGCGCGCGCGAGCTTCCTCGGCATCGACGTCTGGCGCGCCAAGCTCACCGTGTTCGTGCTGGCGGCGCTGTTTGCCTCGATGGGCGGCATGGTGATGGCGCTGTTCGTTTCCGGCGCCTATCCGGAATTCGCCTATTGGACCATCTCGGGTGAAGGCATCTTCATCAACATGCTCGGCGGCGTCTCGACCTTTCTGGGACCGATGGTCGGCACCGTGTTGCTCTTGCTGCTCAACGACACCGTGACGCGGTTCACCGAGTATCATGGCATCGTGCTCGGCGTTGTCATCCTGTTCTTCGCGCTGGGCCTGCGCAAGGGCCTGCTGGATTTCGTCGCCGAATGGTTTTCGCAGCGGCGCGACGCAGGCGAGGGGCGCTAACGATGCTGGAGATCCGCAACCTCGCAAAATCCTTTGGCGGCGTGAAAGCGACCAACGACGTCTCGCTGGATTTCCCCGACGGCTCGCTCACCGCGGTGATCGGTCCGAACGGCGCGGGCAAGAGCACCTTCTTCAACCTGATCACCGGTGCATTGAAGCCTGACACCGGAGAGGTGCTGCTCGACGGTGTCGACCTTGCCGGCCGCTCGCCGCCGGAGATCGTCCGTCACGGCATCGGCCGCGCCTTCCAGGTCGCGAGCATCTTCAAGTCGCTGACGGTGCAGGAGACCATGCTTGCCGCCGTCAGTGCCGACCAGCGCACCTCGGCAGTGCTGCACAAGCGCTTTCCTCTGCCGGAGACGCGCGATCGCGCCGAGCACGTGATGGAGCTGCTGGGCCTTGCCGGCAAGCGCCATCGCACGGCCGCGACGCTGTCGCATGGCGATCAGAAGCTGCTCGATATTGCCCTTGCGCTGGTGCTCGAACCGAAGGTGCTGCTGCTGGACGAGCCCACCGCCGGCATGGGCCCCGAGGAGCGCTGGCGCATGATCGACAAGGTGCGCGAGCTCTGGGAGACGCAAAAAATCACGGTCGTCTTCATCGAGCACGACATGGACATCGTCTTCAAGATTGCGCCAAAAATCGTCGTGCTCTGCTACGGCCGGATCCTCGCCACCGGCACGCCCGAGGAGATCCGCAACGACAGCGCCGTGATCGATGCCTATCTCGGCACCGAACATGCGGGAGCGGCCGCATGAGCGCTGTCGTCATCGAAGTTGCCGATCTCGACGTCTATTATGGCACCAGCCAGATCCTGTTCGGTGTCGGCCTCTCGGTGCGGCAAGGCGAGACCATGGCACTGCTGGGCCGTAACGGCGCCGGCAAATCCACGACCATGAAAGCGATCATGGGGCTGGCGCCGCCGCGACGGGGCAAAGTGAGCCTGCGCGGTGCTCTGATCTCTGGCCGGAAGCCGTACCATATCGCGCGCGCCGGTCTCGGCTTCGTGCCGGAGGATCGCCAGATCTTTCCGGAGCACACCGTCGAGGACAATCTCGTCATCGGAAAGAAGAGGGGGCCGGAGGGGCAGGACGAATGGCCGATCAAGCGCATCTATGAAGTCTTCCCGCTGCTGGAGCCGCTGCGCCATCGCATCGCCGGGCGTCTCTCGGGCGGCGAGCAGCAGATGCTGGCCATTGCGCGCACACTGATGGGCAATCCGGCGCTGTTGCTGCTGGACGAGCCGAGCGAGGGGCTCGCGCCGATCATCGTGCAGCGGATCGGCGAGCTGTTGCGGCAGCTTCGAAGCATCGGATCGACCGTGCTGATCGCCGAACAGAACATGCATTTCTGCCTGGGGCTCGCGAGCCACGCCACGGTCATCGACAAGGGCCAGATCGTCTATGCCGCCGGAATCGAGGAGCTGAAGGCCAACGACGCCATCCGCCGGCGTTATCTGGCCCTGTAGCGCAGCTCCGGTGCCCAAATAGGGCGGCAGAAGAAAACTATTGCCGCGAGACTGTCTTGCGGAAGGAGTTTCCCCTTCTCGGGTCAAAAACGCCAATCGCTTCCATTGCCGTTTAGGGCCGAAACGACGACATTCCGTTCAGAATTTGATGGATTGGCGTAGCCATGGAACGCACTGGATTTGAGCCATTTGGCGAGCAGCTGGTGTCCGCAGCGGACACCCAGCCGAAGTCGCGCGGGTCAAAGATCCTGCTGCGGGTGGGTACCGGCCTGTTCTGGTCGCTGGTCGCCGGCATCGTGCTTGCGCGTGCGGCCTTCTTCGAGCCCGGCGTCTATGACGGCTTCAGCCGCGTCGCCTCGCTGGCCAAAAGCCTGATCTTCTGAGGCGGTTTATTCCGGGTTGAGGACAGAACTTCCCCTCGGCCCTGATATGTCGAAAACTTATTTCCCAATCGGATGACCCTGCGTATAAATCTTTCTCCTCTGGGAGAGATTTGTGTCGCAGAATCAAGCATCCAGCCCGGCCGATGCCAAGCCGGCGACGGCCACTAGCCGCATCGTCGCGCTGATTCCCGGCATCCTCCTCTGCGTTCTGGTCGCCGGTGTCTCGGCCCTGCTCGAGCGGGCGGAGCTCGGCGTCTTCGAACATCCCTATGTCGAGGCGCTGGTGATGGCGATCCTCCTCGGGATGGCCCTGCGCAGCTTCTGGAAACCTGCGCCGCGCTGGCAGGCCGGCATCGCCTTCAGCGCCAAGCAGCTCCTCGAAGTCGCGGTCATGCTGTTGGGTGCCTCGATCAGCTTCGCCGCCATCGCGGCCTCCGGCGTCGCGCTGCTGGCGTCGATCGCAGCGGTCGTGGTGATTGCGCTCTGCGTCTCCTTTGGCATCAGCCGGATGCTGGGTCTGTCGACGCGGTTGTCGATCCTGATCGCCTGCGGCAACTCGATCTGCGGCAATTCGGCGATTGCCGCCGTGGCCCCGATCATCGGCGCCAACAATGACGAGATCGCATCCTCAATCTCCTTCACCGCGATCCTCGGCGTGATGATGGTGCTCGGCCTGCCGCTGCTGATTCCGCTGTTGCAATTGTCTGCCACGCAATACGGCATCCTCGCGGGCCTCACGGTCTATGCGGTGCCGCAGGTGCTGGCCGCGACGGTCCCGGCCGGGCTCGTCTCGACACAGATCGGCACGCTCGTGAAGCTGATGCGTGTGCTGATGCTCGGGCCGGTCGTGGTCGGCCTGTCGCTCGCCGCCTCGCGCTGGCAGAGCGATGCCAAGAAGACCCATGTTGGCTTCTTCCGCCTGGTGCCCTGGTTCATCCTCGGCTTTCTGGCGCTGGCGACCTTGCGTTCCCTCGAAATCGTGCCGGGCACGGTGGTTGGTCCGGTGACCAAGATCACGAGTTTTCTGACCGTGGTGTCGATGGCGGCCCTCGGTCTCGGCGTCGACGTGCGCGTGCTCGCCAATGTTGGCGGGCGGGTGACGGCCGCGGTGACGCTGTCCCTGATGCTGCTGCTCGGCATCAGCATCGCACTGGTGCATTGGTTCAAGTGAGCGGGCGCGCTCTCTGGACTTCCCCCGCCAGACGTTTATTGGTCTTCGCCAATGTGATCGGCTGCGGCTGATCTTTAAAAACAGCGAGGGCGCGGCCATGACGACGTTGACGGTGAAAGACCTTCTCCCCGAGGACGGAACACGCGGCACACTCGCCGGTCGCGTTTGGCTGCCGCAGGCGAACGGCCCGGCCGTGGTCGCCGTTCGTGGCGACGGCGTGTACGACGTCACCGCAAGATTTCCGACCATCAGCGCGCTCTGCGAGGAGGACAATCCGGCCAAGGCTCTTGGCCTGACCAAGGGCGAGCGCATCGGCGATCTCGATGCCATCGTGGCCAACACGGCGCCGGACCAGCGCGATCGCCAAAAACCGTGGCTGCTTGCGCCTGTGGACCTGCAGACGCTGAAGGCTGCCGGCGTCACCTTTGCCATCTCGATGCTGGAGCGCGTGATTGAGGAACGGGCCAAGGGCAACCCGGCCTCGGCCGAAGCGATCCGCAAGGAAGTGACGCGGCTGATCGGCGATGATTTGTCGAAGCTCAAGCCAGGCTCCGACCAGGCGATGCACCTGAAGCAGGTGCTGATCGATCAGAACGCCTGGAGCCAATATCTCGAGGTCGGCATCGGTCCCGACGCCGAGGTCTTCACCAAGGCACCGACGCTGTCCTCGGTCGGCACCGGCATGGATGCGGGCCTGCATCCGAAATCGACCTGGAACAATCCCGAGCCGGAGCTGGTGCTGTTCGTCTCCAGCCGCGGCAAGATCGTCGGCGGCGCGCTCGGCAACGACGTGAACTTGCGCGACTTCGAAGGACGCTCGGCGTTGCTGCTGTCGAAGGCCAAGGACAACAACGCGTCGTGCTCAATCGGCCCGCTGCTGCGGCTGTTCGACGACAGCTTTACGCTCGACGACGCGCGCAAGCTCGACATCAGCCTGAACGTGAAGGGAGCAGACGGCTTCGTTCTCGACGGCCATTCCTCGATCAGCAAGATCAGCCGCGATCCGACTGATCTGGTCGAGCAGACCATCGGCAAGGTGCATCAATATCCTGATGGCTTCGTGCTGTTCCTCGGCACGATGTTCGCGCCGGTCAAGGATCGCGATGCGCCGGGACAGGGCTTCACCCACAAGCGCGACGACATCGTCACGATCGCAGCGCCGCAGCTGGGCAAGCTCGTCAACCGCATGCGCACCAGCGACGAGTGCGAGCCCTGGACCTTCGGCATCGGTGCGCTGATGAAGAACCTGGCGCAGCGGAAGCTGATTTAGCGCTTCACGTCTCGCAGCTGACCTCCCACGCGAACGTCTATGAGGCCGTCATGCCCGGGCTTGTCCCGCCTGCGGGGCCGAAGCCCCTTCGGCGCGGCGAAGGCCCGGGCATCCACGTTCTTTGTCAGGCGAGGTAAGGCGTGGATGACCGGGACAAGCCCGGCCATGACGGTGTCCGTGGCTGGACCCACCTATAAACTGCCTTCATCTTCCCGTTGCATCGCTGGAACAAAATCGCGCTGGGCGTGTCATCTGGCTGCTCACAATCGCTGAGCCGCGATTTCCTCCAAATAGTCAAATAATATGACTAGTCGGAACCCATCTTCCGTGAAATAGTCCCTTCCGCCGCCTCAAAGGCCGGCCTGCGGGTGCCATGCTACCAATCGGCGCCCCGGATAACATCTTGGGAGACTCGCCTGATGATCCTCAAAGCCCTCTTTGCGGCCAGCGCCACGGCCGCCTTGCTGCTCGCGCTGCCGGCGACTGCCGCCGAGTTCACCATCGGCTTCTCGCAGATCGGATCGGAATCCGGCTGGCGCGCGGCCGAGACGTCGGTCTCCAAGCAGGAGGCCGCCAAGCGCAAGGTCAATCTCAAGATCGCCGACGCGCAGCAGAAACAGGAGAACCAGATCAAGGCGATCCGCTCCTTCATCGCGCAGAATGTCGATGCGATCTTCCTGGCGCCGGTGGTCTCTACCGGATGGGACTCGGTGTTGAAGGAGGCCAAGGAAGCCAAGATCCCGGTCGTGCTGCTCGACCGCGACATCGATCCCTCCGGCAAGGAGCTCTATCTCACCGCCGTGACGTCGGACAGCGTGCATGAGGGCGAGGTCGCCGGCGACTGGCTGGCCAAGACAGTCGGCGCCAAGGCCTGCAACATCGTCGAGCTGCAGGGGACGGTCGGCGCCAGCGTCGCCACCAACCGCAAGAAAGGCTTCGACACCGCCGTCGCCAAGCACGCGAACCTGAAGGTGGTGCGCAGCCAGACCGGCGACTTCACCCGCGCCAAGGGCAAGGAGGTGATGGAAAGCTTCATCAAGGCCGAAGGCGGCGGCAAGAACATCTGCGCGGTCTACGCCCACAACGACGACATGATGGTGGGCGCGATTCAGGCGATGAAGGAAGCCGGCCTCAAGCCCGGCAAGGATATCCTCACCGTTTCGATCGACGCGGTCCCCGATATCTTCAAGGCGATGGTTGCCGGCGAAGCGAACGCCACGGTGGAGCTGACGCCGAACATGGCCGGCCCAGCACTGGATGCCGTCGCAGCCTTCAAGGGCAAGGGCACGGTTCCGCCGAAGTGGATTCAGACCGAGTCCAAGCTCTATACTGCCGCCGATGATCCGCAGAAGATCTACGACAGCAAGAAGGGCCTCGGTTACTGAGGCGGGCGCCGCGCCGGACCGCTTCCGGTGGTCCGTCGCCCCCCTTCGAAACCGCTGCACGAACGACTAGGCTGGGTGTCCGCTTCAATGGCGGGCACCCGTGGGAGCGAATTTGCCATGCAGAACAGCCCCGATCCTGCTCTGCCCCTTCTTGAGGTGCACGGGATCAGCAAGAGCTTCGGCGCTGTGCGCGCGCTGCAGGAGGTCGACTTCACGCTGCGCGCCGGCGAGATCCATGCGTTGCTCGGCGAAAACGGCGCCGGCAAGTCCACGCTGATCAAGGTCGTCACCGGCGTATTCCCACGCGACGCCGGCATCGTCAGGATCGGCGGTGAAGAGGTCGCGCCGCGCTCGGCCAAGGCAGCGCTGGCAGCGGGCATTGCCACCGTCTACCAGGAGGTCAATCTGCTGCCGAACCTGTCGGTGGCGCAGAACCTGTTCCTCGATCGCCAGCCAATGCGCTTCGGCATCGTGCGCGAGGGCGAGATGCGCCGCCGCGCCAAGGCGCTGCTTGCGGAGTTTGGCCTCGATGTCGACGTTGCCGCGCCGCTCGGCAGCTATTCGGTCGCCGTGCAGCACGTCACCGCGATCGCGCGCGCCGTCGATCTCTCCGCGCGGGTGTTGATCCTGGACGAGCCCACCGCGAGTCTCGACCGTCACGAGGTCGAGATCCTGTTCGGCATCATGCGCCAGCTCGCGAAACGCGGCATCGGCATCGTCTTCGTCAGTCACTTCCTCGACCAGGTCTACGAGATCTCCGATCGCATCACCGTGCTGCGCAACGGTCGCCTCGTCGGCGAGCGCGAGACCGCCTCGCTGCCGCGCCTCGAGCTGATCCGGCTGATGCTCGGCCGCGAGTTGGCCGAGACCACCAGCGCGCGCGCATCAGTGGGCGAGCACAAAGCGCGCGAGGTCTGCGCGAGCTTCGAGAATTACGGCAAGGCCGGCTATGTCGCCCCGTTCAATCTCGAGCTGCGCCATGGCGAGGTCGTCGGTCTCGCCGGCCTGCTCGGTTCGGGACGCACCGAGACGGCGCGGCTGGTGTTCGGCGCCGAGCGCGCCGATGGCGGGAAGGCGAGGGTGGAAGGTGTGCCGGTGCGGCTACAGTCGCCTCGCGACGGCGTACGCCACGGCTTTGGCTATTGCCCGGAGGAGCGCAAGACCGACGGCATCGTCGCCGAGCTCACGGTGCGCGAGAACATCGTGCTCGCGCTCCAGGCCAAGCGCGGCCTGCATCGGCCGCTGTCGCGCCGCGAGCAGGACGAGATCGCGCGCCGCTACGTCAAGATGCTCGACATCCGTCCGCCCGATCCTGAACGCCCCGTCGGCCTGTTGTCCGGCGGAAATCAGCAGAAGGTTCTGCTGGCGCGCTGGCTTGCGACCTCGCCGCGGCTTCTGGTGCTGGACGAGCCGACCCGCGGCATCGATGTCGGCGCGCATGCCGAGATCATCCGCCTGATCCGCGAGCTCTGCGACGACGGCCTGTCGCTGCTCGTGATCTCCTCCGAGCTCGATGAGATCGTGACCTATTCCGACCGCGTCGTGGTGCTGCGCGACCGCGCCCATGTCGAGGAGCTCGCGGGCGAGGCGGTCGACGTCGGCAACATTCTCGCGGCCATTGCCGCCGATAGCGCCGCTGTTGCGCTTGAGGCCCACACATGACAGCGCTGTTGCCGCGCCGCGGCCTTGCCCAGATCCTCGCATTGATCGTCATCCTCGCGGTCGACCGTGTGGTGTCGCCGCAATTCTTCGACCTGCGCCTCCAGGACGGTCGTCTGTTCGGCAGCCTGATCGACGTGCTCAACCGCGGCACGCCGGTGGCGCTGCTGTCACTCGGCATGGTTCTGGTGATCGCGACGCGCGGCATCGATCTGTCGGTTGGCGCCGTCATGGCGATCGCGGGCGCGATCGCGGCGAGCCTCGCCGACACTCACAGTCTGGCCGTCGTTCTGGCGGCAGCGCTCGGCGCGGGCTTGATTTGCGGCCTGTGGAATGGCTTCCTCGTCGCGGTGCTCGGCATGCAGCCAATCGTGGCGACGTTGATCCTCATGGTGGCGGGCCGCGGCATCGCCCAGCTCATCACCGAGGGGCGCATCGTGACCTTCTCGTCGCCCGATCTGGTCTGGCTCGGCAATGGTGCCATTCTCGGCTTGCCCGTGCCGGTCGCGATTGCGCTCGGCATGCTCATCCTGACCGGCGCGGTGGTGCGTGGCTCCGCGCTCGGGCTCCTAATCGAGGCGACCGGCGGCAATGCGCGGGCGAGCGAGCTTGCCGGCGTCGGAACTCGTGCGATGATCCTGTCGGTCTATGTCTGGTGCGGCGTCTGCGCCGCGCTGGCCGGCGTGATCGCGGCGGCCGACATCATGGGGGCGGACGCGAACAATGCCGGCCTCTGGCTCGAGCTCGATGCGATCCTGGCCGTGGTGATCGGCGGCACCTCGTTGTTCGGCGGCCGCTTCAGCCTCGTGCTGGCCGTACTCGGCGCGCTGATCATCCAGACCATGAACACCGGCATCCTTTTGTCCGGCTATCCGCCGGAGTTCAACCTGCTGGTCAAGGCGGTAGTGGTGCTCACGGTGCTGTTGTTGCAATCGCCGAAGCTGACCGGTTTTGCCGGCATCGCTGCGCGGCTGCGGAGGACGAAGGCATGAGAGGTCTGCCGCCCGCCCTCATTACAGCGATCGTGCTGGTCGCGGGCTTCGCAGCCTGCGCGGTGCAGTTTCCGAGCATCGCCTCGACCCGCGTCGTCGGCAATCTCCTCACCGACAACGCTTTCCTCGGCATCGTCGCGGCCGGCATGACCTTTGTCATCATCTCCGGCGGCATCGATCTCTCGGTCGGCTCGGTGATCGGCTTCACGACGGTCTTCGTTGCGCTCGCGATCGAGCGCTGGGGCATGCCGCCGCTGGTTGCTTTCGTCGCCGTCCTCGCACTCTCGGCGGCCTTCGGTGCGGCGATGGGCGCGGTGATCCATGTCTTCGATCTGCCCCCCTTCATCGTGACGCTCGCCGGCATGTTCCTGGCGCGCGGCGCGAGCTTTCTGCTCTCCACCGAATCCATACCGATCACCGCGCCGGTCTATTCCACCGTGTCGGATTTCGCCTTGCGATTGCCGGGTGGAGGGCGATTGACGGCGATCGCGATCATCATGCTCGCGATCGTGACCGGCGGGGCGCTGCTGCTGCATCTCACCCGGTTCGGCGCCAATGTGTATGCGCTCGGTGGCAGCCGGACGACCGCGAGCCTAATGGGCGTTGCGGTCGGCAAGATGACCGTGAAGATCTACATGCTGTCGAGCCTGCTCGCAGGCATCGCCGGCATCGTGTTCTCGTTCTACACCAGCGCGGGCTATTCGCTCTCCGCTGTCGGCGTCGAGCTCGACACCATCGCCGCCGTCGTGATCGGCGGCACGCTGCTCACGGGCGGGCAGGGCTCGGTGATCGGAACCTTCCTGGGGGTGCTGATCCAGGGCCTGATCCAGACCTACATCAATTTCGACGGGACGCTGTCGAGCTGGTGGACCAAGATCGCGACCGGCGTCTTGCTGTTCGCCTTCATCGCGTTGCAGCAGGGACTGGTCGCGCTGGCGCGCCGGCCGTTGACGAAGAGCGCAGGAGCCGCCACATGACCTCGCGCATCGTTGTCATCCCGACGCGGCGGGCTCACTCCAACCATGCGGAGGTCGCCCGTTCGATCGGCGTCGACATCATCGCCGGCCGCTACGCGGAGGGCACGCGCCTGCCTGGCGATGCCGAGATGATCGCGATGTTCGGCGTGTCGCGGCCGGTGCTGCGGGAGAGCGTGAAGACCCTGGTCGCCAAGGGCCTGCTCACGACCAAGGCGCGCGTCGGCACCGTCGTGCGCGAACGCGCGGCATGGAACATGTTCGATGCCGACGTGCTGGCCTGGCATCTGGACGCCGGCATCGACAAGCGCTTCCTCAACGACCTCGCCGAGATCCGTCTCGCGGTCGAGCCGCGCGCGGCGATGCTGGCGGCCGCGCAGCGGTCGGAGGAGGATCTGGCCGAGCTTCGGCTCAGCATGGAGCGCATGCGGCTCGAAGCGTCCGACTCGGTCGGCTTTGCCGATGCCGACCTCGCGCTTCACGTCGCTGTGGCGCGCGCCTCCGGCAACCTGTTCATGCGCTCGATCGGCCACGTCATCGAGGCGGCCTTGCGCGCCTCGTTCCTGCTGAGCGCCCCGGTGGAATCGGCGGACCGCGACACGGTGCTGCTCTGGCACCAGAAGATCGTCGATGCGATCGCGGCGGGCGATGCGGACGCCGCATCGGAAGCGATGGTCTTCGTCATTCACAACGGCATGTACCGCCATGAAGGCACGGTCATCGAGACCGCGCCGGCCGAGGCGCTGCCATCCGTGCAGTCCGGAGAAAGATCGTGACTGAACTTCGTATCGCCATCGTCGGCTTCGGCAAGATCGCCCGCGACCAGCACCTCAGTGCAATCGCCGCCGTGGAGGGCGCGACGCTGACCGCAATTGCCAGCCGCAATGCCTCGCTGCCGGGATTGCCGCATTTCGCCACTATCGAGGAGTTGCTGGAAAAGGGGCCGCCGGTCGATGCTGTCTCACTCTGCACGCCGCCGCAGGTGAGACGCGCGCAGGCCGCCGCGGCGCTCGCCGCCGGCAAGCATGTCATGCTGGAGAAGCCGCCGGGCATCGGTGTCGCCGAGCTCGATCCGCTGATCGCGATGGCGGCGGAGGCAAAGCGAACGCTGTTTGCGACCTGGCATTCGCGCCATGCGCCGGCGGTCGAGCCCGCGCGACAATGGCTCGCTGAGCGACGCATCAAGTCGGTGCACATCAGCTGGAAGGAGGATGTTCGCGTCTGGCATCCCGGTCAGGGCTGGATCTGGGAACCAGGCGGCCTCGGCGTGTTCGATCCCGGCATCAACGCGCTGTCGATCCTGACCAAAATTCTGCCGAAGCCCGTGTTCGTCACTGCGGCCGAGTTGGCGTTTCCCGCCAATTGCCAGGCACCTATCGCGGCGAACCTGACGCTGACGGACATCGACGGCCTACCCGTCACCGCCGAGTTCGATTTCCGCCAGACCGGACCGCAGAGCTGGGATATCCTCGTCGAAACCGACCGAGGCCGGATGACTTTGTCCAGCGGTGGCGCACGGTTGGAGGTCGACGGCAAGGTGCTTGCCGAGGCGCCCGATGAGGAATATCGCGGGCTCTACCGGCGCTTCGTCGAGCTCGCGGCGACCGGCGCAAGCGACGTCGATCTGACGCCGCTTCGCCTCGTCGCCGACGCCTTCCTGCTCGGCAGGCGCACCGTCGTCGAACCGTTCGTGGATTAGACATGGCCGCATCAAAAATCACAAGAGACGCTTTCGGGACGCTGCCGGACGGCCGCGAGGTCGAACGCATCGTGCTGCGCGGTGAGGGCGGGTTCGAGGCGCGCGTCATCACCCATGGCGCGGTGTTGCAGGCGCTGATCGCGCCGGATGCCAAAGGCGGCCACGACGACGTCGTGCTCGGGCATGACGCGTTCGCCGGCTATCTCGCGGAGCGAAAGTTCTTCGGCGCCACCGTCGGCCGCTACGCCAACCGCATCGCCAAAGGACAGTTCTCGCTCGACGGCGAGACGGTGCAGCTTGCCGTCAACAATGGGCCGAATGCGCTGCATGGTGGCCTCGATGGATTCGACCGCAAGCTCTGGCAGATTGCGGAGATGGACGACGGCGCCGAGCCCGCGGTGACGCTCGTCTATACGAGCCCGCATGGCGAGGAGAATTATCCCGGCCGGCTCGATGTCCGCCTGACCTATCGCATCACCGGCCCAACCGAGCTGTCGCTGAGCATGGAGGCGCGGACCGACCGTCCCACCATCGTCAATCTGACCAACCATAGCTTCTTCAATCTAGAAGGCGCGACGTCGGGTATGCCCATTCTCGACCACAGACTGATGGTCGCCGCCGAGCATTTCCTCGCCATCGATCCCACCGCCATTCCGTTGCCCGAGCCGCCGCGTGCGGTTGCCGGCACGCCGTTCGACTTCCGCGAAGCTCGGTCGGTTGGCGAACGCATCCGGCGAAGCGACGAGCAATTGCAGAACGGCAGGGGCTATGACCACACCTACTGCCTCGGGCGCGACGGCAAGCTCGCGCTTGCTGCCCGGCTCGAGGCGCCATTTTCGGGGCGGATCATGGAGCTGTTCACCGACCAGCCCGGCCTT
Source organism: Bradyrhizobium sp. TM233 (assembly GCF_036247965.1). Lineage (NCBI taxonomy): Bacteria > Pseudomonadati > Pseudomonadota > Alphaproteobacteria > Hyphomicrobiales > Nitrobacteraceae > Bradyrhizobium > Bradyrhizobium sp. TM233. The sequence goes on along the minus strand of NZ_BTIG01000007.1, from coordinate 284,494 downwards.
CAGGTCTATTCCGGCAACTATCTCGACGGCACGATTTCGGGGAAGGGCGGCAAGCTCATCCGGCAGTCGGACGCCATGTGCCTGGAGCCGCACATCTGGCCTGATGCGCCGAACCGGCCGGATTTTCCGAGCCCGCGCCTCGATCCCGGCCAGGTCTATCGCCATCACACGGTCTATCGCTTCGGAGTGAGGACGCCATGATGGAACAGGTCCCCATCTCCATTCTCTCGGACGATCCCTGCCATCTCGGCGAGGGCCCGACCTATGACGTGACCACCGATACGGCCTGGTGGTTCGATATCCGCGAGGGACGGCTGTTCGAGGCGCAACTCGGCAGCGGCAGCATCCGCGTCCATGCGCTCGGCCGGATGGCGAGCGCGCTCGGGCGCATCGATGCCGAGCGCCAGCTGATCGTCGCCGAGGACGGTCTCTATATCCGCAAGCTTGCCGATGGCGCCATGACGCTGTTCCTTCCGCTCGAAGCGGACAATCCCGCGACCCGCTCCAACGATGCCCGCGTGCATCAGTCCGGCACATTCTGGATCGGGACCATGGGCCGCAACGCGGAAGCAGGAGCGGGCGCGATCTACGCGTTTCATCGCGGCAAGATCTCGCTGCTGTTCCCCCGCATCAGCATTCCCAACTCGATCTGCTTTTCGCCGGATGGCGCCATTGGCTACTTCGCCGACACCGCGCGCGCGGTGCTCTACGCCGTGCCGCTCAATCCCGCGACCGGCCTGCCGCGCGGCGAGCCGGAGGTGTTGCTGCGCCACACCGGCATCGGCGGCCTCGATGGCTCAGTGTGCGATGTCGACGGTGAGATCTGGAATGCCTGCTGGGGCGCGAGCCGTATCGATGTCTATTCTCCGCAAGGCGAGCATCTGCGCTCACTGAGCGTGCCGGCGAAGCAAGCGAGCTGTCCCGCTTTCGTCGGTCCCGATCTGTCGCGCCTCCTCGTCACGTCAGCCTGGCAGGATATGGACGCGGCGGCGCGCGCCGCCGATCCGCAAGCCGGTTGCACTTTTCTATTGGAGGCATCCGCGCGCGGTCGCGCGGAGCCCGACGTCAAGCTCGCATAGGAGACCAGAGGCAGCCCACGACGAAGTTCTCGACGAAACAAAGAAACAGTCTGACACCCAAGGGAGTAAAACATGCTGAAACTGAAGACGACATTCCTCGCGCTGGCGCTGGCCGGCGCTGCGACGATGGCCACGGGCCTCACCGCCTCCGCGCAAGACAAGGCAACCGTCGGCATCGCGATGCCGACCAAATCGTCGGCGCGCTGGATCGACGACGGCAATAACATGGTCAAGGTGTTGAAGGAGCGCGGTTACAACACCGACCTGCAATATGCCGAGGACGACATCCCGAACCAGCTCTCGCAGGTCGAGAACATGGTGACCAAGGGCGCGAAAGCCCTGGTGATCGCCGCGATCGACGGCACCACGCTGTCCGACGTGCTCAAGCAGGCCAAGGCCAAAGGCATCACCGTGATCGCCTATGACCGCCTGATCCGCGGCACGCCGAACGTCGACTATTACGCGACCTTCGACAATTTCCAGGTCGGTGTGCTCCAGGCCGAGTCGATCGTGCAGGGCCTCGGTCTCAAGGACGGCAAGGGCCCGTTCAACATCGAGCTGTTCGGCGGCTCGCCGGACGACAACAATGCCTACTTCTTCTACAACGGCGCGATGAGCGTGCTTAAGCCCTATATCGACAGCGGCAAGCTCGTCGTCGCCTCGGGCCAGATGGGCATGGACAAGGTCGCGACGCTCCGCTGGGATGGCGCCACCGCCCAGGCCCGCATGGACAATCTGCTCAGCGCCTACTACGGCAACAAGAAGATCAACGCCGTGCTCTCGCCCTATGACGGCATCTCGATCGGCATCATCTCCTCGCTGAAGGGCGTCGGCTACGGCAGCGCCGGTCAGCCGATGCCGATCATTTCGGGGCAGGACGCCGAGGTGCCCTCGATCAAGGCGATGCTGCGCGGCGACCAGTATTCGACCATCTTCAAGGACACCCGCGATCTCGCCAAGGTGACCGCCGACATGGTCGACGCCGCGCTTGCCGGCAAGCAGGTCACGGTCAACGACACCAAGACCTATGAGAACGGCGTCAAGACCGTGCCGTCCTATCTGCTCAAGCCGGTGGTGGTCTACAAGGACAATTGGGAGAAGGTCCTGGTTGAGAGCGGTTACTACAAGAAGTCGCAATTCCAGTAGAGTTCTCGTGCCGTCGTTCCGGGGCGCCCGAAGGGCGAACCCGGAACCTCGAGATTCCGGTTCGATGCTTTGCATCGCCCCGGAATGACGGCGGAGGGATTCACGAAAGTTTCCAAGGACACGACGCCATGACCGCCATGCTGGAGATGCGCAACGTCAGCAAGAGTTTTGCAGGCGTCCAGGCGCTGCGCGACGTCAACTTCTCGGTTCATGCCGGCCAGATCCACGCGCTCGTCGGCGAGAACGGCGCCGGCAAGTCGACGCTGATGAAGGTGCTGAGCGGGGTCTACCCGCATGGCAGCTACGAGGGCACCATCGTCTTCGACGGTGAGGAGCGGCGCTTCCGCGACATCAACGATTCCGAGGCGCTCGGCATCATCATCATCCACCAGGAGCTGGCGCTGATCCCGCTGATGTCGATCGCCGAGAACATCTTCCTGTCGCATCCGCCGTCGAAGCTCGGCGTCATCGACCGCGACGAGGTCTACCGTCGTACACGTGAGCTGCTGGCACAGGTCGGCCTGAAGGAATCCCCGGACACCCTGATCACCGATCTCGGCGTCGGCAAGCAGCAGCTTGTCGAGATCGCGAAGGCGCTGTCCAAGCGGGTGCGGATGCTGATCCTGGACGAGCCGACCGCGAGCCTCAACGAGGCCGACAGCGCCGCGCTGCTCGAACGCCTGATGGCGTTCCGCGAGCAGGGCATCGGCTCGATCCTGATCTCGCACAAGCTCAACGAGGTCGCCAAGGTCGCCGACCACATCACCGTGCTCCGCGACGGCCGCACCGTCGACAGCATCGATTGTCGCGCCGAGCCGATCCAGGAAGACCGCATCATCCGCAGCATGGTCAATCGCGACATGGCTCACCGTTTCCCGGAGCGCAGCGTGAGGATCGGCGAGCCTGTGCTCGACGTCGCGAACTGGTCGGTCTATCACCCCATCCATCCCGAGCGGCAGGTGATCAAGAACGTCAGTTTCGGCGTCAGGCGCGGCGAGGTCGTCGGCATTGCTGGACTGATGGGCGCCGGCCGCACTGAATTCGCCATGAGCCTGTTCGGCCGTTCCTGGGGCAGCAATATCAGCGGCAGCATCCGGCTCGAAGGCAGAGACATGGTGCTGCCGAGCGTCGCGGCGGCGATCGACGCCGGCCTTGCCTACGTCACCGAGGACCGCAAGCAGCTCGGCCTGATCCTGGCCGACGACGTCCGCAAGAACATCACGCTCGCCAGCCTCGATCAGGTTGCACCCAAACGCGTGATCGACGACATCGCCGAGCTGAAGATCGCCAGCGACTATCGCACCCGCATGCGCATCCGCTGCTCCGACGTCTACCAGGAGACCGGCCAGCTCTCCGGCGGCAACCAGCAGAAGGTTGTGCTGTCGAAATGGCTGATGACCGACCCAAAGGTGCTGATCCTGGACGAGCCGACAAGGGGCATCGACGTCGGTGCCAAATACGAGATTTACTGTATCATCAACGAGCTGGCGGAAGCCGGCCGCGGCGTCGTGGTGATCTCCTCGGAGATGCCCGAGCTGCTCGGCATCTGCGACCGGATTTGCGTCATGAACGACGGCGCCTTCGTCGGCGAGTTCAAGGGTGCGGACGCGACGCAGGAAAAGATCATGCGCGCCATCATGCGCAACGAACGAAACATTGGGAACGCCGCGCCCGCGGCCGCGGAAATGGGAGGAATGCAGCCATGACCGACAAGACGGTATCGCTGCCCGAGGAGCGCCGGCACGGCAGCTTCATCAAGAACAATTTGCGCAACTACGGCATGCTGATGTCGTTGATCGCGATCATGCTGTTCTTCCAGGTCATGACCGGCGGCACGCTGTTGCAGCCGCTCAACCTGACCAACCTGGTGCTGCAGAACAGCTACATCGTCATCATGGCGCTCGGCATGCTGCTGGTCATCGTCACCGGCCATATCGACCTGTCGGTCGGCTCGGTCGCCGGCTTCGTCGGCGCGGTCGCCGCCGTGCTGATGGTGACCTACAAGATCGATTACACGCTCGCCTTCATCGCCTGCCTGTTGCTGGGGGCGGCGATCGGCGCGGCGCAGGGCTATTGGGTGGCCTTCTTCGGCATTCCGTCCTTCATTGTGACCCTGGCGGGCATGCTGGTGTTCAAGGGCCTCGCGCTCGCGGTGCTGCAGGGGCAGTCGCTCGGCCCGTTCCCGGCGACCTTCCAGAAGCTGTCGTCGGGCTTCATTCCGGAACTGCTGCCCGAAGCCGGCACGCTGCATCCGACCTCCATGCTGATCGGTGCCGTGCTCGCGCTCGGGCTCGTCTATGCCAGTGCCAAGGGCCGTTCGCGCGAGCAATCGCATGGCATCGAGGTCGAGCCCTACGTGTTCTTCCTGGGGAAGAGCGTTCTGCTCGCCTGCGCCGTGCTCTATTTCACCTATCTGATCGCCTCGCATCGCGGCCTGCCGAACGTGCTGGTCATCATGACCGCGTTGATAGCGCTCTATGGCTTCGTCACCCGGCGCACCGTGATCGGCCGGCAGGTCTACGCGGTGGGCGGCAATGCGAAAGCCGCAAAACTGTCGGGCATCAAGACGGAACGGTTGACCTTCCTCACCTTCGTCAACATGGGTGTGCTCGCCGCGCTTGCCGGCCTCGTCTTCGCCGCGCGCCTCAACACCGCAACGCCAAAGGCGGGATTGGGTTTCGAGCTCGACGTCATCGCTGCCTGCTTCATCGGCGGCGCCTCGGCCTATGGCGGGGTGGGGCGCGTCGGCGGCGCCGTGGTCGGCGCCATGATCATGGGCGTGATGAACAACGGCATGTCCATCCTCGGCATCGGCATCGACTATCAGCAGGTGATCAAGGGCCTGGTGCTGCTGGGAGCGGTGTGCATCGACGTGTATAACCAGCGCAGGTAGCCGCAACGGCGCTACGGCAGCGGTGTTTGCGTCGTGAACAGCACCGCCGCGATCGCGACGGAGAGGGTCACCGCCGATACGGTGGCCACGGTCGACAGCACTCCCATTCGCCGCAGCGTGATGGCGAACGCGATGATGATGGGGGTCGCGGTCATCAGCCCGATTTGTGCATCGCTCATTGCATCGCTCGCCGTTTTGCGGAACCGCCGGATGCATCCACCCTATGGCGGCGCCGCGGGCGGGACGTTGCGATAGCGCAAACCCGCTTCTGGCCAGTTGCACTATTTGTCCGGCGACAAAGTTGGAATCGCGCCGGTGGGATATCTGTCCGGCGTCTTGATGCGGAAGTCAGATGTCGGCGACGGATTGCGAACAACAGGGAACCGGCTGGGGAATTCTGGAAGATCTTCCCGGCGATCCCATGATCTGGGTGCTGATCTTCAGCGAGCTTGCCGCCTTCGGCCTGTTCCTCGGTGCTTTCGTCATCGCGCGTGTGCTTCACCCGGCGGTCTTCGCGGCCGGTCAGGCCAGTCTTGATGCGCATCTGGCGGGAATCAACACCATCGTGCTCGTGACCAGCGGCTGGGCCGCCGCGCGCGCAACGGCAGCTGCACGGGCGGGCGAAAGCCGGCGTGCGCGCGGCTGGCTGTTCGGCGCCATGGCCCTTGGCGGCGTCTTCATCGCGGTCAAGCTGTTCGAATATGCCGGCGAGATCGCGTTAGGAAACGGCCTGGAGACCAGCCCGTTCTTCACGCTGTATTTCCTCCTCACCGGCTTCCACCTCCTGCATGTCGGCCTCGGCATCGTGATTCTGGCAGTAGTTTCCCGGGGTGCCCGGGCGGCGGGCGTCGAGACCGGAACCGCTTTCTGGCACATGGTCGATCTGCTCTGGATCGTCATGTTTCCCATCATCTATCTGGTGCACCCGTGATTCCCGATCGTCTCGACATCACCTGGATCGTGTTGATCGGCCTTGCGCTCGCGACCATTCTGATCCCGCCGCTGGTGTCGCGCCCCTTGTTCGCCAATGCCCTGCTGCTGACGTTCGCCGCTCTCAAGGGCCGACGTATCGTGCTCGATTTCCTCGATCTTCGCTCAGCGCCGGCACTTTGGCGCGGCATCGTCAGCGCCTGGGTCTTCATCGTGGTGCTGTTTGCCTGGCTCGCATCCGCCGTCGTCGCCCTGATCTGACTGGCGGTTGCGCATCGTCGCGCTGCTTGCGCTTCGTCAAAGAGTGATCCCAGGCGATCGGCAATAAATCGCAGGATCGCATCTTTCTCAGGAATCAAACGGAAAGGATTGGCAATGGCTGAACGCCTGACCAAGTCGGCCGCTCGAAATGTCTTCTACGGCGGTTCGGCCTTCTTCTTCGCCATTTTCATAGGGCTGACGGCGCACAGCCATTACTACATGGCCACAACGTCCACGGACGCGAAGACGCTGACGTCGTCGGTCGCCCGCGGCAAGCATGTCTGGGAGAAGAACTCCTGCATCAATTGCCACACGCTGCTGGGCGAGGGCGCCTATTTCGCCCCCGAGGTCGGCAACGTCTGGGATCGCTGGGGCGGCAACGAGGATCCGGCCGCCGCGCGCGAGACGCTGAAGGCCTGGATGCAGTCGCAGCCCTCGGGCGCGGAGGGCCGCCGCCAGATGCCGCAGTTCAACCTGACCGACCAGGAACTCAACGATCTCGCCGACTTCCTGCAATGGGCCAGCACGATCAAGCGTCAGAGCTGGCCGCCGAACAAGGCCGGCTGAGCACAGCTTTCCTCTTTCAAGACAGAGAGAACCCGAGATGAAGTACCAAACCCAGAAAGTCGCGATGCTGTATTTCTACGGCGCGCTGACCTTGTTCCTGGCCCAGGTCCTGTTTGGCCTGCTCGCCGGAACCATCTACGTCCTGCCCAATACCCTGTCGGTCATCCTGCCGTTCAACATTGTCAGGATGATCCATACCAACGCGCTGATCGTATGGTCGTTGATCGGCTTCATGGGCGCGACCTACTATCTGCTCCCGGAGGAGACCGAGACCGAGCTGTACAGCCCGCTGCTGGCGAAGATCCAGTTCTGGATGTTCTTCGGCGCAGCCGGCGTCGCTGTGGTCGGCTATCTCTTCCACTACCACGAGGGCCGCGAGTTCCTCGAACAGCCCTTCATCATCAAGGTCGGCATCGTCGTCGTCTGCCTGATGTTCCTGTTCAACGTCACGATGACGGCGCTGAAGGGCCGCAAGACCACGGTCACCAACATCCTGTTGTTCGGCCTGTGGGGCGTTGCGATCTTCTTCCTGTTCGCCTTCTACAACCCGGCGAACCTTGCCGTCGACAAGATGTACTGGTGGTACGTCGTCCATCTCTGGGTCGAGGGCGTCTGGGAGCTGATCATGGCCTCCGTGCTCGCCTATCTCATGATCAAGCTCAACGGCATCGATCGTGAGGTCGTCGAGAAGTGGCTCTACGTCATCATCGGCCTTGCCCTGTTCTCGGGCATTCTCGGCACCGGCCACCATTTCTACTGGATCGGCGCGCCCGGTTACTGGCAGTGGATCGGCTCGCTGTTCTCCACGCTCGAGGTTGCGCCGTTCTTCACCATGGTGATCTTCACCGTGCAGATGACCTGGAAGGCCGGCCGCAAGCATCCGAACCGTGCCGCGCTGTTGTGGTCGGTCGGCTGCTCGGTGATGGCGTTCCTAGGGGCCGGCGTCTGGGGCTTCCTGCACACGCTGTCCTCGGTGAACTACTACACCCACGGCACGCAGGTTACCGCCGCGCACGGCCATCTCGCCTTCTTCGGCGCCTATGTGATGCTGAACCTGTCGGTGATGGCCTATGCGATCCCGCAGATCAAGGGACGTGCGCCCTACAATCAGTGGCTCTCCATGACGAGCTTCTGGATCATGTGCACGGCCATGATGACCATGACCTTCGCGCTGACCTTTGCCGGCGTGGTCCAGGTCCACCTGCAGCGCGTGCTCGGCCAGAGCTACATGGACGTGCAGGACCAGCTCGCGATGTTCTACTGGGTCCGGCTCGGCTCCGGTGTGTTCGTCGCGATCTCCGCGCTGATGTTCGTCTGGGCCGTGCTGGTGCCGGGCCGCGAGAAGCAGGCGACCATTCCCGCCGCGCTGCAGCCGGCCGAGTAAACGAGAAAGGGCGGCCGCGGTTCGCTGCGGCCGCCTGCTTCCTGGAAAATCCGGAGAGACATCATGAAAGCTGCCCTTCACACGGTGACCTCGGCGCCCGAGCTGCCGGCCTATGTTCCATCCGGAAACGAATGCGAGCTTTTCGAGCATGCCTGGCGACGGCGTCTGCCGGTTCTGCTCAAGGGGCCGACCGGCTGCGGCAAGACGCGCTTCGTCGCGCATATGGCGGCGCGGCTGGGCCTGCCGCTTCATACCGTCGCCTGTCATGACGATCTCACCGCCGCCGATCTCACCGGCCGCTATCTGCTCAGGGGCGGCGACACCGTGTGGACCGATGGTCCGCTGACGCGCGCCGTGCGCGAGGGCGGCATCTGCTATCTCGACGAGGTCGTGGAGGCCCGCAAGGACGTCACCGTGGTGCTGCATCCTCTGACCGACGACCGCCGCATCCTGCCGCTGGAGCGGACCGGTGAGGAGCTGGTGGCGCCGAACAGCTTCATGCTCGTGGTCTCTTACAACCCCGGTTACCAGACGCTGCTGAAGGCGCTGAAGCCATCGACGCGGCAACGCTTCATCGCCATCGAATTCGGCTTCCTGCCGCCCGAGCAGGAGATCGCCGTCGTGTCCGCCGAAAGCGGACTGTCGCCGGAGCGCGTGCGGCCGCTGGTGGGGCTGGCTGGCCGGCTGCGCGCGCTCAAGGGCCACGATCTGGAGGAGGGTGTCTCGACCCGGCTCGTGGTCTATTGCGCGACCCTGATTGCCGCGGGCACGCCGATTGCCGATGCCGTGCTGGCCGGCATGATCGAGCCACTGACCGACGATTCCGACGTGAAGGCTGCGCTGCTGGACGTCGCACGCGCCGTCATCGGGTGAGGCCGCGCCCATGCTCGACTTCCTCGAACTGGAGGAGACGGTCGGCCGCGCCTGGCACAGGATGGTCGGCGGCACCGCGAGCTATCCGGTTCACGATGATCACGCCGTTGCACTGACCGAGGTGAGAGGGCGGCTCGCGGTGATGTTCCGCGCGCTCGGCGGCGAGACCGGGGTGCAGATTGCAAGCGCAGGCGCGCGAAAATCGGGGCACCGTCTCGGCTGGCGGCAGCGCATCGGCCTCGGAGACGAGCGCCTCGAGCAGCCGGGTCGCGATGCCGCGACCATTTTCCTGCCCGATCGCATCTCGATCTTTCCCGACCGCGCGTTGAATGCGGCGCTCTATCGTTGGCTTGCGGCGTGGTTCGCGGCCGCGCCGATCGAGGCGATCACGGAAGCCGATCCGCTGCGGCGGGACCTTCTGGTGTTGCGCCGGGCAAGTGAGACGGCGGTCTGGGTGCTCACGCAATTCCCCGGGCTTGTCGCCGAATACGCCCAGCTCGCCGCAGCAACGGCCGAGGCCCGGCCTCGTCGCCCGTTGCCGCGCATCGAGCAGGAGGTCGAGCAGATCGTTTTGGCCCTGCTCGGCGCCGGAAAGGCGCCTGCGGGCGGACTGTGGCCGGCGATGATGGGAACGGGCCCGCTGCCGGACAAGGCGCCGCCGGGCTATCATTCGATCCTGCCGTGCCCGCTCTGGGGGGATTGCTGGACGCGCGAGCTGTCGCCCGCACATGCCGGCGAGGACGAGTGCGCGCCGGGGGCCGAGCCCGAGGCCCAGGACAATCGCAAGCGCTTTGCCGTCCGCGAGCGCGAGGACAATGCCAATCGCCGCGATCCTTTCGTGCTCAACCGCTTCGAGAAGATCCTCGCGATGGCCGAGATGGTCAATGTCGACCGTCCGGCCGATGACAGCGAGGACGAGGATGCGCAGAAGGCGGCCGACGATCTCGAGGAGATCACGCTCAGCCGCCGCACCGGCAAGCCGGCGAGCCGGTTCAAGTTCGACCTCGACCTGCCGCCGGAGGCCCTCGATGCATCGCGGCTGAACGCGGACCTCACCTATCCCGAATGGGATTACCGCAGCGGCTCCTATCTGCCCGATCATTGCCGCGTACTGGCGGGTGCGGCCTCCGAGCACGGTGAGAGCTGGACGCCTGACGACGCCATGCGCCGGCACATCCGTCAGGTGCGCCGCCGCTTCGAGGTGTTGCGGCCGCGCCATGAATTGATGCGCGCTCAGGCTGACGGACACGACCTCGATCTCGACGCGCTGGTACGTGCGCGGTGCGATCTCCGCGCCGGCAGCGGGGGCAGCGGTCTCGATCGCATCCACGTCGCGATGCGCCCGCAAGGGCACGATCTCGCGGTCACGCTGCTCGTCGACGTCTCGCTGTCCACGGATGCCTGGGTCGACGGCTACCGCGTGCTCGACGTCGAGAAGGAGGCGCTGCTGGCGCTCGCCCATGGGATTTCGGCCTGCGGTGATCACCACAGCATCCTCACCTTCACCTCGCGCCGGCGCTCCTGGGTGCGGCTCGAGACGGTCAAGGCCTTCGGCGAGCCGATGAGCGGGACGGTCGAGCGCCGCATCGGCGCGCTGAAGCCCGGCTATTACACGCGGATCGGCGCGGCGGTGCGCCACGCCGCGGCCGAGCTCGCCCGCCAGCCGCAGCGCAAGAAGCTGCTGCTCGTCCTCACCGACGGCAAGCCGAACGACGTCGACCATTACGAGGGCCGCTTCGCGCTCGAAGACACCCGCAAGTCGGTGCAGGAGGCTCGCCGGCTCGGCATCGCCGCCTTCGGCGTCACGGTGGACGCAACCGCGCAATCCTATTTCCCGACCCTGTTCGGCCGTGGCGGCTATGCCATCGTCGGGAACATCAAGCGGCTGCCCGCGGCGCTGCCGGCGATCTACCGGCAGGTCGCGCACTAATCCGGTCGCGCACTCATCCGGCGCGCCCCGCGGCGCCCGGTCCTCCGGTGAGCTATTGCTCATACAGTGAGTATATGATCGTATGGCCGGATGGACCGTGGCCAGCCAAGACCCGATCTGATCATCTTCGATTGCGACGGCGTGCTCGTCGACAGCGAGCTGTTGAGCTGCCGATGCCTGTCCGAGGTGCTGGCCGAGTTCGGCATCGCGCTCAGCCAGGAGCAGGCGCTCGAGCTCTTTCTCGGGCGCAGCACCAAGGCGATCGAGCAGCATTATCGCGATCTCGGGCAGATCGTGCCCGACGGCTTTCTGCCGCGCCTGAAGTCGCAAGTGCTGTCGACGTTCGCAGCTTCGCTTGAGCCGATTCCCGGTATTGCCGGCGTGATGTCCGACTTGTCCGTGCCGTTTTGCGTGGCCTCGTCCAGCGACCTCGACCGCGTCGCGCTCTCCCTCGACGTCACAGGCCTGCGGGCGCATTTCGGCGAGCGGCTCTACACCGCGCAGATGGTCCGGCATGGCAAGCCGGCGCCTGACCTCTTTCTCCTCGCGGCAGAAAAGATGAGAGTGCAACCTGCGCGCACGCTGGTGATCGAGGACAGCGTCAGCGGCGTCAAGGCCGGCAAGGCGGCCGGCATGACCGTCTGGGGATTTGTCGGCGGCAGCCATTATCGCGGACGCGATGGGCGGGCTATATTGTCCGAGGCGGGGGCCGACCGGGTCTTCGCGCGCATGAGCGATTTCTGGGAGGCGTGAGGCCCGCATGGCCGCCGAGAACGACAAGTCGCGACTCGACGATGCCGCGCGCGCCGGCTGGCTCTATTTCATCGCGGGTCACACCCAGGACGAGATCGCAAAGATGCTGCAGGTCTCGCGCGCCTCGGCGCAGCGGCTGGTGTCGCTGTGCCTTGCCGAGCGCCTCATCACCTTCCGGCTCGAACATCCCATCGCCGCCTGCATGGAACTTGCGGCGCGCCTGAAGGAGCGTTTCGACCTCGCTCATTGCGAGGTGGTGCCGGCCGATCCGGCGGCGCCGCAGGCCACGGCAGGCATCGCCGAACGCTGCGCCAATCTGCTCGACGCGACGCTGCGCTCGGAGACGCCGGTGATCGTCGCGCTCGGCACTGGCCGGGCGGTGCGCGCTGCCGTCGAACGCGTCACCCCGATCGACCGACCCAATCATCAGATCGTCTCGCTGGTCGGCACCATCTCCGCGGACGGTTCGGCGAGCTTTTACGACACCGTCGGCCGGCTCGCAGACCGGACGGGAGCGCGGCACTATCCGATGCCGCTGCCGTTCCTGATGTCGTCCGAGGACGAGCGCAACAAGATGGTCCGCATCGAGCCGATCGCGAAAGTGAAGGCGGTCGCGGCCAAGGCTGATCTGCGCCTCGTCGGCATCGGCCAGATGGACCAGAAGGCGCAGGTGCATGTCGACGGCTTCGTCACCCGCGACGAATTGTTCGAGATGATGCGGCTGGGTGCCATCGGCGAGATCACCGGCTGGGCCTATGATTCCAAGGGCCGCCTGCTCAAGGCCGGCACCAACAAGCGCCTCACCAGCATCCCGCCGGAAGTGCCGGCGAAGACCACGACCATCGCCGCCGCGGTCGGTGCCGCCAAGGTGCCGGCGATCGCGGCGGCGCTGAACGGCGGCCTGATCAATGGCCTCATCACCGACGAGACGACCGCGCAGGCGATTCTGGAGCGCTGAGGCGAGCTTCGCGCGGCAAAGGGACACGGCTCCCTCTCCCGCTTGCGGGAGAGGTGAAGCAAGCCGCGGCGCTCGATCTGAACAACTCCCGTCGCTTCTGCACCGCACGACCTCCCACCCCTCCCGCACCGCAGCACTCATAAGTTGCGCAAACGTCCGCGCGCCTGCTTGACAAGCACCATCCCTCAGTTGAACATACGCCCAACGCGTGGGCATATGCTCAAAACGCGAGTTTGAGGGAGGTCACCGTGAAACATGTCTTGGGCGCCGTCTGCGGCGCGTCTGTTCTGTTGTTGGCCGTCCCCGCGATGGCCGAAACGACCCTGACGATCGCCACCGTCAACAATGGCGACATGATCCGCATGCAGGGGCTGACGGCTGAGTTCACCAAGAAGTACCCGGATATCGCCGTGAAGTGGGTGACGTTGGAGGAGAACGTGCTGCGTCAGCGCGTCACCACCGACATCGCCACCAAGGGCGGTCAGTTCGACGTGCTCACCATCGGCACCTATGAGGTGCCGATCTGGGCCAAGAAGGGCTGGCTGGTGCCGCTCACCAATCTCGGCGCCGACTACGACGTCGCCGACCTCCTGCCCAGGATCAAGGACGCGGTCACCGCCGACGGCAAGCTCTATGCCGCGCCGTTCTATGGCGAGAGCTCGATGGTGATGTATCGCACCGATTTGTTCGACAAGGCCGGCCTGAAGATGCCGGAGAAGCCGACCTGGGATTTCGTGGTCGATGCCGCCAAGAAGCTCACCGACAAGAGCGCCGGCACCTACGGCATTTGCCTGCGCGGCAAGGCCGGCTGGGGTGAGAACATGGCGTTTCTCTCCGCCATGGCCAATTCCTACGGCGCGCGCTGGTTCGATGAGAAATGGGAGCCGCAGTTCAACACGCCGGAATGGAAGACGACGCTGACGACCTATGTCAATCTGATGAAGGAAGCCGGCCCTCCCGGCGCAAGCTCCAACGGCTTCAACGAGAATCTGGCGCTGTTCAATGCCGGCAAATGCGCGATGTGGATCGACGCCACGGTGGCGGCGTCCTTCGTCACCAATCCGAAGGATTCCAAGGTCGCCGACAAGGTCGGTTTCGCGCTCGCGCCCAACACCGGGCTCGGCAAGAACGCCAACTGGCTGTGGGCCTGGAATCTCGCGATCCCCGCCGGCTCCAAGAAGATGGAAGCCGCCGAGAAGTTCATCGCCTGGGCGACCAGCAAGGACTACACCAAGCTCGTCGCGTCGAAAGAGGGCTGGGCCAACGTGCCGCCGGGCACGCGCACCTCGCTCTACCAGAACCCTGAATATCTGAAGGTCGCCCCGTTCGCTAAATTGACGCTGGCCTCGATAGACGCCGCCGATCCGAACAAGCCGACGGTGAAGCCGGTGCCTTATGTCGGTGTGCAATACGCCGCGATCCCCGAATTCCAGGGCATCGGCACTCAGGTCGGCCAGCAATTCTCCGCCGCGCTTGCGGGCTCGATGACGGTCGACGCTGCGCTCACCGCCGCGCAGTCCGCGACCGAGCGCGAGATGAAGCGCGCCGGCTACATCAAGTGAACCCGAGCTCTTCCTCCTGAGCTCAGACTGGCGGCCATCCAGCGTCATGGATGGCCGCCTTCTTCCCGCCAGCGGAGAAGCGTTGATGGCAACCCGGCAGACGCAGTTCCTTGCGCGCTCGCTCCTGACGCCGGCGGTCGGGCTGTTGTTCATCTGGATGATCGTTCCGCTGGCGCTGACGATCTATTTCTCGACGCTGCATTACAGCCTGCTCGATCCCGGCTCCGAGGCGTTCGTCGGGCTGGAGAACTTCCGCTACTTCCTCACCGATCCCGCCTTTCTGGCCTCGCTTCGGAATACGCTGGTGCTGGTCGGCTCGGTGCTGGCGCTGACGATCCTGCTCGGCATTCCGCTGGCACTGCTGATGGACCAGCCGGTGATCGGTCGCAATTTCGTGCGGCTGATGGTGATCGCGCCGTTCTTCGTGATGCCGACGGTGAGCGCGCTGGTCTGGAAGAATCTGTTGATGCACCCGGTGTCCGGCCTGTTCGCCTGGCTCGCCTCGCTATTCCATCTGACGCCGATCGACTGGTTCAACGATTTGCCGCTGTTTGCCATCATCCTGATCGTGACGTGGCAATGGCTCCCGTTCGCGACGCTGATCCTGCTCACCGCGCTGCAGTCGCTCGACGAGGAGCAGAAGGAGGCCGCCGAAATGGACGGCGCCAGCGCGGTCTCGACCTTCATCTACATCACGCTGCCGCACTTGGCGCGGCCCATCACCGTGGTGATCCTGATCGAGACGATCTTCCTGCTCACGGTCTTTGCGGAAATTTATGTCACCACGGGCGGTGGCCCGGGACTGTCGACCACCAACATCGCTTTCCTGATCTATTCGCAGGCGCTGATCCAGTTCGACGTCGGCAGCGCCTCCGCGGGCGGCCTCGTCGCGGTGGTGATCGCCAACGTCGTCGCCTTCTTCCTCGTCCGCATCGTCGGCCGCAATCTGGAGGCTTGAAGCATGGCACGGATGGCGACGACGCGGCGGGTGGTGATATCGACGGCGGTGGCCTGGCTGTTCGGCTTCCTGATCTTCTTCCCGATCCTGTGGATGGTGCTGGCGAGCTTCAAGACCGAGCTCGAGGCCTTCGCCATCCCGCCGTCCTTCCTGTTCTTCCACTGGACCACCGAAAACTACGCGACCGTGCAGGAGCGCAGCGACTATCTCCACCACGCCATGAACTCGATCATCATCGCCGGCGGCTCGACGCTGATCGCGCTGCTGATCGCGATCCCCGCGGCCTGGTCGATGGCGTTCTCGCCGACCAAGCGCACCAAGGACATCCTGCTCTGGATGCTCTCGACCAAGATGATGCCGCCGGTCGGCGTCTTGGTGCCGATCTACCTGATCTACAAGACCTTCGGTCTGCTCGATTCCCGCATCGGCCTCGTCTTCATCCTGTGCCTCGGCAATCTGCCGATCGTCATCTGGATGCTGTTCACCTATTTCAAGGAGATTCCCCGCGACATCCTTGAAGCCGCGCGCATGGACGGCGCCACCATCGGCCGCGAGCTGGTCTACGTGCTGACGCCGATGGCGATCCCGGGGCTGGCTTCCACCATGCTGCTCAATCTGATCCTCGCCTGGAACGAGGCGTTCTGGACCCTCAACCTGTCGACGTCGAACGCGGCGCCCCTGACCACGTTCATCGCCTCCTATTCGAGCCCGGAAGGGCTGTTCTGGGCAAAGCTGTCGGCGGCCTCGACGCTGGCGATCGCGCCTATTCTCGTCCTCGGTTGGTTCAGCCAGAAGCAGCTCGTGCGCGGGCTCACCTTCGGCGCGGTGAAGTAAAGGGGCTGCCGGATCATGGGTCAGATCACACTTCAGGACGTGCAGAAATCCTTCGGCCCCGTGCACATCATCAAGGGCGCCGACCTCGAGATTGCCGATGGCTCCTTCGTGGTGTTTGTCGGTCCGTCCGGCTGCGGCAAGACCACGCTCTTGCGGCTGATCGCCGGGCTCGAAGACGTCTCTGGTGGCAAGATCCTGATCGACGGCAAGAACGTCGTCGATACGCCGCCCGCCAAGCGCGGTCTCTCGATGGTGTTCCAGTCCTACGCGCTGTATCCGCATATGAGCGTGCGCGGCAATATCGGTTTCGGCCTGAAAATGGCGGGGCTTGCCAAAGACGAGATCAACCGCAAGGTTGAGGCCGCCGCCGCGACGCTGAACCTCACGCCCTATCTCGATCGCAAGCCGCGCGAGCTCTCCGGCGGCCAGCGCCAGCGTGTCGCGATCGGCCGCGCCATCGTGCGTGAGCCCAAGGCGTTCCTGTTCGACGAGCCGCTGTCCAACCTCGATGCGGCGCTGCGCGTGCAGATGCGGATCGAGGTCACGCGGCTACAGAAGCAGCTCGGCACCACCGCGATCTACGTCACCCATGACCAGGTCGAGGCCATGACCATGGCCGACAAGATCGTCGTGCTGAACGGCGGCAAGATCGAGCAATATGGGTCGCCGCTGGAGCTCTACGAGCGGCCGGCCAATCTGTTCGTCGCCGGATTCATAGGTTCGCCCAAGATGAATTTCGTCACCGGCGAGCTCGCATTGCAACGTGGTGCGGCCACCATCGGCGTCCGGCCGGAGCACCTCAAGATCGAGCGCGATGGCACCGGAGGCTGGCAGGGGACCATAGCGGTGGCCGAGCATCTTGGCAGCGACACCTTCCTCTATGTCGATGCCGGCCCGCTCGGGATGCTGACCGCACGCTATATCGGCGAATTGAGCCTGCATGCCGGCGACCACGTGTCGCTGGTGCCGGACCCCGCGCGCATTCACCGCTTCGACGCGAGCGGCAACGCGCTTCGGAACTGACAAGAAAACGGCAAGAGACGGAAAGACCACCATGTACCTGGAAAAATTCAAGCTGAACGGCAAGACCGCGTTCATCACCGGCGGCGGGCAGGGCATCGGCCTGGGCTGCGCGGAAGCGCTGGCTGAAGCTGGCGCCAGGGTCATCATCGGCGACCGCGACAGCAAGGTCGCCGACAGCGCCAAGGCCAGCCTGAAGGCGAAGGGCTTTGACGTCGAGACCGCGATCATGGACGTGACCGACACCAAACGCGTGGCGGAGGTCGCGAACGACCTCGTCGCCCGCCACGGCAAGGTCGACATCCTCGTCAACAATGCCGGCATCGCCCGCAGCGAAACCCCGGCGGAGACCGTGACCGACGAGCACTGGCTCAACGTCATCGACGTCAATCTCAACGGCACCTTCTGGTGCTGCCGCGAGTTCGGCAAGCACATGCTGAAGGCGAAGAGCGGCGCCATCGTCAATGTCGGCTCGATGTCCGGCTTCATCGTCAACAAGCCGCAGGAGCAGTGCTTTTACAACGCCTCCAAGGCGGCGGTGCATCATTTGACCAAATCGCTGGCCGCCGAATGGGGCGCGCGCGGCATCCGCGTCAATGCGGTGGCGCCGACCTATATCGAGACGCCGCTCAACGCTTTCGTGAAGAGCAACGCCAAAATGTACGACGCCTGGATCGGCGGAACCCCGATGGCGCGGATGGGGCAGGTTGAGGAGATCGCCTCGGTCGTGCTGTTCCTCTCGTCGGAGGCCGCGAGCCTGATGACCGGCAGCATCGTGCTGGTGGATGGCGGCTATACTTGCTGGTAGGCTCACCGTCAAAGTTGACGGAAAGCGACCGGGAGCGACAATGCCGCGAGCGTATATCGGCGTCGACGTGGGGACCACGAGCACGCGGGCCGGAGTGTTTGACGAGGCCGGCACGCTTTTGGCCACCGCCCGGCATCCGATCCGGATCTGGCACGAGGCCGGCGATATCGTCGAGCAATCGTCCCAAGACATCTGGGACGCCTGCGCGACATCGGTGCGGGCCGCGATGGCGGAAGCCGCCATCGCGCCCGACAGCGTCGGCGGCATCGGCTTTGACGCGACCTGTTCGCTGGTTGTCCTCGACAGGCAGGGCGAACCGCTCACGGTCAGCACATCCGGCGACCAGCAGCGCAATGTCATCGTCTGGATGGATCATCGCGCCATCGCCGAGGCGCGGCTGATCAACGAGACCGAGGACGCCGTGCTGCGCTATGTCGGTGGCTCGATCTCGCCCGAGATGGAGATGCCGAAGCTATTATGGCTGAAGCGGCATCTGCGCGCGAGTTTTGATGCCGCTGGCCACTTCTTCGATCTCGCGGACTATCTGACCTGGCGCGCGACCGGCTCGCTCCAGCGCTCGACCTGCACCGTCACCTGCAAATGGAACTATCTTGCCCATGATGGCGGCGGCTGGAGCGCGCAATTCTTCAAGCGCATCGGCCTGTCTGACTTCGTCGCCGAAAGATATGCCCGCATCGGCACCGAGATTGTCGCCCCCGGCACGCGGCTCGGTGCGGGGCTCACCCGCATAGCTGCTGCCGAGCTCGGCCTGTCGCCGGGCATACCGGTCGGGGCCTCGCTGATCGATGCCCATGCCGGCGGCATCGGCGCGATCGGCGGCCGCGACGGATCGGGCGGGGCGACCGATGTCGGCGACCGTCTCGCCTACATCATGGGAACGTCGGCCTGCATCATGGCGACGACGAAGGAGCCGTGCTTCGTCCCGGGCGTGTGGGGGCCTTATTACTCCGGGATGGTCCCGGACTTCTGGCTCAACGAAGGCGGCCAGTCGGCCGCGGGCGCGGCGATCGACCATCTCCTCAAGTCGCATCCGGGCCATACCCAGGCGAGCGCGGCGGCACGCAGCGAGGGCCTCGACCTCATCGACTTCCTCGAGCGCCGCATCATCGCGCGCGCAGGCAGCGCCAGCCGTGCCGCGCTGCTCGCCCGCGACATTCATGTTCTCCCCGAATTCATCGGCAACCGCTCGCCCTACGCCGACCCTGATACGCGCGCGGTGATCGCGGGCCTCGATCTCGACACCGACATCGCCGCGATGGAGCGGCTGTTCGTGGCCGGCCTGTGCGGGCTCGCTTATGGGCTCGCCGAGGTGATCGAGGCTTTTGCCGCGCATGGCGTTCGCTCCAGCATCATGATCATGGGGGGCGGTGCGAGCCGCAGCCCGCTGGTGCGGCAGATCATGGCCGACACCACCGGTCTTACCGTCGCGCTGCCGCAGACCAGGGAGCCGGTGCTGCTGGGGGCGGCGATGCTGGGGGCGGTGGCCGGCGGCGCCTATGCCTCGATCGGCGAGACCATGGCAAAGATGTCGGCGCTGGGACGGAAGAGCGAGCCGACCGCGTCCGACATGGCCGCGTTTCACACCCGCAAGCGCGAGGTCTATAAGCTCCTGCGCGACGTCGATCGCGGCAGCCGCGCGGCGATGGCCGACATCGCGAGAGGTTGAAGGACATGTTGATTGCCTGCGGCGATGCGCTGATCGATTTCGTGCCGACGCGAAATGGGCAAGGACGCGAGGCGGTGATGCCGGCCGTCGGCGGCTCCTGTCTCAACGTCGCGATCGGCATGGCCCGGCTGGGCGCACCCACTGGATTCGTCGGCGGCATCTCGACCGATCTGTTCGGGCGGATGATCGCAGATCATGCGGCGGCCTCCAACGTCGACCTCAATCTCGCCACCCGCAGCGATCACCAGACCACGCTCGCTTTCGTCCGCATCGTCGCGGGCGAGTCGCATTACGCCTTCTATGACGCCGGAACCGCGACGCGGAACTGGACCTACCGGCGCGGGACGATTCCGTTCGCGAATGTGGAAGCCGTTCATGTCGGCTCGACCACGCTCGTCAACGACCAGGGCGCGGCGGAGACGACGGCGCTGATCGCGGACGCGCGGGCGTCATCGACGATCTCCTTCGATCCGAATTGCCGGCCCAATCTGGTCAAGGACAAGCCGGCTTATCTGGCGCGCATGGCCGAGTTCGCTGGCCACGCCGATCTCATCAAGATGTCCGACGTCGACTTCGCCTATCTCTTCGGCGACGAGCCTTACGAGCGGCGGGCGAGCGCGCTGCTCGGGCAGGGCACGAGCCTCGTCGTCATCACTCGCGGCGACAACGGCGCCGTCGCGTGGCACACGGCGGCAGGTCAGATCGAGGTCGCCGCGCCCAAGGTCGAAGTCGCCGACACGATCGGCGCGGGCGACAGTTTTCAGGCGGCGCTGCTCTTTGCCCTGCACAAGCAGGGGCGCATTGCCCGGAAAGCACTGAAGGACATCAATGTCGACGAGCTCCGCCGGGCGCTGTCCTTTGCCGCCAATTGCGCCGGCCTGACCTGCACCCGCCCGGGCGCCGATCCGCCCTGGAGTCGTGAGATCACATGGAGCTTGTAGCCCGGCGCCGCGTCACAGCCGCACGACCGCCTTCTCGGCGCATTTGAGAAACCTGGAGATCAGCGGGCTGTGGGAGTCCCTCCGCCAGCACACCGCGATGTCGATGGAATCGGCCGCATCGCGCAGCGGCCTGAACACGATACCGCGTGGCGCGCCGAGCTGGGCGCAGGCCGGCACGATCGCAAGACCTTCGCCGGCGAGAACCAGGCTCATCGCCGAATGCACGGTCTCCACCCGGCTCGCGATCGGCATCACGATCTGATGTCGTCGCAGCAGGGCTGCGACCGCGGAGGAGGCGGGATCTTGCTCCGGCGGCGGCAACGCGATCAGCGGGCGGCCGTGCAGCCTCTCCATCGGCACCGAGCTCAGGCGCGCGAGCGGCGAGCGGATCGGCATCGCCAGCATGAAGGGTTGCGCGCCGATCCGCGCCACCTGGACCTCGGGATGGTGGATCGCCGGCATGCACAGGGCGACCGTGACGCTGCGGTCGAGCAGCCGGGCCTCGCGCGTCGAGGCGCTGAGCTCGGCGAAGTCGAGGTCGACGCCGGGAATGGACCGCCGCAGCTCCGGGATCAGGCGCGGCAGCATGGCATTCGCCAGCACGAACATGTATCCGACCGAGAGCCGCCCACGCCGTCCGGCCGCGACGGCGCGTGCGGCTTCGACGCCGTCGGCGGCCAGCGCCAGCGCCTCCCCGGCGCGCGCAAGCAGGGCCTGGCCCGCCTCGGTCAGGTCCATGCCGCGCGTGCCGCGGCGGAACAGCGGCGCGCCGATTTCGGCCTCCAGCTTGCGGATCTGGACCGAGAGCGGCGGCTGCGCCATCCGCAGCCGCTCGGCGGCCTTGCCGACGCTGCGCGCTTCGGCGACGGCGACGAAATAGCGGAGCCGGCGAAGATCCATTGGCATACCGAAAACGTATGGGTTGGCGACCAAAATCGTATTGGACGGCGAGTTAACAAAACTGTCATTCTCGCTGTCAATGCTTTGGGCCAACGGCGGCCCGCTTCGGAGCGTGATGTGACGATGAACGGCGATCCCTGTCTGCTGTCCGCAACCGAGCTGCGCGGCCTCATCGCCGAAAAGCGGATTTCCCCCGTCGAGATCGTCAGTGCCGTGCTCGCGCGCGCCGAGGCGCTCCAGCCCGAGTTGAACTGTTTCATCACACTGTGTGGCGACGAGGCGATGGCGCAGGCGCGCGTCGCCGAGCGCAGGATGATGGCCGGCGAGCCGCTCGGCCTGCTCCACGGCATCCCCGTCACCGTCAAGGACATCGTCAACACCAAGGGCGTCAAGACCACCTTCGGCGCCGTTCCCTACAAGGACAATGTGCCGAACGAGGATGCCGTCGCGGTGGCGCGGCTGCGCAGTGAAGGCGCGATCCTGATCGGCAAGACCACGACGCCGGAATTCGGCAGCAAGTGCCTGACCGATTCACCCCTGTTCGGCCGCACCCGCAATGCCTGGGATGCGTGCCGGTCCTCCGGCGGCTCCAGCGGGGGCGCGGCCGTCGCCGTGGCCAGCGGCATCGCGCCGCTGGCGATCGCGACCGACGGCGGCGGCTCGACACGAATTCCCGCCGCCTGCAACGGCGTGGTGGGCTTGAAGCAGAGCAACGGCGTGATCCCGCACAGCCAGGCGCTGGATGTGTTCGGCAACCAGACCTATGTCACGCCGACCACCCGCACCGTCGCCGACACCGCGTTGATGATGCAGGCGATGGCAGGCGAGGATGCCTGCGACCCCTGGTCGATCGGCGTTCCCGTGCCCGATTTCATCGGCACGGCCGCCCGGCGCGACGATCTGCGCGGGCAGCGGATCCTGTACTGCCTGACGCCGCCAAGCCGTCCGGTGTCCGCCGAAGTGGCAGCCAATTTCCGAGCGAGCCTCGACCGGCTGGCGGGGCTCGGCGCCGAGCTCGAGGAATTCTCTAGCGACGGTTTCGATATCGAGCCGATCTGGCGCGCCATCAACCACACGGTCTGGCGCACGCGCTTTGCAAAACTCGCAGCCGAGCACAAGGACGAGCTGAGCGAGGCCTTCCTCAAGCAGCTCGCGCTCGCCACCGAGGTCAGCGGCGTCGACTATCAGGAGGCGATGTTCGCGCGCACCGCGCTGTTCCGCCGCGTGCAATCGCTGCTTGCGCGCGGGCACTTTCTGGCGATGCCGACGCTGACGCGCACCGCGCTGCCGATCAAGCAGGATCTGTTCGGCACCATCGAGATCGACGGGGCGCATTTCGACAGCGTCCGGCCGCATTGGTTCCCCTGGACCATGCCGTTCAACATGACCGGCCATCCCGCCGTCAGCTTGCCCAGCGGCTTTGGCCGCGACGGCCTGCCGATCGGGCTTCAGCTCGTCGGCCGCTTCCGTGCCGATGCGGAATTGCTGCGCGTCAGCGCACTGTTCGAGGCTTCAAGCGACCTTCTGTCCCGCTGGCCGGCTTGAGAAGATGGGTATGCAGCAAAAGGCTTGCCTCAGCCGCCCGGACATGTTGATCGTGCCGCAGCTGAGCCCTGAAGCCGAGCGCGCATGAGCGTATTTGTCCTCCGACGTCTGTTGACCTTGCTGGCGACGCTGGTCGGCGCATCCCTGATCATTTTCCTGGTGCTCGATGCGCTTCCCGGCAATGCCGCGCAGATGCTGATGGGCGCCGATGCCTCGCCAGACGCGGTGCGTGCGCTCACCGTCAAGCTCGGGCTCGACCAGCCGCTGGCGGTTCGCTATCTGCAATGGATCAAGGGCCTCCTCGTCGGCGATCTCGGCAACTCCTATGTCTACGGCACGTCGGTCGCCAGCCTGATCGCGGAGCGGCTGGTGCTGACCGTTCCGCTCGCGATCATGGCCATGACGATCACGGTGACGCTGGCGCTCTCGGCCGGCATCTACACCGCCGCCAACCACAACAAGCTCGGCGACGTCGGCGTGATGTCGCTGACGCAGGTCGGCATCGCGTTGCCGAATTTCTGGTTCGCGATACTGCTGGTTCTCCTGTTCTCGGTACGGCTGCAATGGCTCTCGGCGGGGGGATTCTCCGGCTGGGAAGAAGGCATCTGGCTCGGCGTCAAGTCGCTGCTGCTGCCGGCGATCTCGCTCGCGGTGGTGCAGGCTGCGATCCTCGCGCGTGTGACGCGCTCGGCCGTCCTCGAAGTGCTGCGCGAGGACTTCGTCCGCACCGCCCGCGCGAAGGGGCTCGGCAAGCGCGAGGTGCTGTGGAGCCACGTGCTGCGCAATGCGATGATCCCCGTCATGACGGTCATGGGGCTGCAATTCGCCAATCTACTCGCCGGCACCATCGTGATCGAGAACGTGTTCTATCTGCCGGGCCTCGGCCGGCTGATCTTCCAGTCGATCGCCAACCGCGACCTGATCGTGGTGCGCAATTGCGTGATGCTGCTGGCGACCATGGTCGTCATCGTCAATTTCGTGGTCGACGTGCTCTATGCCTTCATCGATCCCCGCATCAAGGTCCACGACCTGTGAGCGCGCCCCTGACCACTCCAATTGACGCGCCGGTCGCGGCGCGCCGCGTGCCGGCCAAGACCTTCTGGGGCCGCGCGCTGCGCCATCGCAGTTTCGTGCTCGGTGGCTCGCTGAGCCTTCTGGTGCTCGCCTCGGCGCTGCTCTCGCTGGTGTGGACGCCGTGGTCGCCCTACGAGATCGACATCGCCTCGAAGCTGCGACCGCCTTCGGCAGCGCACTGGCTCGGCACCGATTCCTTCGGCCGCGACATCGTCTCGCTGCTGCTCGCCGGCGCCCGCTCCACCATCATGGTCGGCGTCATCGCCGTCA
The DNA here is from genome assembly GCF_036247965.1 of Bradyrhizobium sp. TM233. Taxonomy (NCBI): domain Bacteria; kingdom Pseudomonadati; phylum Pseudomonadota; class Alphaproteobacteria; order Hyphomicrobiales; family Nitrobacteraceae; genus Bradyrhizobium; species Bradyrhizobium sp. TM233. The sequence goes on along the minus strand of NZ_BTIG01000007.1, from coordinate 260,121 downwards.
GCATCGGTCTCAGCTTCGGCGTTACGCTCGGACTGGTCGCCTCGGCCCGGCGCGGCTGGACCGAAGAGATCATCATGCGCTTCTCCGACTTCACCTTCGCCTTTCCGGCGGTGCTCTCCGCGATCATGCTCGCCGCGGTGGTGGGGCCGGGGATGGTGACCTCGATCGTCGCGATCGGCATCTTCCAGATCCCGACGCTGACCCGGCTGACGCGCGGCTCGGCCAACGCGATCTGGGCGCGCGAATTCGTGCTGGCCGCGCGCGCCGCGGGCAAGGGTGCCTTCCGCATCACCATCGAGCACGTGCTGCCGAATATTCTGTCGATCCTGATCGTGCAGGTCACCATCCAGTTCGCGCTCGCGATCCTCGCCGAAGCCGCGCTGTCCTATCTTGGCCTGGGCACGCAGCCGCCGCAGCCGTCCTGGGGACGGATGCTGAACGATGCGCAGACGCTGCTGTTCCAGTCGCCGATGCTCGCGGTCTATCCGGGCGCTGCGATCGCGATCGCGGTGCTCGGCCTCAATCTTCTCGGTGACGGATTGCGCGACCTGCTCGATCCCAGACTGGCACGGGAGCGATGACGATGGGCGAGCGACAGGCCGTGCCGCTGCTCGAGGTTGATCATCTCGGCGTGCGTCTCAATACCAGCCGCGGGCCGGCGCAGGCCGTGCGCGGCGTCAGCTTCGCCCTGAAGCGCGGCGAGACGCTGGGGCTGGTCGGCGAATCCGGCTGCGGCAAATCGGTCACGGCGATGTCCCTGATGGGGCTGCTGCCAGACAGCGCCGTGGTCTCGGGCAGCATCAAGCTTGACGGCAACGAGCTCGCCCGATTGCCGGACGCGGATTATTGCCGCCTGCGCGGCAACCGCATCAGCATGATCTTCCAGGAGCCGATGACCGCGCTCAATCCGATGCACACGATCGGGCATCAGGTTGCCGAGCCGCTGCGACGCCACAAGAAGCATTCGGCGGCACAGGCGCGCAAAGAGGCGATCGCCTTGCTCGACCGCGTCGGACTCCCCGATCCGGCGCGGCGCGTCGACGCCTATCCGCACCAGTTTTCCGGCGGCCAGCGTCAGCGCATCACCATCGCGATGGCGCTTGCCTGCGAGCCTGACCTCTTGATCGCGGACGAGCCGACCACCGCGCTCGACGTTACCATCCAGGGCCAGATCCTCGACCTCATCGCCGATCTCGTCGAGGAGCGCGGCATGTCGATGATCCTGATCTCGCACGATCTCGGCGTCATCGCCGAGAACGTGCAGCGCATGATGGTGATGTATGGCGGCACTGTCGTCGAGAGCGGGCCGACCGACGAGGTGTTCCGCCGCATGGGGCATCCCTATACGCAGGGCCTGTTTCGCGCCCGGCCGAAGCTCGGCGCGCGCAAGGGGACGCGGCTGAAGACGATCTCGGGGACCGTGCCGGAGCTTGCAGATCTGGCGGCGGGGTGCACTTTCTCCGACCGATGTCCCCTCGTGATCGATCGGTGCCGCGCCGCGCTTCCGCCGATGGTCGATGTCGGACCCGGGCACTTCGTGCGTTGCATCAGGACGGATGTCTCGATGGCCGAGAACGTCGGAGCGGTGACCGCATGACCGCTGCGCCTCTTCTCGACGTGAAGGATCTCGAACAGCGCTACGCCCTGCCGCGGGAAAGCCTGTTCCGGCCGCCGGGGCAGGTGCGCGCGCTCAACGGCGTGAGCGTGCGGGTTGCCGCCGGCGAGAGCCTCGGCGTCGTCGGCGAATCCGGTTCGGGCAAGTCGACCTTCGCGCGGCTGGTGATGGCGCTGGAGCGGCCGACCTCGGGGCAGGTCGCGCTGCTCGGGCGCGACCTCAACCGCATCTCGGCCGACGAGCTGCGCCGCGCGCGGCGCGATTTCCAGATGGTGTTCCAGGACCCCTACGGATCGCTCGATCCGCGCCAGACCATCGCCCGCATCGTCGCCGAGCCGCTGACGGTGCTGGAAGACGCCGACCGCACCACCTTTCGCGCGCGCGTCTCCGCAGTGTTGCGCCAGGTCGGTTTGCGCGATGCCGACATGGAGAAATATCCGCACGAGTTCTCCGGCGGCCAGCGCCAGCGCATCGCGATCGCGCGCGCGCTGATCACCCAGCCGAAGCTCATCGTCGCCGACGAGCCGGTCTCCGCGCTCGACGTCTCCGTGCAGGCGCAGGTGCTGAACCTGATGCAGGACCTGCAGGAGCAGTTCGGGCTGAGCTACATCCTGATCAGCCATGACCTCGCCGTCGTCGACTATCTCTGCGACGAGGTCGCGGTGATGTATCTCGGCCGCATCGTCGAGCAGGGCCGGCCGGAAGACCTGTTCGAGCATTGCGCCCATCCCTATACGCGGGCGCTGCTGGAGGCCGTGCCGCGGGCGCGCGCCGGCGGCGGCCGGCGGCGGCGCGGGGGCCAGGCGATCGCCTCGCAATCGGCGGCCACGGCCGGATGTCCCTATGTCGCGCGCTGTCCGCTCGCCGACCAGCATTGCCGCGAGGCCCTGCCTGAGTTACGCAAGGTGGGCGAGGGGCACCTTGCCGCCTGCCACAAGGCGGAGGCCGTGATGGCGTTGCCGCAGGCGGCCATGGAAGGTTAGTGTCCGGAGCAGGATTGGCGTAGGCTTAAGAACAGAACAGGCCGGGGAGTTACGCATGTTCAGGAAATTGTCGATCGTTGCATTTGCCGCCGCGTTGGTCGCAACGCCTTTGCCGGTGCTGGCGCAGAGCAAGAAGGACAGCGTCGTCATGGCGATGACGCTGGAGCCCCCCGGGCTCGACCCCACCAATGCCGCCGCTGCCGCGATTGCCGAGGTCACGCTCTACAACATCTATGAGACCCTGACCAAGATCAACGAGGACGGCTCGGTCTCGCCGCTGCTGGCGGAGAGCTGGACCGCGTCGCCCGACCTGAAGACCTACACGTTCAAGCTGCGCAAGGGCGTCAAATTCCACAATGGCGAGGCGTTCGATTCCGCGGCCGTGAAGTTCTCGTTCGAGCGCAACGCCGCGGCAACCAGCACCAACAAGGACAAGAGCCTGTTCCAGGCCTTCGAGAAGGTCGAGACGCCCGACGCCGACACCGTCGTGATCTCGGTGAAATACTCCGAGCCGAACCTGCCGTTCCTGCTGGGGCAGGCGAGCGGCTCGATCGTCGAGCCGAAGAGCGCGGCCACCAACGTCACGCAGCCGGTCGGGACCGGGCCTTATCAGCTCGGCGCCTGGGCCAAGGGCTCCTCGATCACGCTCAGCAAATGGGCCGACTATCGCAACGCTTCGGCGATCAAGCTTTCGAAGGTGACGATCCGCTTCATCTCCGATCCGGCCGCCCAGGCCGCGGCGCTGCTCTCGAACGACGTCGACGCATTCCCGCGCATCGCGACCCGCGTCGTTGCTCAATTCAAGTCTGATCCGCGCTTCACGGTGCTGATCGGCGGTTCCAGGGCCAAGACCATCGTCGCGATCAACCACCGCAAGAAGCCACTCGACGACGTCCGTGTTCGCCGCGCCATCCTCGCTGCGATCGATCGCAAGGCCTTGATCGACGGCGCCGTAGAGGGGTTCGGCACGCCGATCGGCAGCTTCTATACGCCGGGATCGCTCGGCTATGTCGACACCACCGGCGTCAACCCCTACGACCCCGAGAAGGCCAAGAAGCTGCTCACTGAAGCCGGCGTCACCGCGCCGCTCGAGCTGTCGCTGAAGCTGCCGCCGCCGCCTTATGCGCGGCAGGGCGGCGAGATCGTCGCGGCCCAGCTCGCCAAGGTCGGCATCGTCGCCAAAATAGAGAACGTCGAATGGGCGCAGTGGCTGTCGCAGGTGTTCGCGCCCAACGGTCCGCACAATTTCGACCTGACCATCGTCAGCCATGTCGAGCCGTTCGACCTCGTCAAGATCACCGAGCCGGACTACTATCTCGGCTACAACAACGAGGCGTTCAACGCGCTCTACAAGCAGATCGTGTCGACGCCGGATGAAGCCGCCCGCACCAAGCTCCTCGGCGATGCCCAGCGCATGCTGGCGACCGACGCCGTCTCCGCCTACCTGTTCCAGCCGCAATGGCCCACCGTCACCAACAAGAAGCTGAAGGGCGTCTGGAAGGAAGTCCCGCAGTTCGAGAACGATTTCTCGACGTGGTCTTGGGAGTAGCGAATACTCCAACAGATCGCTGGTTCGCGTCGACAATGGCCTCTTCCATCGGGAAGAGGCCATTGGTTCGACTGCTCCAGGCAAAAAACTCGAAAACAACCCCATGCACAGTAGACGGGGCCAGCTATTTCAATGGCTTGCGGGGGTGCTCGGCATCATGCGCCGCAGCTGAGACCGGTTGATGCGTCGGGCAAAACACCGGCATGATGGCAGCATCATCAGAAGGCGTTTCTTTCGAGCGCAGCTTCCGTCGATTTCCAGACATTGAACGATCGAAATCCTCGTGCGTTAGCTTGACGCAGGATGGCCGCATGCCGCGTGGTCCGCCGCCGGGGGCACACGGAGTTCGGTTCTTGCTCAAACTGTATAGATGGCCGTCCAACGACTGGCGAAGCATCAGCACGGAAATGCCCTCGGAGATCATTTGGGCAGATCTGCTGAATGCGACCGACGAGGAAAAGCAGTTTGTCGAACGGCTGTTGGGAATACGGATTCCGTCCCAGGATTCTCTTAGCGAGATCGAAGCATCGAGCCGACTGATCTTTGACCACGGCACGCTTTATCTCAGCTCTCCTGCAGTCCAGCCCGACGAGGGCGGCGAGGCCGAGATTACGCCGGTGGGCTTCGTCATCGGTCCCCACGTGCTGGTGACAGTGCGTTTTGCCAAATTGCCTATCTTCGAGGCCATCGGTGAGCGCATCGGCTCCGACGACAGTCTCGAGAACGGCATGTGTGTGTTCACCAGCTTGCTCGAAGCAATGGTCGATCGCGGCGCCGATGTCCTGGAGCATCTTGGTGCGAAAGTCGACGGGCTTTCGCGGGGCGTTTTCAAGGGCGGCCTCGTTCGGACCAAGCGGCTGGCCCACTCCAGTCGCAGGATGCGGGAAGCGCTCGAAAACATCGGTGAACTGGCCGACAGATTGGCCAAGGCGCGGGATGTTCTACTTGGGGTCGGCCGCATCGCTTCGTTTGCTGGCGACGTTGGCAGCGAGTGGATCACGGCAGCCTCGAAGAAGCGCCTCGAGGCGGTGTCGAAGGACGTCGCCTCGCTCAACGATTACGAAACGAGATTGTCGGACAAGATCCAACTTTTGCTGGATGCGGTGCTTGGCTTCATCAATATCCAGCAGAATGAGCTGTTCAAGATCTTGACGATTGTGTCCGTGGTCGGTGTGCCGCCAACCATCCTGGTCGGCATCTGGGGCATGAATTTCAAGCACATGCCGGAGCTCGACTGGACGTTCGGCTATCCGCTGGCATGCCTCGCGATCATCGCAAGCGGCGTTCTGCCGCTGATCTGGTTCAAGCGGCGCGGCTGGTTCGAGTGAAAAGAGCGGCGCATCGCTCGTAACGATGCGCCGTTCGTCAGGTCATGCTGCCTTGGCGTCGACGCTGCCGATCCAGTCGCGGGCGAGGGTCACGTCGGCTTGCGACAATTGATGGCCCGCCGGCAGGACCCTGTGGGTCACGCTTGCACCTGTTTGCGAGAGCAGGGCCGCAAGCTTGGCCGAATTGCCGGCCGGCACGATCGGATCAGCCTGTCCGGACAATAGCAGGATCGGCTTGCCCGCAAGATCGGCTGCGGGCGGATCCGACAGCGGCACCATCGCGCGCAGCAGGATCGCGCCTGCGAGCACATCCGGCTGCAACAGCAACAGCGCGGCTGCGATGTTGGCGCCGTTTGAGAAGCCGACCGCGACCGGCGCGGCGATGCCGTATCGCTTCCGCGCCTCGTTGACGAAGTCGCCGAGCTCGCGCGCGCGTCGGCGGACGTCGTCCTCGTCGAACACGCCTTCGGCGAGACGGCGGAAGAACCGCGGCATGCCGTGCTCGAGCACGCGGCCGCGCGGCGAGAGCAGCGCGGACCCCGGCGAGATCATCTTGCCGAGCCCGAGCAGGTCGTTCTCGTCGCCGCCGGTGCCATGCAGCAGCAGCAGCGGCGTGGAGCCCGCGCTGGCCGCGGGCTCGAAGCGATGGATGAAGGCACTCTCGGTCATGACACGCTCTCTTCCAGGTTCGGTAGAACGCCCTCGATTTGCTGGCGGTGTTGTTCAAGGAAGCTCGGCAGCTTGAGGTCACGTCCGAGCGTCGCGACGGGTTCGTCGACGGCGAAGCCGGGGATGTCGGTCGCGATCTCGAACAGCACGCCGCCGGGCTCGCGGAAGTAGATCGAGCGGAAGTAGTTGCGGTCCCTCTGCTCGGTCGGATGCAGGCCGTGATTGCTTACGAGCCTCTCGGCCATCTTGCCTTGCTCGGCATCGTCAGCCGCGCGGAAGGCGATGTGATGCACTGAGCCGCCGCCCTGATGGCCGCGCAAGAAGCCCTTGGCCTCGTAGATGTCGACCACGCTCCCCTCGACGTCGCCCGGCGCCTTGAAGCGGATCACCGAGCCTTCGCGCCCCGTTTCCTTGAAGCCGAACACGTCGGTGAGGACGGCGGCGGTCTTCACCGCGCTGTCGAGCAGCAGTGTCACACCGTGGAAGCCGCGGATCGCGTGCTCGACCGGCACGTCGCCATTGCTCCAGCCGGGCTCGCTCTCGGCACCGGGAATGCCGACCAGCGCGAGCGCCATGCCGTCGGGATCGGTGAACGGCAGCACGGATTCGCCAAAACGCTTCTCGAGCGCCTCGTAGGCGATGCCCTTCTCGGTGAAGCGCTGGGTCCAGTAGCCGAGCGAGCGCTGCGGCACGCGAAAGGCGGTCTGATGGGTCTCGCCGACACCGCGGCGCCCGGCCGAAACGCCCGCCCAGGGGAAGAACGTCAGAATGGTGCCGGGGCGGCCGGTCTCGTCGCCATAATAGAAGTGATAGGTGCCGGGATCGTCGAAATTGACCGTCTTCTTGACGAAGCGCAGACCGAGATCCCGGGTGTAGAAGCCGAAATTGCGGATGGGGTCGCCGGCGATCGCGGTGACATGGTGCAGTCCAGACATTGTCGTCCTCCAAGCTCGGGGAGCGTCTTGCTCTGGTCGGAAATATTGTTCCGCTTTGGATTGGAGACAATCCATGCAAATATGACGGCTATGTCTACGATTTGGAAACAATCGACGGAAGCAGCCCTTGGATAAGCTCGGCAGTCTTCGGGCCTTCGTGAAGGTGGTGGAAAGCGGCAGCTTTGCGGAAGCCGGCCGGCAGCTGCGGCTGTCGCGCTCGGCGATCAGCAAATACATCGCCGATCTCGAGGAGAGCCTCGGCGTCCAGCTCCTGAACCGGACCACCCGGCATGCGAGCCCGACCGAGAACGGCCAGCGCTATTTCGAGCGCGCGCTCGTGATCCTCTCGGAGGTCGAGGCGGCCGACCAGGCGGTGACGCAGGCGCAGTCGGCGCCGCGGGGATTGTTGCGCGTCAACGCGCCGATGTCGTTCGGCACGATGCGGCTAGGGCCGGTGCTGGCTGAATTCATGACGCGCTATCCCGAGCTTCAGCTCCAGATCGTGCTCAGCGACGACCTGCTCGATCCCGTCCAGGACGGCTTTGACGTGACGCTTCGGATTGCAGAATTGGAATCGTCAAGTTTGATCGCGCGAAAAATCATGCCGGTGGCGCGCATGATCTGCGCCTCGCAGGATTATCTGGCACGTCACGGCACGCCAAAGCATCCGCAGGATCTGCGCGATCACGCGTCGCTGACCTACGGCTTCCTCCTCACCGGCAATCAATGGAAGCTGACGGGCGCGGACGGTGATCACTGGATCCAGCCGGCCTGGTCGCTCTGCGTCAACAATGCCGAGGTGCTGCGCGACGTCGCGATCAAAGGCAGGGGCCTCGCGCTGCTGCCGGAGTTCATTGCCGTTGATGCTTTGAGGAAGGGCGAGCTGCGCGCCGTGCTGCAAGACTATTCCGCGCCGCCGCTCGCGCTCTATGCGGTCTATCCGCCGACGCGGCATCTGTCGGTGAAGGTCAGGCTCTTCATCGATTTTCTGGTCGAGCGCTTCAGCCGTGACGAGGACGAAGGCGACGGCGGGGGCAGACGTGCGGAGGCCAGGCCGTAAGCCCACGACGCGCCGGCTGGCCCGCTCTGCACAGCACCCGAAGATTGTCATTGCTTGAGCGACGCTGAAAAGGCGACCAGCGCGATCATGTCGTCGACGCTGAGATTCTCGACAACCGGTTTCATGAGTTCGCTGTTGGCGCCCTTCCGCGCACCCGATTTGAAGTCATAGAGCTGCCGGAACATGTAGGTGGGCGAACGGGACGCAAGCCCCGGCGCGATGACAGTCCCGTTGAGGTCAGCACCGTGACAGGTCCCGCACTGGACGCGCGGATCGCTGTTCGTTGCCAACGTCCGTCCTTTCTGAACGCTGCCTACCGGGACGTAGGCGATGAAACGAGCGCGCGAGTCCCGGCTGACAAAGTGCTCAACGTCTTCCGGTATCTCGATGATGCGCTGACCGATGGGCTCTTTCTCGGCGCCGTCCAGCGGAGCCAGGAACAAGTCTCTCACCTGTGTTTTTGGCACCGCCTCGGCCTCTACGACGACAATATTCGATCTCGGCTTGATGGAGGCGAAGTAGGCTGCGGCCTCTGCGAGTTCCTGATCGGTCACCGCTTTGGACAACTTGATCATCAGGTCGGTGGCGACGCGAGGTGCAGAGTTCGTGCGCAGGCCCGTCTTGAACTCCGCCGTTTGCTGAATGATGTATTCCGCGGAGAGGCCAAATAGGCTGGCATTCTCAGGACCGCCCGGTCCGTCTGCCCGGTGGCAGACGCCGCACGCAAACACCTCTGGCTTTCTCCCCCTCGCCACGATTTCCGGCATTGGCAGATGATCGTCCGGGTGCCAGTCGGGCGCGGCGAACAGATCGCGCACTTGCGTCAGCGTAAAACCTGCGGCGCTGTCAGGAACGTGCCTGATCGTGCCATCGTCAGGCGTGCGTTGAAAATTGGGCGGGTTGACCGGGTAGGCCCACGCTGGCGGGCCCTCCTGGATTTGCGCACGCGCCCCCGCCGCGGTGAGCAATGCCAACGAGAACACGCATAGAGCAGCTGGAAATCTCATGGCTCTCGACCTCCCAGCGAGTCGGTGAAGCCAACTGTACTTTCCGAAGGCGAAGATCAGGAGCGGCTAACGAGCGCTTGTCGGGCGACGGGACGCCGCAGCTCTCCGCCACATCGAAAACACCATTCAACGCCGGGGGCTCGCAGACGTCAATGTGCGATTTCAGCCGAGTTGGTCCGCTCAGGGTCAAAACGCTAAGAGCTCGACCCGAGCAAATCTAGCTGACCGATCGCTGCTCGGTAGGCTGGAGCAGATCGTCGAGCGCGCTCATCGACGCTGCTCGCAGCGCAGCGAGCTCACGCGCGGCACTTTGGCGCTCGGGTGGAGACATCGTGGCTGCCGCCAGCTCGATCTCGCGGCATCGCTCGAACAGGTGGACGAGGCCGAGCGCGCTCGCGGCGCTGCCGAGCTGATGGGCGGACCGCGCGAGCTGCTCGTGATCACCAATGTCCGCGGCCTTGACGATATCGCCGATCAGTTGCTCGCTCGTTTGCCGTAGAAGCTGGTTGAGTTTCGCGATCTGGGTCGCGCCGAGCAGCTCCTTCTGATCGTCGAGGAAATGCCGGTCGATCAATGCACCTGCAGCGAGTTGCGCTGCGGCGGGCTCCTCCCTGGGATCGTCCTCGATCGCCTCGCGCAGCGCGTTGATCAGGATCGGCTTGCTCACGATTTTGGTGATGCCGGCGCCAGCGAGCCGTTCGCGGGCTTTGGTGGAAATGTCGGCGGTGACGGCGATGATGCGTGGCATCTTCGGCAAACCGAGCTTGCCGATCCGCGACGCGGCCTCCACGCCGTCCATGTCGGGCATGTGCAGGTCCATCAGGATGACGTCGAAGGCCTGATCGCGGGCAAGTGCGACGGCCGAGGCGCCGTTGCCGGCGAGGGTGGGGCGGTGGCCGAGCCGCTTCAGGATCGCTTCGCCGACCTCGCAATTGACGGGATCGTCGTCGACCAGCAACACGCGAAGCTGCCGCGACGGCGGCGGAAGCGCGCCTTGCGCGATACCGCTCGCGGCGAGGCCGAGCGGCACGTCAAGCATGAACGAGCTGCCCGCGCCCGGCGTGCTCGCCACCGTCAGCTCGCCGCGCATCAGGCGGGTGAGGCGCCGCGCGATCGCAAGGCCGAGGCCAGTGCCGCCGAACCGCCGCGCGATGCTGTCGTCCGCCTGCACGAAATCCTCAAAAATCCGCTCGTGCATGTCGGGCGCGATGCCGATGCCGGTATCGCGAACGGTGATGCGCAGCAGAACATGATCGTCGTGGCGCTCGGCGGCCGCGTTCAAGCCGATGCCGCCGCGTGGGGTGAACTTGATCGCGTTGCCGATCAAATTGAGCAGGATGCGATTGAGCCGCACGGGATCGCCGTGCACGGAGGTATTGACCGTCGCATCGCAGGCGAGGTCGAAGGTCAGTCCTTTGCCGAAAGCCTGCGGACGCATCAGGTCGGCGGCCGTTTCGATCAGCTGGCCGAGGCGGAAATCGCGCGTCTCCAACGTTTCGGTGCTGGCCTCGAGGCGCGCATATTCCAGGATGGCGTCGACCAGCGCGATCAGCGTTTCGCCCGATGCGGCCGCGGTCGTGAGGCGGCGCTGCTGCGCTTCGCCGAGGCTGCCGTCGTCGAGCAGCTGCAGCACGCCCATGACGCCGTTCAGCGGCGTGCGCAGCTCGTGGCTGACGACAGCGAGGAAGCGCGATTTGGTCTCATTGGCCGCCACAGCTGCACTGCGCGCGCGCTCGGCGGCATCGTGCTCGGCAAGGGCTTGATCGCGCGCCTTCTCCAGCTCGGAGGTGCGCTCGATCACCTTGCGCTCCAGCGTCGCGTAGGAATAGCGCAGTTGCGCGGCCATCCGGTTGAACTGATCGCCGAGCGCTTCCAGCTCGTCGCCGGTCTTGATCGCGAGCCGCAGGCCGAGATCGCCGCTCCCGATCCGCCGCGCGCCCTGCGTCAGCAGCTGGATCGGCCCCGTCATGCGCCGGCTGAGAAGGAGAGAGACCAGCACCGCGCCGGCGAGCAGGACGACGAGGAGAAAGGTCGAACGGCCAATGGACGCATAGATCGGCGCATAGGCCTCGCTGAGCGGCAGCTCGACGAACACCAGCAAGCCGAGCGAGGGGACCGTCGCATAGGTCGACAGCACGCGCTGACCGGACAGGTCCTCCTTGACCAGGCCGCCGGAGGGCGGCCCCACGCCGTCGAGCGCGGCGCGGACGTCGGCGTGGCCGGAGAGATCGCTGCGTTGCAGGGCTCGCCACAGATCGGGATGCGCGATCAAGACCCCCGTGCGGTCCACCACATAGGCCTTGCCGGTGTTGCCGACCCTGATCCCGGCGACGAGGTCCCAGATGAAGCGCAAATTGACCTCGGCGACGATCACGTTGGGATTGCGGCCAATTCCGCGCGTGGCGAGCGTCATGAATGGTTCGGTGTCGCCGAAGAAGTAGACCGGCCCGTAATAGGCCCGGCTTTCATTGGCACCGCGAAAGGCGGGTGAGGCGGAGAGGTCGGCCTTGCTGCCGATCCTGTCCGCCACACGGCGGGACACGCGCATCTGTTCAAGCCCGCGCGAGTCGAGCTCGGCGATTTCCGCAATCGCCGGAGAGAGGCGCAGGAGACGGATGGCGTTCAGCCGCTCGTCTTCGTTGGTCGACAGCTCCGGCGGCAGGCGCGAGAGCCATCTGATCTGGTTTTCGATCTGGCCGATGAACTGGCCGATCTGAATCGCAGCGGACGCCGCCTGCTCGCGCTGGGTCGCCGCCAGAAGCTGCTTCTGCTCGCGATAGGAGAACCAGACGTCGAAGCCGGTGTTGATGGCGAGCGCGGCAAAGGCAAGGGCGACGATCGAATAGAGATATTTGCGGAACAGCCGGCCGGGAGGCGTCCGCAAATGTCCCTGGTCGACCGTTTCGTTCACTCGCGGATCTCGTCGGCGCGCGCGAGCAGCGTGAACGGGATGGTCAATCCCAACGTGCGGGCGACGGTGCGGTTGATCAGGAGCTCGTATTTCCGCGGCGATTGCACCGGCAGGTCGCCGGCCTTGGTGCCGCGCAGGATGAGATCGACGTAATCGGCCGAGCGCACTTCCAGCGTCGGCCCGTAGCTCATCAACCCGCCGGCATCCATGAAGTAGTGGAACGGATAGATCGTGGGCACGCGATACTTGGCTGCCGCCGCAACGACCGCCTGCCGGTTGACGACGAGGAAGCTGTCGACCAGCGCAATCATCGCCGCCTTGGGCGCCTCGGAGAAGCGCCCGACGGCTTCGTCGATGTCCGTCGGCGCGTTGACGGGGGCGGGGATCGCGGACACTCCGGACTCGGCCGCCTCTTGCTCGATCGAGTCGAGGAAGAAGCGCCCGCCGCGAGGGGTGGTCGCAGGGTTGAACAGGATACCGACGCGCGCAAGATCGGGCACGGCCTCGCGGATCAGCTGCAGCCATTTGCCGCCCATCTCGGCAGTGCTGTTGGTGAAGCCGGTGACGTTGCCGCCGGGATGCGCAAGGCTTTCGACGAAGCCGTTGCCGACGGGATCGTTGGCGGTCGCGAAGACGATCGGGATGGTCCTGGTGGCGGCAAGGACCGCCACGGTTTCGACCGTCGACCCCGTTAGGATCACGTCCGGCTTCAGCTCCAGCAATTCCTGAATCGCGGCCTTGAGCCGGTCCGGCGTGCCGAAGGTCGAACGGAGCTCGAGGCGGAAGTTGACGCCTTCGACCCAGCCGCGCTGCCTCAAGCCGGCGACGAGGCCGCCGAGGCGGGAGGTTGCACTGTCGATCATGCTCCGCCGGGTCAGCTCGTCGTCGAGCGGCAATGCGGTCAGCGATCCGACGATCCGCATGCGATCCGACGTTGCGCCGAGCGCGACCCATCCCGCGGCGGTTGCGCCCGCAAGGCGAATGAAGCCGCGGCGATCGACCGCGAGAGCGGAAGGCCGTTCGGTCATGATACTCTTCGCATGATGGCTTGCCCCGGAGCGGATGCTTAGCGCGAACGGCCGGCATCCACAATTGATGAAAAAATGCGCTTATGAATGCTCATTCGCAGCGTTTGGCAGCCCGATACCGTATTCCTACGCTGCCAAAGAGTCGCTGCTTCGAGCGTTGTCTGCTTCGTGACGCCTTGTAACGCCTTGTCGCGTTGCAGCATTTTCCGTCTCGGTTGCGACGACGGTTCGGGGAAGGCGATTTCGCAGCTGCCGATTTTTGAAGCGTTGTTTCAAGTTGTTTCGAAGGTTTTCGATGCGCAAAATCTATCTCGTTCCGGCCGTCGTCGGCCTGCTCACCTTCATTGCTGCCGGACCGCTCGCGGCCCAGGGCGCCGTACCGAAGCAGAAGGCCGCGCCGGCCCCCAGGGCCGCTGCGGCCGGTGCTCCCGCTGCAGCGGGCACGCCCGTCGCGGCCGGGCCGAATTCGGCCGAGACCCCCGCCGCGGACGACAAGACCAAGGCGATCGACGGTTTCCGCTCCGCCAAGTTCGGCATGAACGAGGCCGATGTGCGCGCGGCGATGACGAAGGATTTCAACGCCAAGCCCGACGCCATCAAGTCACAGGACAACGCGTCCGAGCTGACGCACAGCATTCTGCTGTCTGTGCCGGAGTTACTGCCGAACGGCGGCACCGCCGAACTCTCCTACGTGTTCGGCTACAAGTCGAAGTCGCTGATCCAGGTCGGCGCGGTCTGGTCGAAGGCGACTGACGCCGCGATCACGCCGGAGAAGCTGTTCTCCAACGCCAACATCCTGCGCGCCCATTTCATGGGCGAAGGCTTCAAGCCCGACTCCATCGCCGTCAACATGCCCGTCGCCGGCGGCATCGTGATGTTCCGCGGCAGCGACGCCAAGGATCGCTCGGTGATCCTGCTGCTCCAGGGCACGTTCGAGAACAAGGAGAACAACCAGCGTGTGCTGACGCCGACAAGCCTGCTGCTGTTCTACGTGGCCGACGCCAAGAGCCCCGACATCTTCAAGCTGCCGCCCGGCCAGTTCTGATGTCGGGATCGCACGACATTCTCCCACCCGGTTGTGGATCGGCGCCAATGCCGATGAGGAGGATCTGACATGCGCGGACCATCTGCGGCGCGAGACAATGACGAGCGGACGACGCTGCGGGGGCTGGCGCGCTTCCGTTCGATGTCGCTGCTCTGCGCGATGCAGATGGTCTTCCTGCCGGTGTACAGCGTCCGCCTTCAGGCGCAGACGGCGAACGTCATCGTTCCCGACGGCCGCACCGGGACCAGCCTTCAAACTTCCGGCAGCGTCACCAACGTCACGACGTCGACGGTCTCGGGCAACAACGCCTTCAACTCGTTCTCGCAGTTCAGCGTCGGGCAGGGCAATACGGTCAACCTGCAACTGCCGACCGGGACGCGAAACCTCGTCAACATCGTTCGCGACGCGCCGGTCTACGTCAACGGCACGCTGAATTCCTATATGAACGGTGCGATCGGCGGTAATGTCTATTTCGCCGATCCCAAGGGCTTCGTGGTCGGCCGCAGCGGCGTGGTCAATGTCGGCAGCCTCAATGTCTCGACCCCGACGCGCGAGTTCACCGACAGCCTGATCGGTCCGAGCGGTGCGATCAACGGCACGGCGGTGGGCAATCTCATGGCGGGCTCATTCCCGGTCTCGCCGGACGGCAACATACGCATCTACGGCCGGGTCAATGCCCAGGACGGCGTGCGCCTGACCGGGCAGAACGTCTTCGTCGGCGGCGCGACCCAGCGCGACATCGCCAATCTCGACCACGCCGCCAAGTTCGCGGCATCCGTCAATTCCAAGGGCCTGCGCAGCGCCAGCTCGATCACCGTCAGCAACGGTTCGATCCATATCGGCGCCGTCAACAACGCTCGCGTCAACGGCCGCCTGACCGCGCACAGCAAGACCTCGACGCCGAGCAACATCACGGTGCAGGCCGGCAACAACATCGATATCGGCAGGAACGCCAGGCTGAATATCGCCAGCAAGACCGGCGATGCCGGCGAGGTCCGTCTGAAGGCGGCGCAGAATCTGACCGTGACGGGCGGGGCCAGGTTCAACGCCAGCGCGAAGACCGGCAATGCAGGCCTGGTCGATTTCAGCGCGAACGGCGTCATCGACATCGGCCAGGGTATCAAGGTCAATCTCAGCGCGGCCAACGGCAAGGCCGGCACGTTGCTGATCGATCCGACCGACCTGGTCGTCGGCGATGCCGCCCAGGGCGATACCGGCGTGACGCTGTCGAACAGCTCCGTCGCGGCTGCGCTCGCCGGGCTCAGCGCCGGTGCCGACTACCTCATCCAGGCGGATCATTCCATCACGCTCGCCGCGCATGCGATGATCGACGCCCGTCGTCTCGATGGTTCCGGCCATTCGACCGGTAACGCCAACAACGTCATCATCGACGCGCCGAACATCGAGATCATGAATGGCGCGCAGATCCTGGCGCAGTCGGTCAATTTCGGCGGAACCACCTACGCCGACGGCAATGTGACGTTGCGGGCAACGGCGAGCGACATCAAGCTGTCCGGTCAGGCCACAGCCGCGACGGCGATCACGGTCGACGGCAAGATTACCGGTGGTACCGTCTCGATCACCGCGACCTCGACGGCCGTGTCGAGTTTCCTGAACGGTTCTGCGGTCGGTGATCTCGCGCTCGTCGGGTCGACGCTCGCTGCCTCGCTGCTCGGGCTCAATGGCGGCTATGTCGCGGCCAGCGCGACCGCGACGATCAACATCAACAGCCATGCCGACATCAACGGCCGCGGCGACGTCACCATTTCCGCACACGCCACCGAGACCGCGTCGGATCCGGCGGTCGCATCCACCTTGCTCGGCAGTCTCACGCCGGTCGCGGCCGGTGTGGTCGTCGGTAAGATCGATGGCAACGTGACCACCAACATCGCCTCGGGCGCGACGATCAACGCCGGCGGCAACCTCGAGATCAAGGCGCTCAACGATGCGACCATTGCCGTTTCTGCCCTCGCGGCATCGACGAGCGCGCAGATCGTCCCGACGGTGGCCTACTCCAAGGGATCGGTGTCGACGACCGCCAACGTCGAGACCGGCGCGCACCTTGCTGCGGGCCTGGTGAATACCAGCGGTAGCACGCTGAAAATACGCGCGATCAACAACAACTCGTTCTCGACCAGCGCAACGTCGGTCGCGGCACCCGGGACGGGGGCGAGCGGCGCCGTCGGTGGGGCGTTGGCCATCAGCGACATCACGACGTCCGCGACCGCAACGCTCGGCGCATCGATCGGAACCGATATCAACAACCGGATGAACGCCTCCGTTCTGGTCGAAGCGACGTCCGACACGACGAGCAATTCCACGATGGCCTCGTCCATCGCCGGCCTGCCGGCGCTGATCGCGGCGATCGAGAGAGGACTGCGCGCCGTCACCTCGCCGACGTCGATCATCAGGGACCACATGGGATCGCTGGTGCCGCTGAGCTTCGATTTCAAGGTCGCAGCTGCGCTGTCGCTGGCCAACAGCACCCAGAGCGCGACCGCTGCGATCGCGCAGAATCCGAGCGGCGGCGCGCCGAGCATCTATGCCAGCGGCAACGTTGCCGTCGCCAGCAATGTCATTGATCGCGGCGTTCGCAGCAACGCGACGTCCAGCGCGATCACGAAAGACCCGGTGTCCGGCGAGAGCACCGCGATCAGCGCGGCCGTCGCCTGGGGCAATTTCACGCATAATTCGAACGCCTATGTCGGCAATGGCACGCTGATCAACGCGGCCAACATCGCCGTCGATGCCACCACCGAATTGCCGATCACCAACACCTGGCTGAAGTGGGATGGTCTGGGCGCGGTGCTGAGCCACCTCAACGGCAATCTCGGCGTCGGCGGCAACATCCTGACCAGCTACGCCAATGCCACCGCGGACGCCGGCGACACGATCGGCATCGCCGGTTCGCTGAACCATTTCGTCGTGAACAATAACACGACGGCGTGGGTGGCCGGCAGCGCGAGCCTGACGGCGACCTGTGCGACCGCGGCCTGCGGCAGTGGCACCGGCTGGTCGGTCGGGATGGACAATGGCGACGTCCATACCTACGACGCCAGCCTCCAGATCGCGGCCACCACGACCACGGCGTCGATCGACGCCGCCGGCAATGTCGGCACGCTCGGCTTCCTGTTCGGCAACACCTCGGGCGGCTCCTCCGTCGGCGGCGCGCTCAATCTCGTCCAGTTCAACACCAATACCATCGCTGGCGTTTCGGACCGCGCGACGCTGCGTGCGGCGGACGACATCGCCGTCAACGCGATCACTTCAGACCGGTTCGTCGCTGTCGCACCGTCGTCCGGCAAGGCTGCCGGCACGCTGGCGCTGAATGGCATCACCTCGCTCGGTTTCCTGAACAACACGACGCATGCGTCGATCTCGAGCCAGGCCACCGTCTATGCACCGACCGTCGGCATCTTGGCGCAGCAGGATCTGTCGGTCGTGACGCTGTCCGGCGCTATGAGCTATAACGGGAGCGGCGGTTCGGCGGTCGGCTTGTCGGTCGCCTATCTCGGCGCAAATACCGACACCTCCGCCTATATCGGCGACAACCATTCCGACATCCGGCCCGGCGTGTTCAGTGCCAACGATCCGTTCGCCGGCACCAGCGGCGGAAGCGGGGCGGTCAATGTCGACAATCTGACACTCAGCGCGACCACTTCGGGGCGCATCACCGCGGCCGCCGTGGCGGCAGCCGTCTCCGACCCGGCGTCGTCGAATTTCTCCGACAAGGCAGGCGCTGCCGGCGCCGCCTCGACCGGAGGCACCGCCGGCGTGACGACGGCGGCGGGCAAGATCGGATCGACCTCGGGATCGAGCACCAGCGGCTTCAGCCTCGATCTCGCCGGCAGCTCGTCGGTGAGCGACGTCTCGCTGGCTACCAGCGCCTACATCAAGAATACGACGGTCAACAAATACACCACGACCGGTGCGGTGGTGACCAGCACGATCGTTCAGGCGCTCAACGACACCATGCTCAACAATGGTTCGGGCTCTGCGGCGCTCAATCTGGCCGGAGGGTCCGCCACGGGGGCTGCGATCGGCGGTGCGATCGCGGCGGCGATGTCGAACAATGCGACGCTCGCCTATATCTACGGCACCACCATGAGCAACCAGAGTTCGGTGACGGTGCAGGCGCTCAATGGCGGCTCGGAGACCGTCGTCGCCCTCGGCGTGGCGGGCTCGAAATCAAATGCGGCGTCGCTGTCGGCCTCGGTCGGCATCATCACCGACAGCGCCAACGCCTATATCGAGAGCTCGACGATCACGGGGCAGGCGAGCGGCGTCAACCGCGCGCTCGAGGTCGACGCCTACCAGACCACGAACATCGCGATCGGTGGCGGCTCGCTCTATATCTCGGGTGGCCAGGCCGGCGTCGGCATTGGACTGACCTACGCCTCGATCGGCGATCCCACCGGCGGAAACGCGACCGACGCGCATATCCGCAGCACCTCGATCTCGAATTACGACACCCTGCTGGTGCTGGCCGACAGCGCCAGCGTGATCGCGGCCGGCGCGGCCTCGGGCGGCGCGGGGTCCAACGGGCTTGCCGGCGCGATCGTCGTCAGCGAGATCACGCCCACCACGACGGCCTACATCAACAGCGGCGCGACGGTCAGCATCGACGTCGGGCGCGTGACGGTGCTGGCGGACAGCGGCGCCGTGTCGGCTCTGGACACAGCGCTCGGCAACCTCGTCAAGAAGTCGAACAACAATCATCTCGCCACGGACACCTGCACGGTCGCCGGCGGCACGGGCGGGCAGAACTGCATCGACTTCAGCGCGGCCGCGCTTAACGACGGAACGGGGAATGGTCCGGGCGCCAGCATCGTCTCTGTCGCGGGCCTCATCCAGGCCGGCAAGAACAATGTCGGCGCCTCGATCGTCTACGACACCATCGCAACCACGCATTCGGCCTATATCGCCAACGTCCTGATGTCGGCGGTCAGCAATGTCAGCGTGAGTGCGGTCGATTCCTCGAAGATCCAGTCGGTCACGATTGGCTTCGGCTTCGCGACCGGACAGTTCGCAGGCGTCGGCGGCACGACGATCAGCTCGATCGCCAATACCGTCTCGGCGGCCATCGGCAACAGCCTGTCGAGCGCGACGCAATCGTCCGTCACGGGCCGCAACATTTCCGTCAGTGCGACCGACAATTCCAGCATCACCGGAACCGCCGCCGTCGCGGGCGCCTCGACGCAAGGTAGCGCCGCCGGCCTGGCGCTGGTCTACAGCAGCATCGCCAACAATGTCAGCGCCGGCGTCACCGGCTCCAAGCTGACCGCATCCGGCAGTGTTGCCGTCGGTGCGAACTCGAACGCCAGCATCTCGACGGTCGCCGTCGGTGTCGCGATGTCCTCGCAGGTCGGGCTCGCCGGCTCGGTCGCCACCAATCTGATGGGGACCAATGTCACGGCCAGCATCACCGCGGCTGGCACCAACGGTATCAACGGTGCGGACGTCACCGCCACCAACAATGTCGGCGTGATCGCCGGCAACAACGACAAGGCGGCTGTGTTCGCCGGCGCCTTGTCGATCAGCAAGGGCGCGGCCGGCGGCGCGGGTTCGCTGGTGACCAACCAGATCACCGGGACGACGGCCGCCTATATAAGCGGAGCGAACACCAAGGTCGATGCGCTCGGAACCAGCTCGTCCGATACGCTGTCGGTCAACAACGGCACACTCATCCACGCGTTCGATCTCGGCACCGCCCACGCGCCGACCGACACCACGCCCGACCTCTCCGAGAACCAGGACATCCTGCGCGGCCTTGCCGTGGTGGCGAGCTCGCACCAGGCCGTCGTGACCAACGTCGCCTCGCTTGCCGCGAGCTCCAGCATCGCGATCATGATCAATCCGATCACCAACGTGATGAGCGGGTCGACCAGGGCCTATATCGACAGCGCGGCCATCGACACGCGCCTGACCTCCTCGACGCTCAAGCCGCAGATCGAGGTCGCCGCGTCGAGCTTCTCCTATTCCGGCGCGTTCGGCGCCGGCATCGCTTACGGCAGCAGTGGCGGCGGTGGCGCGACGATCATCTCGACGACGATGTCGCGCGAGACCTTGGCCTATATCACGAATGCCACTGTCGGCGGCGTGCAGTCGTCGAGCGAGACGGTCGGCGCCGTCACTGTGAAGGCCAATGCGGAGCAGGATGCGTCGTCGATCGCGATCGGTTTCAACACCGGCTCGGTCGGCCTGAACGTCTTCCAGGCGACGACGGAAGCCTATGTCGACGGCGGCGCACTGACGGCCGCGTCACTGACGGTGAACGCTAACAACAACACCGGCATTTTCTCCGCGAACGGCTCCGGCGCCTATGGCAGCCAGGCCGCGATCGGCGCGGCGTTCCTGGTCCAGGTCTCCTCGAACCGGACTCTGGCCTATGTCGGCGACGAGTTCCGCTATCAGGGCAACGGCGCGGCGCACACGACCGCGCTCAATCTGAGCGGCGCGCTCGACGTCGAGGCCAAGACCAAGAACCGTTTCGAGGCCTATGCGATCGGCGGCGCGCTCTCGACCGGGACGGCGGCTATCGCCGGCATGGCCAACATTGAGGTCGCCAACAACACCACCATCGCCGGCGTTTACGACACCACGCTGCATGGGGTGACGGGCGGTACGGCCGGCGCGGTGACGATCAACGCCAACGAAGACGTGGCGATCAAGGAGATCGCAGGCGCACTTGCGGTCGGCGCCAGCGGGGGAGGCGTCGGCGTCGGCGCCGCAGCCAACGTCATCGTGTTCAAGAGCCGGACCGTTGCCGAGAGCTGGAACAGCAATCTGAACTCGTCAGGCGCGATCAACGTCAATGCGCTCAGCACCAAGGAGGTGCTGTCCTACGCGGTCACCGCCGGCATCGGCGGCAGCGTCGGCATCGGCGCGACCGTCGGCGTCATCATCATCGGCACCAACACCGCCGATGCCGACACCCAGGGCCAGCAGACCGGTCAGCTCAATCAGGGCGGCAGCGGCACCATCGCGTCCGTGAACCACGGCACCAGCAACGCGCAGGGCAGCAACGCCGTCGCCAGCGGCACGGCCGGCAATCCGAACAGCGCCAATGTCAGCTCGACCTACGACGTCAGCAACGTGCTGAGCGGCGGCAACGACGTCGTCGTCGCGCAGATCGCGGGCGGCAACGTCACGGGCACGCAGGTCAACGTCGCCGCCACCAGCGCCAACGCGGCCAAGATGTATCTGCTCGGCGCCGGCTTTGCCAAGAATGTCGGCATCGGTGCGGGCATCGGCTACACCAGCGTCAACAGCACCGTGCTCGCCAATCTGAATGACTACGGACGCAACGGCTCCGGCGTGCTGGTGGCCGCCGATACGCCTTTGGCGGTCTCGGCGCCGATTGTCACCGTTGCGGCCGTCGTCAAGGACGCGACTACCGGGCCTTATGCCGGCAAGACCGTCGACACCGAGGCCATCGCCGGCGGTGCGGCGCTTTACTTTGGCGCCCAGGCGGCTGTCGCGGTCGGCAATGTCAGCAACTCCGTGGTGGCGCTGCTCGGCGGCCAGATCACCGGCGCGAGTGGCACCGGCAATGGCGCCGCCGTCATGGCGATGGATTCGACGACCCAGGTGGTCTTCACGGGCGGCGTCACCGGCGGCGCCGTGGCTGTCGGCGCTTCGGTCGCAACGGCGAGCCGAACGAGCTCGGTCGCTGCGAGGGTTCTGAACGGCTCCACCGTCAACGTCGCGACTCTGGCAGTCGGAGCCAGCGGTGCCGGCACGCTGACGACGACTGCCACAGCACTCGGCGGCGGCATCGTCGCCGGCGTCGGTGCGGATGCGGAGGCCCACGAGAACTCGTCCGTGCTGGCGGAGATCGGCAGCAGTGCCTCCATCACGACGTCCGCGACCGGCGTCGGCACGCTGGTGTCGGCGTCGATCACGCCCAATCTTGCGAGCGAGGCGATCGGCGTTTCGGTCGGCGGCGCTGCCGTCGGCATGGCCATCGCCAAGTCCACGGTCGGCGCCACGGTGACGGCCGATGTCGGCGACAACGCCAGCTTCTCGGGCGGTGCGCTCGCGGTGACCGCCATGGCGCTGGTTCCAATCAGCGGCACGACGACCTGGGCCAAGGCGCTCGCGGGCGGCGGCGGCTCCCTGATCGGCGCGCAGGGCAGCCTGGCCGTGGCGTCCGAAAACGCGACGGTGAACGCCTATGGCGGGACGGGGATCCGGCTACCGAACGCCAACGTCACCATCGCGGCCGAGAACGACAGCGCCCAGTACGCCGAGGGAACCGGCCTTTCGAGCGGATTCCTGGCGCTCGGCGCCACCGTCGCGCAGACGTCGTCCAGCGCGCACACCTATGCTTATCTGGGTGCGCCGGCGGACATGGACGCGACCCATCTGAACCACACCGACTACACCGGCATCCTCCGGATCACGGCCACCGGCACGGATACCAACGTCTCCAACGCGACGGTCGGCGCGGGCGGCACCTATGCCGGCGCTGCCGCGGTCGCCACCACCAGCTCGACCGCAGTGACCAATGCGCGGTTCGACGGCGGCACGACGGATGACACGCTCTATTTCGGCGGCCTCAGCGTCAAGGCCACGCACACCACCAATTATGCGGCCAGCGGCGATGCCTATCAGGCGTCCACGGCCGGCGTCTCTGCCGGCAAGGCGCAGAATGATGTCACCTCGACCACCACGGCCGAGATCGGTACGCACCTGATCGTCAACACGGATGGCGGCAACATCGTCGTCATCTCCAAAGACAACGTCAACCAGGCCGGCGGCGGCGCACGCTCGGGCTCCGGCGGCTCGTTCTCGGGTGCTGCAGCGCTGAGCGACTCTCATGTGACCCAGTACGTCACCACCAATATCGGCGCCGGAACGATCCTGAGCCTCAACGGCGATCCGCGGACGGCGACCGGGGTGATCGATATCGAGGCCTACAACACACTGAGCACGACCGACACGGCGAGCCTGGCCACGGCCAGCTTCTTCGCCGGCGGTGGCGCCGAGTCCAACATGACGGCGAACGCCACGCTCGCGGTCAATATCAATGCCCGCGAATTGTTCAGCGTCGGCAAGATCTTCGTCGGCACGGCCGCGACGATGTCGGCGTCCAACAACGCCAACGCCAGTCTCTACGGGGCGATCGCCGGCGTCGGCGCCAGCACGAACAGCTGGGTCCATGCCAACCAGGCGGTCAACGTCGGCAGCAGCACGACAATCGAGGCATGGCGCGACATCAACATCTATGCCGGCATGTCAGGCGATACCATCACCTTCAGCAGCGTGCAGGCAACGGCGACGACGGTCGTCTACAACAACACCGCCATTCCGATCTCCACGCTTTATCGCGGCACGGCCAATGCCGCGAACGACTCAAGCCTCACGCTTGCCGACAGCTCGCGTGTGCTCGGCGTACGGGACATCTACCTTGGCGCAACGCAGGGGCAGGTCACCGCGTCCGGCAACGGCAGCAATTACAATCCGTATCTGGACATCTTCAGCGCCAAGAACAGCGACAACCACAGCCATACCAGCGGAACGGGCGATGTCGCGCTCAACGGCCTGGTGGTCGCGGGCATCAACAACGACGTGACCATCACGATCGATCTTGGTGCAAGCGCGCCGACTCTGAGCACGACGAGTCCTCACTCGTCGCTGTCATCCACGCTTGAATATGTCGCCGATGTCGATCATTTCAGCCCGGTGAAGAGCTGGAACCACCAGACGATCCAGTACACCATCGTCGGCGGCTTCAACCCCTATGACAACATCGTCAACCAGCTGGCCACGCTGACGGGCCTGACCGCGACGCAGATCCGGACCCAGCTCTCGACGTCGACGTCCGCACATCCCGCCACGATGGCGCCGTCCGGCTCCGATCCGACCGGCGACGCACAGCGCCAGATCAACGCGCTGATCCAGCAGGCGCCGTATACTTCCGACGCCGCCGGCAACGCCTTCGCGTTCGGCGACATCCTGGTGTCTGCGGGCAATGTCTCGATCCTGGCGCAGAAGCTGACTGGAAACAGCCTGTCCGGTCACACGGCGCCATCGGTGAGCGCGCAGAGTTCGCCGACGATCAGGGTCGAGAACCGCGGCCTCGACTTCATGGACTTCGCGAACCTCACGGTCACCAATGTGACCGGCGGAAACATCACCTACCGCCAGATCGACCATGTCGACCCGGACTCGCATTCCAACGTGACTTTCACCGCCACGCCGAGCGCGACGCCGATCATCGACATCTCGGCCACCTACAACCGCCTCGATCCCAGCACCGGGCTCGGTGTCGACGGCAACGGCAACCAGCTGACCCGCAAGCCCGACATTTATTTCGACGGCATCGTCACCAACGAGAACGGGCTGCTCAAGATCACCAGCCAGCTCGGCAGCGTCGTCGCGTCGCAGTCGCTCAATGCCGCGACCATCCAGATGGTGGCGCCCAACGGCTCATTCATCTTCCTCGGCGGCGTCGGCAGCTTCTACAACTCCAACCACGATGTCACCTCGCAATGGGCCGGTGTCGAATACAAGCCGGCCGACAACGACACGCTGACGGCGGTGATGGCGGCGGCGACCTATCTCGGCGCCTATGGCGCCTACGCGTACAGCCCGCATATCGGCGACGGCGGCAATCACCCGTATTTCTATTATTGCTGCGTCGACGGCCATAGCGGCGTCCAGCAGACGGCCGCCAACAGCACGGTCTTCACCGCCCGCATGCTGATGACCTATTACGACGGCCTGTCGCTCTATTCGGCGATCTTCCTGCCGATGGGCAACGGCTCGCCCAACGGAGGCGGCGGCAGCGTGGGCAGCACCGCCACGCTTGCGGCGATGGAAGGCCCGACGGTCCAGCAGATTTCGACCGCGCCGTGGGAGCAAAATACCTATGCCGGCCAGGGCGTTTTCAGCAACACGACCCACGACACCGTTACAACACACCCCGACGGTTCGACCTCGACCCACACGGACACGTACTACTCGCCGTTCAATTGCTCGGGGTGCTCGGCCTACTTCCAGGTCGTCAATATCCAGAACGACGTGATCACACCGAGGACCGCGAACACCAACGCGAGCTCGAACTGGGCCTCGACCACGCCTTCGGGGTACCAGAACCCCTCGGATCGGCCCTTCATCCTCGGCCAGGCGATCATCATCTCGGCGGGGGTCATCAACGTCAACGGCCTCATCCAGAGCGGCACGAGCAGTAATTACTCGGTCGATATCGGCGGCGGGGTGCTGTCCGCCATCAACGGTCTCAAGACCAGCAACAATGGCGCGGACTTCGCCCAGGCCCAGGCCAACGCGCGGAACGGCAGCTATTACGACATCACGGCGGCTGCGACGACGCAGTTCTCCAGCGATATCAAGATCGGCGTGAAGTACAACGCTCTCACCGACCAGATCATGGTGAACGGCGTGGTGCAGGGCTCGGGCGGCTACGTCTATCTGAACGGCAAGATCATCTCGACCTCGACCGACGGCACCTCCCAGGGCACGATCGCGGTCAAGGGTGGTGCGGGCACGATCACGGTCAACAACACGACTGGGCTCCAGCTCGTCACCAACACCATCAACACCGGCGTCAGCGCGCCCAGCGTGATCCAGATCGTCGATCAGCTCCAGCAGCAGACGACGTGGTACGTCTACAATCCCTCCGCGTCGGGCGGCCAGCAGGTGTCGACGTACAGGGCGGCCGGCGTCAATGCGAGCTCGTACACCGCCGCGATGCTGAGCGGTATGAGCGGAACAGCGGGCATCCAGTATACTGTAAAGCCCAACATGTACTACCAGTGGGTCGACACGGCGACGCTGGATCGTCCGACGACCAGCACGCAGTTCGACTATGGCTGGCACTACACGCCGAACGCGTCCGGAGACAACTGGACCCGTACCGTCAGCCTGGTCGAGAACGTGATGCAAGCCACGGGCGGAGGCGGCAACACCGGCCAATTGCAGACCGCGAACTTCCAGGAAGTGGTCACGGCGACCGGCGGCTATCATGGCGGTGGCTACAACACGTCGGCTGGGATGTGCTGCGGCGCGGACGGTCATTACGACTGGTTCCAGCAGATCTACGATCACCTGACCCTGACGCTCACCAACACGGTGAAGGCATCGAACCCGATCAACATCCAGTTCAGTGGCGGCGGCGCGAGCACTGTCAATGTCAGCTCGAATTCCGGCATCGTGATCAACGGGCCGATCAACAACCTCTCGGGTGACACGACGGTCATCGCCACCGGCGCCAATTCGGCCATCACATCAGGCGCGAACGCCAACAACCCGATGATCTCGGGCAAGAACGTCACGCTGTCGGCGGATGGCGGCATCGGCACGCGCGGCACGAACGGCGTTCCCGTCCAGGTGCAGGTCTATGGCGGCAGCCTGAAGGCCGATACGATCGACCGCGACATCGCGATCGCGGCTGTCGGCTCGCTGTCGATCGACCACGTCAAGGTGAATTCGGCAGGCGCCACGCCGCAGGGCAGCGTCTTCCTCTCGGCGACCGGCGACATCAACTCAGCGTCCGCTTACAACATCGCCACGCCCGTCGTGATCGGCAAGAATATCGAGATCAATTCCACCGGCGGTGCGATCGGCGCGACGAGCGCCGTCGTCAACGGCACCTCCACCCTGACCAACATCAATCCGCTGGTGATCCAGGCGACAGGGACGATTCAGGCCAATGGCACCGTCGATGGCGGCGTCCTCGACAGCGCCTCGGCCACCGGCACCTATATCGTGCAGTCCAAGGGCGATCTGCGCCTCGGCACGATCCAGTCGACCGGTGGCCCGGTCTTCCTGGAGGCCGCCGGCTCCGACGGCAACCAGGCCAACATCCTGAACGGCCGGGCGGCGGTCGGCCTGACCCAGGCACAGAGCCAGCATCTTCAGGACGTCCAGGCCAGCCTCGACCTTGTCAGTGGCAACGCCGCCACCAACGCGGTCAACAGCTACCAGTCCATGGTGACGTCGGCCTACAACGACTATTTCCAGCTCAAGAACATCGCCTTTGCGAACGGCAGCACCTACAACCCGACCTCGGTGGGGCAGACGGTGCTGCGGGCGCAGGTGGCGGCCAAGCTCGGCATCGACCCTGCCGACGTCACCGCGACGCAGATGAAGACCGAGGCCACGACGCGGTTCCTGAGGGATCAGTTCCTGCTCGGCAAGATCACCACCGACGAGCTCAAGACCTCGCTGACGACATTGCTCGGTGCCGCTCCCGCGGATCCGCTGGGGACCGTGTTCGGCAGCTCGCTGTCGGCGACCCTGTTCACCAAGCTGTTCGACGGCGTGGCGACCACCAGCCAGCGGATGCCGAGCAACACGGCGTTGCAGACGGCGCTTGGCGCTTACAATGCAAACTACAGCTACACGCTCGCATCGACCGAGCGGGTCTACAGCATCATCACCGCGGGCTCGCAGTGGACGCAGAGCCAACTCGCCTACACAGTGTCGTCGTCGGCCGTCGGCGCGGCACCGCCGCCGATCGACGAGAACGTCGTGGCCAATGTCAGCGCCAACCAGATCATGCTCTACGCGCCGCGCGGCTCGGTCGGCAATTCGGCTGCGCCCCAGACCTTCACCTTCACCAGCGTCGATTCCTCGTCGCTGACGCCGGAGCAGAGGGGATTGCTCGCCACGGCCGGTCCCGGCCAGCTCACCGTCGGCGCGGTCACGGATCCGACGACCCATGTCACGACCTATACGGTCAGCCTGTCGCAGCAGAATCTCGTCGTCGTCGACAACCCGATCGCGATCTCGGCCAAGGCACTGACCAACGTCTATCTCGGCAGCAAGAACAGCCTCGCGCTCGGCGGCGTCACCGCGAATTACGGCCCGATCGCGGCCGCGCAAACCAACGGCATCGAGGTGACCGGCCGCGGCGACGTCAAGCTCGACGCCGTGACCAACATCTCCGCCAATGTGGGCGGGGCCGTGATTTCGGGCGATATCGCCAACCTGACCCTGATCGCCGAGCACGGCAATGTCGGCGCCCCCGGGGCTGCCGGAAGCAATCCCGCGACCAACGCCAACGCGCTTCAGATCGCGTTTGCCGACCCGGGCAACGACCAGCTCGACCAGGTCTCGTCGGCACAGGGCATCTATGTGAGGCAGACCACCGGCGATCTCATCCTCGGCAACATCGCCGCCGGCAATGCGATCCAGCTCGCCGCGACCGGCAGCATCTACGCCGAAGCCGGCTTCACGGACCGCTCCGCGATCCACATCCTTGGCACCGACCTCGACCTGCGCGCCGGCGGCAGCATCGGCTTCAACGGCGGGGCCTTCCAGCCGCTGCAGGTGAACATCTCCGGCGCGGTGACCGGCTCGGCGGTCGGCGACCTCAGCATCCTCGCGGTCACCGGCGATCTCGCGGTCGGCACCAGCGGCCCCTATGGGGCGCTGACGGCTGGCGGCGCGTTGACGCTGAACGTGGCGCGCGGCGCACTCACCATCAATACTGGCATCACCAGCGACGGCCTGATGCAGCTGCTCGCCAATCGCGGCATGACCTTCGCGGCCGGCACCAGTGCGGCGCCGGTGGTTGCGACCAGCAGCACGGGCGGCGTGACGCTGGTGGCTTCCACCCTGTCGATGGGTGCCTATTCCGCCATCAACGCGCCCGGGTTGATCTCGGTGACGACGACCGGCGATGCGACGATCGGCCAACTGAATTCGTCGCTGTCCTACGC
Organism: Bradyrhizobium sp. TM233; assembly: GCF_036247965.1. Classification (NCBI taxonomy): domain Bacteria; kingdom Pseudomonadati; phylum Pseudomonadota; class Alphaproteobacteria; order Hyphomicrobiales; family Nitrobacteraceae; genus Bradyrhizobium; species Bradyrhizobium sp. TM233. Next base: position 231,301 of record NZ_BTIG01000007.1, on the reverse strand, counting down.
GGGCGCCTCGAACACCCCGTCGATCATCGTCACCGCCGGCGGCGTCGCTTCGCTCGGATCGATCATCGACAATGGCGACGGCCAGACCAAGTTCGTCGCCTCCGGCGCGGGCGCCGAGCTCTCGCTGAGCGCATCGAACGGCATCGGCAGTGCGACCGGGCGGTTTACCTTCAGTGCCGCGCGGCTGTCTGCGAGCGCGAGCGCCGGCGACATCTACGTCAAGGTTCTCGCTGACACCGAGGTGAGCCTGCTGTCCGCGGTGAAGGGCAGCGTGGACATCATCGGCACCGGCGGCCTGGCGCTGGCCGAGGTGGTGGCGGGCACGGCGACCGGCGCGAGCGGATCTTTCCGCGCCGTCGCAAACAATGGCAGCATCCTCATCGGCACCGCCGACAGCAGCGGTTCGCAGACGATCCACGCCACCCAGAATGTGACGTTCAAGTCGCTCGCGGCCACCGGCAATAGCGGCGATGCCGGCAGCATCAAAGTCACCGCCGACACCGGCTTCATCCTGGCGCAGACGGTGACGTCGGGCGGGGTGACCACGCTGGGCTCGGTTTCGGCCCATGGCTCGGCGAGCCTCGTTGCGGCCACGACCATCACCGGCAACACGCTCGCCGCGACGACCGGCTCCGGACTGCTGACGGCCAACGGCGGCCCGCTCGACTGGAACGTCCTCAATGTCGGGACGACGCTGGGCGCGACCGCGGGGCAGGGCAGCATCACGTTCCAGACCGCGCAGAGCGGCGGCACGCAGACCATCCACGCCCATGACAACGTCACCTTCAACGCGCTGACGGCGACGGGCATCAACGGCGATGCCGGCAGCATCAACGTCACCGCCGACACCGGTTTCATCCACGCGCAGACCGTGATGGCCGGCGGCGTGCCGACGCTCGGCTCGGTCTCGGCCCACGGCTCGGCGAGGCTGATCGCGGCGGGGACCAACACCGGTCATAACCTCACGGCCACGACCGGCAACGCGGTCCTGAGCGGCACGGTCGTTCATTGGGATAATCTCAACGTTGGCGGCACGCTCGACGTCACCGCGACGACCGGAGGGATCACCATCGGCACCGCCATCAGCGGCGGCACACAGACCCTGCATGCCGTGAACGACGTCGTCTTCAGCCAGCTCACCACGACGGGGATCCCGGGCGATGCCGGCGACCTCAACATCAAGTCCGACACGGGCTCGCTCCGCGGCGGATCGATCTCCGCGCACGGCGACACGCATTTCGATGTGGTCGGACCGGTCTCGCTCGACCGGATCAGCGGCGACATCGTCAAGATGACGTCGTCGGGTGACTTGACGATCAACTGGGTCAGCGTCGTGCGGGAGCTCGACCTCGCGGCCGATACGATCAACGTCAAGGGCGAGCAGATCCGTTCGAACCCGGCGGTCCCGCTGATCCTGAACATCACCGGCTATAACGGCGGCGTTGCCAAATATGCCAACGTCTCGATCGATCCTGACAGCATCATCGTCAACCAGTTCAGGGTGGTGGACGCAAACTTCTGGACCGATGCGCCGGCCGTCTCGATCCGGAACGGCTACGTGCCGGGCCAGCTCATGCTCACCACAGCGACCCAGCAGATACTCCTGAACAACCGTACGCCGGCGCCGTCCAGCTGGCCGTCGCTGCAGCTCTACCAGCCGGGCGGCGTGTTCACGATGAGCCAGACCGGCAACGCCAATGTCAGCAACGCCTATGTGGTGTTCTATACCGGCGATGTCTCGGCGACCGTCACCAATTACGGGTCGACCCACACCTGCTGCAACGACTTCACGGGTGCCAGCATGATGCGCAACATCGCGGTCGACGGCGAGGGCAAAGAGAGCATCGAGACCTGGCTCGCGAAGAAGGATGGGGGGACGTTCTACCTGCTCGGTCTGTCCGGTCAGGCGCGCCTCGACGCGCTGCTGACGCCGCAGCCGGTCGAGGCGGTCGGCTCCGGCCCCGCGGTCAACATCGAAGGGCTCAGCGACATGCGCAAGCTGCGCCAGAAGGGACAACGTGCGGGACGACCGGGCTGGAAGGATGCGGCGGTTGAAACGGCGAAGCCGGCCGTTGGCCGTCTCGCACAGGCATGGTAATTGGATTCGGGATGCGGATTCTGGGAGCATCGTTGGGGATCGGGCTTGCAGCTTGCTGCATCGTCTGTGCGCGCGCCCAGTCGATCAATCCCGGCGTGATCCAGAACGACGTCGACCGGCAGCGGCGGCAGCTCGAGCAGCAGAGCGCCCCGCCCAAGCTCACCGGGCCGGCGGTGATCGGTGGCGAGCGGGAAAAATCCCAGCTCCTGAAGCCGGGCGGGCCGAAGTTTCGCCTGCGCAAGATCACGTTCGACGAGTCCAAGTTCATCACGCCGGCGGAGCTGGATGAGATCGCGAAGAAATATGTCGGCAAGAACGTCGACATCGCCTCGCTGCTGCAGCTCGTTGCCGACATCAATGCCGTCTATGCCGCGCGCGGCATCGTCACGGGCATCGCGACGCTGCCCGAGCAGGACGCCAAGGGCGGCGTCGTCCGCGTCAAGCTGACCGAAGGACGGCTGCAGAAGACGACGGTCGAGGGCAACAAGCAGACCCGCACCGATTACATCCTCGATCGCGTGAAGGAGCCCGAAGGCGAGGTCCTCGACGTTCCAAAACTCAATCGTGACGTGATCTGGTTCAACCGGACCAACGACGTGCAGATCAAGGCCCTGCTGCAGCCCGGCACGAGCTTCGGCCTGACCGACCTGCAGTTCGCGGTGATCGAGCCGCCGGTCGACACCTTGCAGCTCTTCACAGACAACCAGGGTTCCGAGAACACCGGGCGCTGGGAGGGCGGGGCCTTCTACAAGCGTCATGGCCTGTTCGGCGTCGACGACCGCCTGACCTTCTACGGCGTCCGCTCCGACGGCAATCTCAACGGCAATGTCGCCTACAGCATCCCGGTCAATCCCTGGGGCGGCCGCGCCGGCGTCAGCTATACCGAGGGCAAGATCAAGATCGTCCAGGGACCGTTCGTCGCGCTCGATGTCACCGGCCGATCGAGCCAGGCCGCGGTCAATTTCAGCCAGCCGGTCTGGGTGACCCAGGATTGGCTGGTGCTGCTCAACGCGGCCTTGACTGAGGGCAAGACCGTCAGCCGCTTTGCCACGGTCGCCGTCACCGACGACCACTACGACAAGACCACGGCCGGAATCTCGGTGACCAAGTCCGGCAACACCTATTCGATCACGGTCTCGCCGGCAGTGAACTACGTCGCGTGGCATGACTATGTGCTCGGCAACAACCGCGCGTTCAACACCTACACCGGCTCGCTGATCGCCACCAGCGCCGCAGGGCCCCAGAACTTCAGCGCCAATGTGCTGGCAAGCTGGCAGTACACGCAGGAGAAGCTGCTGCCGGGCGATCAGATCTTCTCGATCGGCGGCCCCACCACCGTACGCGGTTATCCCTCCAATGCGGCCTCCGGCGACAGCGGCTATTATCTCAACGCCGAGCTGCACTACAACTGGTCGCAATGGCTGAGGGGTTTCGACACCTACATCTTCACCGACTGGGGTGCGGTGTATTCGACCTTCCCCGGCGTCACCGAAATGGCCTCGGTCGGCGTCGGCTTCTCCTGGACCTATGCGTCGTTCATGACCTTCGAGGCGAATTATGCGACGCCACTGAAGATGGCGGTCTCGACCCAGAACCACTACGAGGCCTATGGCCGCGTCATCTTCAGGCCGCTGCTGATGTTCCAGAAGCAGGAAAGCCCCGCGCCTGTGGCGGCGGTGGCCGGCAGGAGCAGGTCGTAGCGGGGGGCTGCGCCGCTCTCTCTCCGCCTGCGTCACGTCTCTCCGCCGTCATTGCGAGGAGCCCTTGCGACGAAGCGATCCAGACTCTTTCTGCGGAAGGATTCTGGATTGCTTCGCTGCGCTCGCAATGACGAAGGATGGATCGATTGCTGGTATCTGATTGGCGAGCTTGGGGCGCGATTCGCTAACGCCGCAACGTAAATTCGTCCGCGCCGCGCCGGCGCTCCCATTTTGCCTGCTCCAGCTCGGGCTGGTCGCATTCGACTTCCGGATAGCCGATGCAGAGATAGGCGATGAACTTCCAGGTATCAGGCACGGCCAGAACGGCGTGGATACGATCCGGATTGAGGATCGAGACCCAGCCGATGCCGATGCTTTCGGCGCGTGCGGCGAGCCACATCGCGGTGATGGCGGCGACCACGGAATACTCGGTCGTCTCCGGCATGGTCGCGCGGCCAAGGCCGTGGCCGATGTCGCTGGCCTTGTCGGCGAAGACGGCAAGGTGGCCGGGGGCCTGTTCGAGGCCCGACAGTTTCAGCGTGGCGTAGCGGGCCGCACGTTCACCGGAATAGCAATTCAGTGCGTCGGCGTTGCACGCCGTGAAATCATCGATGATGGCGCGACGTCGTGCAGCATCATCGACGGTGACGAAGCGCCAGGGTTGGCTGAGGCCGACCGAGGGCGACAGGCAGGCGGTCTCGATCAGGCGATCGATGGCGCCGGCGGGCAGCGGGTCGGCTCGAAAGCGGCGGACGTCGCGGCGCCACACGAACAGCTCGCGCAAGTGCTGACGGAAAGTGTCGTCGAACTCGACCATGAGGTCAGCCTCCCATCCGGAAGGATGCGGCCACCAGCAGAACGAGGATCTCGCCGATCTGCTCGAAGGCACCGAGGATGTCGCCGGTCTGCCCGCCGATCTGGCGCACGGCAAGCCGCGCCAGCAACAGGCCGGCGAGCGACAGCACGATCAGACCGACCAGCGCCTTGCCCGGCCCCAACGCGAGAGCGAGCGCGAGCGTTCCAAGTGCGAAGGCGATGGCGACGCTGCGGCCCGGCGGCGATCCCGCGCTTGCCGACAGCCCGTCAGGCCGCGCTGGCGGTACCAGTGACATGAAGGCCGGCACGCCCGCGCGGGCGGCGGCGTGCGCGGCGCAAAGCGCAAATGCCACCAGCAAGGGATCGGCGATCGCCGCGAGTGCGCTCCAGCGCAGGCCAAACGACAGGATCAACGCGCAGACGCCATAGGTCCCGATCCGGCTGTCGCGCATGATCTCGAGCTTGCGCTCGCGCGTACGGCCGCCGCCGAGCCCATCGGCGGTATCGGCGAGACCGTCTTCGTGCAGCGCGCCGGTGATGAGGGCAGTAATCGCGAGTGCAAGCAAGGCAGCAATGTTCGGCGTCAGTCCGAAGCGGATCGCGACCTTGTAGACGAAGGCGCCGGCAAGGCCGACCAGCAGTCCCGCGACGGGAAGCGCCCAGGTCGCGCGCGCGACGGCGCCGTCAGCCGCGGGCTTCGACGAGGCCACCGGGAGGATCGTCACGAACGATACCGCCATCCTGAGATCGGCGACGATGTCTTTCAGAAGCTCGGCGCGCGGCATCATTTCAATTTCATTGGAAGGCCGGCGACGACGAACTCGACCTCGTCGGCAGCGGCCGCGATGATCTGGTTCATGATCCCGGCGGCGTCGCGAAAGCTGCGCGCCAGCGCGTTGTCGGGCACGATGCCGAGACCGACTTCGTTGGTGACGAGGACGACGGGGCTTTTGAGGCGGGGCAGGGTGCCGGCGAGCTCGCTCACCTCGCGCTCCCAATCACGCTGTGCATGCATCAGGTTGGAGAGCCACAGCGTCAGGCAATCCACCAGCCTTGCGCCGCCGCCATCGGTCGCGACCAGTGTGGGCACAAGATCGAGCGGCACCTCGCGCTCCATCCAGGCGGTTCCGCGGCGAGCGCGATGTTTTGCGATCCGCGTCTCCATCTCGATGTCGAGCGCCTCGGCCGTCGCGACATAGACGGGCTGCCCGGGGAAGGCGCGCGTGCGCATTTCCGCACGCTTGCTCTTGCCCGATCGCGCTCCGCCCGTGATCAAGATGACGGCCATGAAGGTCTCCTGTGGGCCTGACTAATCACCAAACGCGGCCAAAGACAAAGCCGAAATCAGGCCGCCGGGGGCTTGCGCTTGCCCCTCGCTTTGCGCAACAGGGGCGGGACAGGAGGCGAATGTGGGCTTTGCGGGCGCGATGGTGGTGGCGATGGCGGTGGATGCCCTGCTGGGCTGGCCGTCGCCTCTGTTCGCGCGGATCGGGCATCCCGTGACCTGGCTGGGCCGGCTGATCGGTGCCATCGACACCGCCTGGAATCGTTCGTCCGATCGGCCGGCCGTTCGCCGCGGCGCGGGCATTGCTGGCGCGCTTCTCGTGATCGCGCTCTCCGTCGCGTTCGGTTGGACGCTTCAGTCCTTGCTGCCCCTGGGCTGGATCCAGGTCGTGCTGATTGGCATCCTGGCCTGGCCCTTGGTCGCGCTGCGCTCGCTATATGATCACGTCGGCGCGGTCGCGAATCCTCTGATGGCCGGTGACATCGCCGGCGCGCGCGAGGCGGTCTCGCGCATCGTTGGCCGCGATCCCGCAGCGCTCGACGAAGCCGGCATCGCGCGCGCGGCGATCGAGAGCCTCGCCGAGAATGCGTCCGATGGCATCGTGGCGCCGGTATTCTGGGGCGCGCTGTTCGGCCTGCCGGGCATCCTCGGCTACAAGGCGATCAACACGCTGGATTCGATGATCGGCCATCGCAGCGAGCGACATGAAGCCTTCGGCTGGGCGGCTGCACGCATCGACGATGTCGCCAACTTCATTCCGGCGCGGCTGACCGGATTCTTGTTCGTGCTGCTGGCACCGCGGAGATCGGACGCGCTGTTGTGCATGACGCGCGATGCACGCCGTCACCGCTCACCCAATGCCGGCTGGCCGGAAGCGGCGATGGCGGGCGGGCTTGGGGTGCGGCTCAGCGGCCCCCGCATCTATCACGGCGGCGCGACCAACGAGCCCTGGCTCAACGAAGGCGCGCGCGATCCGCGCGCCGCTGATATCGCCGAGGCACTGACGGTCTACCGCCGCGCCATGCTGCTGCTCGCCGGCCTGCTTGCGATCCTCAGCTTCGCGTGAAAGAACGAGACATGCGCGAGCACGGTGGAAATCTGGATCTGGCACAGCAGCGTTTCGGCGGACGCGCGGAGGACTGGATCGATCTGTCGACAGGGATCAACCGGCTGCCTTATCCCGTGGGCAAGATCGATGCGCACTATTGGAATGCGCTGCCCTCGCAATCCGACATCAGCGCCCTGCATCAAGCCGCACAGCACGCCTATCGCACCAGCGCACCGATCGTGGCGATGGGCGGCGCGCAGGCTGCCATTCAATTGCTGCCGCAGCTGGTACCAACCGGCCGCGCCCGCATCCTCGGACCGACCTATAATGAGTATGCAGGGGTTCTGTCGGCTGCAGGCTGGGATGTCCAGCAGGCCAGCGAGCTCGACGCGCTGGCAGGCGCGGATCTCGCCGTGGTCGTCAATCCCAACAACCCCGGCGGACAGCATCATGCTCCGAAGGATCTGCTCGCATTGCTGCCGCGCGTCGGCCGCCTCGTCATCGACGAGAGCTTTGTCGATGCCGTTCCGCAACTGTCGCTTGCATCGGAGGCCGATCGGCCGGGACTGCTGATCCTGCGCTCGTTCGGAAAGTTTTATGGGCTTGCCGGCCTGCGGCTCGGGTTCGCGATCGGCAATGCGGCCGACATTGGCAAGCTTGCGTCGATGTCGGGTCCATGGCCGGTCTCGGGAGCGGCGATCGCGATCGGCTGTCGCGCGTTGGGTGACGACGCCTGGGCCGAGGCCACGTCAGCGCGACTAGCCCGGGACTGTGTTCGCCTCGATGCCATAGCGCTAGCGCAAGGCTGGATGCTGCTTGGGGGGACGCCGCTGTTTCGCCTCTACGAGACACCCGACGCGCTCGCCGCGCAAGAGAGATTGGCACAAAGCCAGATCTGGTCGCGCGTCTTCGCGCAGAGGCCGACATGGCTGCGCCTCGGGCTTCCGGGCAGCGAAGCCGAATGGACGCGCGTCTCGGAAGCTCTAGCGCGCTAGCGCAAGCAGGTCTTCCACGTCGAGATGCTCTTCGATGTGGTCGGCGAGCGCATCGAGCGCACTCTCGACCCTGGCTTGATAGGGCTCTTCACCTGCGGGAATGTCGAGCTTGGCCAGATACGCCTTGCGGAAATCATCCGACGTGAACAGGCCGTGCAGATAGCTGCCCTGCACGCGGCCATCGCGCGAGATCGCGCCTTCGGGCTCGCCGTCCAGTGTCGCGAACGGACGTGCACGATCGGGCCCATCGGTCCGGCCGATGTGGATTTCGTACGCCTCGATCGGCTGATCCGTGGCGGCATGCACAGCCGTAACTCGCGTCAGCGTCTTCTGCGGGCTCATCACCGTTTCCACATCCAGCAGCCCAAGGCCTGCCGTGTCGCCTGCGGGGCCTTCGATGCCTTCGGGATCGGCGACGCTGCGGCCGAGCATCTGATAGCCGCCGCAGAGGCCGAGCACATGGCCACCCCTGCGGTGATGCGCGAGCAGATCGATGTCCCAGCCTTGCGCGCGCAGGAAGGCGAGATCGCCGCGGGTCGATTTTGAGCCGGGAATGATGACGAGACGCGCGTCCCCTGGGATGGCTTCGCCGGGGCGCACCATCACGAGATCGACGCCCGCCTCGAGCTTGAGCGGATCGAGATCGTCGAAATTGGCGATCCGCGACAGCGCCAGGCAGGCGATCTTGCACTGGCCCGGCTTGCGCGCGTCGCTCAGGCCCAGCGCGTCCTCAGCCGGCAGCTCGCCGGCGCGGGCGAACCAGGGCAGCACGCCAAGGCCGCGCCATGCGGTCTTTTGCTCGATCAGCCTGTAGCCGTCATCGAACAGGGTGGGATCGCCGCGGAACTTGTTGATGACGAAACCCCGGATCATCGCGGCGTCGTCGGGGTCGATCACCGTCTTGATGCCGACCAGCTGGGCGATGACGCCGCCGCGGTCGATGTCGCCGATCAGCACGACCGGCACGTCGGCCCTGCGCGCAAAGCCCATATTGGCGATATCGGATTTGCGCAAATTGACCTCGGCCGGACTGCCGGCGCCTTCGACCAGCACCAGATCGGCGCGCGCCTTCAGCCGCTCAAAGCTCTCCAGCACCGCGCCCATCAGCGAGGGCTTCATCGCGGCATAGTCACGCGCGCGCGCAGTCGCGATGCGCTTTCCGTGGACGATCACCTGCGCGCCGACATCGGTCTCGGGCTTCAGCAGCACGGGGTTCATGTCGGTGTGCGGTTCGACACCGGCGGCGAGCGCCTGCAGCGCCTGGGCACGGCCGATCTCGCCGCCGTCGACGGTGACGGCTGCGTTGTTCGACATGTTCTGCGGCTTGAACGGCAGCACGCGCAGGCCGCGCCGCGTGAAGGCACGCGCAAGGCCTGCGACGATGAGCGACTTGCCCACGTCCGAGCCGGCCCCCTGGATCATCAACGCGCGTGCCATCGAACTCAGAACTCGACGCCGGCCTGCGCCTTGATGCCGGAGCGGAACGGATGTTTCACCAGCGTCATCTCGGTGACGAGATCGGCGATCTCGATCAGCTCGTCCTTGGCGTTGCGCCCGGTGAGGACGACATGCGTCATCGGCGGCTTCGAGGTGGTCAGAAACTCGACGACCTCCGCGATGTCGAGATAGTCGTAGCGCAGCGCGATGTTGATCTCGTCGAGCACGACCATGCGCAAGCTCTCATCGAGGATCAGCTCCTTGGCCTTCTCCCAGCCGGCGCGCGCGGCGGCGATGTCGCGGGCGCGGTCCTGCGTCTCCCAGGTAAAACCTTCACCCATGGCGTGGAACTGGCAGAGGTCGCCGAAATGGCCGGTGAGCAGGCGTCGCTCGCCGGTATCCCAGGCGCCCTTGATGAACTGCACGACCGCACAGGGGAAGCCATGGGCGACGCAGCGGACGATCATGCCGAAGGCCGAGGAGGACTTGCCCTTGCCGGCGCCGGTGTGGACGATGATGAGGCCCTTTTCGCCGCTCTTGGTCGCCATGATCTTGTCGCGGGCGGCCTTCTTCTTCGCCATTTTCGTGGCGTGGCGGGCGTCGGTTTCCTCGGCCGTTTTCGTATCCGGTTCAGGCGTCATCGGTCCCGGTCCTTCGGCTTGACAAGTGGCGGCCACCGGCAAATGGTGGCCCGGCGTTGGTTCCTGTCCTATGACAGGCGAAGAGGGAATGCGATAGGGTCCGAATCGGCAAGATTTGGGTCCAAACTGCAGCCGCCCCCGCGACCGTGACCGGAGAGATGCCCGAAGCCACTGATTCCCGCGGGAATCGGGAAGGCGGGGATCGAAGGGGATAACCCTGCTCCGCAAGCCGGGAGACCTGCCAGCGCGGACGAGTTTTGGACCGGCGGACGGGGTGTTCCGCGACGGGGAAACGGGCCTTCTGAAGAATGGTCCGTGTGCCTCATCGCCTCCCGCTGTTATCTGGAAGAGGCGATGACCGTCACACTTCACGTCTGCATCACCTGCCGCGCCGGCGAGACGCCTGGCGAGGGCGAGGCGACGCCCGGCAAGCGCCTGCATGGGGCGATCCTCGACGCCGGCGTGCCCGAGGGCGTCAATGTGGTTCCCGTCGAATGCCTGTCGGCCTGCAATCAGGGCTGCTCGGTCGCGCTCAGCGCGCCCGGCCGCTGGTCGTATGTCTATGGCCGCCTGTCGGATGCGAATGCGCAGGACGTGGTCGCGGGCGCGGCGGCCTATGCGGCGGCGCCGGATGGTCTCGTGCCCTGGCGCAGCCGGCCGGAAATATTCCGCAAGCAATCGCTTGCCCGCATTCCCCCCATTGCCGTCGTGCCGGAGGCCGCCGAATGAACCCGCTCGCAAAAGTCCCTGTGACGGTGGTCACCGGTTTTCTCGGCTCCGGCAAGACGACGCTGATCCAGCATCTGCTCAGCAATGCCGGCGGCAAGAAGCTCGCGGTGCTCGTGAACGAGTTCGGCAGTGAGGGCGTCGACGGCGAGATCCTGAGATCCTGTGCCGACGCCAATTGCCCGGAAGAGAACATCGTCGAGCTCGCCAATGGCTGCATCTGCTGCACGGTTGCCGACGATTTCATTCCGACCATGGAAAAACTGCTGGCGCGGCCCGTGCGGCCCGATCATATCCTGATCGAGACCTCGGGCCTGGCGCTGCCCAAGCCCCTGCTGAAGGCGTTCGACTGGCCGGAGATCCGCTCGCGCATCACCGTCGACGGTGTGATCGCACTTGCCGATGCCGAGGCTGTGGCGGCCGGCCGCTTCGCGCCCGATCCGGCTGCGGTGGAAGCGCAGCGTGCGGCGGACGAAAATCTCGATCACGAGACGCCGTTGTCGGAGGTGTTCGAAGATCAGATCGCCTGCGCCGATATCGTGCTGCTGACCAAGGCCGATCTCGCGGGGGCGGCGGGACTCGAAGCGGCCAAGGCGGCGATTATTGCCGAGATGCCGCGCCGCGTGCCGATGCTCCCCGTGACCGACGGTGCGATCGATGCGCGCGTCATCCTCGGTCTTGGCGCTGCCGCCGAGAACGATCTTGCCGCGCGTCCCTCGCATCATGACGGCGAGGAGGATCACGAGCACGACGATTTCGCTTCGGTCGTGATCGATCTTCCTGAAGTCGCCGACGTCGATGCGCTGGTCGCATCGGTGCAAAAGCTGGCGCGCGAGCAGAATGTGCTGCGCGCCAAGGGCTATATCGCGGTCGCGGGCAAACCGATGCGGCTGCTGCTGCAGGCCGTCGGCGAGCGCGTGCGCCACCAGTTCGACAAGCCCTGGGGCGCTGGGCTCAGGCAGTCAAAGCTCGTCGTGATCGGCGAGCACGGCGATATCGACGAGGCCGCGATCAGGTCAGGACTTGGTATCTGATGCACGTCGTTTTCCGCGAGAGCCGCGGTCTCGAGGAGACCGCGACGCCAAGGGATATCGGCCAGGACCCGGCCGATCTCGTGGTGCTCTCGTATTCGGATTCCGATCTTGCGGCGTTCGCGGCCGGCTGGCGGCGCGGTCGCGCCAGCCTGCCGACGCTGCGGCTCGCCAATCTTGCGGAGCTGCGTCATCCGCTCTCGGTCGACACCTATATCGAGCGCACGCTGTCGCAGGCGCGCGGCATTCTGGTGCGGCTGATCGGCGGGGAGTCCTACTGGCCGTATGGGCTTGCGGCCCTGCAACAGTTCGCGAAGGACCGTGGCATTGTGCTGGCCGTGCTGCCGGCCGACGGTCGCGACGACACGCGGCTGGATGCTTACTCGACCTTGCCGGTCTCGACGCTGCGCCGGCTCAAGGTGCTCTGCGACACCGGCGGGCCGGTGGCGGCGCAGGCTGCGATCGCGCAGCTCGCTTTGGCCTCGGGCCTCTATGCCGGGCCTGTTATAGGCGAGACGACCGTGCCCGAGATGGGGTTCTACGATCCCGCGCGTGGTGTGATTGCTGCGCCGGCGCATGGCGAGGGGAGGCCGCGCGCACTTGTAACGTTCTATCGCTCGTATCTCACCGCCGCGGACACGGGCCCGGTCGATGCCCTGATCGCAGCGCTGCGCGAGCGCGGCTTTGATGCCTGCGGCGTGTTCGTGACTTCGCTGAAGGCCGCGGGCGTCGCGGATTGGTTGCGCGCGTATCTCGCGCAAAATCCGGCGGCTGCGATCGTCAACGCGACGGCGTTCTCGGCCATGGGCGACGACGGCACCACACCATTCGACGCCGCATCGTGCCCGGTGTTCCAGGTCGCGCTCTCGACGGCCCGGCACGAGGACTGGACGGAGTCGCTGCGCGGCCTCTCGCCCGGCGACCTTGCGATGCATGTGGTGCTGCCCGAGGTCGATGGCCGCCTGTTCGCGGGTGTCGTGAGCTTCAAGTCGGCAGGGCTGCGCGATCCCGATCTGCAATTCTCGCATCTGGCGCACCGGCCCGACGAGAAGCGCGTGACGGCCGTCGCCGCGCGCGTCGCGGCCTGGCGGCGACTGGCGGCGACGCCGGCCGGCGAGAAGCGGCTGGCGCTCGTGCTCTCGAACTATCCGGGCCGTCCGCATCAGATCGCGCATGCGGTCGGTCTCGATGCGCTGGCCTCGGTCGAGGCGCTGGTGTCGGATCTCGCGGAGGCCGGCTTCGATGTTGCGCCGGTCCACACCCTTGGCGAGACGCTGCTCAAGCGGCAACTGACCTGGGACGTTGCCGATTACCGCGCGGCGCTTTCGCGCCTGCCGCAAGTCTTGCAGGATGATCTCGCGCAAGCCTGGGGCGCGCCGGAGGATGATCCGAGCTGCCAGGACGGCGCGTTTCAATTCGCGGCCGTCGCTTGCGGCAAGTCGATCATCGCGGTTCAGCCGGAACGCGGCGATGCGACCACGCGCGATACCGATTATCACGATCTCGCCCGCACGCCGCGCCACGGCTACGTCGCGTTCTATCTCTGGCTCCGGGAGCAGGGCATCGATGCCGTCGTGCACATGGGCGCGCATGGCACGCTGGAATGGCTGCCCGGCAAATCCGTGGCGCTGTCCCCAGCCTGCTGGCCGGAAGCCCTGATCGGCAATCTCCCCGTCATCTATCCCTTCATCGTCAACGATCCCGGCGAGGCCGCGCAGGCGAAACGGCGCATTGGCGCCGTCACCATCGGCCATCTGCCGCCGCCGCTCGCCGCATCCGCGGTGCCGGAAGGCCTGCGCCGGCTCGAACAGCTCCTCGACGAATATTCGACCGCCGATGGTCTCGATCCCGCGCGCCGCCAGCGGCTGATTGCCGCGATCCGCGACGAGGCGCGCGTGGCAGGCCTCGAAGGCGATCTTGGTCTCGATGCATCGGCTGCACCGGCCGAAGCCATTCCGCGGATCGATCGCTTCGTCTGCGACCTCAAGGAAAGCCAGTTCGGCGACGGCCTGCACGTGTTCGGCTGCGGCGCCTGCGGCGAGGCTGAGCGGGATGCGCTTCGTGCCGCACTTGCCGGCAAGCGCGTTGCGCCGGGACCGTCGGGCTCGCCCTATCGCGGCCGTCAGGACGTGCTGCCGACCGGGCGCAATCTCTTTGCGGTCGATCCGCGCGCCGTGCCGACGCCGTCGGCACATGCGCAGGGCATAAAACTCGCCGAAGAACTGCTGCGTCGTCACTTGCAGGATCACGGTGACTGGCCGAAAGGCCTCGTGGTCGATCTCTGGGGCTCGGCGACGATGCGCACCGCCGGCGAGGAGTTCGCCATGGCGCTGCATCTGGCCGGTCTTGCGCCGCGCTGGGATCACGCCTCCGGCCGTGTCACCGGTTACGACATCATCGCGCCGGCCGAACTCGGCCGCCCCCGCATCGACGTCACGCTGCGCGTGTCGGGCCTGTTTCGCGACGTCTTCCCAGGCCTTGCGCAATTGTTCGAGGCCGCCTCCGAAGCGCTTGCGGCGCGCGAGGACGAGGGCGACGAGAATCCGTACCGCCACCGCGCCTCCCGCGTGTTCGCGCCGCGTCCCGGACAATACGGCGTGGGCCTATCCGCGATCCCCGATGCCTTCACGCCCGAGACGCGCGATGCCGCCGGTGAAGCCTGGCTGGCGGCATCGTCCTGGGCGTTCTCGGCCGGCGGCGAGATGCAGCCGAATCGCGCCGGCATCGAAGAGCGCCTTGCTTCGGCCGATGCCTTTGTCCATCTCCAGGACTTGCCGGAAACCGATCTCTTGCTCGCCGCCGACTATGCCGCGCATGAAGCCGGCGTTGCGGCGGCCGCGGCGCATCTCGGCGCGGCAGGGCCGGCGCTCTATCATCTGGACACGACGCGTCCCGAGCAGCCGCATGCGCGCACCCTGACCGAGGAAATCGCGCGCGTCGTCCGTGCGCGCGCGGCCAATCCGGCGTGGATCGCCGGAATGATGCGCCACGGTTTTCGCGGCGCGGCCGAGATCACGGCGACGCTGGAGCACATGGCCGCTTTCGCTCATCTCGCCGGCGCCGTGCCGCCGCATCTGTTCGATCTCTATTACGATGCAACGCTCGGCAATGACGACGTCCGCGCTTTCATGGCGCGTGAAAATCCGTCCGCGCTCGCCGCGATGGAAACCTGTTTTGCGCGCCTGCACGATGCGGCGCTATGGCAAACGCGCCGCAATTCGATTGCCGCGGCGCTGCGGGAGGCCTCATGAGCGCGGCCACGGTCAAGGGCTGGTGTCCCGGCGCGCTGCGCCCGATGCTCTCGGGCGACGGGCTCGTGGTGCGCGTGCGTCCGTTCGGTGGACGGCTTGAAGCACCGCAAATCTCCGGACTTGCCGAACTCGCCGGGCAACACGGCAATGGTCTGATCGACGTGACGAGCCGCGCCAATCTGCAGATCAGGGGCGTCAGTGAAGAAGGCCATCGGCCGTTGATCGACGGCCTTGCACGATTGGCGCTGCTCGATCCGGATCCGGCTACGGAAGCCCGTCGCAACATCCTCGTCACGCCGTTCTGGCGCGCTGGCGACGCGACACAATCGCTTGCCGCCGAGCTCGAAGAAGCGCTCGAGGATAATTCGCTCGCGCTTCCAACGAAATTCGGCTTCGCCATCGATGACGGAAAGTCGCGCGTGCTCGCCGGCGATTCCGCCGACATACGGATCGAGCGCGATCGCACAGGCCATCTCCTGGTGCGGGCCGATGGCGCAAAGCTTGGCCGCTCCGTCGCACGCGGGGAGGCCGTGAGCACGGCGCTCGCGCTCGCGAGCTGGTTCCTGGTCTCCGGCGGCGCGACGGGCGGGCGAGGGCGCATGGCGGCCCACATCGCGTCCGGCGCGGCATTGCCTCAATCGCTGCGCGGCGAGACCGAGCCTGCGCCCGTGATGGCCGCGTCGCGGCCCGGGCACTATCCGCAAGGCGCGATGGTCGGCGTTGCGTTCGGGCAGATGCTCCACACGACGCTGCATCAGTTCGCCGGCTGCGGACATGCGCTGCGCATGACGCCCTGGCGGATGGTGCTGAGCGAGGGCAAGCGCGAGATGCCGAGCGCCCCGGGCCTGATCACCGAGCCCTTTGATCCCGCGCTGCGCGTCATCGCCTGCAGCGGCGCGCCGCGCTGCCGCGAAGCCCATGCTGATACGCGTGCGCTCGCAGCAGCGCTCGCCCCGCGCATCGCCGCCGATGCGCGGCTCCACGTCTCCGGCTGCGGCAAGGGCTGTGCCCATTCCGGCACGGCCGCGGTCACGCTGGTGGCGACCCGCGCCGGCTTCGATCTCGTCCGTGACGGCTCGATCCGCGACGAGCCGGTGCTGCGCGACCTGAACGGCGCCGACATCGTCAGCGATCCCTCCATCCTTGTGGGAGGGAACTGATGCCGCACACTTACGAAACCGATGGGGCGGCGATCTACCGGCAGTCCTTTGCGACCATCCGCGCCGAGGCCGATCTTGCGCGCTTTTCGCCCGACGAGGAGCAGATCGTGGTGCGGATGATCCATGCCGCCGGCATGGTCGGGCTGGAGGCGCATATCCGCTTCACTCAGGGCATGGCGATCGCCGCGCGCGCCGCTCTGCAACGAGGCGCGCCGATCCTGTGCGACGCGCGCATGGTCTCGGAGGGCATTACGCGCGCGAGGCTTCCCGCGGCCAATGCCGTCATCTGCACGCTTGGCGACGAGACCGTGCCTGCACTCGCGCAATCCATGCGCAACACCCGCTCGGCCGCGGCGCTGGAGCTGTGGCGGCCGCATCTCGAAGGCGCCATCGTTGCGATCGGCAATGCGCCGACAGCGCTGTTTCACCTCCTCAACATGCTCGAGAACCGCGATTGCCCGCGGCCCGCTGCGATCATCGGCTGCCCGGTTGGCTTCGTCGGTGCAGCCGAGTCCAAGGCGGCGCTGATGGACGATCCGCCAGTGCCGGCGCTGACCGTCGAGGGCCGCCTCGGCGGCTCCGCGATCACGGTTGCCGCCGTGAATGCGCTGGCGAGCCGGAGCGAATAGCGATGGGACGCATCATCTGCTGCGGTCTCGGCCCCGGCGATCCTGATCTGATGAGCGTGCGCGCCGATCGCACCGTGCGCGCCGCGCAGCACGTCGCCTATTTCCGCAAGAAGGGCAGGCCGGGCCAGGCGCGGCGCATCGTCGAGGGCATGCTGGCGGCCGACGTCACCGAATATCCCATGGAATATCCGGTCACCACCGAGATCGCCTTCGACAGCGCCGAGTACGTGCAGCTGCTGGCGGGCTTCTACGACGAATGGGCGGAGCGCCTAGCGCGGCTTTCGCGCGCGGTCGACGTCGTCGTGCTCTGCGAGGGCGACCCTTATTTCTACGGCTCCTTCATGCATCTGCACACGCGCCTGCAAGGCCGTGTCGGGATCGAGGTGATTGCCGGCATTCCCGGCATGGTCGGCTGCTGGAATGGCGTCGGCCAGCCGATCGCGCTCGGCGACGACGTGACGACGGTGCTGATGGGGACGCTTCCCGAAGACGAACTCGAGCGGCGCATGCGCGATTCCGATGCGCTGGTCGTCATGAAGACCGGCCGCAATCTCGCAAAGGTGCGCCGCGCGCTCAGCTCCGCCGGCCGGCTCGACGATGCCTGGCTGGTCGAGCGCGGTACCATGGCGGGCGAGCGCGTAGTGCGGCTCGCCGAGGTGGACGGCGCCGACTGTCCTTATTTCGCGATCGTGCTGGTCCACGGCAAGGGCCGGCACCTGGACGCCGCCGAATGATGGGCACGCTGACCATCGCGGGCCTGGGGCCGGGCAGCGATGCGCTGGTGACACCCGAGGTCACGGCTGCGCTGGCCGCCGCAACCGATATTCTTGGCTACGCGCCCTATGTCGCGCGCGTGCCGCCGCGTGCTGGACTTAGCCTGCATCCGTCGGACAACCGCGAAGAACTGAAGCGTGCCAGCGAAGCCTTACGGCTCGCCGCGGAGGGCGGCCAGGTCGTCGTCGTGTCCTCGGGCGATCCCGGCGTTTTCGCGATGGCTTCCGCGGTGTTCGAGGCGCTCGAACAGGCGCCGCAGTACCAAACGCTTCCGATCCGCGTGCTGCCGGGCATCACCGCGATGCTGGCGGCGGCCGCGCGGGCCGGCGCGCCGCTCGGCCATGATTTCTGCGCGATCAACCTCTCCGATAATCTCAAGCCGTGGACGGTGGTCGAGAAGCGCTTGCGGCTGGCCGCGGAAGCCGATTTTTCGATTGCGATGTATAATCCGCGCTCCGCAAGCCGGCCGGAAGGATTCGGCCGCGCGCTTGCGGTGCTGAAGGACGCCGGCTGTGGCGAGCGCCTCGTGATCTTTGCGCGCGCAATCAGCGCTGCTGACGAGAAGATCGTGACCGTGAGGCTGAATGACGCGACGCCGGAGATGGCGGATATGCGTACGCTGGTGATCGTCGGCAATTCGCAGACGCGCCGGGTCGGCCGCTGGGTCTATGCGCCGAGGCGGGTCGAATGACCGAGCCACTGCATCGCCGCGGCGACGCTTTCGACCCGTCCGCGTTCGGGCAGCTCCGGTCGCGAGATCATGATCACGGGAAGGCCGAGCATGCGGGCCGCGTCGATCTTCGCGCGGGCGCCGTCACCGCCGGAATTGCGGGCGACGATCCAGCCGATGCCGCGCGTGCGCATCAGATCGAGCTCACTGTCGAGCGTGAACGGCCCGCGCGATACGATCACATCGGCGGCGAAGGGCAGGGGCGCTTCCGGCGGATCGACGAACCGCAGCGTGTAGGCATGCTGCGGCTTCGTCGCGAATCGGGCGATATGCTGGCGGCCGATGGCGAGGAACACTTTTGCGGGCGCCTCGGGCAACGCTGCGACTGCAGCGCTGACATCGGCGATTTCGATCCAATTGTCGCCGGGCGTCTTCGGCCAAGGCGCGCGTTCGAGCGCGATGAGCGGCGTGCTAGTCTGCGCGCACGCCTCGACTGCATTGCGGCTCATCTCTGCGGCGAAAGGATGCGTCGCGTCGATCACATGCGTAATGCCTTCGCATCGGATGTAGTCGGCAAGCCCGCTCACGCCGCCGAAGCCGCCGATGCGGGTCGGCAGCGGCTGATCGGCGGGCGCGCGGGTGCGACCGCCATAGGAATAGACGGCGTTGAGGCGCGCGCGCGCGATTGCCGCCGCGAGCATGCTCGCATCGGCCGTTCCACCCAGAATGAGGGCGCGCGTCATGGCTGATTCCCTGGCTGATCCCTGGCTGACCATCATCGGTATCGGCGAAGATGGCCTTGCCGGGCTGTCGGAGGCAAGCCGAAAGGCGCTCAACGAGGCCGAAACCGTGTTCGGTGGCGAACGGCACCTCGCGCTTGCCGGCGTGGGGAGCCGCGGCCGTCCGTGGCCGGTGCCGTTCGACGCCGATGTCGTTCTGAGCTGCCGCGGCCGGCCGACGGCGGTGCTCGCCTCCGGGGATCCGTTCTGGTACGGCGCCGGCGCAGGTCTTGCCGAGAGGCTTTATGGCGACGAGTGGATCGCGTATTCGGCACCCTCGACTTTCTCCCTCGCTGCGTCGCGCCTGGGCTGGCGCCTGGAGTCCGTGACGTGCATTGGGCTTCATGCAGCGCCGTTCGAACGTCTGATGCCGCATTTGGCGAGAGATGCCCGCATCATCTGCCTGGTGCGCGACGCAGCTGCGGTCGGCGAACTCGCGAAATGGCTGACGGAACGCGGATGGGGCGCTTCACTCTTGTGGACTCTCGTCGCGCTTGGCGGCCCACGGGAATACATCGACCAGCATCGCGTCGATCTCTTTGCTGAGGATATTGCCGAAGATCTTGTCGCGGTGGCGTTGTTGCTGATCGGGACGCAGGGCATTCCCCGTAGCTCGGGCTTGTCCGACGATCTGTTCATTCACGACGGCCAGATCACCAAGCGACCGGTTCGCGCACTCGCGCTCTCGGCGCTGGCGCCGCGTTCGGGTGAACGGCTGTGGGATATCGGCGCCGGTTCGGGGGCGATCTCGGTCGAGTGGGCACTGTGCGGCGGGACGGCGACCGCCGTCGAAGCCCGAGAGGATCGCATCGCGAATATCCGCAAGAATGCCGCTGCGTTCGGGCTCGTGCACCGGATCACCATTGTGACGGGGAAAGCGCCTGAAGTGCTCGCTGCGCTGGACGCCCCGGACGCCGTCTTCATCGGCGGCGGTCTCGATAGCGCAAGGTTCGATGCCATCTGGTCACGGCTTTCGCCGGGCACACGGCTGGTCGCGCATTCCGTGACACTGGAGACGGAAGCGCTGCTCGGCGAGCTGCACCAGCGCCACGGTGGCGAGCTGATGCGGGTCGAGATCGCGCATGCCGGCCCGCTCGGCCGTTACCGCTCCTGGGAGGCGGCACGGTCGGTGGTGCAGTGGAGTACCGTCCGATGAAGGTGGCCGGGTTTGGGTTCAGGAGAGATGTCACTCTCGCTTCGCTGCGCGAAGCGCTGCTGGCGGCTGGTGATCCCGAAGGTCTTGCGGCGATGGCGACGGTCAGCGACAAGGCCGACGCGGAGCCGCTGAAGCAGCTCGCGCGCGAATGCGGTGTGCCGATCAAGGCCGTTCCGCCCGACATTCTGGCCGGTATCGCGACGCCGACCCAGTCCAATCTTGTGGCGGAGAAGTTCGGCACCGGATCGGTCGCCGAAGCTGCTGCCCTCGCGGCTGCCGGGCCTCGCGCGCGATTGATTGCGACGCGCGTAGTCTCGCAGGATCGCACCGCGACCGCCGCGATCGCGGAAGGAGATGGCGCATGACGGTGCATTTCATCGGGGCAGGGCCGGGCGCGCCTGATTTGCTGACCTTGCGCGGCCGCGACCTGATCGCGTCCTCTCCGGTCTGCCTTTATGCCGGCTCGCTGGTCCCCGAGGGCGTGCTGGCGCATTGCCCGCCCGGTGCGCGCATCGTCAACACCGCGCCACTGTCGCTCGATGAGATCATCACCGAGATCGCCGCAGCGCATGCGGCGGGCGAGGACGTCGCCCGCCTGCATTCCGGCGATCTCTCGATCTGGTCGGCGATGGGGGAGCAGCTTCGCCGCCTGCGCGCGCTCGACATTCCCTACACGGTCACGCCCGGCGTTCCCTCCTTCTCGGCTGCGGCGGCAGCGCTCGAGGTCGAGCTGACGCTGCCGGGCCTCGCGCAGACGGTGGTGCTGACGCGCACGCCCGGCCGCGCCAGCGCGATGCCCGAGCGCGAAAAGCTCGCTGCCTTCGCCGCGACCGGCGCGGTGCTCGCAATCCATCTGTCGATCCATCTGCTCGACAAGGTCGTTGCCGAGCTGACCCCACATTATGGCGCGGATTGTCCCGTCGCTATCGTCTGGCGCGCGAGTTGGCCGGACCAGCGCATCGTCCGCGCGACGCTTGCTACGCTCGATGCTGCCGTCGGCACCGAGATGGAGCGCACCGCGATCATTCTGGTCGGCAGAACGCTTGGCGCGGCGGATTTCGACGAGAGCCGCCTCTATGCCGCCGACTACGACCGCCGCTATCGGCCTGTCGGCGCGGAGCCGCGCTTTCCGGAGGCCTCGTGATGGCGGCAGGCCTCGTCATCTCCGCGCCGGCTTCCGGCGTCGGCAAGACCACGCTGACGCTGGCGCTCGCGCGCGCCTGGCGCAATCGCGGATTGAACGTGCAGTGCTTCAAGAGCGGTCCCGATTACATCGATCCCGCCTTCCACGCCGCCGCCACGGGACGCGCCTCCGTCAACGTCGATAGCTGGGCGATGGATCGCGGGACGATCGCGCATCTCGTCAGCCGCGGCGCGGATGCCGATATCGTGCTCGCCGAGGGCTCGATGGGCCTGTTCGACGGCGTTGCTGCGCGCGGGGTCTCCGGCGTGGGGGCCACCGCCGATATCGCGGAGATGATGGGCTGGCCGGTGGTGCTGGTGATCGATCCTTCCGGACAGGCGCAGACCGCAGCGGCGATCGCCGCGGGGCTTCGCGATTACCGCCCCGGCGTGCGACTCGCCGGCGTCGTGCTCAATCGCGTCGCCAGCCTGCGCCACGAAGATCTCGTCCGGCGTGCGCTCAACGATTCCGGCATTGCCGTGTTCGGCGCTATGCCGCGCCATGCCGAGATCAGCCTGCCGAAACGGCATCTCGGCCTGGTGCAGGCCGAAGAGCAGGCTGAGATCGGCAAGCTGATCGACGAGGCCGCGCGCTTCGTCGCCGAGCATGTCGATCTCGATGCGGTGCTGCGATCGGCTGCGTCCTGGTCGCCGCAACCTGCCGCGAACGGCCTGAACGTGACGCCGCCGGGGCAGCGCATCGCGCTCGCGCGCGATGCGGCGTTCTCCTTCGTCTATCCGCATATGCTGGAGGCCTGGCGCGCGGCGGGCGCCGAGATATTGCCGTTCTCGCCGCTCGCCGATGAAGCGCCTGACGCGAGTGCCGATGTGTGCTGGCTCCCCGGCGGCTACCCCGAGCTCCATGCCGGCAAGATCGCGGCCAATGCGCGTTTTCGCGGCGGCCTGCGCGCCTTTGCCGAAACGCGGCCGGTGCACGGCGAATGCGGAGGCTATATGGTGCTGGGAACCGCTTTGACCGATGCGGACGGTGTCCGCCACGAGATGACAGGCCTGCTTGGCCTCGAGACGAGCTTTGCCAAACGCCGCATGCATCTCGGTTATCGTCTGGCCGAACTCGCCGCGGCGATACCGGGACATCGCTCCGGCGCGCGCCTGCGCGGCCATGAGTTCCACTATTCGACCATTCTTGCCCAGCCTGATACGCCGCTGGCAGTCGTGCATGATGCGACCGGCGCGGTCATCGCCGAGACCGGCTCGCAGCGCGGCCACGCCACCGGCACCTTCTTTCATCTGATCGCGGAGGACCGGTGAGCGGCTTCGTCTCCTTCATCTCCGCCGGACCAGGCGATCCCGAGCTTCTCACGCTCAAGGGCGCCGCGCGGCTGCGCGAAGCCGACGTCGTGCTCTATGACGATCTTGCCTCCGGCGCGATCCTCGATCTCGCCCGGCCCGGCGCCAATCTCGTCGCGGTTGGGAAACGGGCAGGGCGTCCCTCGACCAAGCAGCACCACGTCAACCGCTTGTTGGTCGACTATGCCGTAACCGGCGCGCGCGTGGTGCGCTTGAAGTCGGGCGACGCCGGCATTTTCGGCCGGCTCGAGGAAGAGCTGGAGACGCTGCGTGAGGCCGGCATCGGCTACGAGATCGTTCCCGGCGTGACATCAGCCTGCGTCGCCGCGGCGCAGGCCGGCATTCCCCTGACCCGGCGCCATACTTCGCGCCGGGTGCAGTTCGTCACCGGCGCCGATGTCACCGGCGAGCTGCCGCCCAACCTGAACTGGGCGGCGCTGGCCGACCCTGAAGCGACGACCGTGGTCTATATGGGCCGGCGCACCTTTCCGGCGCTTGCTGCAAAATTGATCGCGCACGGCCTTGCCCCAACCACACCGGCATTGTTCGCCGAATCCCTCGGACGCCCCGACGAACGGCTGGTCCGGACCACCATCGCCGAGCTTGCCGAGCAGCTTGCGCGCGGCGGCGCCGCCTCGACGGCCGCCGTGATCCTGTTTGGGGCGCTGGCGGGGGATTATCCGTCATGACGGCCTTGGCCGCCCTTCGCCCCTTGACGCAGGCTCAGCGAAAGGGGCACACAAGAGAGGCATGGTGCTCGACGCGGCGCAAAGCGCCGGAGCATAATCGGGAATGGGGGTGGGCGGACCCAGTTGCGGCGCCCAAAACCCCAGCCGCCCCCGCGACTGTAAGCGGTGAGGGACTCCGATCAGCCACTGGGCCGCAAGGTCCGGGAAGGCCGGAAATCCCAGCGAACCGCGAGCCAGGAGACCGGCCCTGCACGTTTTGAGGCCAAGGCCGTCGGGTGTGACGGCAGGAAGGAACTGAGCCATGCATATCGAACCCGGTATAGTGACGGGCGCCAAGCTCGTGTTGAGTTACGCAACCGGCATCGCCGCAGGCGGCGTTGCGCTGAAGCTCGCGGCGGAAACCGTGCGTGAGCAGGGCATCACGTCGTTCGCGGCGCGGACGCTCGCCACCACAGTCCTCGTCTTCACCTTCTTCGAGATCCTGCCGCACTTCCCGGTCGGCGTCTCCGAGGTGCACTTCATTCTCGGCTCGACACTGTTCCTGCTGTTCGGCGCGGCGCCTGCGGCCTTCGGCCTCGCCTTCGGCCTGCTGCTCCAGGGTGTGTTCTTCGAGCCCGCTGACATCCCGCAATACGGCATGAACGTCACCACGCTGCTGGTGCCACTGTTCGCGATCCAGGCGATTGCCACACGGATCATTTCGCGCAACACCGCCTATGTCGATTTGAAGTATCGCCAGGCGCTGGCGCTTTCGACGACCTATCAGGCCGGTGTGATCGCCTGGGTGGCGTTCTGGGCGCTCTATGGCTCCGGTTTTGCCATGACCAATCTCGCCAACATCGCGACGTTCGCGGCGTCCTATGCGCTGGTCATCGTGATCGAGCCTCTGGCCGATCTCGCGGTACTGGCGCTGGCGAAGTCGCTGCGCGGCGTCACCGCGCCCGGCCTCGTCACTCCGCGCCTGCACAACGCGGCCTGAGAGACAAGCGAACGGGCGGCCAGCAGGGCCGCCCGTCGCGTTCGCGATGCTCACGCTCTCCCTGATAGGCATCGGTTGCGGCGATCCCGACCAGCTCACGCGCGCCGCTGTTCAGGCGATCAACGCCGCCGATCTCGTCCTGATTCCGCGCAAGGGGACGGCAAAGTCCGATCTCGCCGATCTCAGGCGGACGATCTGCGCGGATGTGCTCACCAGCAACAAGACAGCCATCGCCGAGTTCGACCTTCCCGTGCGCGACGCAGGCGAAGCTGACTACCGCAAGGGCGTGGACGATTGGCACGATGCGGTTGCCGCGACCTGGTCTCGGACGATTGCAAACCATCTCGAAGGTGAGGGCAAGGTTGCGCTGCTGATCTGGGGCGATCCCTCGCTCTATGATTCCTCGTTGCGCATTGCGCGGCGGCTCAATCCCTTGCCTGACATCGCGGTCGTGCCCGGCATCACCTCGATCCAGGCGCTGTGCGCGGCGCATGCGCTGCCGCTCAACGATATCGGCGAGCCCTTTCTGGTCACGACGGGGCGGCGCTTGCGCGAAGGCGGCTGGCCGCAGGGTGTCGATACCGTGGTGGTGATGCTCGACGGCGGCACGGCGTTCCAGTCGCTCGATCCGGCCGGGCTTCACATCTATTGGGGCGCCTATCTCGGCATGCCCGACCAGATCGTCATGTCCGGCGCGCTCGCCGAGGTCGGCCCGCGCATCGTGGCGTTGCGTCAGGAGGCGCGCGAGCGGCACGGCTGGATCATGGACAGCTACATTCTCAAGCGCGCACGTTAAGCGAGGCACCATGCTCCCCGAATGGGTCACCCGAAGCTGCCCCGAGATCTCCGCAGCCCATCGCGAGGCGGCGATTGCGCGGCAGGCGCAACTGACAAAGCCGACCGGCGCACTCGGCCGGCTCGAGCAGCTCGCAATCGAGCTTGCGGGCTTGCAGGCGACTGAACAGCCGCGTGCCGCGCGGGTGCCGATCATCATCTTCGCCGGCGACCACGGCATCGTCGCGCAGGGCGTCTCGGCCTATCCGCAAGCCGTGACCATCGCGATGATGGCGAATTTCGCCGCCGGCGGTGCCGCGATCTCGGTGCTGGCGCGCGAGCTTGGCTCGAGCCTGGAGGTGGTCGACGCCGGCACGCTGGCGCCGGACGAGATGGCAGGAATCGTCACCGACAAGCCGCGCCACGGCACACGCGATTTCAGCGTCGAAGCCGCTCTCGCACCCGCCGAGCTGGCGTATGCGTTCGAGGCCGGCCAGCGCGCCGTCGTACGTGCGGCGGCCCATCAGCCTGATCTCCTGATCTTCGGCGAGATGGGGATCGGCAACACCACGACGTCAGCGGCGATTGCCGCGAGCCTGCTTGGCATCAGTGCCGAAGAGATTGCAGGCAGCGGCACCGGCGTCGATGCGGCCGGCCGCGCGCACAAGGCGCGGGTGATTGATGCTGCGATTACGCGTCACAGGGTTGCGGGCGCAGCGCCCGAAAAAATCCTGTGCGCCGTCGGCGGCCTCGAGATTGCGGCGATCACAGGTGCGATCATCGCGGCCGCGCAGCGCCGCGTCCCCGTCTTGATCGACGGCTTCATCGTATCGGTGGCAGCGCTCACGGCGGCGCGGCTCAACCCGTCGTGCCAGCCGTTCCTGCTGCCGTCGCATCAATCGGCGGAGCAGGGCCATCGGCTGGTGCTGCGCGCGCTGAACGTGCAGCCGTTGATCAGCCTCGATCTCCGGCTCGGCGAGGGATCGGGCGCCGCCATCGCGCTGCCGCTGGTGCGCCTCGCCTGCAGCCTCCACAACGGCATGGCGACGTTTGCGCAGGCCAATGTGCCGGATCGTCCTAGCTGATCCGCTGATTGACGGAGACGACGCGCCAGCCGCTCGCAAGGCGATCGATCCGGGTCAGCGACAGCGGATCGATCACGAAGCGCAAGGCGGCCTGCGGCGTGAGATCGAGCGCGATGCAGAGCGCGGCGCGGATGGTGCCGGAATGCACGACGAGCGTGGCCGATCCGGCTGCGATCCGCGACAGTCCCAGCCGGACACGCGCGACCTGATCCGCAAAGCTCTCGCCGCCCGGCGGCCGTGCGTCGGCCGGATCGCTCCAGAACTGCGCATAGGCCTCACCGCGGCTCGCGGCGAGTTCGTCATGGCGATGGCCGGTCCAGTCACCAAAATCCTGTTCGCGGAATTCGCTGACCAGGGCCGGTTCGAGCCCCAGGGCTCGCGCCGTCTCGACCGTGCGTCGCGACGGGCTTGCGTAGCCCGCAGCTTCCCGCGGCAAGCGCTGCCGCACGGCATCCAGCTGCACGCGATCGCCGAGATCGGCAGGCGCGTCGGACGCGTGGATCGTCCCTTTGACGCCCTCGACGGGCGCGTGCCTTATCAGCCAGAGGAAGGTCTCGCCTTCCATGCTCATCTCCAAGGAAGTTGCTCGCTGTGGCCATAACGCCGCAACTGGCACATTGACTCTGTTGTGATGGTAATCCTAGATGCTTGCGACGGTTTCCCCGAGAGGGGATGAAAAGGGAATACGGTGCGGGGACATTGTCCCCAACGCCGTGGCTGCCCCCGCAACTGTGAGCGGTGAATCCTTCGTCAGAAGCCACTGGGGTGCTCGGTCCCGGGAAGGCGACGAAGTGGTCATGACCCGCGAGCCAGGAGACCTGCCGTCAGCCGTGGTCACACGCGAAGATGTCGGTCGGGGAGTACAGACATTCGGCTTCATCGGACGGCTGAAGGGCCAGAAGGTGAGACCTCGTTCGCTGTGACGTGCCACTGACGTCATACCGAGGTCCGAAAATCGTGTCTTCCATCTATATCGTACGACCGCGCGGCTTCCTGCTCGCCTCCGCCGCCCTTACGCTGGCTGCCGCTGATGTGCCGGCCGCGCTGGCGCAGCAATCTCGCGAACCGCTGCCGCCGATCGAGGTGTCGCCCGCCCAATCCCGCAAGCAGGCGAAGCCTGCCGGCCGGGAAGGGCAGAGCGCACGGCGCGCGTCATCGCGCAGATCCGCAACCGCTGCGGCCGCGCCAAGGCCTGCGGTGCCGGGCGTGTCGTCGCAGACGCAAACGGCGACGCCGCTCAACTCCAATGCCGTGGCCGAAAGCGCCTCGCGCCTTGGCCTGACCGTGCGCCAGACGCCTGCAACCGTCGAAATCATCTCCGCCGAGACCATGCGCGAGCAGGGTTATCGCACCGTGTCCGAGGCGGCGCAGGGTGCGGTCGGCGTCACCTCCGGCGACGCACCGGGAGAGCCGGCGGGCTTCTCGATGCGCGGCTTCACCAACAGCCAGATCAACACGCTCTACAACGGCATCAAGATCGGCCCGCAGAACATGACCTCGCGGATCATGGACACGGCCAATCTCGAGGCTGTGGAATTCCTGAAGGGCCCGGCCTCGCTGATCTCGGGCGAGGGCGCTGCCGGCGGCGCGATCAACTTCGTCAACAAGCAGCCGCACACCGGAGCGATCCGCAACGAGGCGGATTTCTCGTACGACTCCCTGAACTCGTTTCGCGCCCATTACGGCTCGGGCGGCAGCACGAACGTCCAAGGTCTCGACTACCGCTTCGACATCAGCCGCTCCTCGCTCAACGGCTTCGTGGACGACACCAACACCAGAACGCTCGACGTGTCGGGCCAGCTCAACTACCGCATCTCCGACAGCCTCAAGGTCTGGGGCGCGATCGAATACCGCGAGGATCGCGGCAAGGCCTATTGGGGTGCGCCGCTGGTGCCGGTCGCCTTCAGCGGCTCGCATGCGACGTCGGGGATTGTCTCCGGCAACTACATCTCGAACTACAACAAAACCAATCTCGGCGCGGTCACCATCGACGACCGCACCTTCAACACCAATTACAACGTGCTCGACAACCGCAACGTGGCGCAGGAAGTCTGGCTGCGCGGTGGCTTCGAGCTGAAGCTTGCGCCTGACCTGACCCTGAAGAGCCAGGCCTATGGCTACGGCGCCGAGCGCACCTGGTTCAATAACGAAGTCGAAGCGTTCAATTCCGGGACGAACCTGGTCGATCGTGAGCGCTTCTATGTCGCGCACAGCCAACGCCTCGTCGGCAACATCACCGACCTGATCTGGGATGCGAACATCGCGGGATTCGACAACCGGCTGGTCACGACACTGTCGTCGAGCTACCTCGATTTCGTCAGGCCCGGCGCCGCAAACTTTCCCGGCGACTCTGTTTCGCTGGTCGATCCCAACCGCGGCTTTTACGGCTTACTCACGACGCAGCAGCAGACCGCGCGCATCGACAACGAGGCCTTGTCATTCGAGGACCGGCTCAAACTGACACGCAGCTTTTCGCTGATTGGTGGCCTGCGCGTCGAGCATATCGGCCTCGATCGCAATTCGATGGACAAGAATGGATTGGAGAAGGCAGGCTTCCCGTTCGCGAAAGACTGGGCGCCGGTGACGGGCCGCATCGGCTACACATGGGAGGCCGTGCCCGGCCTGACCTTCTTTAGCCAGTACGCGACCGGCGCCGACATCTCTGCCAACAATATCTTCCTGCTCGGGCCGACCCAGCCGCTCGACCTGACGACCGCGCGCACCTACGAGACCGGCGTCAAGCACCTGTTCTGGGACAACAGGGCGGAGTGGTCGTTCTCGGCCTACGACATCGTGCGCAAGAACGTCTTTGCCGCGGCCGGCGGCATGGCGCTCAACATCGCCGGGCGACAGGAGTCGAAGGGCGTGGAGCTTGCCGCCTCGGTCCGTCCGATCGATCCGCTGCGTCTGTGGGGCAACATCGCCTACGTCGATGCTCGCTATGCCGACTACAATTTCGTCGGCGGCTCGTTCTCCGGCAACACGCCGCCGAACGTGCCGCGCATCGTCGCCAATGCCGGCGCATCGTACCGGTTCTTCACGCCCTGGCCGGTAGAGCTCGGCATCACCGGCCGCCATGTCGGCGACCGCTACAACACCGATGCCAATGTGGTGACGATGAAGGCGTACACCGTCGCCGACGTCTACGCTTTCGTCGATATCCCCAAGGCGGTTTTCAACGCGGTTGACCAGGCTCGCCTGACCTTCCGTGTGCGCAACATCACTGATAAGCGCTACGCGATCTGGGGCGATCCGTTCTACCCCGACCAGATCCTCCTGGGCGCGCCGCGCACCTACGAGCTCTCGGCCGCGTTCAAATGGTAGGGTGCTGAACGGATGATGAGCGCGATCGTCCTTGCGCATCGCTGGCTCGGGATCGCGTTCTGCCTGCTGTTCGCGATGTGGTTTGCGACCGGCATCGTGATGCACTTCGTTCCGTTTCCGTCGCTGACGGAAGCGGAACGGTTTGCCGGCCTTGCGCCGCTGGACCCGACGGAGGCGCGGATCGCGGTTGCCGATGCCGTAGCCGCGAGCGGGATCGCGGATGCGACGCGCGTTCGGCTGATCCGGCGAAACGACGGGCTCGCCTACGTCATTGCGGGATCGACGCGCCTGCGCGCATTGCGCGCCTCCGACGGGAGCGACGCAGCGGTGACTTTACCCGACGTGGTGCTTGCCATCGCGCGGGATCATGCGCGTCACCGTGGGCTCGATGCCGCGCGCGCAGCGTTCCTCGCGAAGGCGGATTACGATCAGTGGACCGTGCCGAACGGCTTCGATCGCCACCGGCCCTTGTTTCGCGTTGCCCTCGGCGATGCTGCCGGGACGGAAATCTATGTGTCGTCGCGCACCGGCGAGGTCGTCCTGGATACGACGGGACGCGAGCGCAGCTGGAATCTCGTCGGCAGCGTGCTGCATTGGATCTATCCGACGGTCCTGAGACGCAATTGGGCGCTGTGGGATGGCGTCGTCTGGACGCTATCGTTGCTGGCCCTGATCGCAGCCGTGCTCGGTGCGGCGCTCGGGATCGTGCGGATCAGGATGAAAGGCTGCCGGCTCGCAACGCCTTATCGCGGGTGGCACGCGCTGCATCACATCCTCGGCCTTGCGGCGATGGTGTTCGTGCTCACCTGGATCTTCAGCGGCTGGCTTTCGATGGATCATGGCCGGCTGTTTTCGCGCGGACAGCTGACGGGCTCCGAAGCCGACGCGGCGAATGCCGTGCCCGTCTGGGCGGCAGCATCATCGTTCGACCGGACGTCGCTGCCGTCATCGGCCCGGGAGGCCGAATGGTTCGCCTTCGCCGGCAGACTCTACCGTCGCGACCGGCTCGCGCTGGACTCGCAGGCGGTGGTCAGGCCAGACGATGCGTCAGATGCCGGACAACGCGGATTTCTGAGCGCGCGCGAGGTTGGAGGCTTGACGAGCCGCCTTGGCGCAGATTGCGGCGTGCCGTCCGTCCTTGCTGACGACGATGACTATCCCGCACATTCTGCGATCCCGGGTGCGCCGGCCTACCGGTCTTATTGTGGCGACCTCTGGTTCGATATCGATGGCGCCGATGGCAATGTGCTGCAAAGGCTGGATCCTTCGCGTCGTGCCTATCGCTGGGCGTATGGCGCGCTGCACACGCTGGATTTTCCGGCCCTGCTCGCGCATCCCCTTCTGCGCGAGGTTCTGATCATCGCGCTATGCGGGCTTGGGCTGGTGTTCTCCGTCACGGGAATCGTCATCGGCTGGCGGCGCCTGCTTCTGTCGCGTTGACCGTCCGGAATGCGCAAGTCAACCCGCGGCCGGAATCGCTCGCAAGCCGGCGAGCGGTGACAACGCCGCTCCACCGATGAGCGACATGAACTGGCGCCGTTTCATCCGATCTTGCCGCTCTCATCCACGACAACCTGATCAACGCATGGCAAAATGCTGCCATCAGGAATTGTCGAGGGCAATAGGTGTTTCGTCGGCCGACGCTGCCAGTGGCCCTCGAGGTCTGGCTCACGAAAATGACAGTGAGATCGCGCTGGTGAAGGCGCGTTTAGTGGCATACCATTTGCAAGCCAATGAGCTCTGGTTTCACCTGCTCTTGGCCAACGATGGCCGGCATCACGGCATTACTGGGAGGACTTCATGGATCGCAGGACCGTATTGAAGGGACTGGCGGGCGCGGGCGGTCTGGCATTGACGGGCCTGTCGGCCCCGGCCATCGCGCAAGGCGCATCAGCCCGCACCCTCCGCTTCGTGCCTCAAGCCAATCTTGCCAATTTCGATCCGATCTGGGGCACGCAATATGTGGTGCGCAATGCCGCAGCGCTGGTCTGGGACACGCTTTACGGCATCGACGCGCAGCTTCAGCCGCAGCGCCAGATGGTCGAGTCCGAGGAGACCACCGATGACGGCAAGACCTGGACCTTCAAGCTGCGCCCAGGCCTCAAGTTCCATGACGGCGAGCCGGTGCTGGCCAAGGACGTCGTCGCGAGCCTGTCGCGCTGGGCTGCGCGCGATCCGATGGGCCTGATGATCATTGCGATCCAGCAGGAATTGACCGCCGTCGACGACCGCACCTTCAAATGGGTCCTGAAGCAGCCCTTCCCGAAAATGCTCTACGCACTGGCCAAGAACAACGCGCCGTGCTCCTTCATCATGCCGGAGCGTATCGCCAAGACCGATCCGTTCAAGCAGATCACCGAGTATGTCGGCTCAGGTCCGATGAAGTTCGCCAAGGGCGAATGGGTCCCCGGCGCCAAGGCCGTGTTCGAGAAATTCGCCGATTACGTCCCGCGGCAGGAGAAGGCCTCCTGGCTCGCTGGCGGCAAGCAGATCCTGGTCGATCGCGTGGAATGGATCGTGATGCCGGATCCGGCCACCGCGGCCGCCGCATTGCAGAACGGCGAAGTCGACTGGTGGGAGAACCCGATCGCCGATCTCGTGCCCGTGCTGAAGAAGAACAAGAACATCAGCGTCGATATCGGCGATCCCCTCGGCAATATCGGCTCGTTCCGCATGAACCATCTGTTCGCGCCTTTCAACGACGTGCGGGCGCGGCGCGCCGTGCTGATGGCGCTCAGCCAGGAAGATTATATGCGGGCGATCGTCGGCGACGACAACGCATTGTGGAAGGCGCTGCCCGGCTTCTTCACGCCGGATACGCCGCTCTACAGCGAGTTGGGCGGCGAGATCCTGAAGGGCAAGCGCGATTTCGACGCGGCCAAGAAGCTGCTGGCCGAAAGCGGCTATTCCGGCCAGCCGGTGACTTGTTTGGTGGCGCAGGATCAGCCGATCACGAAGGCGCAAGGCGACGTCACCGCGGATCTCTTGAAACGGCTCGGCATGAATGTCGACTTCATCGCCACCGATTGGGGCACGGTCGGCTCCCGCCGGGCGCAGAAGACGCCGCCCGGGCAGGGCGGCTGGAATATGTTCCACAGCTGGCACGCCGGCGCCGACTGCATCACGCCCGCCGCCTACACCGCCATCCGCGCCAACGGCGAGAAGGCCTGGTTCGGCTGGCCCAATAGCCCGAATACCGAGAAGGAGATCACGACCTGGTTCGACGCCAAGAATCTCGAGGAAGAGAAGGCGGCGATCGGGCGGGTCAACAAGGCCGCGCTCGAGGATGTCGTCTATGCGCCGACCGGCTTCTTCCTGACCTACACAGCCTGGCGCAAGAACGTCTCCGGTATCACCAAGGGGCCGCTGCCGTTCTTCTGGGGTGTGTCGAAATCCGCATGATCGTGCGCTGAGGCCAGATGCTCTCCTACATCCTCCGTCGCATCGTCGCGACCCTGCCGGTCATGGCAATCGTCGCGCTGTTCGTGTTCAGCCTGCTCTACATCGCGCCGGGTGATCCCGCCGTGGTGATCGCGGGGGATCAGGCGAGCCCGGAGGATGTGGAGCGCATCCGCCAGAGCCTCGGCCTCGACCGTCCCTTCCTGGTCCAGTTCGGAGGCTGGGTCTGGCGCATCCTGCACGGCGATCTCGGCACCTCGATCTTCACCAACCTGCCGGTCTCGGCGATGATCGGACAGCGCCTCGGACCGACGCTGTCACTGATGATCGTCACGCTGCTGCTGACGATCGTGGTGGCGGTGCCGCTCGGCGTGGTGGCGGCCTGGAAGGCGGGCAGCCTGATCGACCGCGTCATCATGGGCTTTGCCGTGTTCGGCTTCTCGCTGCCCGTCTTCGTGGTCGGCTACATGCTCGCCTACATCTTCGCGCTCGAGCTGGAATGGCTGCCGGTGCAGGGCTACACGCCGCTGGCCCAAGGCTTCTGGCCCTGGCTCGAGAACCTGATCCTGCCCGCGATCGCGCTCGGCTGCGTCTATATCGCCCTGGTCGCGCGCATCACCCGCGCCGCCATGCTGGAAGTGCTGCAGCAGGACTATATCCGCACCGCCAAGGCCAAGGGCCTCGGGCAGGGCGGCATCCTGTTCATTCACGCGCTGAAGAACGCGGCGGTGCCGATCGTGACCGTGATCGGGATCGGCATCGCGCTGCTGATCGGCGGCGCGGTCGTGACCGAAAGCGTGTTCGCGATTCCTGGCCTGGGCCGGCTCACGATCGATGCGATCCTGCGCCGCGACTATCCCGTCATCCAGGGCATCGTGCTGCTGTTCAGCTTCGTCTACGTCCTCGTCAACCTGATGATCGACGTCATTTATACGCTCGTTGACCCGAGGATCCGCTATTGACCGACACGACCGTCAATCCGCAGGCGCTCCCGGCTGGGCTCGTTCTTGCGCCACAACTGCCGGAAATCCTGCGGCCGGTCACGATCCGGCGCGGCTTCGTCGGGTTCTTGCGCGGCCATCCGACGGTCGCGATCGGTGGCGCGCTGCTGCTGACGCTCGTGCTTATCGCGGTCTTCGCGCCTTATCTCGGAACGGTCGATCCGACCGCGCTCGCCCCCGCCAAGCGCACCCGCGCGCCGTCGGCGGATTACTGGTTCGGCACTGACGTGCTCGGCCGCGACATCTATTCACGCGTGCTGTTCGGTGCGCGGGTCTCGCTCACGGTCGGCCTGTCGGTCGCGATCTTCGCATCCGTGGCCGGCCTTGCCATCGGCATGGTCTCCGGCTTCATCCGCTGGGCCGACGGCATCCTGATGCGCTTCATGGACGGCTTGATGTCGATCCCGCCGATCCTGCTGGCGATCGCGCTGATGGCGCTGACGCGCGGCAGCGTCGGCAACGTCATCCTCGCCATCACGGTTGCCGAGATCCCGCGCGTTTCGCGCCTCGTGCGCAGCGTCGTGCTGTCGCTGCGCGAGCAGCCCTATGTGGATGCCGCGGTCGCCTGCGGCACGCGCACGCCGATGATCATCCTGCGCCACATCCTGCCCAATACGCTGGCGCCGATGCTGGTGCAGGCGACCTATATCTGCGCCAGCGCCATGATCACGGAGGCGATCCTGTCTTTCATCGGCGCGGGAACGCCGCCCACCATTCCGTCCTGGGGCAACATCATGGCCGAGGGCCGCGCGCTGTGGCAGGTCAAGCCCTACATCGTGTTCTTTCCGGCGGCCTTCCTCTCGGTCACCGTGCTCGCGGTGAATCTGCTCGGCGACGGCCTTCGCGATGCGCTCGATCCGCGCATGGCCAAGCGTCTTTAGATGTCTCGGGGCTGATCGCGATGGCATTGCTCGAAGTCGAGAACCTGCAGACCCACTTTCGTACCCCCAGCGGCATCAACCGCGCGGTGGACGGGGTGTCGTTCCATGTCAACGAGGGCGAGACGCTGGCCATTGTCGGCGAGTCCGGCTGCGGCAAGTCGGTGACGTCGATGTCGCTGATGCGGCTGATCCCGGAGCCGCCGGGCAGGATCGCAGGCGCCATCCGCTTTGCGGGCAGGGACCTGCTGCAACTCTCCGACCGCGAGATGCGTGCGATCCGCGGCAACGACATCTCGATGATCTTTCAGGAACCGATGACCAGCCTCAATCCGGTCCTGACCGTCGGCCGGCAGATCCGCGAGACGCTGATGATCCACCAGGGCCTCGACAAGGCGGCGGCCGAGGCGCACGCGATCGAGATGCTGACACTGGTCGGCATCCCCGAGCCGAAACGCCGCGTGCGCGAATATCCGCATCAGCTCTCCGGCGGCATGCGTCAGCGCGTCATGATCGCGATTGCGCTGGCCTGCAATCCCAAGCTTCTCATTGCCGACGAGCCGACCACCGCGCTCGACGTGACGATCCAGGCGCAGATCCTCAAGCTGATGCTGGACCTCAAGCGCCGTGTCGGCGCCGCCATCATCCTGATCACCCACGATCTCGGCGTCGTCGCCGAGATCGCCGAACGCGTCATGGTGATGTATGCCGGCCGAAAGGTCGAGGAAGCGCCGGTCGCCGAACTGTTTCGCGCGCCGCGTCATCCCTATACGCAAGGCCTGTTAGGTGCGGTGCCGAGGCTTGGCTCGTCGCTCACGGGCACGGCGAGACGGCTTGCCGAAATTCCCGGGCAGGTGCCCGATCTCAGAAAGCCGATTACCGGCTGCGTCTTTGCCGGCCGCTGTGCGCTTGCGACCGATCTGTGCCGTCAATATGCACCGGGGCTCGAGGAGAAGGGCCCTCGTCACGTCGCCGCCTGCCACTACTCCGCCAAGGGAGCCGTCGCGGCATGAGTCCTCCGCTGCTCCAGGTCAACGACCTCAAGAAGCACTTTCCGGTCAAGAAGGGCCTTTTCCAGCGTAAGTCCGAATGGGTCTATGCGGTGGACGGCGTGTCGTTCGAGATCGCGCGCGGCGAGACGTTGTCGCTGGTCGGGGAATCCGGTTGCGGCAAGTCGACGGTCGGCCGCGCCATCTTGCGGCTGTTCGACATCACATCGGGTCAGGTCATCCTCGATGGCCAGCGTATCGACGACGCCCATCCGGGCACGATGCGCCAGATGCGCCGGCGCGTGCAGGTGGTGTTCCAGGATCCGTTCTCCAGCCTCAATCCGCGCATGCGCGTGCGTGACATCCTGGCCGAGCCGATCCGGAATTTCGGCCTCGCCAAATCCGCCGAAGATCTCGAGGTCCGCGTCACCTCCCTGATGGACACCGTGCGCCTGCCGCGCGAGGCGCTGAACCGCAGGCCGCACGAATTCTCCGGCGGCCAGCGCCAGCGCATCGGCATCGCCCGCGCGCTCGCGGCCGAGCCCGAGCTGATCGTGTGCGACGAGGCGGTCTCGGCGCTCGACGTCTCTGTCAAGGCGCAGATCGTCAATCTCTTGCAGGATCTCCAGAGCGAGTTCGGCCTCGCGCTGCTGTTCATCAGCCACGACCTCGCGATCGTCGAGCACATGACCCACCGCGTCGCGGTGATGTATCTCGGCAAGATCGTCGAGGTGGCCCCGCGCCGCGAGATATTTGCCGCGCCAAGACATCCCTACACCAGGGCGCTGCTGTCCGCGGTGCCGCTGCCTGAGCCGGGCGCCCAGCGCAATCCGATCATCCTCAAGGGCGACGTCCCGAGCCCGATCAATCCGCCGAAGGGGTGCCGCTTCCACACCCGCTGCCCGCTCGTGTTCGATCGCTGCCGGGTCGAAGAGCCGGTGCTGCGTGCGGCAGGGGCCGAGCAGTGGGTGGCCTGTCATCTCGAAGACGGGACGCCGGCGGCGGCGAGTAGCTGAAGGGCAGATTCGCGTCGGAAATTCGTCAGCAAAAACAACCCCATTCTACTGTGCATGGGGTTGTTTTCGCATTTTTTGATGGTGCCGGCCTCAGCCCTGCCGGCGCAGGAAGCCCGTGATCGTGACCTTTTCCCAGATGCCGGCGGCGGCAAAGGGATCGGCGCGATTGAACGCTTCGACTTCGCCACGGCCGGACGCCTCGATCAGGAACAGGCTGCCGATCATCGTTTGGCCGTCGTCGGAGACGAGCGGCCCCGACATCACGATCTTGACGCCGAAGCGCGAGGTGTCGCCGAGGAACGCCTTGTGGGCATCGTAATTGGCGAGCCGGGTCGGCAGCGCGCCGGCGCGGTCGACGGCGTGAATGGCGAACAGCATGATGGTCTCCGTTTCTTAACTCGGTTCTTGGGACGGCCGCCGCGACGGCCGTCCGGACTTGATGTGAAGAGTTGGTCTACTTCGCGCTGAGCTTGCCGGCCTCTTCGAAGGTCGGGCAGGTCCGCTGCTCCAGCGGCACGTCGAACGGCCCAAAATTGTCCTTGGTGATGACGGTCGGCTTCAGCACGATCTCGGCGATGACCGGCTGGTTGCGCAGGGACCGGATCGCGATCATGGTGCCGAGGCAGCCTTGCGCGAATCCGTTGTAGTCGCCGCTCGCGAGCAGCTTGCCGGACTTGATCGCGTCGATCGCCTCCTTGGTGCCGTTGATGCCGATCACCTGGGCCTTGCGGTTGGCGCCGTCGAGCGCCTCGATCGCGCCGACCGCCATGGCATCGTTGGCGGCGAGCACGCCGTCGATCTGCGAATTCGACTGCATCAAATTTTCCATGACCTGGAGCGCCTGGAGCCGTTGATAGTTGCCGGGCTGCGACGCCAGCAGCTTTGCGCCGGGAGTCTCCTTGAGCGCGTCGTTGAAGCCGCGGACGCGGTCGACATTGGTCAGCGAGCCCTTGACGCCCTCGATGATGACGATGTTGCCCTTGCCGCCCAGCGTCTTCAGCAGGAAGCGCGCGGTCTCCAGGCCTAGGCTGTAATCGTCGGCGCCGACGAAGGACAGGAACTTGCCGCCCGCGGAGCGGTCGGTGATGTTGACGACCGGGATCTTGGCTTCGTTGATCTTCTCGACACCAGGCACCATCGCCTTGTAGTCGACCGGCGTGAAGACGATCGCGCTCGGCTTCTTCACCACGACGTCCTCGATCTGGCTGAGCTGCTCGGGGATGGAGTCCGGTTTGGTCGGGATGTATTGCAGCGTCTTGGCGTTCAGCGTCTTCGCCATGTTGTCGGCGCCGACCCGCACCGTCTGAAAGAACGGGTTGGTCTGGTTCTTGGTGAAGACGGCGATGGTCTCGCCGTCGGCGCGCGCCTCGGTGGTGAACGCGGCCGCCATCAGCAGCGGCAGCGCCAGATAGCTCAGTGTCTGTCTCATATTGCCTCCATCCCTCGTTTTGCTTGTTGGATATCGAAAAACACCTATTGCGCGCGGCGGCGGGTCTTCATGTCGAGCCAGACCGCGAGAATGACGATGATGCCGGTGACGAGCGGCTGCCAGTTGGCGCTGACCGAGAGCAGGTTCATGCCGTTCAGCACCAGCGTCAGGATCAGCGCGCCGATGAAGGTGCCGAACACGGTGCCGACGCCGCCGAACAGCGAGGTGCCGCCGATCAGCACGGCCGCGATCGCGGGCAGCGTCAGGCTTTCGCCGATGTCGGCCTCGGCCGAATTGAGCCGCGACAGGAAGATGATCGAGGCAAGTCCCGCCATGGTGCCTGACACCGCGTAGACCAGCAGCAGGCGGCGCGCGACCGGAATGCCTGATAGCCGCGCCGCAACCGGGTTGGCGCCGATCGCATAGATCTCCTGGCCCCAGATCGTGCGCTGCGCGAACAGCGTCCCGATGCCGAGGAACACCAGCAGCAGATAGACGGGGATGGGCAGGCCAAACAGATAGCCGCTGCCGATCTGGCGGAAGCCTGCCGGGAAGCCGTGCAGGGTCTCGCCCGCCATGTACCAATAGGTGAGCCCGTTGAGCACCCAGAGCATGCCATAGGTGGCGATGAAGGAGGGGATGCGCAGCGCGGTGACCATGATGCCGTTGAGCAGGCCAACGAGGCCGCCGCAGGCAAGCCCGGTGAGGATGCCGAGCGCCGGCGAGCCGGTCTTGTGGATCACGGTGCCGGCGATGCAGGCGGACAGCGCGACATTGGCGCCGACGGAGAGATCGAGGCCGGCCGTCAGCACCACCAGCGTCAGGCCGGAAGCGATGAAGAAGGTCAGGCTCGCCTGCCGGAGCACGTTGAGGATGTTGCCGAGACTCAGGAAGGAATCGCTGAGCACGGCGAGCACCGCGCAGATCAGGAGGGCCGCGAGCAGGCGATAGAACACCTGGATCGCATCCTGCGACAGGAAGGAGCGGGGCGGCATCATCGCCTCTTTGGTGATGTCGGTCATGCCCGGCTCCTGAGACCATCGAGGAACAGCGCGACGATGACGAGGACGCCAACGCTGGCAACCTGCACGGAGGACGGCAGCGAGATCAGGTTCAACCCGTTGCGCAGCACGCCGACCGAGAGCACCCCGAGCAGGGTGCCGAGCAGCCAGCCATTGCCGCGCTCGAACGAGGTGCCGCCGACGGCGACGGCTGCGATGGCATCGAATTCGAGGCCGAGGCCGGCGGTCGGATGACCCGAGTTCATCCGCGCGGTCATCAACAGGCCGGCGATGCCGGCCATGGCGCCGCCGATCGCGTAGACCGCGATCAGCAGCTTGTTCGGCGACAGCCCGGCATAGCGCAGCGCCTCTCGGTTGCCGCCGAGCGCGAAGATGTAGGTGCCGAAACGGGTGTGATAGAGCAGGCCGTGGAACGCCGCATAGGTCACCAGCGCCATCACGATCGGCACGGGCACGCCCAGCAGCGTCGCCGAATAGATGTCGCGCACGCTGTGGGGGATGCCGACCACGCTCTGGCCGTCGCTGACGATCAGCGACAGGCCCTGCGCCATGCCGAGCGTACCGAGCGTGGCGACGAAGGGCGGAATGCCCAGGATCGCCACCAGCCAGCCGTTGGCGACGCCGAATGCCGCGCCGACCAGCAGGCCGGCGCCTAAACCCAGCAACATCGACTTGGTCGCGAGCGACACGATCGCGACGCAGAGCGAGGTCAGCGTCAGCACCGCGCCCATCGACAGGTCCAGCCCCTCGGTCATGATGATCAGCGTCATCGGCAGCGCGAGCATGGTCAGGATGGTCGACTGCACCAGCACGTTGGAGAGGTTGGCGACCGACAGGAAGCCGGGCGCGATCGCGCTGAACAGCGTGATCAGGAGCACCAGCACGATGGCAACGCCGGGAATGCGTTGCAGCGGGTTGGGTTGAGAGACGACCGCGGCTTCACGCATGATGCATCCCCAGTCGCACGATGTTCTCCTCGGTCAGTTCGTTGCGGTTCAGATGGCCGGCGATGCGCCCCTCGCGCATCACATAGGCGCGGTCGCAGACATGGCAGATCTCGACCTGTTCGGACGAAATCATCAGCGCAGCCGCGCCTTCCGCGACCAGGCGGTCAATCAGCGCAAAGATCTCGGACTTGGCGCCGATGTCGATGCCCCGCGTCGGCTCGTCGAAGATGAAGAGCTTTGAGCCGGCTGCCAGCCACTTGCCGATCACGACCTTCTGCTGGTTGCCGCCCGAGAGCAGGCCGACGGTCTGACGCGCACTCGGTGTGGCGATCCTCAATTGCCGGATCAGGGCATCGGAGGTGCGCTGCGCACCACGCTGGTCGAACAGCCCGCTCGGGAACAGCTTTCGTAGCGCCGACACCACCAGATTGTCGCTCACCGAGCGCAGCAGCGCGAGACCCTCGCTCTTGCGGCTCTCCGGGATCAGCGCGATGCCGCGGCGAGCGGCGAGGTCCGGCTCGCCGGAGATGGCCTTGCCGTCGAAGATGATCTCGCCCGACGTCACGGGATCGGCGCCAAAGATGGCGCGCGCGACTTCGCTGCGGCCCGAGCCGACCAGGCCGCACAGGCCGACGATCTCGCCCCGGCGCACCTCGATGTTGATGTCGGAGATGCCGGTCGAGGCGGTCAGGCCCTTGACCTCGAGCAGCAGCTCGCCGGGCGTGTCGGCAAAGTTGCGCGGATAGGTCATGTCGACGTTGCGGCCGACCATCATGCGCACGAGCTGGTCTGGCGTGACGTCGGCCGGTTTGACGCCGTCGATGCGGCGGCCGTCGCGCAGCACGGTGATGCGGTCGCCGAGTGCGAACACCTCGGCCATGCGGTGCGAGATATAGACGATGGAGACGCCGTCGGCCTTCAGCCGCGCGATCAGCGCGAACAGCAGCTCCGTCTCGCGGTCGGACAGCGCCGCGGTCGGCTCGTCCATGACGAGGATGCGGGCGTTCTGGCTGATCGCCTTGGCGATCTCGACCATCTGCTGCTGTGCGACGCCGAGCTTGTCGACAGTGGTGGAGGGATCGATGTCGAAGCCGATCGTGTCGAGCACGCGCTTCGCATCGGCCAGGATCTTGCGACGGTCGATGGTGCCGGGGATGCGTCCCCCAGGCTCGCGGCCGAGGAAGATGTTCTGGGCAATGTCGAGATAGGGGACCAGCGAGAATTCCTGGAAGATCACGGCAATGCCGAGCTTCTGCGCATCCGCGGTCGAGGCGATCACGACCTTCTCGCCCATGTGGTAGAACTCGCCGGCATCGGCGCGGTAGGCGCCGCACAGCACCTTCATCAGGCTCGACTTGCCGGCGCCGTTCTCGCCCAGCAGCATGTGGACTTCGCCGGGGAAAACGGCAAAGGACACGTCATCCAGCGCCTTGACGCCGGGAAACTCCTTGCTGATGCCGCGCAGCTCCAGCAGTGGCGTGGGTGAGGTGACCTCGATCGGAATCGCGTCGCTCATACCTTGGCTCCGCTCGCAAAGATCTTGCCCGGATTCATCAGTCCATCAGGATCGAGCGCGGTCTTTATTGACCGCATCACATCCACGGCCTCGCCGAGCTCGTCGGTGAGATAGTCGATCTTGCCGAGCCCGATGCCGTGCTCGCCGGTGCAGGTGCCGTCCATCGCAATGGCGCGGGCGACCATGCGGGCCTGCAACGCCTTGGCGCCTTCGGTCTCCTCGGGTTTTGCGGGATCGATCAGGATCAGCATGTGAAAGTTGCC
This sequence comes from Bradyrhizobium sp. TM233, assembly GCF_036247965.1. NCBI lineage: Bacteria > Pseudomonadati > Pseudomonadota > Alphaproteobacteria > Hyphomicrobiales > Nitrobacteraceae > Bradyrhizobium > Bradyrhizobium sp. TM233. The sequence continues at coordinate 189,301 of NZ_BTIG01000007.1, read as the reverse complement.
GTCGCCGACATGGCCGACGATCGGTGCGGTAAAGCCATGCTCGTCCGCATCACGCCGCGTTGCGGTCAGGCATTCCGCCAGCCGCGAGATCGGCACGCAGACATCGGTGATCACGGCGCGCGCGCCGGGTCGCAGGCCGAGGCCGGCATAGAGCGTGTTGTCACGGGCGTGCCAGAGCCGGCTGCGGTCTTCCGCTGCTTTGGCCCAGGCAAAGCCGTGACCGCCATGGTCGGCGGCGATGGCCTGCGCGGCTTCGGCCTGCTCAGCGACGGAGGACTCTGAGCCGTGGAACTCGAAGAACAGGGTGGGGGCCTCGCAATAGCCGAGCTTAGCATAGGCGTTGATGCCACGCATCATGACGTCGTCGAGCAGCTCGATGCGCGCCACGGGAATCGCGGACTGGATCACGGAGATGGCGGTGTCGACGGCATCGTGCAGGGTGTCGAAGCTGCAAACCGCGGCCGAGATCGCCTGCGGCACGGGATGCACTTTCAGCGTGATCTCGGTGATGATTCCGAGCGTGCCCTCCGCGCCGACGAACATGCGCGTCAGGTCGTAGCCGGCTGCCGACTTGCGCGCGCGCTTCGCGGTTCGGATCACCCGGCCGTCGGCCAGCACCACCTCCAGCGCCATGACGTTGTCCTTCATGGTGCCGTAGCGCACCGCCATGGTGCCGGAGGCCCTCGTCGATGTCATGCCGCCGATCGAGGCGTCGGCGCCGGGGTCGATCGGGAAGAACAGGCCGGTATTGCGCAGCTCTGCATTGAGCTGCTTGCGGGTGATGCCGGGCTGCACCACGACATCCATGTCGCTGTCGTGAACGGTGAGCACCTTGTTCATGCGCGCGAAGTCGAAACAGACGCCGCCGGCGACCGAGGCCGCATTGCCTTCGAGCGAGGTGCCGGCGCCGAACGGGACGATCGGCATGGCTGCGCTCGCGCACAGCTTGACGATCTCCGCGACCTCCCGCGTCGTCTCCGGGAAGACGACGATGTCGGGCGGCAAATTGCGATAATGCGACTCGCTCTGCCCATGCTGATCGAGCACGCCGCGCGCAACGCTCGCGCGCGAGCCGATCATGCCCGTGAGGCGTTCGGCCAAGATGCTCGTGCTGGCCCGCGGTCCCATCCTTGCTCCCTGTCTGCCCCGATGACGGACTCTTGCCGGTCCGCTGCGTTGTGGTTCGGCTTAGGCGGCCTGCGCGCTGCCCGCAACCTGCTTCAGGCCGAAATCATAGTTGAGATGAAAATACTCGTCGTCCACCATGCGACCATCCGGCGCACGGCCGGGCGGGCAGCGCACAAATTCGCGGATCAGGCTGTCCTTGACGCCGAACACCACGTCGCTGTCGAGATACTGGTCGCCGGCGACGAATACGTGGGTCACCAGCTGCTCGAAGCCGGGTGCCGAGATCATGAAATGCACATGCGCCGGGCGCCAGGGATGGCGTCCCTGAACCTCCAGCATGTCGCCGACCGGGCCGTCATGCGGGATCGGATAGGCGGCCGGCTTGATCGACCAGAAATTGAAGCGGCCATTCTGATCGGTGTGGAAGCGCGCGCGCATCGCAAGGTCGCCGATCTTGTCGAGCTGCTGCACGTCGTAATAACCATCATCGTCGGAATGCCAGACGTCCACGACCGCGCCGGCAAGAGGTTTTCCGTCGACGGTCGACACCGAGCCGGTGACCAGCATCGGATCGCCCTCCATCGGACCGGAGATGTCGGCGCCGTTCTGTTTCTCGGGCGACGCCTGCACGAAGAACGGTCCCAGCACCGTGGTCTCGGTGGCGCCTTCCGGCACCGGGTGGTTGATCGCATCGACCAGCATGGAGGCGCCGAGCGTGTCCGACAGCAGGATGAATTCCTGGCGCTTGTCGTCGCACATGTGCCCGGTGCGGGTCAGGAAATCGATGCCGAACTCCCATTCCTTCTGGGTCGGCCGGATCTCGCGGACGAAGGCATGAAGGTGGCGGACCAGCGCTTCGCTGACTTGCTTGATGCGCGGATCGCTTGCGTGCTTGATCCGCTCCAGCACCGCATCGGTGATCGTGTTCTCGTTGAAATTGCGCATATGTGCCTTCCGCCGATCAGAGTTTGGGTTCGCCGAGGCCGGACAGCCGTTCGAGATGCTTGACGGTCGCGATGAAGTCGGTGTCGCCGTTGCCTTGCGCGACCAGAGATCCATAGGTCTCGCGCACTTGCGCGGCGAGCTGAAGCGGTACGCCAACGGCGTGGCCCGCGCCGAGTATCAGGTCGAGATCCTTGGCCATCTGCTTGCAGGAGAAGGTGGACTCGAAATCGCGGTTGCGCAGCGGCGCGGTCTTATACTTCACCATCGGCGAGGCCACCGCGCTGTCGTCGAGCACCTTCAGGATGTCCTGCCAGGCAATGCCGCCCTTGCGCGCCAGCGCCAGGCTCTCCGCCATCATGGCCGCCGACACCGCGATCATCAGATTGACCGCGAGCTTTGCGTAGCGCGCTTCCTCTTGAGGTCCGAGATAGGTCTGGGCGCGGGTGAAGGCAGCGAACAGCGGCTTCGCGTTCTCGAAGGCCTCCTTCGGTCCCGAGACGAAGCAGGTCAGCGCCCCCGTGTGGACGATGCTGGCATTGCCGGAGACCGGCGAACGAAGATACGCAACACCCCGCGCCTGGGAGGCAGCTGCGACTTCTGTGGAAGCCTCAACGCTCACAGTGCTGGTCTCGATCAGGACAGCTCCGGGCGCCATCGCCGCGATGAGGCCAGTGGAGCCGAGCAGCGCACCGCGCAGGGCAGCGTCATCTGGCAAGGACGTGACGATGGCCGCCTTGCCGCTCACGGCCTCGGCGGGCGAGGCGACGATCGAAATCGCTTGTGCGCGTGCCTCATTGAGCCGCGCCACGCTCTGGTCGAACGCGGTGACGGCGTATCCGGCCTTGGCGACGAGCACCGACATCGGCAAGCCCATCTTGCCGATCCCGATGAAAGCGACGTTTTTCGAGGTGTCTGTCATTGTTGTTGTTCGCAGGCCGCCTCAGGCGGCGCGTCCCTGTCGTTCGATGTCCTGCACCAGCCGCCGGCCGGATTGCGCCAGCAGCTCTTTCTTCGTGTCCAGCCCTTCGACCAGTAACCGGCCATTCCGCTTCTTCCAGGCGCCGCCGATCATGACCGCCTCGATGTTGGCGAGGCTCGTCTGCATCACCACGGTCGCGACGGGATCGTGCACCGGGACAAGATTGAGATCGGAGGCGTTGATGATGACGAGGTCGGCGAGCTTGCCCGGCGTCAGCGAGCCGATCTGGTGCTCCCGGCCGAGCATGCGGGCGCCTTCGGTCGTGATCCAGCGCAGCGCCTCGCGCACGGGGATCGTGGTCGTCGCCGGAATGGCGCCGTTCACTTGACGCGATTCCGCATTGTCGAGCGCCCGCTGCATCGAGAGCGCAACACGCGCCGCGGAGAAGAGATCGCCGGCCAACATGGATTCCAGATCGATCCCAATGGTAGGCCGAACACCACGCTTGAGCAGCCGCCCGGTGATCGGAAAACCGTGGCCCTGGATCATCTCGTTCTCGGGCGTCACGGAGAAGGACACACCGAGATCGACGAGACGATCGAGCAGATCATCGGGCAGGTCGTTGCCATGAACGATGTTGATGCCGGCGCCGACGAGGCCGGCCTCGATCAGCTTCTCCCAGCCACCGGGCGTCTTGGCCGGGCCGCCGCCCTGATGCATCGATGCGATCAGCTTCAGCTCCCGCGCCAGGCGGAAATCGTGCATGGCGACGTCGAGCGTCGAGTAATGCGGACCAAGGATCGCCAGGCCCAGCGTGACCAGGCCGTCGCGGTCGGCAAGGAGGCCCGCGAGCAGCCGCTCGACCTCGCGGCGCGGATGCGGCACTTCCGAGAAATGCGGCTCGCCCGGCTTCGGCTCCGGTTTTGGTGAGCCATGAAAGAAGGCGGCGCGGATGCCGCTCTCGATCAGGCCGCGCACAGCAGCGTCGGTATGATCAGGCGTCGGATTGTTGTGACACCAGTCGACCAGTGTGGTGGTGCCGCAATTGATCTGGTTCAGCGCGCCGACGAGGGTTGCGATGTGGATATCCTCGGGCCGGAACACGGTGGCGAGCCCGGCATGCATGCGGCGGAAATACTCCAGCAGCGTCCAGTTCGCGGCAAAGCCGCGCAAGCCCGTCTGCCAGGTGTGCATATGCGCATTGATCAGGCCGGGGATGACGATGCGTCCCGTTCCATCAATGATCTCTGCTTCGCCGCTTCCGAGGTCGATCGATGGACGCACGTCGGCGATCCGGCTGCCCTCGACCAGCACGTCGCAGGTCGCGAGATCGCCGATCGTGTCATCCATACTGATGACGGTCGCGGATCTGATCAGCGTGCGCCGCATCGCCTTAAGCCGTAGCTCTGAACGCGCCCGGCGGCTCGCCAGCCCAGGCGCGCGCAATCAGGTCGCGGATGGCGTTGCGCTCGAGCGGCCGCGGATTCCAGTAGGCGTTGGTGACGGCGAGATCGGCGGCCGTGTCGATGCCGCTCTCGGGCATGCCGACATCGCGGAGCGCCATCTTCGCACCCAACCGCTTGGCGAGGTCATAAAGCCCCTGCGATGCATCGGCCGCGCCGATCGCCCGCGCGATGCGCGCCATCGCATCGGGCACCGCGGGGGCATTGTAGGCCAGCGCATGCGGCAGCACGATGGTGTGGGTCTCGGCATGCGGCAGATCAAAAGTGCCGCCGAGCGTGTGACACAGCTTGTGATGCAGCGCCATGCCGACGGTGCCGAGGCAGACGCCGCAGAGCCAGGCGCCGTAGAGCGCTTCGCTGCGGGCCTCGCGGTCGTCGCTTCTGGCGGCAATCGCGGGCAGCGCGCGTGCCAGCGCGCGGATGCCTTCTTCCGCCATCAGCGATGTCACAGGATTGGTGTCGCGCGCATAGAGCGCCTCCACCGCATGGGCGATCGCGTTGATGCCCGATGTCGCAGCCAGGCTCGCCGGCAGCGTCAGGGTGAGGTCGACATCGTAGATCACAGTCTCGGGCAGTATTGCCGCATCGCGCACCGTGGTCTTCAGGCCGTTCTCAGTCTGGCCGACGATCGGCGTCATCTCCGAGCCGGCATAGGTGGTGGGAATGCAGAGCTGGTTGACGCCGGTGCGCAAGGCGAGCGCCTTGCCGAGGCCGGTGGTCGAGCCGCCGCCGAGCGAGACGACGCAGTCAGCTTCGCACGCCTTCATGGCCGCGAGCGCACGCTCGGTGACATCGACCGGCGTATGCATGGTGGCGCCGGGAAAGATGCCGGCATAGAGCGCGCCGAGCGCTGCGCCCAGGCTCTTGCCTTGCGCCTCCTGCTGCGGCGTCGTCAGCACCAGCGCGCGCGTGCCGCCGAGCCGCTCGACCTCGGCCTTGGCGCTGGCCAACGTGCCGCTGCCGAACACGACGCGGCAGGGCAGGTTTTCAAAGGTGAATGAACCGATCATGCGCCGGTCTCTTTGATGGGATAATCGACCTGGAACCGCCCGATCCGCAAGTCGCCAAGGGCCTCACGCACGCGCAAATGTTCCGGATGGTTGGCATAGGCGCTGAGCGCGGCCTGGTCTGTGAATTCGGAGAACAGCACCACGTCGCAGGCGTAGTCGACCGCGCTGACGTCCACGCCGACCTCGATATGGGTGAGGCCGTCGATCCGGCCCTTGAGGCCCTCGAACAGGGTCTTGACCTTGACCCGCGCGGCGGAGCGCTCCTCGGGGGTCTCCCCGCGCAGCCGCCACATCACGATGTGCCTGATCGGGCCCGACATTTCCTGATTTCCTCGCCTGCGATTATGCTCTGTTGAGGCTATTTTGACTTGCAGAAAACGGAAATAAAGGCCAAAATTTGTAAGTCTCTTTTCCTATTTTCGCAAAAATGGACCGGCTGCTTCAACTCGAAGTCTTCGCCAAAACCGCTGAGCTCGGCAGCCTGTCCAAGGCCGCCGAAATCCTGCGGATGTCGAACGCGGCCGCCAGCCGCCACCTCAGCGCGCTGGAGGAGCGGCTTGCAGTCCGGCTGATCGAACGCAACACGCGTCGGCAGTGGCTGACGGAGGCAGGGCAGGAACTCCTGCAGCGCTGCAGCACATTGTTGAACGAGCTCGCCGAAGCCGAGGATGCCGTCTCCGACCGCGCGCTGTCGCCGAAGGGTATGCTGCGCGTGACGAGCTCGCTGTCCTTTGCGATGATCTATCTCGCGCCGATGTTGCCCGCCTTCCGCGCGCTTTATCCTGATCTCAGCGTGCAGATCATCAGCGCAAACCGCTACCTGGACTTCATCGAGGCCGGCATCGACGTGGCGATCCGCACGCGCGAGCACGAGCCGGATTCCAACATCATCGTCCGCCGCATCGGTCAGATGCACCGCGTGCTCGCGGCGGCGCCGTCATATCTGGAGAAGCATGGGCGGCCGGAGCACCCTGCCGATCTCGCCCGCCACAACATGCTGATCTACAATCTCGCCAACGATCCCTATTCGCTGCGACTCAGCCAGGGCAGCACGACGCAGACGGTGCGGATCGCGCCGACGCTCGACAGCAATGATGGCCAGATCATCTGCGGTGCGGCACGCGCGGGGCTCGGCATCCTGATCCAGCCGCTTTACATCGTGCAGAGCGACATCGCGGCCGGCCGGCTGGTGCCCGTCCTGAGGGATTGGCAGCTTCCGCTGCTCACCATGAACATCGCCTATCAAAACCGCGTCCGGCTGCCCGCCAAGATCAGGGTGTTTTCCGACTTCCTGGTCAGCCACATCCGCGAGCATTCCGAGCCGGGGATCTGGATCGACGCGGCGAAGTGAGCGGAAGCAGTCATGTATCTCGGCATCGATCTCGGCACCTCCGCAGTCAAGACCGTTCTCGTCGACGCTGCCCAGTGCGTGATTGCAAGCGAAAGCCGGCCGCTGACGATCACCTCGCCGCAATCGGGTTATTCCGAGCAGGACCCCGCGCAATGGATCGAGGCGACCTTCGCCACGCTCGATGCCCTGAAGACGTCGCATGGAAAAGAGCTGGCGGCGGTCAAGGGCATTGGGCTGTCCGGTCAGATGCATGGCGCCACGCTGCTCGATGCGAGCTTGAGGCCGCTGCGGCCCTGCATCCTCTGGAACGACGGACGCGCCGCCGCCGAGTGTCGCATTCTGGAGCACCGCTGGCCGGCCTTGCGTGCGGTGACGGGCAACAAGGCGATGGCTGGATTCACCGCGCCGAAACTGCTCTGGGTTGCGACGCACGAACCTGAGATCTTTGCAGCGACGAGACTCGTTCTGCTGCCGAAGGCCTATCTGCGCCTGGTGTTATCAGGCGAAGCCATCGAGGACGCCTCGGATGCATCGGGATCCCTATGGCTCGACGTCGCACGCCGGGACTGGTCGGACGAGGCCTTGGCCGCGACCGGCCTGTCGCGCGATCACACGCCGCGCCTGGTCGAGGGATGCGCGCCAGCAACAACATTGCGCAGCGAACTCGCGCGGCGCTGGGGCATGGTGAGGCAGCCGGTGATCGCGGGTGGCGCTGGCGACAATCCGGCGGGCGCCGTCGGCATCGGTGCGATCCAGCCGGGAACCGCGTTCGTATCTTTGGGAACCTCGGGTGCCCTGCTGGCACCGACCAGCACAATCGCTGCGAACCCGGACCGCGCGGTGCATACGTTCTGTCACGCCATTCCCGGCATGTGGATTCAGGCCGGCGCGATCCTGTCGGCTGCCTCCTGCCTCGCCTGGGCCGCGCGCCTGTTCGGCGTCAGCGAGGCCGAGTTGCTGGCACCACTTGGATCGCGCCCGCAGGCACCATCGCCCGTGAGCTTCCTGCCTTATCTCGCCGGCGAGCGGACGCCGCACGACGATCCCGCCGTGCGCGGCATGCTCGATGGTCTAAGCCATGGCACCGACCGCGCGGCGATCGTGCAGTCGGTGCTCGAGGGCGTTGCCTTTGCACTGGCCGATTGCCGCGACGCGCTCGCCGATGCTGGCATTGTGATTACGGAAGCCGATGCCATTGGTGGTGGTTCACGGTCCGGCTTCTGGCTCTCGGTGCTGGCGAGCGTGCTGAATGTTCGGATCCATCGTTTCGCCGGAGGTGAGACCGGTGCCGCGTTCGGTGCGGCGAGATTGGGGCGACTTGCTGTCACCGGTGAGGCGATCGCCACCGTGTGCACCCGGCCGCAGCGCATCGAGACGTTCGAACCTGACACCGGGCTGACTGATGCTTATGCCGAGCGGCTTCCCGCCTGGCGCGAACTGTATCGTCCGCGCCACTAGCGCCGCCGCGATGCTGCGTTCCCGCCTGTTCGGTATTGCCCTGTGCCGCGGCCTTTTGTTTAATGCGCAAGCCGCGCTGACAGAATGATTGAGACGCGGGTGGGAAACGCATTGTGCGCCGGGAGGCACGATGAACGATCCGATCCTCGAGATGCGCGGGGTCTCAAAATCCTTCTTCGGCATCAAGGCGCTGCGTGCCGTCGATCTCACCGTCTATGCTGGCGAAATCCATGCCTTGATGGGTGAGAACGGCGCCGGCAAGTCGACGCTGATGAAGATCCTGTCGGGCGCCTATCGGCCTGATCCCGGCGGCGAGATCCGCATCGAAGGACAGCCGGTACGGATCGAAGGTCCGCTCGGCGGCCGCGCGGCAGGCATCTCCATCATCTATCAGGAGCTGTCGCTCGCCCCCAATCTCAGTGTTGCCGAGAACATCTATCTGGGACGGGAGATGTCTCGGACAGGTTTATTGGCGCGCGGCGCCATGCGCGAGGGCGTCGGTCCCATCCTGAAGCGGCTCGGTGCGGACTTCCTGCCGTCGACGCTGGTGGCGCATCTGTCCATGGGGCAGCGGCAACTGGTCGAGATCGCGCGTGCGCTACACGCGAGATCGAAGATCCTGATCATGGACGAGCCGACCACGGCGCTGTCGGCCGGCGAGAGCGCACGGCTGTTCGCGCTGATCCGCCAGCTTCGCGCCGAGGGCCTCGCCATCATCTACATCTCGCATCGCATGGACGAGGTCTACGCGCTCGGCGACCGCGTCACCGTGCTGCGCGACGGCCGGCTGGTCGGCTCGCTCGACAAGCCCGAAATCCGTGCGGACACCATCGTGCGGCTGATGGTCGGGCGCGACGTCTCATCGTTCTACAAGAAGGACCATGATCCCGAGGCGGGACGCGGCCATCCCGTGCTCGCCGCGATCGACATGGCCGATGGCCTGCGCGTCAAGGGCTGCTCGCTGACCGTGCACGCGGGTGAGGTGGTTGGTCTCGCCGGCCTGATCGGCGCCGGTCGTACCGAGCTTGCGCATCTCATCATCGGCGCGGCGCACAAGACGTCCGGACGTCTCGAACTGGAGGGACGGCCGGTCGAGATCCGCACGCCGGGTGAGGCGCTCGAGGCCGGCATCGCCTATCTGACCGAGGACCGCAAGGCGCTCGGCCTGTTTCTCGACATGTCATGTCTGGACAACATCAACCTCGCGGTCCTCAGCCGCGATGCGAAGCTCGGCTGGTTCCTGGATCGCGATAAGGCGCGCGAGCGCGCCGATCGGGCCTTCGCAGGGCTCAGCATCCGCGCCGCCAATGTCGGCGTTCCCGCCGGCGGCCTGTCCGGCGGCAATCAGCAGAAGCTGCTGTTGTCGCGGCTTCTTGCCATTGCGCCTAAGGTGCTGATCCTCGACGAGCCGACGCGCGGCGTCGACGTCGGCGCCAAATCCGAGATCTATTCGATCATCGACAATCTTGCCAAAGCCGGCACCGCGATCCTCGTCATCTCGTCCGACCTGCCCGAGATCATCGGAATCTGTGACCGCGTCGTCGTGATGCGGTCGGGACTGGTCGCAGGCGAGGTCCGGCGAACCGAGACGGCGCCGTTGAACCAGGAAGACATCATGGCGCTTGCCACGGGGATGGAGCATCTCGATGCCTGACAATGGTGCCTCGCAGGCCAAGCCCGCACCGGCGACGACCAACGGTGCCGCCGCAGAGTCAAAGCGCCAGCGGGTGAGGGTGCTGATCAGCGCTCTCGGCATGCTGCCGGTGCTGCTCATTCTCTGCATCGGCTTCCACATGCTGTCCGAGGGACGCTTCTTCACCGGACAAAATCTCGGCATCGTGCTGCAGCAGGCAGCGGTGAACACCGTGCTCGCCGCGGGCATGACCTTCGTCATCCTCACCGGCGGCATCGACCTTTCGGTCGGCTCGATCCTGGCGGCCTCCGCCATGGCCGGGCTGACGCTTTCCAAGCTGCCGGAGCTCGGAATGCTGTGGCTGCCGGCCGCGCTGCTCACGGGCCTCGGCTTCGGTATCGTCAACGGCGCGCTGATCGCGCTGCTCCGCCTGCCGCCCTTCATCGTCACGCTCGGCTCGCTCACCGCGGTACGGGGCCTGGCGCGATTGCTCGGCGCCGACACCACCGTGTTCAATCCGTCCATTCCCTATGCCTTCATCGGCAACGGCTCACTGACCCTCATCCCTGGCGTTGCGTCGATCCCATGGCTCTCGGTGATCGCCCTCTTTGTCATCTTCATTTCGTGGCTGGTGCTGCGCCGGACCGTGCTCGGCGTGCACATCTACGCGGTGGGCGGCAATGAAAGCGCGGCGCGGCTTGCCGGCATCAAGGTCTGGGGCGTGCTGATCTTCGTCTACGGCGTCTCCGGGCTTTTCGCCGGGCTCGGCGGCGCCATGCAGGCGGCGCGGCTCTATGCGGCCAACGGCCTGCAGCTCGGGCAGTCCTACGAGCTCGACGCGATCACCGCCGTGATCCTGGGCGGCACCTCCTTCGTCGGCGGCATCGGCTCGATCTGGGGCACGCTGGTCGGTGCGCTGATCATCGCCGTGCTGTCGAACGGCCTGATCCTCGTCGGCGTTTCCGACATCTGGCAATATGTCATCAAGGGCCTGGTCATCATCGGCGCCGTGGCGCTCGATCGCTACCGGCTGCAAGGTTCGGCCAGAACGTGAATGCGAGGTTCCGTTGCGGCAACTGGTCTGCCGCGCCGGGGACGAAGACAGACTAGGGAGGAAGTCCATGTTGAAGACGATCATGCTCGCCGGCGCCGCGACGGCGCTTGCCCTCAGCGCCGCGCCATCCTTCGCCAAGGAGCTCAAGTCGATCGGCGTCTCGCTGGGATCGATGGGCAATCCGTTCTTCGTCGCGCTGTCGAAGGGCGCCGAGTTCGAGGCGAAGAAGACCAATCCCAATGTGAAGATCACGGCAGTCGGCTTCGAATACGACCTCGGCAAGCAGGTCACCCAGATCGACAATTTCATTGCCGCCGGCGTCGACCTGATCCTGCTCAACCCCGGCGATCCCAAGGCGATCGGGCCGGCGATCAAGAAGGCGCAGGCCGCGGGCATCGTCGTCGTCGCGGTCGACACCGCGGCCGAAGGCGCCGATGCCACCGTGACCACCAACAACGTGCAGGCCGGCGAGATCTCCTGCCAGTACATCGTCGACAAATTGGGCGGCAAGGGCGACGTCATCATCGAGAACGGGCCGCAGGTCTCCGCCGTGATCGACCGCGTCGTCGGTTGCAAGAACGTTTTCTCGAAGAACGCCGGCATCAAGGTGTTGTCCAACGACCAGGACGGCAAAGGCTCGCGCGAAGGTGGCCTCACCGTCGCGCAGGGTTATCTGACGCGCTTCCCCAAGATCGACGCCATCTTCGCCATCAACGATCCGCAGGCGATCGGCACCGACCTTGCGGCGCGCCAGCAGAACCGCAGCGGCATCGTCATCACCGCGGTCGACGGCGCGCCCGATATCGAAGCCGCGCTGAAAGATCCGCAGTCGCCGCAGATCCACGCCTCGGCTTCGCAGGACCCGTTCTTCATGGCCCGGCGGGCCGTGCAGGTCGGTGTCGGCATTCTCAATGGCCAGAAGCCGGCCTCGACCGTCGAGCTGCTGCCGTCCAAGCTCGTGACCAGGGACAACGTCGCCGAGTACAAGGGCTGGACCTCGGATCGCTCCCAGTAAGATGCCGTCCCTTACCGGCAGCGCTTGAAACGGGGGCGGGGGGCGGCGTTTTGAAACCACGCCGCCCGTGGTGCGATAGCCGCCAATGCACGTGCTGATCTGCCGTATGAGCGCGCGGGCTGCCTCTTGTGTTAGCCTCGCGCAATCTCGATCAGTCGAATCGGAAGCAGATCTCGTGAAATCCAGGATATCCGGCGCCACATCCGGCACCGCGTGGCGGCATGCCAATATCGGTCGCCTGCTCAACAACGCCGTGCGGCGCTTCGAAGGCCGCGTGCTCGAATTGATGAGCGAGAAGGGGCACGACGAGACGCGCATCGCGCATGTCAGCCTCACCCGCAATCTCGACGTCGAGGGGACGAGGCTCACCGAGCTTGCCCGCCGCGCCTCCATGAGCAAGCAGGCGATGGGCGAGCTGGTCGATCAATGCGCCGAGCTCGGCCTCGTCAATCGCATCGCCGACCCGACCGACCGGCGCGCGCGCATCGTCATGTTCACGCCCGCCGGGCGCAAATGGCTGGATGCGTTCCGCGATGCCGTGGACATCGCCGAGCAGGAGATGCGCGCCGAGCTCGGCAAGGCCACGATGGACGCGATCCTGAAGGGACTGGCGGTCTATGGCGAGAGGTTCGACACGCTCGAGGATGTCGATTAGTCAGGCGACTTGACGATATCGTCAGGCTTCCTTACCATGCAAGATAATGCTGGTAGGGAGAAGCGTCTTGGAAACACGTCTGACGGCCGCGGTGCTCATCGTGGGCGGGGGGCCCTGCGGGCTGATGCTGGCCAACGAGCTCGGCCGGCGCGGTGTGTCCGCGATCCTGGTCGACGAGAAGCCGGGGACCGCGTTCAACCCGCAAGCCAATGCGACGCAGGCGCGCTCGATGGAGCACTATCGGCGGCTTGGTTTTGCCGACGAGATCAGGCGCGAAGGTCTGCCTGCGGACTACCCGACCGACGTTGCGTACTTCACCCGCTATGCCGGCTACGAGCTGGCGCGGTTTGCCCTGCCGTCATCGTCACGCGCGGGCGAGCTGATCAAGGGCATGTCGGGCTCCTGGAGCGCGGCGGAGCTGCCGCACCGGGTCTCGCAGAAATATGTCGAGGCGGTGCTGCGCCGCCATGCCGAACGGCTTGCCGGCATCAAGCTGAACTATGGCCACCGGCTGATCGGCTACGTCGAAAGCGATGACGGCATCGTCGGCGAGATCGAATGTCTTGAGGACGGCAACCGTTTTCAGGTCCGGGCCGACTTCCTGGTCGGAGCGGACGGGCCGCGCTCGCAAGTCCGCCAGTCGCTCGGCATTGTCTATGGCGGCGAGACCGGAACGCAGCGTGACTTCATGGGCGGCCGCATGCTGGCGGTCTATCTCCGCTCGCCGGAGTTCTACGCGAGCATCCCGCACGCCAAGGCGTGGATGTACAATTGCTTCAACGGGGATCGCCGCGCCTTCATGGCCTCGGTGAACGGGCGTGACGAATTCGCGTTTCACACGCAGCTTCGGCCGGGCGAGGACGAAAGTGCGATCACGATCAACGAGGCCAAGGCCGCGTTTCAGCGCGCCTGCGGCGCGCCGATCGATTGCGAGGTGCTGTCCTTCCTGACCTGGACCGCCGGTCACGCGCTGGTGGCGGACGGCATGCAACGGGGCAGGGTGTTCCTCGGCGGCGACGCCGCGCATCTGTTCACGCCGACCGGCGGGCTCGGCTACAACACCGCGATCGAGGATGCGGTCAATCTCGGCTGGAAGCTCGCAAGCGTCGTCAAGGGTCTGAGCCCGGCGACGCTGCTCGACAGCTACGAGCTCGAGCGGCGTCCGGTGGCGCTGCGCAACACCGACTATGCGCGGCGCTTTGCCGACTCCCTTGGTCTGTTCGCGCCGGCGCCTGACATCGAGGACGCCACCGACGAGGGCAGCGAGGCGCGGCGGACGGCGGGCATTTATCTCGAGCAGCACGCCCGTGCCGAATTCAACATCCCCGGTGTCACCTTCGGCGGACGGTACGACGGCTCGCCGATCATCGTCTCCGATGGCACCGAACCACCGCCCGATGCCGCAAACGTCTACGTTCCCAGCGCCTGCCCCGGTGGCCGCGCACCGCATGCGTGGCTGGACGACGGGGTGTCCTTGTACGACCTGTTCGGCTTCGAATGGACGTTGCTCCAGTTCGGTGAGGTCGCGTCGGCGCCCGCCGCGGTCACCGACGCCGTCCGCGCGCTCGGGGTCGATTTGAAGCTGGTCACGCTGCCGGCATCCTTGCGCGAAATCTATGGGACCGACCTCGCCTTGATCCGTCCCGACCAGATCGTGGCCTGGCGCGGCGGCGCGTCGCAGGCTGGAGCGATCGGGCGCGTCCTTGCCCGCGCGCTCGGACGCAGCGCAAGCGACAGTGCGCGGCTGGCAAGCTGATCAGTTCTCGCCGCATTCGATCTGCGGCCGTACGCCAATAACAACAAGACGACAATGACACCGGAGGAGGACAACATGGCAAGAGCATTTGAGGACTACGACGATCATGCTGCCGCCGCCGTCGGCGCCGAGCAGACCGCAAGCAGCCGACGTCGCATCCTGATCGCCGGCACCATCGGCACTGCGATCGAATGGTACGATTTCTTCATCTACGGCCTGATCGCGCCACTGGTGTTCGACCAGCTGTTCTTTCCAAAGTTCGACCAGCTCACGGCGACCATCGCGGTGTTCGCGACCTTCGCCGTCGGATTTCTGGCGCGTCCGCTCGGCGGGCTGGTGTTCGGTCATTTCGGCGACCGCCTCGGCCGCAAATCCGTTCTTCTGTGCACGCTGCTGATGATGGGCCTTGCGACCATGTCGATCGGGCTGTTGCCGACCTACGCCAGCGCAGGCCTGGCCGCGACCGTCGCGCTCGTGGTGCTGCGCTTCCTTCAGGGCTTTGCGCTCGGTGGCGAATCCACCGCGGCGATCCTCATGGCGATCGAGACGGCGCCCGGCCACCGGCGCGGCTTCTCGGCGGCGGTGATCCAGGCCGCGGGTCCCGTCGGGGTCGTGCTCGCCTCGTTTGCGGCGCTCGCGATCTCGCGGCTGCCGGAAGCGGATCTGCTGTCGTGGGGCTGGCGCGTTCCGTTCCTGATCAGCGCGGTGCTGGTCGCGCTCGGCGTCTACATGCGGCTGCGCATCGAGGAGAGCGCGACCTTCCGCAAGGCGGAGGAGTCCGAGACGGTGCCGGCTGTCGAGGCGATCAGGGGGCACTGGCGGCCGATCCTCATCGTGTTCTTCGCCGAGATGGCGCAGACGTCCTATTTCTATCTGACCGCCATCTTCACCATCTCCTTCGCGACACGTCAGCTCGGCGTCCAGAAGGACGTGATCACGCAGGCCGTGTTGTTCGCCAATCTCGTCGGGCTCGTGGCCATGCCGCTGATTGGCGCCTGGTCCGACCGGATCGGTCGCAAGCGCCTGTTCCTGGCGGGCGTCGTGCTTGCGGCCATCTCGATGTTCGCATTCTACGGCGTGATCGCAAGCCGGGACACGCTGCTGATAACGGGCGCGGTGATGCTCGCCGCTGGCATCATCCATCCGCTGATGTTCGGCACCGAAGGCAGCTATTTCCCGGAACTGTTTCCGACCCGCATCCGCTTCACCGGCGTGTCGATCGGAAAGCAACTGGGCACGGTACTCGGCGGCGGCATCGCGCCGCTCGTCGCTACCAGCCTGTTCGCGCAGACGGGCTCCACCTACGCGATCACCGGATACTACGTCGCGCTCGCGCTCGCGGCGGTGATCGCGCTCGGCTTCGCGCACGAAACCAGCAAATCGCGCCTGCTCGGCTGAGCTCGGCTACAATATCAGGGAGGTTCTCATGGACGTCAGTCTTCTCATCAATGGACAGGATCAGGCCGCTTCGACCGGCAAGGTGTTCGAGCGCCGCAATCCGCTGTCGCAGGAGGTCGCAAGCCGCGCGGCCGCAGCGACCGTGTCCGATGCCGATGCTGCGGTGGCGGCGGCCTCCGCCGCGCTGCCCGCATGGTCGTCGCTCGGCCCGAACGCAAGGCGCGCCCTGCTGCTGAAGGCGGCCGATGCGCTCGATGCCAAGCGTGACGCCTTCATCAGGATCATGATGGCGGAGATCGGCACGACCGAGGTCTGGTCGGCCTTCAACGTCAAGCTCGCGGCCGGGATGCTGCGCGAGGCGGCATCGCTGACGACGCAGATCGCGGGCGAGGTGATCCCGTCCGACAAGCCGGGCTGCATCGCGATGTCCGTCCGCCAGGCGGCCGGCGTGTGCCTCGGCATCGCGCCGTGGAATGCGCCGATCATTCTCGGCGTCCGCGCGGTGGCGACGCCGCTTGCCTGCGGCAACACGGTCGTGCTCAAGGCGTCCGAGATCTGCCCGGGAACGCACCGGCTGGTCGGCGAAGTGTTCAAGGACGCGGGCTTTCCGCCCGGCGTCGTGAACGTCGTGACCAATGGGCCGGCGGATGCCCCCGCCTTGGTCGAGCGCCTCATCGCCAATCCCGCCGTGCGACGGATCAACTTCACCGGCTCGACCCGCATCGGCCGCGTCATCGCCGAACTCGCGGGACGCCACCTCAAGCCGGTGCTGCTCGAGCTCGGCGGCAAGGCGCCGCTGGTCGTGCTCGACGATGCCGATCTCGATGCCGCCGTCGCGGCCGTGGCGTTTGGCGCCTTCATCAATCAGGGCCAGGTCTGCATGTCCACAGAGCGCGTGATCGTGGACGAGGCGGTGGCCGCGTCCTTTGTCGAGAAGCTCGCAAAGAAGGCGAGCGCGCTTCCGGCCGGTGACCCGCGCTCCGGCCCGGTCGTCGTCGGCTCGATGATCGACGAAGCGCCGGCTAAGCACGTCGTCGCACTGATCGATGACGCCATCGGCAAGGGCGCCGTCAAGCTCGCGGGCGGCGAGCGGGCCGGCACGGTCGTTCCGGCAACCGTGCTCGACCGTGTGGTGCCCGGCATGCGCATCTACACCGAGGAGAGCTTTGGTCCCGTCGTCTCGGTGATCCGCGCGAATGGCGTCGACGAGGCCGTGCGTCTCGCCAACGACACCGAGTACGGCCTCTCGGCCGCCGTGTTCGGCCGCGACGTCGCCCGCGCGCTGACGGTGGCACAGCGTATCGAAAGCGGCATCTGCCATGTCAACGGCCCGACCGTGCATGACGAGGCGCAGATGCCGTTCGGCGGCGTGAAGGGATCGGGCTACGGCCGTTTCGGCGGCCAGGCCGGGATCGCCGAGTTCACCGATCTGCGCTGGATCACCATCGAGACGCAGCCTCAGCACTATCCGTTCTGATGGCTCGAGCAGCGAAGCACCTAGGGGAAACTCCAAATGAATTCCAAAGTCCTGACGGTTCGGGAGGCGACCCTCGGTGTGCTTCGCTCGTTCGGCGTCGATCGCGTCTTCGGTAATCCGGGCTCGACGGAGCTCGCGTTTCTCGGCGACTGGCCCGATGACATCGATTACGTGCTCGGCTTGCAGGAAGGCTGCGTCGTCGGCATGGCCGATGGCTATGCGCAGGCGACGGGGCGTCCGTCCTTCGTCAATCTGCATTCGGCGGCCGGGCTCGGTCACGCGCTCGGCAATCTCTTCACGGCGTTTCGCAACAAGACGCCGATGGTCGTGACATCGGGGCAGCAGGCGCGCAGCCTGCTGCGGATGCGGCCCTATCTCTTTGCCGAGGATGCCGCGCAGTTTCCAAAGCCCTATGTGAAGTGGAGCGCGGAACCCGCGCGACCCGAGGACGTCCCGGCGGCGATTGCGCAGGCCTTCCTCGTCGCCATGCAGCATCCGCGCGGCCCGACCTTCGTGTCCGTGCCATCGGATGATTGGGCACGGCCCGCCGTCGCGCCGCCGATCCGCCACATCGCGACGGAATTTGCCCCCGACCCGGCAGCGATCGTTCGGCTCGGTGTGGCCATCGCCGCAGCCAAGAAGCCTGCCTTCGTCGTCGGGCCTGACATCGATCGCAGCTTCTGTGTCGAGGCGATGGTTGCGGTCGCCGAACAGGCGAGGGCGGCGGTGTGGGCAAGCCCGATGTCGAGCCGTTCGAGCTTTCCGGAATTGCATCCGCAATTCGCCGGCTTCCTTCCGGCAGCACCGGGAGGGCTCGCTCGTGCCTTGCGCGGGGCCGATCTGATCGTCGTGATCGGAGCGCCCGTGTTCACCTTCCATGTCGAGGGACAATGCGAATTGCTCGACGACCGAACGCCGATCTGGCAGATCACCGACGATCCGACGGAGGCCGCGTCCGCGGCCGTCGGCGACACCATCATCAGCACGCTCCCGAAGGCGCTCGTTGCGCTTCAGGCGGCATTGCCCGAAACTGCGGAGCGTCAGGCGCCGGCCGCGCGGGCGCTTCCTGCCGCGCCTGCCGCGCAAAATCCAATTCCTCCGGCCTATGCGCTGGGCCGGTTGTCGGCGCTGATGCCGCCCGATGCGATCGTGGTCGAGGAGGCGCCGTCGCATCGTCCCGCCATTCAACAATTCATGCCGCGGCCGGGCGCCGACAGTTTCTACACGATGGCCAGCGGTGGGCTCGGCTACAGCCTGCCGGCCTCCGTCGGCGTGGCGCTGGCGCGGCCCGGCCGCCGCATCGTCGCCCTGATCGGCGATGGCTCGGCGATGTATTGCGTTCAGGCGATCTGGACCGCAGCGCAGCGCGGCTTGCCGATCACCTTCGTGATCATGAACAATTCGGGCTATGGCGCGATGCGTGCCTTCAGCCAGCTGATGCAGGCGCATCGCCCGCCTGGAATCGATCTGCCCGGGCTCGATTTCGTTGCGCTTGCCAAGGGGATGGGCTGCGTGGGGCAGCGCATCACAGATGCCGGCGATGTCGACCGCATCTTGAGCGAAGCGTTGACTTCACGTGGTCCCGCGTTGGTCGAGATCGCAGTCGATGACGCCACGACGGATTTGTTCAGCCATCCGCGTTAGCAGGCGGTATGAGGGCTGGTTCGCGCCGATAAGGCCGCCGATGGAAATCTGCCCGCGAAGGCGCGGGTCTTGGGTTGGACACGCGATCCGTCGATCACCTCGAGCCGGCCGCAGCGGTTCAGGGTGTGGAGCTTCCTGCCGGGCCATGTCGGTCCGGGCTTCAGAGAATGGCGCACGATCTGCTTGAAGGCGGTCGGCGACAGTTCGATCACTTCCGCCAGCGCGAGCGCAGCGCCGTATCCGTCGGTGCAGTTCTGAACCGGTCGCCACAATTTGTCATTGATCGTGACGAAATTCCCCGCCGGCCGCGTGCTCGCGCGGTCGATCAGGACCGGATTGCTGGCATGGGGCAACCAGGGGCCCAGGAGGTGCTCGGCGTAATAGATCGCCAGCGAATCCGAATAGCCGCCGGTTCCGTCGCGCCAGGCGCCGAACAGATAGTTCAGGCCGTTGTACCGCGTGATCGTCACGTCGGCGAGTTCAAGGCCTGAGAGGAGCGTCGCATGCCGCTCCCATTTGTCCGGGAACCGAACGCATTTGTAGAGGGCGACGTCCCCGTTGAGCGAGCTCTCCGGGATCATCCACAACGCGCCGCCGTCTTCGATCAGGAACGGGTAGGAGAGGTGCCAGGGCTCTTCCAGCACGGGCACGACCTGTCCTACCGGGCCCGTGTCGTTGAATTCGATCGCCGATATGATGCCTTTTCCAACGCGGTGATCGAGGTCTTCGAAGAAGACGAATGTTCGTCCCTGCCAGGTCATGGGAAAGGGATCGGCGTAGAAGTGGTTTCCAGGATCTGCCAGAACGTTCCAGCTTGGACCTGATAGATCTCCGGTCTGCCAGACGCCCGCGCCGTCATTGAAGCGCCACCCGACATGCCAGTGAGGGGCATAGCAGCACAGGCGATAGATCTCCTTGGCGATCGACACGGCAAGGCCGCGCGCGACATAGCCAACGGGGCCACGACGCGGGCCATCCGCTGTCGGACGCGCCAGTTGCGGCACAAGCCGCGGTCGTCCCGATAGGATCGCCGCCACCATGGTCAGGGTTCGCGCCATGACGGTTTCGAGTGCGCCGCTCAGGCCGGCGGCAATTTCTCCGGATGGATGGCCGCGATCGAGGACCGAACCGTCGACCTCGTTGACGATGTCGATCACCGGCAGGTCGCCAGCCAGAATGGCGGCGAGCGCGGCGTTCTCGCCTGCAACGCCATTGAACAGCGGACGGAGATACAGCCGGGCGGAGCCGTTCGGATCGCGCGCGCCGCCGGTGAAGTCGACGATCACGTCGGCTGTCTCGGTGCGAGCCCGCGTCGGTTCCGGTATGACGTTCAGCCTGTGGACGCCGCTGTGTTTGCCCTTGTGCAGCACCATGCGTTCGAGCTCGAACAGGGCGTCGAGACCTGCGGGCCGCGGCTCGGCCGTCGCCGTCCACGCGATTTGAACCGGAACATCCCGGCCGTCGATCAACAGCGTCTCGCGGCCCATCCACCGCCGCGCGTATTCACGTTCACAGCGAAACTCGATGATCATGTCGAGCCCATCTATTCCAATCGTCCGGTCAGATGACCTGGCCGAGAATTCGAACGTATTCCTCCACCATGGCATCTACCGAATAGCGCAACCGCAAGCCTTTGGCGTTTTGTCGCAGTTCGTCGCTTAGATGTTGGTCCGTCAGCAGCCTGGAGACGGCCGCGGAGAGCTTCGCGTGATCGGAAGCGTCGACGAAGAGTGCAGTCGGTCTTCCTTCGTAGGACAACACTTCGCGCAGGACGGGAAGATCGGTGACGACGGAGGGAACACCGGCGTTCGCAGCCTCGACCGCGGCCAGACCGAAGGTCTCGGCCTGTGTCGGGAATACGAACACGTCCAGGCAGGCGAGAAACTCCGCCATCCGGCTGGGCTGGATTTCCCCGAGCAAATGCAGCCTGTCCGACACCTTCAATTCACTCGCCAGCAGCTTCAGCCGGGCCTCGTCGGCTCCCTGGCCGGCAAGCGCAAGGTGCCAGGACGGTTGATCCGGTAACAGACGTATCGCCAGGTCGAGACGCTTGTGCGGATGCAGCCTCGCTGCGCAGCCGAGTAGTATGCGATCCGGCGGCAGGTTGAACTTCTGTCGCGCGGCCTCCTTCGACAGGGTGAGGGCCTTGTCGTCGAAGCCGTGCGGGACATGCACCATGCGCGACCGGTAGGCCGCGGGGTAGCGCGAATACTCGCGCTGCATGTCCTGCGAATTGAGCGTGATCCGGTCGAAGAAGCCAAGGCTACCCATGAAGATGTCAGCCGTGCGGACCGGCCAGCTCATCGCCAGCGCGGATGAAACCTGATTTGCGATGACGGGTGCGCGGCTGACGAGGCGCGTCACGCCGCCGCCGATGACGTTGCCGAAATGCTGGAAGGTCAGGACGGCGTCCGGCTTGATGGTGCTGATATGACGGCCGAGTGTCCACAGCATCCGCAGCAGCGCCACCGGATTGCCCGGCCGGCTGGGCGCGCAGTAGAGCGTATCGGGCGGCTCGTCGAAGGAATCCGATTTGCGGAAGAAGAACAGATTGGTGACGCGGTAGCCGCGCGCGGTCAGCCCGGCGCCAAGCAGCCTGGAGATCTCCTGCGCACCGGCGTTCTCGGCCTGGGTTTGCGCGAGAAGCACGTGCAGCTTTCGTCCGCTGCCGTTCGGCCGCGCGAGTGCCGTCGCAGCCGTCTCGCCCAATTCCCTGTTCGGCTTATAGTGGAGCACGGATCCCGACCCGCTAAAGAAACCAAATCTTCACCTTCTTAACTCCGTACCTATCATGCGGGCATCGCGTGGACACCGACTAGCAACAAACGGAGTTAATGCCAGGCCTGGCCGCCGACATTGTTCGCGCAGCCATTTCACCGGTTTCCGGATGCTGCGCAGCGAGCGCGTTAACCAATCGATCTTGCGCGCCGCGAGCGCGTGATCGCAGACCGCCGGGGGAGGGCGTGATTGACGCTTAGTCGCTGGTGTCGGCGCCGCGCACTGCATAATTGCCGCGTTTCAAGGCGGAGAAGCGCAACAGCACGAGGATCGAAGGATCCACCCCTGTTCGCCGGCGGCAGAGGACGTTCAGGGCAATGGTCGCAAGCGCCAGCGACACGGTGGCCGAAATCGCCGCGCCAAGCACGCCGAGCCAGGGAATGAGGATGAGAAATCCCACGAGCCGCAGCGCGACATTGGCGGCAACGACGGGAACATAGATTCGTTCATGGCCGGTCAGCTGCAGGATTGCAGCAGACGGGCCGCCCGCGGCCTGGATGGCCGTCCCGATGGCGAGCACGGTCAAGACCGAGTGCTGTGCGGTGAAATGAGGTCCGAACAAATTGAGGAGATAGGGGCCGCCGATCCAGATCGTGGCGAGCCCGGCGACCACGCATAGCGCGGTCACCTCCGCCATCAGCTGCAAGGTTCGCTCGAACTCCTGGTGGTTCTTGCTGAAATACAGCGAGGGAAGCCGGCGCGCTCCGAACGTGTACAGCGCCGCAGACAGCATGGCGAAGATGTTGGCGAGGCGCGATGCGGCAAAGTAGATTCCGGCGGTCACCGGATCCAGCATCCAATACACCAGAATGACGTCGAAATACTGGTTTGCGGCTTCGAGGATGGATGCGAGCCAGAAGTGAAGAGCGCTCGAGCGCCAGCGGGACGTTTCAGAGCGCGCCGCCGTATCGCGCAAATCCGGCAGCACGCGCGCGATCGAGATGATTTGCGCAACCAGGCCGACCGACATGGCAATGGTCATCACCGCGATCAACTCGGCGGGATCGAGTTGCCGATGAGCGAGCAGCATGGCGAGCAGGAACAGGACGACGATGACTCGCCAGAAGAACTCGCGATTTCCTTCGCCTGTGAGAATGCTGACCAGCGAGCGTGCGATCTGGCTGCCAAGCATCACTCCGGCATTCACGGCCGTGTAGGCCGATACCGCAAGTATGAGCAGCCACCCATCGCCTCTCATGTCCGCCGCGATGGCGATCCCGGCGATCACGATCAGCATTGCGACCGAGGTAATCTTGAAGCTCGAGAGGAGGACACCTTTGGTGAGGTCCGGCCTGTCGCCGACCTGGTACTCGTTCAGGAACCGCACCAGCAGCGATTCCTGGCCCACCAGTCCCACGACGGCAGCGATCTGGGCAACCGAAAGCCAGGTCGCAAAGATACCGAAGCCGTCCGGCGACATCGTTCGTGCCGCCAGCGAAAACAACGCAAACGCGAGTGCGCCGCTACCAACCTTCAGCAGGATGGTCCCGACGACACCGCGCGTGACGTCGCGCCGCATGAGCTGGAGGATGGATTTGATCATGGAAGTTTAAGGAGCTGCTCTCTCCTGAAGAGACATGTTCCGATACCGGTGACAATCTAGCATGCCGAAAAACCGCGAGTGTTAATGCGGGGCATCCAGGATCTCGCCTGCGGCGTCGATGTCTCGGTCATGCCGGTTGCTTCACTGTGGAACATCACCGTCCCCGTTGTCCCAAATAGACCAGGGCCGAGCTCAGGCCGACTGACGGCATAGCGCCGCATCGACGGCCGAGAAAGGCGAGATCAGCCGCTTGAATGCGAAATGGCTCGCCGGGATCGACCGCAGAACGGCCAGAAGCCGGAATTTACGGAGAATCCCGAGCAAGAGGCGTGCCGGCCTTCGTCTGGGCGGCCGGCTCCCCGCTTCATTAACCTCGATACCGAGAATTGATCGCGTTTGGTCCTGCGATGCGACATCAGGCCGGAGAATTGCACGTGCGGCTTTGGTTGACCGTGGGAGCCTGGATCATGACGGCGGATAGAACTGTGACCGAGCCGATCGACACAGCTGGCACTTCGACGATTGTCGCGGACATCGCGATCGTCGGCGGCGGCCTTGCAGGATCGCTTGCGGCGGCCGTGCTGGCGCGGGCAGGGCATCGCATCGTCCTGATCGACAAGCGGGCGGTCTATCCGGACGAGTTCCGGGTCGAAAAGATCGGCGGCCATCAGTTGGCGATGCTCCGCAAGCTGGGCTTCCTCGATGCGCTCGAGAATGTCGCTTGTCGATATGACCAGGTGCTCAATATCCGGGAAGGCAAGGTGGTCGATGTCAGCGTCGGCCGGGCCTACGGGTTTCCCTATGCCGATCTCGTCGCCATGGCACGCAGCCGGATACCCGATCCATCCGATCTGATCGTCGACGAGGTCACCGCGATCAGTTGCAGCGACGACGTCCAGCATATCGAGCTGGCCTCCGGACGGTGCGTGACTGCGCGCCTCGTCGTTCTGGCCACGGGCATGGCGGGAGCTCTCGGCTACAGACTCGGCATCATGCGGCGCGTGCTGGCCGAGCGCCATTCGGTTTCGTTCGGCTTCACGATCGCCCGCCGAGACGGTAGCCCGTTCGATTTCGAGGCGCTGACCTGCTATGGCGAGCGCACGGCGGACGGCATCGACTATCTCAGCCTGTTTCCGGTACGCGCCGGCATGCGGGCCAATCTCTTCATGTTCCGCGACCCGACCGATCCGATCATGCGCGAGCTGCGTCGTGAACCGGAAGCGACCGTTCTGCGTCTACTGCCGGGATTGCGGCCCTATCTCGGCGATTTCCGCGTCACCGACCGGGTCCAGAACTGGGTGATGGACCTGACCGTCGTCGAGGGACATCTCCAGCCCGGCGTCGTGCTCATTGGCGATGCCTTCCAGACCAATTGTCCCGCCGCCGGCACCGGCGTCGCCCGCCTGCTGGTCGACGTCGATCGTCTTTGCACCGAATATGCGCCGCGCTGGCTCACGACCGCCGGCATGGACCAGGAGAAGATTGCGCAGTTCTATTCCGATAGCGACAAGATCGCGGCGGATCAGCAGTCTCTGAAGATGGCGCGCTTCCGCCAGGCCCTGACGTCCCGCAATGATATCGGCTGGGATGTTCGGCGCCGGTTGCACTTCCTGCGGCGCAGCCTGGCCCACCGCGTTGATCAGATGCATCCCGGCTGGCTCGGGCGTGTTCGCGGGGCGTTGCGCGCCTGAGTTCCGCGGCCTTCGCCTGTCGTCTTTCAACGCGTGGGCGTTGGCGTGCGGGCGGGCAGGAGGCGCAAATCCGACAGCCGCTTGGCGGCAAGCTTCAGCCACGGCGCCTGCTTCAGCGCGAACAGGGCGATGGCGCCTGCGGTGCTGCCGGCTTTCGTGACCGCCCACATCGGCGAGGGCTGCCCGCCGAACAATTTCTTGTATGGCTCGTCACCAATGGTGAAATCGAGCATCTGGTCTCCGCGTTCGATACAATCGCGCGCCACCTGCTCGAACATCAGCGCGCCGAGCGACTGGCTCTTGTATCCGGCAATGTCGAAGGCGCTCATGATGATGAGGAAGCTGCCCTGATGGCAGAGGCCGAGCACGGCGGCGATCACCTCGCCGTCCATCTTCATGGCATAGAGGCGCACAAAGCTGCCGAGACCACGTAGGGCCACGTCGGAATAGAAGCCGAAATATTCGGGACGCTGGAGCAGATCTCCGTCGCCTTGCGCCTGAAAGCGCGGACCGCGAAACTTCCTCATCACGTCCAGCGCCTCGAGCACGGAGGCGCTGTCGTTGCAGCATGAGAAGCTCAGCGCGCCCTTCTTCTGGAGTTGGCGATATTTCTTTGCGAGCTCCTTCTGATAGGAGCGATCGATCGCACCGGTCCGCCATTGCTCGAACGGCGCGACGAGCACCGTCGCGTAGGCGTTGGTGTCCATCGATACGCGGCGCGATGCGGCCAGCAGGTTCTCGATCGGAAGCCGCCCGTCGGGCAGCTTGGTGATCCGGAGCAGATCGAAAGGGCGAACGAGGCGCCGAATCTCCGCGCAAGCGTCCGCGTCATCGAGCAGTTGCGAGAACACTTTCGGGCTGCAAACCGGCGCCAGATAGTCGGAGACGCGGAGGTCGGCGAACTCGACGGTTCGGATCGGACCGCGCCGGATCCGAAGCAAGGGCAGCACCATCGCAAGGGCGCCTGTTGCGCGGTGGCGGACCACGACGACCAGAGGTGTTGCACCCGCATCCGAAGCGAGCCTGGTGTAGAGGCTGTGCAGCCAGATCGGATGCTGGAACGCCGTGGCAGCCGAGCGATCAAACAGCTCGGCATATTCCGGAGACAGAAAGTCGAACGCCTGCTCGATGACGATGTCGAACGTGTTGCTAAGCTTGTTCATGCGCAATCAAGGAAACCGGATAAGTCGCGAAGTCGATCGAGCCGTGGCTCCGCTTTATAGCAGGGTCGTTACGGGCTAGACACCGGCGGTGTGCGATTTGCATTAACGCGCTCAACCACGTTCGTATCGTTACCAAATTCTTAATCCCGGAGCCGCTTGGACCTGGAGCCTGGAGATCGACCCGTGCTGGCGAGCTGCTGCCTGCGGCGGATCATCGACCTCGGCTGCAAGGATTGCGCCGCAGCCCGCGCGCCACCCATCGCCCGAACAGTGCAGGCAGCGATCTGCCTGGGCGCATTTCCAAGACCCTTCATTCGTGTAAGATGACTGGGACGGTCCTGAATACGCAGAAGATGTCCCTCCTTTCACGCCGAGAACTGCTCGATACGGCGACGCGTATCATGGCGCTGGCCGCATGGCCCGGCTGTGCGGCCGCTGACGACTATCCCTCCCGCCCCATCAGGCTGGTCATTCCCTATACGGCTGGTGCCGCCGGTGATCAGATCGGCCGTCCCTGGGCCGAGAGGATCACCTCGCTGCTGGGGCCGATCTATGTCGAGAATATCGGCGGCGCGGGCGGTGCGATCGGCTCCGCCGCGGTGGCGCAGAGCGCACCCGACGGCTATTCGCTTCTGCTCGGCAATGGCAGCACCCAGGTGATGATTCCGTTGTCCTCTGCGCAGCCTGCCTACGACACGGTTCGCGATTTCCGCGCCGTCTATCGCCTGATCACCAGCACGCTGGCATTCGCGGTTCATCCTTCCTTGCCTGTGAAGGACCTACGAGAGCTGGCAGCTTTTGCGAAGGCCAATCCGGGCAGGCTGTCCTATGGCACTCCGGGGGTCGGCACCGGCAATCATCTCATCGGAGAGATGTTCAGGCAGCAATCCGGTGTTGCAGCGGACCTTGTCCACGTTCCTTATCGAGGCATGGGTCCCGCCACCAACGACCTCGTCAGTGGCCAGATCTCGTCGGTCATTGCCGTGGTCTCGAGCCAGATCCTGCAATTGCACCATGCGGGCAAGCTGCGGCTGATCGCCGTGACGAGCGATCGGCGGCTGAGCGGCGCGCCAGACATTCCGACGGTGATCGAATCCGGCATGCCGGGCCTCAGATATGCCGGCTGGTTCGGCTTGTTCGCCCCACGAGCAACCCCGGATGTGATCGTGGAGCGGATCGCTGCTGCGACCCGTACGGCGATGGCCGATCCATGGTTGCAGGAAAACTATCGCTCGCAAGGTCTGGAGCCGGACGTCGATTCAGGCCCCGACAAGTTTCAGCGCCTGGTCGAGGACGAACTGGCCCGCCTTGCTCCCATCGTCAAGTCGATCGGGCTCAAGCGCGACTGAGATCAGGCCAGGGCGCCTCGCAGCCAAAGGGTCGTAGCGCTCGGCCTCCGGGAATTTCCGCCGATTTAAGCAACGCGTCCGTCCTGTCGCAACTCTCGCCGGCCGGATCGGCACTGGCGATCTCCCGGCCGTAGGAGCAGCATTGACTTAAGTCAACCGCTGCCATGGCCGATTGGCGCGAGTGTGGCATGCTCGCCAACGTCAATTTCCGGGCCTTCGCCGTGGCAGGCGAGGGGAACCCGCGGCGGCACGTCGACGGGCGGACGTTTGGCATCGTTTGGCGGGGACGTAAGACGTCCTGGGGTGAATTGAGGGCGGGTGGGTTACCATGATGCTACAGTTCCTCGCCGGCACGCTGGTCAGCGTGATCAATATCGGGCTTCATGCGCTCGTGACGGTCGTCGCCGTCGGGATCGCGCGCAGCGCGGGTTTGCGTCACTCCGAGCGACCGAAATTGCACCTGATGGGCGTCATGATCGCAACCGCCGTGGTGCTGAAGGTCGCGCATATGCTGGAAGTCCTGATGTGGGCCGCGGCCTACGGCATCGTCCAGGCTGCTGCTGCGGGCAGTGACCTGCTCTACTTTGCTTTCGTCAACTATACCACGCTCGGTTACGGCGACATCACGCCGGTACGCGAATGGCGGCTGATCGGCCCGTTCACGGCCATGAACGGCGTGCTGCTGTTCGGCTGGTCCGCCGCCATTCTTTTCGAGGTGTTGCGCAAGACGCTCGAGCATCTTGGGCTGACTGAAGCGCCTGGCCCAGTTTCACGCCAGCCATGAATGTCGCGGCGAGCGGCGCTCCGGATCGTCCGTCAAGCGCGACCGACGTCTCGCCAGTTCAAGGGTGCAGATCGAGGCTGGCGAGCCGGTTCCGATCGAGCAAGACGATCTGTCGTTGGGTGTTGCCGATGAAGCCGAGGATGGCGAGCTCGTGCAGGCGCGACAGAGCGCGCGACACGGTCTCCAGCGTCAGGCCGAGATAGTCGGCAATATCGCGTCGCGACATCGGGAGCGCGATGACGCCCGCCGCCGTTAGCCGCTTGTCCATTTCGAGCAGGAACGCCGCGACCCGCTCCAGTGAGGTCTTGCGGCCGAGCAATAGCATGTGGTCTTCCGCGTGCTGGAGATTGTTCGCGGTCATGCTGAGCAGGTTTTTGGCCACCATCGCATCGCTCTCGGCCACCGTTTCAAGGCTTTGTCGCTTGATCAGGCGAACCGTGGTGTCGACGACCGCTTCCGTCGTGAATCGATGCTCCCCGCCGTTCTCGAGCCCGAAGATGTCGCCGATGAGATGGAATGCGCCGATCTGCCGGCGACCATCCGACAACAGCTTGTAGCTTCGCACCGCACCAGCCTTGACCTGATAGACATATTCGGCGGGCTCCTTCTCGCCGTAAATCTCGGTCCCTTTTCTGTACGAAAATTCGCTTAAAGTGACGATCGCATTTGAATCGCTGG
This sequence comes from Bradyrhizobium sp. TM233, assembly GCF_036247965.1. Classification (NCBI taxonomy): domain Bacteria; kingdom Pseudomonadati; phylum Pseudomonadota; class Alphaproteobacteria; order Hyphomicrobiales; family Nitrobacteraceae; genus Bradyrhizobium; species Bradyrhizobium sp. TM233. The sequence goes on along the minus strand of NZ_BTIG01000007.1, from coordinate 160,409 downwards.
TCATGCCGAGGTCACGGAGGGAATTGGGACGCAGTGCGGAATCGGTTGTGATGCGAACAAACATGGGCCAAGTCCTCAGCTCATCGCCGAATTTGGTCCGTTCGGCGAAGTATTTTCGCTGCTCGGAATGCGCCGCGCTGTCCCGCTCCCGCCGAAGCTGATTTACGACCAAGGCGGTATTTCAATCCATTGTCCCTAGGTTCATTGTACCAAGGGACAGCTCTGGCGCTTGGTGCGCGGAATGAGAAAGCGCTGTCGCTGCGAGGATTTGGTTCATTGGAGCAGATATTTCGGTTCTGAAGCTGTTGAAGACGACTTTGTCGAGCGAGAGGACGTCAATGGTGCTCGCTGGAACTGGCCGAGAGGTTGAAGGTGCCGGGTCTCGTTCACGTGGTTGATGACGACGAATCCTTTCGGACCGCGATCACACGGCGTCTGAAGCTCGCGGGCTATGAGGTCGCGACCTATGCGTCGGCACTGCAGTTGTTGGAGGCCGCGCTGGATCACGAACAGGCAGCGTGCATTCTGCTCGACGTGCGAATACCGGGATTGAGTGGCCCCGATTTGCAGGCTCGATTGATCGCGTCCGGCTCGGCGCTGCCGATCATCTTCCTGACGGGGCATGCAGACACGCCGACCACCGTGCGGGCGATCAAGGCGGGAGCCGAAGACTTCCTGACCAAGCCGATATCCTCCGAGCACTTGATCGATGCGATTGAGCGCGCTCTGGCGGGTCAGAGGACGGCCCGCGTTCAGCGCAGCAAGCTGGAGACGTTTCGGACTCATCTGGCCACGCTGACGCAACGCGAGCGTCAGGTGTTCAATCTCGTCGTGCGCGGCCGGATCAACAAGCAGATTGCGCATGAACTCGGGACGACCGAGCGCACCGTGAAAGCCCACCGCCATCAGGTGATGGAGAAGATGCAGGTTCATTCGCTTGCGGAACTCGTTTCGATCGCGGAGCGGCTTGGAATGCTCGGTACGAACGAACATTAGCTGCTTTGTCATCGCAAGCCCGGTTCCCACGGTGTGACTGCCCCAAAGGACAGTATCAAGGCGTGTTGACAGTGCTCCGCGAGCCGTGCGCAATGATGCACAGGCGCCGGGTCGGCAACGCAGAGCAAGCCCATGTAGTATTCCGCCGCCGTCACAGCGCTCGCAGCTCGTTCACCTCCCGAAAGGCAGATCGCCTTGCCGCTATGCCGGTCCGTTTTTGTCGTCGATGACGATGCGTCCATGCGGACCAGCCTGACCAGGTTGCTGCGCGGGCACGGTTTCGACGCCACGCTGTTCGAGTCCGCGGGGGCGTTGCTCGAACACGACAAATTCCACACCGCGATCTGCATCGTCCTCGACATCGGTCTTGGTGGAAAATCCGGCATCGACGTGCGGCGAAGCTTGACCGAGCAGGGCGTCACCGCGCCGGTGATCTACATCACCGGCAACGACAGCCCGGCGAACCGCGCTGCGGCGCTTGGGTCCGGCTGCCTCGCCTATCTGACCAAGCCCTCCACGGCGGAGTCACTGATCGGATCCATTGAACGCGCCGGCATCTCCTGAGATCAACTCGCCCCGTCATTCGTCGATATCCTGCTCCAGCGTCCTGGCTGGCGCCCCTTTGCGTACGGTGGCGAACTGCGCCAGCGGAATCGAAGTCGTCATGGCAAGGAGGTTCGAATCGACGAGCTCGAGCGTCAGGGTCCTGCCGGATTCCATCTCCCTGATGATCTTCGGCGCCGCCACATCGGCAGCGATGCACAGATTGGTGAGGCACCAGGTGTAGGGCAGGCGGAAGGGCGCGCCCTGGTCGACGCTCAACCTGGGTGACTGTTGCAGGTACATGCCGACAGGCACGAACAGTTGCAGCCGGGCCGCGGCGGCGTCTTCGCGTTCGATCAGATCGACGCGCACCGCGGTCTGTCCGGTCGCGAACTGGCCGGTGATCGAGGTCCGGCACAGCGTGGGCGCGCCGCCGGCCTTGAAGCAGAGCTTCTGCCAACCGCCGTAGCTGATGTCCTTTGCTTCACGCTGACCACGTGTGGCGATTTCGGCCGGCCTCTCGGCCTGGGCGCCCTTCGGTGCGGCATGGCCGGGCGCCGCCGTGGCGCCGGCAATGGCGATAAGCAAGAGACTGGCAAGGCCGTCACGGGCGTTGGGCATGATTTCCACCTACGGATCTGGCATCTATTTCAGCGCGTCGAGGAACGTCGTTACCAGTGGCGACCAGAGCGGGATGGCATCCCTCGAGCCGATGAAGAAATGGCCCTCATTGCCGAACGGCGGCATCAGGTGATACTCGGCCCGGCCGCCGGCGGCGGTGAAGGCCGTATGCATGCGCTTCGACAGGTCGGGGCCGAAGAAAGTGTCGTTCTCGATGTAGATCCAGAGCATCGGCACACGCGATGTGCGGCCGAAATCCGCGGTGGCCTCAACCAGTCTGTCGGGGGCGCAGTTGTTGTTCGGCTTGCCGCCGACGCGTCCACCACGACCCGCAGCGAAGGTGATGATGGCCTTCACCTGCGGCGGGTTCATGCTCGACAAGGCGATCGAGGCCCAGCCACCGGCGGACTGCCCGATCACGATCACGCCCTTCGGGATGATGCGCTTTTCGGCGGCCAGGTAGTCGATGATATCGAGGTCGACCTTGGCGACCGCGAGCCCGGCGTCGTGAAAATTGGGATTGCTGCACTTGCCGATCTTGGAGAAGAACGGTCCGTAGACCGCGCGCTCGGGAATGTCGATGGCGGCTGCGCCATAGCCGGAGCCGACCGGCGCCACCACGAGGTAGCCGCGCCTTGCGAACCATTGAGCGGCGTCGCGGAATTCGACCAGCGGAAAGAAGCTGCGGTCGGTCGGGTTGAGCGAGACGCCGTGATTCATGATCACGAGCGGGAAGGGGCCGTCGCCGACGGGACGCACCAGATAGGCGAACATCGGAAGCGGCAGTGGCAGCGCCCAGATCTCTTCCTGGATGCGGACGTCATCCTCCGCGCGCGCGGCCGCGGCCAACGCGGCCCACGCGAACAATATGGCCGCGAGACATCCCAGCAACGATCTGGCCGGTCGCCGCATCGCCGGTCTCCGTCATCCGCCGTAGGTTGCCGCTACGATGATCGGCCCGAGGACCGTGAGCACCACGTTTCCGACCGCATATGGCACGGCGACGCCGAGGACCGGCGTCTGGCTCTCGGCCACCTCGCACGCGCCGGTCACCGCGGCATCGACGGTCATTGCGCCGGCCAGTGCCCCGCAGGTCACGACCGGGTTCATGCGCAGCACGTGGAAGGCAAACAGCGTCGCGACGATCAGCGGCACGAGCGTGATGACAAGACCCATGCCGACCAGAAGCAGTCCGTGCGCCTGGATCGCGGCCCAGGCCGCGGCGCCGTTGCCGAGCCCGATCGCCGCGATGAAGCCGCCGAGTCCGAGATCGCTCAGGGTCTGTTGCGCCGCCGGCGGCAATGCGCCCATGGTCGGCCTGCGTGACCGCAGCCAGCCGCAGACGAGGCCCGCGATCAGCGCGCCGCCGCCACCGCCGAGCGTGAGCGCGACGCCGCCGATCCTGAAGCTGACGAGCCCGGCGAGCAGGCCGGCAGCGATGCCGGCGGCAAGAAAGGCAATGTCGGCGCGATCACCCGACCGCAGGATCTGGCCGATGGCCTTTGCCGCACGTTCGATATTGCGCGTGCTGCCGACCAACGTCATGACGTCGCCGACATAGATCCGTGTATCCGCGCTCAAGGGAACCTCGCGGCCCATGCGGGTGAGGGCGCGTAGAAAAATGCCCCGGGCGTCGGTGCCGACGCGCGTTGCGATCTCCTGGATCGAGCGGCCATGGAGATGGCGATTGTCCACGAGCACCTCCAGCACGTTGCCCGGGACGGCCTTCAAGATTTCGTCGGCGTCGATCTCGATGCCGATGATCGGCTTGGCGGCGACGATGACCGCAGTGCGGCCGGCGATGACGATGTCGTCGCCGGCCTCGAGCATGGTCTCCAAATGTGGCTCGATGTCCGAGCCTTGGCGGACGATGCGCTCGACCACCGTGCGGCTTCCGATTTCCTCCTCGATCGACTTGACGGTGCGCCCGGCGCCCGCGGTCACGCGATAGGCGCGGGCCTGGAACCTGCGATACGAGAGGTTTTCGGTCTTCGGCGGATCGCCGCCGGCAAGCTCAGCCTCGAGCTTCTTCGCCTCGGCCTTCAGGTCGATCCGCATCAACTTCGGCGCGACGAAGGGGACGAACAGCAGCGTCAGGATATAGCCGAGCACGTAGGTCACGGCGTAGCCCGCCGCGATGTTCGCCTCCTGTTGGCTCAGCACATCCTTGGGCAAGCTGAGCTGGGCCAACGCGCCTGAGGCGGTCCCGATGACCGACGATTGCGTCAAAGCTCCGGCCGCAATCCCGGAAGCGGTGCCGGGATCGAGCCGGAAGCCGTGGGCAAACAAAAGGACGATGACGAGGCCCGTGCCGCCCAGCACCAGCGCCATGGCGACCTGCGCGAGCGTGCGGACGCTCAAGGAGGCGAAGAACTCGGGCCCGGACCGATAGCCGATCGTGAACACGAACAGACTGAACAGGATCACGCGGAGCAGCGGCGGGAACGCAAAATTGCCGAGCTGTCCGAGCAGCACGGAGACGATCAGGATGCAGGCCGTGGTCCCAACGGCGAAGCCGCGGATCCGGACTCGGCCCAGGATCGTGCCGATGGCGACGGCCAGCAGCAGAAAGATTTCGGGAGCGGTGGAGATGATCCACCTGACGGTATCCATGTCGCATTCCCCCGTCGCTTTGCCGTGATCTCAGTCGGGAAATCGCGGGCATTGCTTGATCCAGATCAAGCCCTGCGAGCGGCAAGGCACCGCCTATCGGATGATGCGGAATTCGCGACAGTCGGCATCGTCAACATGAGCGCGCTCGACCTCGCAGCCGGCGCGATCCGCCGCGACGAAACGGTGGAGATCGTTCTGCTGCTCGCGTTCGCGGGCGGCTATATCGACGCCTATACCTGGATCATCCACGGCGTGATGGCGAATGCCCAGACGGCCAACCTGATCTTCCTCTGGGTTTATGCGACGGCCGGCGACTGGACGAAGGCGCTTCACTTCGTGCCGCCGCTTCTCGCCTTTGCGGCCGGTATCGTGATTGCCGCATGGCTGCGCCGCGTAGCGGGCGAGCGGGCCAGCGCAATCAGCACCCTGCTCGAGATATTGCTGCTGATCGCGATCAGCATCCTGCACAACAGGCTGCCGGATCTGGCTGGAACGCTCGGCATCTCGTTCGTCGCCGCGATGCAGACCGCGATCTTCACCAGGGTCGAAGGCGTTGTTTGCAGCACGGTGATGATCACGGGCAACATGCGCCAGGCGATCGAGACGGTCTTCGAGGCCGCCGCAGGAGGCGCGCCGCTCGGCACGCTGCGCCGCTCGGGCATCTTCTTCGCCTTGTGTGCCGTGTTCGGCTTGGGCGCCGCGGTGGGCGCCTTCGCCACCAAGGCTATTCCGGACCTCGCGCTCGGCATTCCCGTGGTCGCGCTGTTGGCCGTCTTGCTGCGCTGCGAAGCCTCGCATCAGAGGGCCGTCCAATGAGTGCGCCGTCCGAACCTGGATGGATACGGTTCTTCCCGCCGGCCGGCTGGCTTGGCGCCTACCGGCGAGAGTGGCTTTCTTCCGACGCCGTCGCCGGCGTCACGCTGGCTGCTTATGCCATCCCGGTTTCGCTCGCCTATGCCGCGCTGGCCGGCCTGCCGCCTCAGATCGGCGTTTACGGCTATATGCTCGGCGGCCTCGGCTACGCGTTGTTGGGGGCGTCGCGACAACTTGCGATCGGACCGACCTCGGCAATCTCCCTGATGATTGCAGGCACTGTCGGTGCGCTGGCCGGAGGAGATGCGATGCGCTATGCGCAGATCGCAAGCCTTGCGGCCTTTGCAGTGGCGGTGCTGTGCTTCATCGCGTGGTTGTTCAAGCTGAGCGTGCTCGTCCGCCTCGTCAGCGACAGCATCCTGGTCGGCTTCAAGGCCGGTGCCGGGCTCACGATCATCGCGAGCCAGTTGCCGAGCCTGCTTGGTGTCGCCGGTGGCGGCCATAATTTCTTCGACCGGGTGATCAAGCTGTTCGGGCAGATCGGCGCTACTGACCCGCTCGTGCTCGCCGTCGGTGCTGTCGCGCTCTTGCTGCTCCTGTTTGGCGAGCGGCTATTCCCGGGGAAGCCGGTGGGGATCACAATCGTCGCGTTGGCGATCGCGACAGCGACGCTGCTCGGCCTTCCAGCCCTCGGTGTGCCCGTCACCGGGAAGATACCGCAGGGGTTGCCGGCGCTGGGTATACCGACTTTTGGCCTGCTGGAGTTCGACGATCTGTTCCCGCTCGCCGCAGGATGTATGCTGCTGGCTTATATCGAGGGCGTCTCCGCTGCCCGAAGTTTCGCCGCCAAGCACGGTTATTCCCTCGACGTCCGGCAGGAGTTTCTGGGACTGGGAGCCGCGAACCTCGCGGCCGCGCTCGGGCATGGTTACCCGGTTGCCGGCGGCCTGTCGCAATCGGCGGTCAATGACAGTGCTGGCGCGCGGACGCCCCTGGCTCTGGTGATCTGCTCCGTGACGCTCGGGCTGTGCCTTCTGTTCTTCACGGGGCTGCTCACCAATCTGCCCAAGGCGGTGCTCGCGGCCATCGTCTTTGCCGCCGTCTACAAGCTCGTCGATGTCCGTGCGCTCATGCGGATGTGGCGGGTCAGCCGGATCGATTTCTATGCAGCGGGGATTGCGCTGGTCTCCGTGCTGTTGCTCGGAATTCTCCAGGGCGTGCTGCTGGCGTCGATCGCGTCGATCCTTTTGCTGCTGGCCCGGGCCTCGCGGCCAAACGTCGCGTTCCTCGGCCGCTTGCCCGGCAGCGGCCGCTATTCGGACAGTTCAAGGCACGCGGACGTCGAGCCGCTGATCGGCGCCATCGCGTTCCGGCCCGAAGCCTCGCTGCTCTATATCAACGCCGAGACGATCCTGGAGACCGTCCTGATCGCGCTTCGGCGCTCGCCCGAGATCCGGCTGGTGGTCTGCGATCTCTCGGCCTCGCCCTATATCGACCTCGCCGGCGCGGGCATGCTGCACGACCTCTACGACGAGCTCGCCGCGCGAAAGGTCATATTCTCCATCGTCGGGGCGCATGCGCAGCTCCGCGACCTCTTGCGCGCGGAAGGGCTGGCGGAGAGGACGGATAGCGGCCAGTGGCTGCGATCGCTCGACAGCGTTCTCGGCGACGAGCAGGCCGTGACGGCGCAGCGGACGGCCTGAGCGGGCGTGTTGCAATGCAAATGACCGCTGCGGCCGACGGTCTCGCCAGAATGCGTCCGACCGTTGACTTGGATCAATGGAGTCACCGGCGCCGAACTCACGATCACGCTCATCTTCGCCCCAACTGGCATCAAATGACCATCGAGTGACCATCAAGGCACCGCCGAGGATCGGGAGAAACACATGTCCAGGGACATCAAGCCGGCGCAGAAGCGCATCGATCAGTTCTTTTCCGGTCCCGGCGCGCGGGCGGATGACTGGCGCGACCTCGTGGAGGCCGCGAAGGTGTGGGCTCGCGTCGGCAATCGCGCGGTCTACGATGCAGCACTGGCCGATCTTGCGGTGACGGAGGAGTTTTACGGCTATCCCGGCCTGCACCTGATGGCGGCTCTGCGGGAAGCGGCCTCCGCAGGCGATGGGGCAGCGTCGCTGGCCCTTGCGACGCGGATTACCCAGGCCCTCGCGACGCGATCCTTCCGCCAACACGCTGGCGACTGGAATGCAAAGGACGACGGCAACGGCGATGCGCCCGAGTTGGTGCCGCCGACGTTCGGTGCGCACACGGCGCGCCGGCCCTATTTCGAAACATTGATCGTCACCGGTGTGTCGCAAGGAAACTGGCCGGCGCTCGCCGCCGAATGGCGCAAGTTGCGGCGCCCCGTGGATGGCTTCATCTATGAGCCCGTCATCGTCGGCAGCCTGGAAGACGCATTCTGCGCGACGATGCTCAATCCCAATATTGCGGCCGTTATCATCAACGAAGGCTTCGGGCTGCGCTCGCGCCACAATGCACCGGTGCTGCGCTCGATCACGGCTTCGGCGGGCCTCAACGACGAGTCCGACGCCTCTGCGCTCCGGCTTGCCCAGATCATCAAGCGCGTCCGTCCCGAGCTCGATCTCTACATGATCTCGAACCGCGACGTCGAGGAGTTGGCTGGAAACCCTGAAGCCAACGTCGTTCGCCGCATCTTCTACTCCGTCGAGGAGCTGCTCGAGCTGCATCTGTCCATCCTCGAAGGCATTCAGGATCGCTACGACACCCCGTTCTTCGACAATCTGAAGAAATATGCGCAGCGTCCGATCGGCACGTTCCATGCGTTGCCGATCGCCCGCGGCAAGTCGATCTTCAAGTCCGACTGGATCCGCGACATGGGCGAATTCTACGGGCCGAACCTGTTCCTGGCCGAGAGCAGCGCCACCACCGGCGGCCTCGACAGCATGCTGGAGCCGACCGGCAACATCAAGAAGGCGCAGGAGAAAGCGGCGAGGGCGCTCGGCGCTGACCGCGTCTTCTTCGTCACCAACGGCACCTCGACATCCAACAAGATGGCGGTGCAGGCGCTGCTTGCGCCAGGCGACATCGCGATCGTCGATCGCAACTGCCACAAGTCGCACCACTATGGGATGGTTCTGGCCGGTGCGCAGCCGCTTTATGTCGAAGCCTTCCCGATGACGGCATACTCGATGTACGGCGCGGTGCCGCTGAAGACGATCAAGCAGGCGCTGCTCGGCGCCAGGGCCGACGGCCGGCTCGACCGCGTCAAGATGATCGACCTCACCAACTGCACCTTCGACGGCCACATCTACAACACCCGCCGGGTGATGGAGGAATGTCTCGCTATCAAGCCGGACCTGATCTTCCTCTGGGACGAGGCCTGGTTCGGCTTCGCGCGCTTCTCGCCGTTCCTGCGCCGGCGCACCGCGATGGGGGCGGCAAACGAGATCGAGGCGTGGATGCACGACCCGAAGTCGGTCGTGACCTATGAGAAGCAGCAGGCCGAGCTCGGCAAGAACCCGTCGGACGAGATGCTGCTCAAGACCCGGCTCATTCCCGATCCCAGGCAGATCCGCCTGCGCGTCTACCAGACCAATTCGACCCACAAGTCGATGTCGGCGATCCGGCAGGGCTCCATGCTCTCGGTCAAGGACGTCGAATTCCACACGGTCGAACAGCAGTTCAAGGAGGCCGTGTTCACCCACGCTTCCACCAGCCCGAACCAGCAACTCATCGCCAGCCTCGATATATCGCGGCGGCAGATGGAGCTGGAGGGGTATGGCCTCGTCGCCAATGCCATGGAGATTGCGTTCGCCATCCGCAACGCGGTCAACAACAATCCGCTTATCTCACGATATTTCCGCATCCTCGGCGCCGACGTGATGGTGCCGGCGCAGTATCGCCAGAGCGGCTTCACCGATTATCTCGCGACCGGCGTGAACTGGGCAAGCACGCTCAAGAGCCTGGACGAGGACGAGTTCTGCCTCGACCCGACCCGCATGACGCTGGTGTGCGGCACGGCTGGCTTTGACGGCACTCAGTTCAAGGGTATCCTCGCCAATGAGTACAACATCCAGGTCAACAAGACCTCTCGCAACTCGGTCCTGGTCCAGTCCAACATCAACAACACCCGCAGCGACGTCGCGCATCTCATCCGCGTCCTCGCCGAGATCGCGGGCGAGGTCGATCGCGGGCTGGCGCAGGGCGGCGCCAATGCGAGGAAGACCTTCGAGGCCCGGGTCAAGAGCCTGATGACCGACGTGCCTGATCTGCCCAACTTCTCGCATTTCCACCCGAGCTTCCGCGGCGATGCCGGCAGCAAGACCAATGAAGGCGACATTCGCAGCGGCTTCTATGCAGCCTACGACGTCGCAGGTTGCGAACACATCCGTCTCAACGATCCCGAGATCGACCGACGCCTGAAGGCGGGCCCCGAGCTCGTCTCCGCCAATTTCGTGATCCCGTATCCGCCGGGCTTTCCGATCATGGTGCCGGGCCAGGTCATCACGCAGGAGACCATCGACTTCATGCGCAAGCTCGATGTGAAGGAGATCCATGGCTACGACGCCAAGGAAGGGCTGAAGCTCGTGCGCTCCGAAGCCTTGGCGAAGATCGGCAGGCCCAGGCCCGCCGCGACGCCGAAGTTGAAAGCGGCATCTTAGAGGGGACTGAACATGCAGGGCTTTTTCACCTTCCTGCAGCAGAATCCGTATCTGCTGCTGTTCTTCGTCGTCGGTCTTGCCGTCTATATCGGCCGGGCCAGCATCAAGGGGTATGGCCTCGGCATGGTGGCCGGCGCCATCGTGGTCGGCGCCGGTTTGTCGGTGTGGTCGTCGACCTACGGCGTGAAGCTCGAGCTGAACAATTTCGCCAAGAGCCTGTTCTACTATCTCTTCATGTACGGCGTCGGGTTGCGCGTCGGGCCCTCGTTCATCAACAGCCTGAAGGGTGATGGTCTGAAATTCTGCATCTTGGCCGTGGTCTCGAGCGTGATCGGGCTCTCGCTGGTGGTGATCGGCGCAAAACTGTTCTCGCTTCCGCCAGGCGCAGCCGGCGGGATGTTGGCGGGATCGCAGACCATGTCGGCGGCGATCGGTTCGGCCGAGCAGGCCGTCACCTCAGGCGTCGTCAGGCTGCCCGAGGGAATGAAGCCTGAGGATGCCTCGGGCATGATCGCGCTGTCCTACGGTATCACCTACATCTGGGGCACCGTCGGCATCATCCTGATCTGCAAATATCTGCCGCGCTGGTGGGGCGTCGACGCCAAGGCCGCCGCGAAGCAGTACGAGCGGGAATTCGGCGTCAAGGATCTCGAAGGCGGCGGCCTGACCGGCTATCGTCAGTTCGGCCTGCGGGCCTACCGGCTGGAGAACCCGGCGACGGTCGGCACGAGCATCGCAAAGTTCCGCGCGATGAATCCGGAATACCGGATCGTCAATGTCGGGCGGAACGGCGAGCCGCAAGGCGCGGATGCCGACCTCGTGCTGCAGAAGGGCGACATCGTCGCCCTCGGCGGCTCGACCGAGCACCTCACCGAGAAGATGGGTCTGATCGGTCCGGAGGTCCCGGATGCCAAGACGCTCGGCATTCCCATGGACCAGGCGGACATCCTCATCACCAAAAAGGAGATGGTGGGACGTACCTTCGAGTCCTTCCGCGACACCGCGATCGCCGGCCAGCTGCAGGTCACCAAGGTCGAACGCGGTGGCGTGCAGATTCCGGCGGGTCTCAAGACCAAGCTGGAGCGGATGGACATCGTCTCGGTGGTCGGCCTGAAGTCCGCGGTCAACGAGCTCGGCGAGATGTGGGGCCGGATCGCCCGGTCCAACACCTCGACCGATCTGCTGACGTTGGCGGTCGGGATGATCATCGGCTTCCTGATCGGCAAGATCGAATTCCCGGCGTTCGGTGCCAAGATCGGCCTCGGCAACGCAGGCGGTCTGTTGCTGTCGGGTGTGATCGTGTCGTCGGTCGTGTCGCGCCTGCGCTTCTTCGGCAACACGCCGAACGCGGCGCGCAACGTGCTGGAGGATCTCGGCCTCGTGGTCTTCGTCGCCATCGTCGGCGTCAACGCAGGCGCGGGACTGCTGTCGCAGCTCACGGGTACGGTCGCCTTGAAGATATTCCTCGTCGGCTTCGTTGCCTGCACGATCCCGCCGTTCATCGTCTGGGCGATCGGCTTCCACGTCTTCAAGATCAACCCGGCCGTGCTAATGGGCGGCGTTGCCGGCGCGCGGTCGCACTCCGGCCCGTGCCGCGAGGCCGCGGTCGAGATCCAGAGTTCCGTGCCCTGGATCGGATTCCCGGTCGGCTATGCCGTCTCGGGCATCTTGCTCACCGTGTTCGGCTACTTCGCAATGATCCTTGCGCAATGATCAAAAGGGGGAAGAGAGTCATGAAGACACTTGCCGTTGGCGTCGCCCTGGTTGCCTCGATTGCGGCCCTGACCGGTCTCAGCACGCCGTCGCGTGCCGAGACGGGCGAGGTCGCCGTCGTCTTCACCAAGGGCGGCTTCATCGTCGGTGTCGGTGGCGGCGAGGGCGTTCTGCTCCTCAGGGGCAAGAAATATCCCTTCACCGTCTCCGGCATGAGCGTCGGCCTCACGGTCGGGGCCTCGACTACGAAGTTCGTCGGCCGGGCGCTCAATCTGAAGGGGCCTGCATCGATCGAAGGCTCTTACGCCGTGGGTGGAGCAGGTGGAGCCGTGGCCGCGGGCGCCGGTGCCGTTCAGCTGCAGAACGCCAACGGCGTGATCCTTCAGCTCAGCGGTCCGAGGGTCGGCGCGGAAGTATCGGCGGCGGTCGGCGGCGTCACGATCCGCCTCAAGTGATCCAACGAGGCGACGGGCTGCGGCAGCGCAGCCCGTTCGCGTCTCAATACCGCTCGGCGACGAAATTCATCCCTTTCAGGCTAGTCTGGTCATTGTAGCGTCCCTTGTCGGAACGCTTCGGCAGCTTGATCTTGTCCTTCTTGATGCGCTTGTAGGGGATGCCGCCCAGAAGGTGAGCGATGCAGTTCAGCCGCGCCTTCCGCTTGTCGTCGGAGCGGATGATATACCAGGGTGCGTCCTTCGTGCTCGTCTTCTTCAGCATCAGGTCGCGCGCCCGCGAATAGTCGTACCACCGCCGATAGGATTCCAGATCCATCGGACTGAGCTTCCATTGCCGGACGGGATCGTCAATGCGGGCATTGAAGCGGCGCTCCTGCTCGTCCATCCCGACCTCGAGCCAGATCTTGATCAGGATGATGCCGCCGTCGATGACGTATTTCTCCATCTGCGGACACAGCGAGAGGAAGCGCTCGTGATCGGCGGGAGTGCAGAAGCCCATGACATATTCGACACCCGCGCGGTTGTACCAGCTCCGGTCGAAGATCACGATCTCGCCGCCGGCCGGAAACTTCTCCATGTAGCGCTGGAAGAACATTTGCGTCTTCTCGCGATCTGACGGCGCGGGCAGGGCGACCACACGAAATACGCGCGGGCTGACCTTCTCGGTAATCGCCTTGATCGTGCCGCCCTTGCCGGCTGCATCCCGGCCTTCGAACAGCACGATGACCCGGAGCTTGTTCTCCCGCACGTAGTCCTGGAGGTGACAGAGCTCGACCTGGAGCTTCTCCAGCTCCTTCTCATAATCCTTCCGCTTCATTCGCTCCGCGGGCACATCCTTGGCCATGCCGGTCCTCTCGCTGCTGAGCTTGTCGATCGCCCCAGAACTAATCGTCCCAGGAGATGGTCACGCCGATATCGCCCGGCACACCGCCGGGGAAATCGATGATCTGGTAGGCGATGCGATAGCCGCGCGGTTTCAGATAATCGGTCCAGAGCTGGAAGATCTCCTTGGGGATGCCGGTCAGCGTGGTTTCCCAGCCCTTTTCCATCTGGTTGATGGCGCGCCCCTTGTCGGTGCAGAGCGAGTTGGGGAAGCGATAGACCAGCACCTCCGTCAGGCCGTTTCGCACCGCACGCTGGATGATGGTCGAGGCGAGTTTGATCTTCTCCTCTTCGCTCTTGCCGGAAGGTTTGCTGAGCCGCTCGATCAGCGCGCGCTTCTCGGCGTCGGCGGCGGCGGCGAGGCGGACATACTCCTCGGCCTTCTCGGCCTCCTTGAGAGCGGCTTCCTTGCGAATCTGAGCGGCGTTGGGGATGAGATCGTCGAGGCCGGACATGGCAGGCGGCTCCTGATGGTTATCCAATCAGCATCCAGGAAACGCTAGATCCGGCCGAGTACATTCCCTTGATTCAAGTCAAGCAATCCGCGAAGCTGCCTGAACACAGTGACGCAAGCGAACTTGCGCTTAACGGGAGAGACGCTTGAGCGACCAGCTTCATCCGATGGCTCCGCATCATCTGCCGTTCTATCTGGCCCCCGGGAGCGGGACCGATACGCTGATGGTGGTGATGGGGCTGTTCCTGATCGGCATCGTGCTCTGGGTCGGCACGCTCTATTGGAAACTCCACAGCCTGCCCGAGCGGATGGCGCACAAATCGCAAAAGTTGCAATTTGAATTCGTCGCCGTGCTCGGCCTGATTTCGCTGTTCACGCACATGCACATCTTCTGGATTGCAGGCTTGCTGCTCGCGATGATCGACCTTCCCGACTTCGGCACGCCGCTGCGGAGCATTGCCGGGTCCGTCGAGAAGATTGCGGAGGCAACTCCCGCCGTCGATAGCGAGGAAATCCGGCTGGAGGCCGCGACACCTGCGACGGACAAGCCGGAACCCGTAAAGGAGCACAGCCATGTTTGAGCTGATGTTCTGCTCGCTGCTGACGATCCTGCCGGACTATCTCTATCGCCGCTACGCTCAGGGCAAGCGTTTCGGCAAGGAGATCACCTTCTTCTCGATCTGGTACGAGCTGCGCTGGGGCATCACCGGCTGCCTGATGCTGACGGTGTCGCTGATCACCATGATCTTCTACTTCCATCCGGCGACGTCATCGGCGACGCTCTATTTTCGCACCGTGCCGATCCTGCCGGAAGGCTCGGGCCGCGTTGCCGAGGTCAAGGTCGGCTTCAGCGCGCCGGTGAAGAAGGGGGACGTGCTGTTCACGCTCGACGCCTCGAAGCAGCAGGCCGCACTCGAAACCGCCAGGCGGAAGGTCGCGGAGGTCGACGCCGCCATGCAGACGGCGCAGGCCGACGTGGTCAAGGCCGAGGCGCAGATCGGGGAAGCAAGGGCGAATTATCAGCAGGCCAAGGACGAGCTCGAGGTCAAGACCGAGCTGCAGCGGCGCAATCCCGGCATCGTTCCGCAGCGTGATATCGACAAGCTCCAGGTCTTGGTCGATCAACGTCAGTCCGGGATCGATGCCGCGACCGCCGCGAAGCAATCCGTATCGATGCAGATCTCCATCCTGCTGCCGGCGCAGAAGGCCAGCGCGGAGGCCGCGCTCGACCAGGCCCAGGTGGATGTCGACAAGACCTTTGTTCGCGCCGGCGTCGATGGGCGCGTCGAGCAATTCCTGATCCGTCCCGGCGACGTCGTCAATCAACTCATGCGGCCCGCCGGCGTTCTCATTCCGGAGGGGGCCGGCCGCAAGGTGCTCCAGGCCGGGTTCGGTCAGATCGAGGCACAGGTGATGAAGGAGGGCATGGTGGCGGAAGCGACCTGCATCTCCAGGCCATGGGTGATCATCCCCATGGTGATCACGACAGTACAGGACTACATCGCGGCCGGACAATTCCGATCCGGAGAGCAATTGGTCGATCCGCAGAACGCCGTCCGCCCCGGCACTATCCTGGTGTTTCTGGAGCCGCTTTACAAAGGTGGCCTCGATGGCGTGACACCGGGCAGTAGCTGCATCGTCAATGCCTACACCAGCAACCACGAGGAGATCTCGGCCAAGGGGACTTCGACCAGCAGGAAGATCGCACTGCATGTCGTCGACGGCGTCGGTCTGGTGCACGCGCTGCTGCTCCGCATCCAGGCTCTGCTGTTGCCGATCCAGACCCTGGTGCTGAGCGGGCATTGAGCTGTGACGGCGCCCCCCGGGCCTGTCGCAGCGGTGCAATTCCAGCTAGAATTGCCGGGACAGCAGTTGCTGGAAGCTTCAAGGATGGAGCATGAGCGGGCGCACGTCCATCTCCAAGGTCAGGTCTGGGGCTGCGGCGGCGCTGTTCTGTCTCGCGCTGCTGGTCGCCGTGTGCCTGTCAGCCGGGCGAGTTGGTGCAGTCGAACGGAGTCTTCGGGGCGAACTGAAGCGCGTCCTGGTATTGCATTCTTTCGGCCGTGATTTTCGGCCGTGGAGCGAGTATGCGCGCGACATCAAGGCCAAGCTCGAGCGGCAATCGCCCTGGCCACTCGATATCCAGGAGCACGCGCTGCTCACCGCGCGCTTCAACAATCCCGGTCCCGAGGCGCCTTTCGTCGAATACCTGCAATCGCTGTACCAGGGAGCGATGCCCGACATCGTATTGAGCATCGGCGCGCCTGCGGCCCGGTTTGCGCAGAGATACCGCGGAAGATTGTTCCCTGATGTGCCATTGATTTTCTCCGCGGTCGAGCATCGGCTGATCAATCGCGCCGATCTCGGCGACAACGACGTCGTCGTGGCGATCCGCAACGATTTCATGGCCGCGTTCCGCAACGTCCTGCAGATCTTGCCTGACACAAAGTCGATTGTGGTCGTGATCGGTGCCTCGCCGCTCGAGAGGTTCTGGGTCGAGGAGGTGAAACGGGAACTGAAACCCTTGGGCGAGCAGGTCGAGCTGGTCTGGTGCTCGGACTTGTCATTCGAGGAAATCCTGAAGCGCGCTTCAAATCTGCCGCCGCACACCGCGCTGTTCTGGGGGCTGATGTCGGTCGATGCGGCTGGGGTCGTCCACGAGAGCGACATCGCCTTGCGCAGCCTGTACGCAGCCGCGAACGCTCCGATCTTCTCCTACCAGGAGCCGTTTTTCGGTGACGGTACCGTCGGCGGACCGATGCACATGATCGAGGAAACGAGTTCCAGGACCGTCAGTGCGGCGATTAGCATTCTCGGCGGCGCGAGACCAGCGAGCATCAGCTACGAGCCGATCGGCTTCGCCGCGCCGAGATATGATTGGCGCCAGTTGCAGCGTTGGGGCATCAGCGAGAGTCGTTTGCCTCCCGGCAGCGAAATCGTGTTTCGCGAGCAGAGCATCTGGGAGCGCTATCGTTGGCAGATGCTACTGATCGCGTCCGTGATTCTGGTGCAGTCCGGCCTGATCAGCGGGATGCTGCACGAGCGCCGCCGGCGCCAGATCGCCGAAGTCGAGTCCCGCCAGCGTCTGGCCGAGCTCGCTCACGCCAACCGCTATTCGGCCGTGGGCGAATTGACCACGTCTATTGCTCATGAATTGAACCAGCCGCTCGGCTCCATCCTGACCAACGCCGAGACCGCGGAGCTCATGCTCAAGGCCGCTTCGCCCGACATCGACGAGATCCGGCAGATCCTCGCCGACATCAGGCGTGATGATCAGCGGGCGAGCGAAGTCATCCGCAGGCTGCGCAGCATTTTGAAAAAGACACCGTTCGAGGTCAGGGACATCGAGCTCAATGATATGGTCCGCGAAGCGATCGGCCTTGCGCGGGCCGTCGCCGATGGGCGCCGGATTACATTGATCTACACGCCTGCCCTGGCCGACCTGCATGTCAGAGGCGATCCGATCCAGCTTCAGCAAGTCGTTCTCAACCTGATCATCAACGGGATGGATGCGATCTTCGAGGCAGATCCCGGAAAACGCCAGGTCAGCGTCTCGACCCAGCGCGTCGGCAACGAAGCGGAGATCCGGGTCTCCGATACTGGTCCCGGGATTGCCGCCTCCGACCTCGCGAACGTGTTCGATCCGTTCTTCACGACCAAGCCGCAGGGCATGGGCATGGGGCTCGCGATCGCCAAAACCATCGTCGAGGCCCATCACGGCACGATCGGCGCGGCGACGCAGCCTGCGGGCGGCGCGCTCTTCACGATCCGTCTCCCGGTCGTCCGCTGACAGACGATGCAGGACCGCCAATGCCCTGGATTGAGGATACCGGGCCGGCTCCTGATGGATGCCGAGTTGATCGAATGACAGTATGCTCTCGCGCTGCAGCAGCCACGAAGGCCTGGTTTCGTTGATCTCGATCAACAAACGGCTGCGTCCCGGCCCGATCGTCCCACACTGGAAGTGTAAGGGAGGATGCAATGTTTCGCTGCGGCAAGACCCTGATGGCGCTTGCGCTCGTCATGGCGACATCGTTCGCCGCAACGGCGCAAACCAACACGACGCCCGTGGCCCCGTCTCCGCAAGCGCAGCCGGCTGCTCCGCCTGCGCTGACGGCCGAGCTTCTGAAGCCGGAGCAGCTTGAGGCCTTGGTGGCGCCGATCGCGCTCTATCCGGACGAACTCCTTGCCAATGTGCTCGCCGCCTCGACCTATCCGTTGGAGGTGGTGCAGGCCGACCGCTGGCTGAAGGAGCGCAAGACCCTGAAGGGCGATGCGCTGAAGACGGAGGTCGAGAAGCAGGCTTGGGATGACAGCGTCAAGGCGCTGGCCAGCACCGCCGATGTGTTGACCATGATGAGCGACCAGCTGGAATGGACCAAGAAGCTGGGTGATGCCTTTCTCGCCCAGCAGCCCGATGTGATGGATGCGATCCAGCGCTTGCGCAACAGGGCCTATGACAACAAGAAGCTGGTCACGACCAAGCAGCAGAAGGTCAGTGTCCAGTCGCAGGAAGGCAAGCAGGTCGTCGTGATCCAGCAGGCCGACCCCGCGGCGATGTACGTGCCATATTACGATCCGGCGACGGTCTATGGCAGCTGGCCCTATGCAGAGTACCCGCCGTATTACTGGGGCTACCCGTCCTATGTCGGTGCCGGCGTGGTCGCGGCCGGCATCGCCTTCGGCACTGCCTGGGCGATCGGGCGCTGGGGCAATTATTGGGGCGGCGGCTGCAATTGGGGCAACCGCAACGTCTACGTCAATCATCGCACCACCAACATCGGTAACGGCTGGCAGCACAATCCGGCGCATCGCCAGGGTGTGCGCTACAACAACAGCAATGTTCAGCAGCGCTTCGGCAACAACAACCTGAAGGCGGGGGTGTCGGACCGGATGGATTTCCGAGGTCGTGACGGCAACCAGGTGCTGCGTCCCAATCAGGGCGCAGGAGACCGTACAGGCGATCGTGCAGGAGACCGTACAGGCGATAGCGCGGGCGATCGTGCAGGAGATCGAGCAGGTGATCGAGCCGGCGATCGTGCCGGTGACCGTGCCGGCAATCGCGGCGATCGGCCCGGCGGTGGTGATCGTGCTGGTGCCGGGGATCGCGCCAAGGGCGGAGGCGACCGTGCCAAGGGCGGCGGCGATCGTGCAAAGGCCGCCAACCGCCCCAGCGGCGGTGCGGCCAATCGCGGCGGCGCGATGAACGTCTCCTCCGGCCGGTCGGCAGCCGCAGCATCCGCGCGCGGACGATCCAGCATGGCGAGCATGCCGCGCGGTGGTGGTGGTGGACCAAGCATGGCTGGCCGCGGCGGAGGTGGCGGAATGGCGATGCGCGGAGGCGGAGGTGGCTTTGGAGGTGGCGGCCGCGGAGGTGGCGGCGGTGGCCGGCGTTCCGACATCGCACTGAAGCACGATGTCGTCCTGCTCGGCTATCTCGCAAGCGGTCTCGGCTACTACCGCTTCAGCTATATCGGAAGCGACAAGAGCTATGTCGGCGTGATGGCGCAGGAGGTCGAACGGGTGGCGCCCGATGCTGTCACGCGCGGCAGCGACGGCTATCTGCGGGTCTCCTACGACAAGCTCGGGTTGAGATTCCGATCCTACAGTGACTGGCTCGCCAATGGCGCAAAGATCCCTGCGGAGGACTTGCCATGACCGGCTCGAAGTTGCTTCGTCGCGCCGCTCTGCCGGGCATGGTGGCGCTGGCTCTCGTCACCACGGCCCGAGCCCAGCAGTCCTATCCGACGCCGGAGGACGCCGCCTCGGCACTCGCAGCGGCGGCCAAGAGCGGTCCTCGTGAAGTTCTGAAGGTGCTCGGAAGGGCGGGTGATGACATCGTCTCGTCGGGCGACGAAGTCGCCGACGCCGATATCCGCGCCCGCTTCGTCTCGATGTACGACGCCAAGCACGCGGTCAAGGCGGAGGGCAACAAGAAGGCGACGCTGGTGCTCGGGCCTGACGATTTCCCGTTCCCGATTCCCCTCGTCAACACCAAGGCAGGCTGGGAGTTCGACACCGACGAGGGGCGGATCGAAGTGCTGCGCCGCCGCATCGGCCGTAACGAGCTCGATGCGATCCAGACCGCGCTCGCCTATGTCGACGCGCAGAACGAATATGCCGACAAGGATCGCGGCGAAGGCGCCGGCATCTACGCACAGCGCTTCCTCTCGACGTCAGGCAAGAAGGACGGTCTGTTCTGGCGCGACGACAGCGACCCGAGTCCGCTCGGTCCCTTGGTCGCCGAGGCCTCAGCCGAGGGCTACAAACCGGGCGAAAGGCTTGCGCCGTATCACGGCTATTACTTCCGCATCCTGAAGGGGCAGGGTTCCGACGCGCCCGGCGGCGCGCTCAACTATGTCGTCAAGGGCAAGATGATTGGCGGCTTCGCGCTGATCGCCTGGCCTGCCGAGTATGGCAATTCCGGTGTGATGACCTTCGTGGTGAACCATGCCGGCACCGTTTACGAGAAGGATCTGGGGGCGAGAACCGATTTCATCGCGCCGCGCACGACATTGTTCGATCCCGACCAGACTTGGAAGAAAGTCGATGCCGCAATGCCTTGAATGGATCATGGCATCGCGGCTGCGCGTATGTCGCCTGATTGCGATAATGGTGCTAGCGCTGAGCTTCGCAGTGCCGGCTACGCCGTCCTTCGCGCAAGCCGCCGGTCACGTGCGCGCCAAGATCGTCAAGGCGGGTCTCCTTGTCGGCGGGGGCGTTGGAAGCGGCGTGCTGACCTATCGGGGCAATAAGTATCCCTTCAAGATCACGGGGATGAGCTTCGGCATCACCGCCGGTGCGGCGATCGGCCGGCTCGACGGCTGGGCCTCGGGTATCCGGGAGGTCGGCGACTTTGCCGGCACCTACAGCTCCGTCGGCGGTGGCTTCGCTTTGGTTGGAGGCATCAGCGGCGTCCACCTGCGCAACGAGAAGGGGGTGACGATCGTGATGCAGGGGCCGAAAGCGGGTCTGGAGCTTGCGGCCAACATCAGCCAGATCATGATCGCGCTGAGATAGAGCACGTCAGCGACAGATGTCGTCGCAATAAAGGCCACAGCAACGAAATGATGACGCCGACGCGTTCCCGACGAGCGCACTCCCGGCGAATCTTCCCGCGACATTTTGACCGCACCGATTTGGAATCATCCAAGCGTATTTGAATCGTTCCAGACATTCTCCTCCCAGTTGGCGATGATCGAGGCATTCTAAGCCGCGGCGTACGCATTTGCGTTGCCGTCACGATGGCATCTTTTTAAAGAGGCGATGCAGATCGCTGGCATTCGAATGTTGCTGCCAAGATGAAGGCAGTGAACGCGCGTGCGCGTCTGCAGAGCAACTGATTGACGGGCCATGCATGCCGGCCGACCTCGGATACGACGAGCTGCTCTTCGGTCCATGGTCGTTGCTGGCCAAACGCGGAGCCGCTTCGCGGCGGGCTGCGCGCTATTGATAAGGACTTGCTGGGAATGCGGCGTGCGGGTGGGGTTGGGACGGTGGCGCGGTTTGCGGCGGCGCTGCTGGGTGGAGTGGCGTTGCTCACGTGGTTCGAACTGCCTGCACGATCCCAGACATCGCAAGGCGGAAACTCTCTTCCACCGGTGACCGTCGAAGCGCCGGCGAAACAGTCGGCCCGTCGTGCGCCAACCAGGCGAAATGATGCTCGCGTCCGATCGACCGCGCGACGCGCACCGCAAGCTCCAGCGCTCGCGGTGCAATCGCAACCGGCTGTCGCCCCGCCATTTGCCGGTGGCCAGGTCGCTCAGGGCGCGCGGCTCGGGCTGCTCGGCAATACCAGCACCATGAAGTCACCGTTCAGCGCAACGAGCTACACCGACAAGTTCGTCCGGGATCAGCAGGCGGCAACGGGTGCGGATGCCTTGATCCTCGACCCATCCGTGCGAAGCTCTCACCCGACGGGCGGTATCGTCGATTCCTTCAACATACGCGGCTTCCCGATCAACGAAGGCAATAACGGTGAATTCGCCTTCGAGGGCCTTTACGGAATCGCGCCGACATATCGGATCTTCACGGACTACGTCGAGCGCATCGAAGTGCTCAAGGGTCCCTCGGCCGCGCTCTCGGGCATGGCGCCCAATGGCGGCGTCGGCGGTGTCATCAATGTTGTGCCCAAGCGCGCGGAAGAGGATCTGACCCGCTTGACCGCGAGCTACGGCTCGACCGCACGTTTCGGCGGTCACTGGGATGTTGCGAGGCGCTACGGCGATGGCAAGCAATGGGGCGTACGCGCCAGCGGGAGTCTCCGCGACGGCAATATGCCCATCGACCGCCAGTCCGAAACGACAGGTGTCGGATCGCTGGCGCTCGACTATCAAGGCGAACGGTTCAGGTCTTGGCTCTATCTCATCGCCCAAACCGATCGGTTCGACGCTCCCTCACGTCCCTTTCTGATGGCCCCCGGCCTGCAAGTGCCGAAGGCGCCGGACGGCCGGCTGAACGTGACACAGCCCTGGGAATGGTCGCGTATCGCGGACCAATCGGCCTTGCTGCGGACCGAATACGATGTCAGCGATCAGGTCACGCTGTTCGCGGATGTCGGTGGCTCCAGGACCAACGTCGAGCGGTTCTTCGGTCTTCCGACCATCGTCAACACGAGCGGCAATACGACCTCAACGCCCCAGTACTTCGGCCTCAGCATCGATCGAACTACATATGATGGCGGTGTCCGCGCCCGCTTCGATACCGGCTTCGTCCACCATGCCGTCGCCTTCCAGGCCTCGGTCTATCACGACGCGCTGCACCGGCGGCTGACCAATGGCAGTCTGGTCACCTCGAACATCTACAGTCCGACCGTCGCGCCAACCCAGTTTGCGAACGAGATCAGCGACCGCCCTCGGCTCTCGGACAGCGAGCTTACGGGGCTTTCGATTGCCGACACCTTGTCCGTGCTCGACGAGCGTATCCTGCTGACCTTGGGTGTCCGGCGCCAAGGTATCGAGGCGAACAATTATCTCTCCAATGTCGGAACGCCGACGTCGTCCTATGACAGGAGCGCAGTCACCCCGGTGGTCGGCCTCGTCGTCCGTCCCCAGGACAACGTCTCCCTGTACGCGAACTATGTCGAAGGTCTCGCGCGGGGCGACATCGCGCCGCAGGGTGCATCCAATTTCGGTGAGGTGCTACAGCCTTACGTCGCCAAGCAGTACGAGGCCGGCATCAAGGTGGAGCTCGGCCGGATCGCAACCACCTTCAGCGCGTTCGAGATATCGAAGGCGAGCGGCGAGTCGTCCGCCGGGCGCTTCGCGGCGACCGCCGAACAGCGAGTCCGCGGGCTCGAGTTCAACGTCTACGGCGAACTCCTGCCGGATGTTCGTGTCCTCGGAGGCATCTCGCTGCTGGACGGCACCCTGACGAAGACCGCCGTCGCGGCCAATGTCGGCAACACCCCGATCGGCGTTCCGAACATACAGGCCAATATTGGCATGGAGTGGGACCTCCCGTGGATGAGGGACCTTACTTTGAACGGAGCCGTGATCTACACGGGCAGGCAGTTCGTCGACTCCGCGAACAAGCAGCCGATCCCGGATTGGACGCGGCTCGATCTCGGCGCCCGCTACACCACGGCGATTAACGGCAAGAAGACGGTTTTCCGCGCAAACATCCAGAATGTGACCGGTGAGAGTTACTGGTCCAGCGTGGCTTCGTTCGGAACGTTCTTCCTGGGAGCACCACGCACATATCTCCTGTCGATGACCGTGGACATGTAGTCGACGCTCTTGCACCTGGGGCAAACGCTTCCGAGCGCTTGCGCAGGCGGGGTCGTTGACGAGCCGGCGGCAGCATGCGCGTGACCCTCGTGTGCAGACCGGTCAACCTGGTCGTCAAAGTGGATAGTTGCTTGCCAACAGCGGCGCCGCAGCTCGCTCCGGCCCGGTGATGGTGCGCGTAAAAATTCCTTCATTAAATCAATGAGGTAAATTCCGTTCTGCGTGCCTTTCGGCTGCCAGGCCGAAAGTGGCGCGGCTCTTGCTTTTGCCAGTATGAGGGTTCTTGATAAACGTCATACTGCGGGATCGAGTAGATGGAGCAGGCGGTGAGGCTGACTTTGCGGGCGGTCGAGTCCGGAACGGTGGTGCTGTTCGGGGGGCTGATCGCCGCCAACATCGCCGCATGGGCCTGGGCCTTCGCGCTGTTCGGCGACCGGCCGACGGTGCTGGCGACGGCGCTGCTGGCCTGGGTGTTCGGCCTGCGCCACGCCGTCGACGCCGACCACATCGCCGCCATCGACAACGTCGTGCGCAAGCTGATGCAGGCGGGCGGCGCGCCGCGCAGCGTCGGGCTCTATTTTGCGCTCGGCCATTCCACCGTCGTCGTGGTCGCGACCATATTGCTTGCGCTCGGCGTGGTGAGCCTCGGCGGCGACAGCCTGCTCAAGGAGATCGGCGGCCTCATCGGCACGTCGGTGTCGGCGCTGTTCCTGCTCGTGATCGCGGCCATCAATCTCGTCATCTTCGCCGGCCTGTGGCGGACGTTTCGCGCGGCGCGGGAGCAGGGTGTTCACGACGCCGAGGGCCTCGAGAGGCTGCTCGCCAATCGCGGCTTCCTCGCGCGACTGCTCGGACCGCTGTTCCGCCTGGTTACGAAACCCTGGCACATGTATCCGCTCGGCTTCCTGTTCGGGCTCGGCTTCGACACGGCGACCGAGATCGGCCTGCTCAGCATCTCCGCAACCGAAGCCGCGAGCGGCGCGTCCGTTGCCGACGTGCTGGTTTTCCCTGCACTGTTCGCGTCCGGCATGGCGCTGGTCGACACCGCCGATTCCGCGCTGATGGTGAGTGCCTATCGATGGGCCTTCGTCGATCCCTTGCGAAAGCTCTGGTACAACCTCACGATCACCGGCGCTTCCGTGGCGGTCGCGCTGTTCATCGGCGGTATCGAGGCGCTCGGGCTGATCGCCGACCGGCTCGACCTGTCCGGAGGAGTGTGGACGCTGGTCGACGGCCTCAACGAGTCGCTCGCCAATGTCGGCTTCGCCGTTATCGCGCTGTTCGCGGTCGCCTGGCTGGTCTCGGTCGTGCTCTATCGCCGCATCTTTGCGAACGGCCGGCATCGAGCAGCGACGAAAGCTCTGGCATGCGCCGATGCGACCGAAGCGGCGTGAGCCCAGTCGTGGCAGCGGCGCGCTGACGGCACTCTGCGCCCTGGTGCTGCTTGCGGATGACGGCTGCGCTTTCGCGCAGAGCGAGATCGCCTCACGCGAGCTGCCGCCAATCCAGGTCGGAGGCGGCGAGACATCTGCGCGCAAGAAGCCGGTCGTATTGCGCCGGGCCGGCAAGCCGTCCCCGGCGGATCACCGCATCTTCGTGTATCCAGCGGCAGCGCAAGGGGCGGATGCGCGCGGAGTCGCATCAGGTGCGAAGAGTCAGCCCAGCCTGGCCAGTGAGATCACCGTCTCGGGCGAGGAGATCAATGCACGCCCTTTCACGCGGCCGGGCGAGGCGCTCGAAGCCGTGCCGGGTCTCATCGTGACGCAGCATTCCGGCGAGGGCAAAGCCAACCAGTATTTCCTGCGCGGCTATAATCTCGACCATGGGACCGACCTTGCGATCACCGTCGACGGCGTCCCCGTCAACATGCGCACCCACGCGCACGGCCAGGGCTATGCCGATCTCAACTGGCTGATCCCGGAAACCATCGCCGCAGTGGATGTGCGCAAGGGGCCGTACTTCGCCGACGAGGGCGATTTCGCCTCGGCCGGAAGCGTCCATATCGGTCTGATCGACCGCACCAGGGGACTAGCGCAGGTGAGCGCTGGCAGCTTCGGCCATCGCCGTCTGCTCGGCATGGACTCCGCGAAGGTCGGTGACGGCTCCTTGCTCGTGGCCGGCGAGGTCGGGACCTACAACGGTCCGTGGGACAATCCGGACAATGTGAGGAAGCTCAACGGTCTCGTGCGCTACAGCCAGGGCACCGCGACCGACGGCGTGTCCATCACCGGCATGGCTTACGCCAACAGATGGAATTCGACGGACCAGGTCCCGCAGCGCGCGATCACCGGTGGCCTGCTCGACCGGTTCGGCTCTGAAGATCCAAGCGACGGCGGCAAGACCAACCGCTTCGCGCTCTCTGGCCGCATCGCGCAGACCGACGATCTCGGCGCGTGGAAAGCCAACGCATATGTGGTGAAGAGTCAGCTCGACCTCTTCAACAACTTCACCTACTTCCTCAGCGATCCCGTGCTCGGCGACCAGTTTCACCAGCACGACGATCGGCTGATGGCCGGCGCCAACGTTTCGCGCGCGCTGAACGGCTCGTTCGCCGGCCTGCCGATGCAGACCACCTTTGGTTTGCAATCGCGCTATGATGCGATCGATCTCGCGCTCACCAATACCTTCCAGCGCGGCTTCCTTGCCAATATCCGCAGCGACAAGGTCGGCGAGGGCAGCGTCGGCGTCTATGCCGAAAACACGGTGCGATGGACCGATTGGCTCAGGACGACGGTGGGATGGCGCGGCGACTATTATGCGGCCGATGTCACCTCGCGGTTCAATACCAACAATTCCGGCCGCGCGGACGCCGCGCTCGGCAGCCCGAAATTCAGGACGGTGCTCGGTCCGTTCAACCAGACCGAGTTTTTCTTCGGCGCCGGCTACGGCATGCACTCCAACGATGCGCGCGGCGCGACCACGACGGAAGACCCCAGCGATCCCGCCACGAGGCTGACGCCATCGCCGCTCCTGGTGCGCACCAAGGGGGCAGAGGTCGGCATGCGCAGCAGGATCGTTCCCGGCCTGGACACCTCGCTCAGCCTCTTCGTCCTGGATCAGGATTCCGAGATCCTGTTCTCCGGCGATGCCGGCGACACGTCGGCCACCCGCGCCAGCCGCCGCTACGGCTTTGAATGGACCAACCACTACCGGCCCAGATCCTGGATCGACATCGACGCCGATCTCGCAATGACCCATGCGCGATTCCGCGGCTACGACAGCGAGCAGGCGGACGTCTATGCCTCGCTCTCCGGCTATCCCGAGGCGCAGATCGGCACCGCCCCCGGCAACTACATTCCGAACGCGCCGGCGATGGTGGCATCGGCAGGCGTCACGCTGGGCGAGAAGACCGGCTGGTTCGGGACTTTGCGCTGGCGCTATCTGGCGTCGAGCCCATTGACGGAGGACAACGCGTTCCGCTCCTCTGCGACCAGCATTTTCAACGGCCGCCTCGGCTATCGCATCGACAATGGTTGGCGGCTTCAGCTCGACGTGCTCAACCTCCTCAACACGAGAGCCAACCAGATCAGCTATGCCTATGGCTCGCTGCTCAAGACCGACACGCTCTACAACCTCTGCAGGTCAGGCACCGCGCCAGCTTCAGTCTGTCAGAACGGCGTGATGGACTACGTGCTGCACCCCGTGGAGCCGTTGACGTTCCGACTCACGATCGCCGGGACGTTCTAAGTTCACTGAGGTCGTGCCGCGAACGACGCGCCGAGGACGATTTCTATCGTCCGGGATTGCTAGAACGTGGGTGTCTTGTGGTAGTGAACGGCGAGGCCGGCGGTACATCGCGGCCTGAAAGCACATCAGGGGACGTAGATGAACCGTGACCTCGATCTCGCCGGCTTTGAGCTGCATCCGCAGCGTGGTGCGGTGCTGGGCGAGGTGCACGCCCGCCCGTTCACCCGGTTGATTGCGCCGGTCACCGTGCTCCGCTGTGCTTTTCTCAGCCAGGGCGAAGTCGCGGCGGCGGACCGGCAGAAGTTCGTGGCATTCTGTATGTCGCACGGGCAGGCGCCGCCGGACGCCGGAACCAAACATCACCAGGTGACGATCGACACCACCCAGCTTCGCTGGGAGCAACACTCGGAATTCAGCACCTTCACCTGGATCCTGAGCTCTGGGACACCCGCTCGCCGGTTCGGCGAGATCGGCGATCAGTCCGCAGCGCTGATCCGCTCGCTGTCGCAGTCTGGCCAATTGCTGGTCGCGGTCAAGCTCGAGGTCGAGCAGACCTCGGCGGCGCTGGAGCGCGCCCAGGAGCTTTTCGAAAGAGGCAGTCTTGCGGTGGCCGCCGTCCGCAGCGGACCTGCCGTCGTCGCCTCCGACTTTCGCGCGGACGATCAGGGTTTTGTTCGCATCCTCGTTTGCAACGACGGCCTCTCGCCGGGCCGGCTCGGCGCTCTCGTGCAGCGGGTCCTTGAAATCGAGACCTATCGCACGCTGGCGCTGCTCGGCTTGCCCGCCGCGCTCGAGCTTGCGCCCTCCGTCGATCATATCGGCCGGCGGCTCGTCGAGGTGCTCGAGGAGATGCAGGGCGCCGAGGATCTCAAGCTCAACAATCATCTCTTGACGGAGCTGACGGCCTTGGCGGCTTCGCTGGAAAGGGGAGCGGCCGGCAGCCTGTTCCGCTTCGGCGCCAGCCGCGCCTATTACGAGATCGTGCAGGCCCGCCTCGCCGTGATCGAGGGCGGCGAGATCGCCGGCTATCCGACCTGGTCCTCCTTCCTCGCTCGCCGCATGGCACCTGCGATGCGCACCTGCGCGACGATGGAGGACCGGCAGGCCGATCTGTCGATCAAGCTCGCGCGCGCGGCCGATCTGTTGCGCACACGCGTCGATGTCGAGCTCGAGGAGCAGAATCGCGATCTGCTGCGCTCGATGGATGAGCGCACCCGGTTGCAATTGAGGCTCCAGAGCACGGTCGAAGGCTTGTCGGTGGCGGCCATTGGCTACTACGTCGTCAGCCTGTTCGGCTACCTCGCCAAGGGCGCCCATGACGGCGGTCTGCATGTCGAGCCTTCGCTGGCAACCGCGATCTTCGTGCCGGTCGCCGTGGCCGTGGTCTGGATCGTCACCCGCAATATCCGCAGGCGGCACTTGAAGCACGACGAAAGGTCGGGCGCTCACGACTGAGGGCGCAAACGAGCCTCTTGCGCTTCGTCGATGAGCGGTTGAAGCTGGGGCGACCGGGAGACATGAGATGAGCCGATCCGACGGAATGACAAACGTGCTCTGGCTGCAGGGCGCCAGCTGCGGCGGTTGCACGATGTCGATCCTCGAAAGCGGGGCCTCCGGCTGGTTCGACGAGCTACGGCAGTTCGGCGTCAACCTGCTGTGGCATCCGTCCGTCAGCGAGGAGACCGGCGAGGAGGCGGTCGAGATCCTGCAATCCGTGCTCGACGGCAAGGTGCGGCTCGACCTTCTCCTGCTCGAAGGTTCCGTCGCCCGTGGACCGAACGACACCGGCCGCTTCAACATGCTCGCGGGCACCAACCGTTCCGTCTATCGCTGGATGCTCGACCTTGCGCCGCACGCTGGCTATGTGATCGCGGTCGGAAGTTGCGCGGCCTATGGTGGCGTGCCGGCCGCCGGATCGAACCCGACCGATGCGGTGGGCTTGCAGTTCGAAGGGACCGACAGTGGCGGCGCACTGGGCGCGGCTTTCCGCTCGCGGCTCGGTCTTCCCGTCATCAACGTCGCCGGCTGTGCGCCGCATCCGGGCTGGATGATGGAAACCATCCTGGCACTGACCGGCAACGATATCGCAGCGAGCGATCTCGACGGATATGGGCGGCCGAAGTTCGTCGCCAATCACCTTGCCCATCACGGCTGCTCGCGCAACGAGTTCTACGAGTTCAAGGCCAGTGCCGAGACCATGTCGGAGCGCGGCTGCCTGATGGAGCATCTCGGCTGCAAGGCGACGCAGGCGGTGGGCGACTGCAACCAGCGCTCCTGGAACGGCGGCGGCTCCTGCACCAAGGGCGGTTACGCCTGCATCGCTTGCACGTCGCCGGGGTTCGAGGGCGCGCAGAACTTCCTGGAAACCGCCAAGCTCGCCGGCATTCCGGTTGGCTTGCCGACCGACATGCCGAAAGCCTGGTTCGTCGCGCTCGCGGCCTTGTCGAAGTCCGCAACGCCCCGGCGCGTGCGGCTGAACGCAACTGCCGATCACGTCGTCGTGCCGCCGGGCCGGACGACGACCAAGACCAAGCCATGACGCGGATCACGATCGGCCCGTTCAACCGCGTCGAGGGCGATCTCGAAGTCCGACTCGACGTCGAGAGCGGGCGCGTCATGCGCGCCGAGGTGACGGCGCCGCTCTATCGTGGCTTCGAGCAGATCCTGGAGGGGCGCCCGCCACTCGACGCGCTGGCGCTGGCGCCGCGGATCTGCGGCATCTGCTCGGTCTCGCAATCGGTGGCAGCAGCGGCCGCCCTGCGCGACGCCATGGCGATCGAGGCTGCGCCCAATGGACTGCTCGCCACCAACATCGCGCATGCCGCGGAGAATGCGGCCGACCATCTCACCCATTTCTACATCTTCTTCATGCCGGATTTTGCCCGTGAGGCCTATGCCGCGCATGACTGGCACGCGGCGACGCGCGAGCGCTTTGCCGCGACCCGCGGCAGTGCGGCGCGCGATGCTTTGCCGGCGCGGGCGCGGCTGCTCGAGACCATGGGCATCATCGCGGGAAAATGGCCGCACAGCCTCGCGTTCCAGCCCGGCGGCACGACGCGCGCGATCGATCTCGGCGAGCGTGTCCGGCTGCTGTCGATCACGACGGCGTTCCGAAGCTTCCTCGAGCGTGTCGTCTTCGCGGATTCGCTGGAGAATGTGCTGGCGATCGCCACCGCGGACGAGCTCGATCGCTGGCGTGACGGCCGCGGCGGTGACTTTGCCCATTTCCTGCGGCTGGCGGACAGCCTCGCGCTGAGCGAACTCGGCAAGGGGACGGGTCTGATGATGAGCTACGGTGCCTATCATGGCATCGAGGGCGAGCTGTTTCCGCGCGGTCTGTTCGGCCCGCGCGCCGCGATCGGGCCGCTGCCACTGACGCAAATCACGGAGGATGTCTCGCACGCCTGGATGCGGGATTCCTCCGTGGATCCCGCCCACAGCAGCACGATCCCGGATCCCGACAAGCCGGCCGCCTATAGCTGGTGCAAGGCGCCGCGGCTCTCCGGTCAGCCGATCGAGGTCGGCGCCATCGCGCGCCAGACCGTGGCGGGGCAGGCGCTGATTGCGGATCTGGTGTCGATCAGCGGGACCAATGTGCGCAACCGCGTGATCGCGCGGCTAATCGAGACCGCGCGCATCGCGCTCGCCATGGATCAGTGGACGCGCGCGCTTCGCCTGTCGGAGCCGTTCTGCAACAATTCGCGCGACATTCCTGACGGTAGCTATGTGGGGTTGGTCGAGGCCGCGCGCGGCAGTCTTGGGCACTGGATGGCGGTACGGGACGGCAGGATCGAGCGCTACCAGATCATCGCACCGACGACGTGGAATTTTTCGCCGCGCGATTCCTTCGACGTCGGAGGACCGCTGGAGCAGGCGCTGGTCGGCACCAACGTCGGCGATGCCGGCGCGCGCGCGGTTGCGATCCAGCACATCGTGCGCTCGTTCGATCCCTGCATGGTGTGCACCGCGCACTAGCCGGAAACTTCCTTGCCGACTGCAAATCGAATTGTTTCCGCTCCTCTGCTTTTCGGGTCCTCATCCGCGATCCATGAGAGCGATTCAAATTCGTAACGTTTTGGAATCTCTCTACATTTGAATCGCTTTGGGCTGTTGGCCTGCTTCTTGCTGTCTTTGACGTCATCGAAAAGTCAAAGCCGAACGCGGGAGGATTCATGGGCACGGCGACGGAAACGTTTTACAGCGTGATCAGGCGGCAAGGCATCACGCGTCGGAGCTTCCACAAATTCTGCAGCCTGACGGCGACGAGCCTCGGGCTCGGGCCGCTGGCGGCGAGCCGCATCGCCAATGCGCTCGAAACCAAGCCGCGCGTGCCCGTCATCTGGATGCACGGGCTCGAATGCACCTGCTGTTCGGAGAGCTTCATCCGGTCCGCGCACCCGCTGGTCAAGGACGCGGTGCTGTCGATGATCTCGCTCGACTATGACGACACCATCATGGCGGCGGCGGGCCATCAGGCGGAGGCCATCCTCGATGAGACCCGCGCCAAGCACAAAGGCCAGTACATTCTCGCGGTGGAAGGCAATCCGCCGCTGAACGAGGGCGGCATGTTCTGCATCGACGGCGGCAAGCCGTTCGTCGAGAAGCTGAAAATGATGGCCGAGGACGCGATGGCGATCATCGCCTGGGGCGCTTGCGCGTCCTGGGGCTGTGTGCAGGCGGCCAAGCCCAATCCGACACAGGCAACCCCGATCGACAAGGTCATCACCAACAAGCCCATCATCAAGGTGCCGGGATGCCCCCCGATCGCCGAGGTGATGACCGGCGTCGTCACCTTCATCACCACCTTCGGCAAATTGCCCGAGCTCGACCGCCAGGGCCGGCCAAAGATGTTCTACTCGCAGCGCATTCACGACAAGTGCTACCGGCGGCCGCATTTCGACGCCGGCCAGTTCGTCGAGGAGTGGGACGACGAGGCCGCGCGCAAGGGCTATTGCCTCTACAAGATGGGCTGCAAGGGCCCGACCACCTACAACGCCTGCTCGACCGTGCGCTGGAACGGCGGCGTCTCGTTCCCGATCCAGTCCGGTCATGGCTGCATCGGCTGCTCGGAGGACGGCTTCTGGGACAAGGGCTCGTTCTACGACCGTCTCACCACCATCAAGCAGTTCGGCATCGAGAAGAACGCGGATCAAGTCGGCATGGTGGCAGCCGGCGCGGTCGGTGCCGCGGTGGCCGCACATGCGGCGGTGACGGCGGTGAAACGGCTCGCGACGAAGCGCGAAGACGTCGACCACAACAGCTGAGCAAAAAGACACACTAGGGTAGGGCAACCATGGGCATCCAGACTCCCAACGGCTTCAATCTCGACAATTCCGGCAAGCGCATCGTCGTCGATCCCGTGACCCGCATCGAAGGTCATATGCGGGTCGAGGTCAATGTCGACGCCGACAACGTCATCCGCAACGCGGTCTCAACCGGCACGATGTGGCGCGGGATCGAGGTGATCCTGAAGAACCGCGACCCGCGCGACGCCTGGGCGTTCACCGAGCGGATCTGCGGCGTCTGCACGGGAACGCACGCGCTGACCTCGGTGCGCGCGGTCGAGAACGCGCTCGGAATCACCATTCCGGAGAACGCCAATTCGATCCGCAATCTGATGCAGCTTGCCTTGCAGGTGCACGACCACGTCGTCCATTTCTATCACCTTCATGCGCTGGACTGGGTCGACGTGGTCTCCGCGCTCTCGGCCGATCCGCGGGCAACCTCGACGCTGGCACAGTCGATCTCGAACTGGCCGTTGTCGTCGCCGGGCTACTTCAAGGACCTGCAGACCCGGCTGAAGAAGTTCGTCGAATCCGGGCAATTGGGACCGTTCAAGAACGGCTATTGGGGCAGCAAGGCCTACAAGCTGCCGCCCGAAGCCAATCTGATGGCGGTGGCGCATTATCTGGAGGCGCTCGATTTCCAGAAGGAGATCGTCAAGATCCACACAATCTTCGGCGGCAAGAATCCGCATCCGAACTGGCTGGTCGGCGGCGTGCCCTGTCCGATCAATGTCGACGGCACCGGCGCCGTCGGCGCCATCAACATGGAGCGGTTGAACCTGATCTCCTCGATCATCGACCGGCTGATCGAGTTCAACGAAATGGTCTATCTGCCCGACGTGGCGGCGATCGGCTCGTTCTACAAGGACTGGCTCTATGGCGGCGGTCTGTCGGGACAGAGCGTGCTCGCCTATGGCGATGTGCCCGAGCATGCCAACGACTATTCCGCCAAGAGCCTGAAGCTGCCGCAGGGCGCCATCATCAACGGCAATCTGTCCGAGGTGTTTCCGGTCGATCACACCAATCCCGACGAGATCCAGGAGTTCGTGGTCCACTCCTGGTACAAATATCCTGACGAGACCAAGGGCCTGCATCCCTGGGACGGCATCACCGAGCCGAACTACGTGCTGGGACCCAATGCGAAGGGCACCAAGACCGCGATCGAGCAGCTCGACGAGGGCGGCAAATATTCGTGGATCAAGGCGCCGCGCTGGAAGGGGCACGCCATGGAGGTCGGCCCGCTGGCGCGCTGGGTGGTCGGCTATGCGCAGAACAAATCCGAGTTCAAGGATCCCGTCGACAAGTTCCTGAAGGATCTGAACCTGCCGACGTCGGCGCTGTTCTCGACGCTCGGCCGCACCGCGGCACGCGCGCTGGAGTCGGTCTGGGCCGGACGCCAGATGCGCTATTTCCAGGACAAGCTCGTCGCCAACATCAAGGCCGGCGACTCTTCGACCGCGAATGTCGACAAATGGAAGCCGGAGAGCTGGCCCAAGGAGGCCAAGGGTGTCGGCTTCACCGAGGCGCCGCGGGGCGCGCTCGCGCACTGGATCAAGATCAAGGACACCAAGATCGACAATTATCAGTGCGTGGTGCCGACCACCTGGAACGGCTCGCCGCGCGATCCCAAGGGCAACATCGGCGCCTTCGAGGCGTCGCTGATGAACACGCCGATGGTCAATCCCGAGCAGCCGCTCGAGATTCTGCGCACGATCCATTCCTTCGATCCGTGCCTGGCCTGTTCGACGCACGTCATGAGCCCGGATGGCCAGGAACTCGCCAAGGTCAAGGTCAGGTAGGAGGGCGCCATGATGGATGCAGTTGCTCCCGCCTCCGACGCGAGGCCCGACCTCGCGGCGATCGCCGCGGATGCTTCCGGAGAACGTGCGGTGGGGCGGCCCACCGTCTATGTCTACGAAGCGCCGGTGCGGATCTGCCACTGGGTGAACGCGTTCTCGATCATTGTGCTGATGGTGACCGGCTATCTGATCGGAACGCCGCTGCCGACGGTCGCGGGCGAGGCGTCCGACAACTTCGTGATGGGCTACATTCGCTTCGCCCATTTCGCTGCGGGACAGGTTCTCGCCGTGTTCTTCCTCACGCGTATCCTGTGGGCCTTCGTCGGCAATCACCACTCCCGGCAGATCTTCTATATTCCCGTTCATCGCAAGCAGTTCTGGAAGGAAGTGCTGCACGAGATCCGCTGGTACGCGTTCCTGGAACGCGAGCCGAAGATGTATGTCGGGCACAACCCGCTGGCGCAGACCGCGATGTTCACGGGTTTCACGGTCTTCGTGGCCTTCATGATCGTTACCGGCTTCGCGCTCTATTCTGAAGGTCAGGGCATCGATAGCTGGCAGCACAAGCTATTCGGCTGGGTGTTTGCGATCTGGCCGAACAGCCAGGACGTTCACACCTGGCATCATCTGGGCATGTGGGCGCTGGTCACCTTCGTGATGGTGCACATCTACGCCGCGGTCCGTGAAGACATCATGTCGCGCCAGAGCATCATCTCCTCGATGATCTCGGGCGAGCGGCAATTCCGCGATTGAAGACTGGAACGCGACCGATGCCGACATCTTCGCAAGACGACCGCATCCTGGTGCTCGGCATCGGCAACATCCTGTGGGCCGACGAAGGCTTTGGCGTGCGCACGGTGGAGGAGTTCCACCGCCGCTACGCCGTGCCTGACAACGTCACCATCCTGGACGGCGGCACGCAGGGCCTCTACCTCGTGAACTATCTGGAAGAGGCCGACCGCCTGGTCGTGTTCGACGCCATCGACTACGGCCTCGAGCCCGGCCAGTTGAAGCTGGTGCGCGACGATGAGGTGCCGCGTTTCACCGGCGCCAAGAAGATGAGCCTGCACCAGACCGGCTTCCAGGAAGTGATCAGTGCGGCCGACCTGCTCGGCAAATGCCCGAAGCACCTCGTGCTGATCGGCTGCCAGCCGCTCGATCTCGAAGATTGGGGCGGGCCGCTGACGTCGCCGGTGCGCGACCAGATCACACCCGCGATCGATCTGGCCTGCCGCATATTGGCCGAGTGGGGCGTCACGGTGAGCCGCCGCAGCGTGCCGTTGGCGGACACCGAGCGGTTGCTCGCCAATGACATCGACCACGCCAATTACGAGATGCGGCCGGCCTGACCGGCCGGCCTTTTGGAGATAGCGCGATGTGCCTCGGCCTGCCGATGACGATCGTCGAGACCGACGGAATGTCGGCGCTTTGCGAATTTCGCGGGGAGCAGCGCCGCGTCTCCATGCTGCTGCTCTCCAATCCGCCGGTCGGCGCCCATGTCCTCGTCTACATCGATACCGCGATCCGGCTTCTGGATGAGGAAGAGGCGCGCCTGATTGGTGCGGCGATCGACGGGCTCGGCGCCGCGCTCGACGGCGAGGATTGCGATCGCTTCTTCGCAGACCTGATCGATCGCGAGCCGCAGCTGCCCGCACATCTTCGGTCTGAGTAAGCAAACCTCCTGCAGCTGTGATCGCCGCGCTCGCCGCCGGATCGGCCTTGCGGGGGCGGCATGTTGCCTGGAAGCCTTCTTTCTATCTGCTAAGATAGCTTCCACTCAAATTGGAAAGTATCTTGTCATCGATGTATGCGCCGCTTCGCACATCTGAAAATACATGATGTAAATCAAATACATATCTCGAGAAAATTGCTGGAATATCCTGGCATGTGCCTTGCTAACTCCTATCCCGCGCAAATCATAAGCTTGTCAGGGGAGGTCTGATGGAATTCCAGGTGGGGAAGCAGGATCTGACGCGGTACGGCCTGCCTGAGGTCGACGCCGCCACGGTCGATCATTTTCTCGGCGCGGCCGACGAGGCTGGCGCGATCGCGGTGCTGCTGTCGGCGGGCGATCCCAACCGTTTCCCCGAGGCGATCGACGTCGCCGTGGTGTTGCCGGAGTTGATCGCCGCTTTCAATGGCCGGCTGCGCGGCGCGATCATCGCCCGCGGCGACGAGAGTGCACTCGGCCAGCGTTTTGGCGTGCGGGTGCAACCGACCCTGATCCTCGTCGCCAAGGGCGAGACGCTGGGTCTGGTCGCCAAGATCCAGGACTGGTCGGTCTATATCGACCGCATCACAAAGCTGATCGACCGTCCGCGCGGGCAAGCTGCCGCGGTCGCCGTCACCATCGTTCCCCAGCATCGCACACAAGGTGTCGAGCTATGAAGGTCGGATTCTGGGATGCGCCCGAAGGCGCCGAGCAACCGGTCAGCGTGTTTCCGATCGGCGAGGAGAGTCTCAATGCGTCGAAAGGCAGCCTGACGGCGGCCGGAGCTCTGGCAAAGCTTGCAACGCTCGACAGCGCCGAGCTTGCCAGGAGCTGCCCGAACGCGGTCGCGCTGCTCTCGAACATCGCGCAGGCTATCGCTGGCCAAAAGGCGGATGCGCCGAGCCAGCTGTTCCGGCTCGCCAATCTCAACGAGCTCGAGACCAAGCTCATCGCCGACGTGCTCGGCGAGGGCGAGGTCGGCGGGGTCGTCGCGTTGCCCGACGGATCGCTGGCTCAGATCCAGGAATCGGTCCTGGCGGGGATCTGGCGCGTGCGGCTCGAGACCGACGCGGCGTCCGAATATATCGAGATCGGCGCCGTCCCGGAGATCGTCAAGCGCGCGGCCGCCGACCTGACGTCTGCCGATTTCGAGATCGGGCAAGTGCCGGAGGGCGCCATGAACGTGCTGCCGGTGCTCGCCGAAATCCGCGAGCGCGCGCTGGCCTGGCGCCCCGGTATCCGCTCGCAGATCATCAATTTCACGCTGCTGCCGATGAGCCCGGTCGACATGAGCTTCCTGCAGGACACGATCCGCAACGGCCCGATCCAGCTGGTGTCGCGCGGCTATGGCACCTGCCGGGTGCTGTCCACTGGCATCCGCAATGTCTGGTCGGTGCAGTTCTTCAACGCCATGGATACCATCATCCTCGATACGCTCGAGGTCGGCGGCGTGCCGACCGTCGCGCTTGCGGCGGACGAGGATTTCGAGGATTCCGCCGAGCGGCTGCAGGAAATCATCGAGGCCTATTTCAAATGAGCGCCTTCGAGAATTTTGGCGTGCGTCAGGACGTCACCGAGGCCACGCGGCTGGAATGCGGCATCTGCTGGACGGTCTACGATCCCGCCGATGGCGACGAGGTGGCGCAGATCAGGCCCGGCACGCCGTTCGCGGCGCTGCCGGAGGAATGGCACTGCCCGAACTGCGATGCGCCGAAGTCCAAATTCATGGCGATCGAAGCATGACGGGGAGGACGCCAGATCCCGATGCGGACGCCGTGGCGTGGGGCGAGCTTCTGGCCGGAACCTATCGGGAGATCGGCGAGCGCGCCATGCGTGATCTGCCGATCTACAACGATGCGCTCGGCGTCGAGGCGGTCGGCTTCCGCCGGTTCAATGGCACGATCGTCGGCATCATGGTCACACCATGGTTCATGAACGTGGTGATGCCGGGAAGCGCGGCACGGGAGACGTCGGGCACGAGCATACGAATCGGTTTTCCCGCAGGCGACATCGAGTTCACCCTCAGCGAGGTCGGGCAGATGGGCAGGATCGCAAGCTGCTCACTGTTCTCACCGATGTTCCAATTCGCCGACATGGCCGCCGCGCTGGCAACGGCCGAGGCCGCGCTTGCCGAACTGATGCTGCCGGCCGACAGCGAGGAGGCGGTCCGCCGCCGCGAGCCCGCGACAACGCCGATCGATCGGCGTAACTTCCTGCGCGGGACTTTGACGGAGCGGCGCGGATGACCTTGGCCTTCCGCAATGAGATCGACATCACGGTGTGGCTTGCCGGCTCTACCATCGCCGACGTCGCGATCCAGCCGCGCAGCCGGCCGCCGCTGACGCGGCTGTTCGCGGGAAAGCCGGCTGCCTCCCTGCTTCCGGTGCTGCCGCGGCTGTTCTCGCTCTGCTCGGTGGCACACCAGGTGGCGTTCCTGTCGGCGATCGAGGCCGCGCAGGGGCTGCAGGCGGCGCCGGCCATGGCGCGCAATCGCGTCACGGCGGTCGTTGCCGAGCGGCTGACCGAATTGCTGCGCAGCCTGTTCGTCGGACGGCTCGCGCTCGACGGCGCGAGCGCTGCGTCCGTGCGCGCCATGATGCAGGCAACCACCGTCCTCTGTGGTGCCAGCGAAGGCGCGTCGGAGGCCTTGCGGTGCGAGGCCGTGGCACAGATCAAGGCCGCGCTCGCAGCGCTCGGGATTGCCGGCCAAGGCCAGGCTCTCGTGCCGGGCAGCGTGCTCGCCGTCTATGTCGAACGCTGCGAGGATGAGGGCTTGTCGCCGCCGTCGGTCGAGCAATCATTCCTGACGGCAGCTGATGATCTCGACATCGTCACGCGCCTGCTCGCGGGCGGGCCAGCCTATTCCGACGCGCCGGAGCTCTGCGGCAAGATTCCGGAAACCGGCGTCTGGGCGCGGGCACGGTGCGAATCCGCCTTGCCGGGGGCAGGGGCGGCCGCGCGCCTCGAGGCGCGCATCGCCGAAGTGGCGCGGCTTTGCGTCTGGCTCGACCAGGGCGATGAGAATCTCGACGATGGCGTCGTCGCGAGCTATCGGCTCGGCGCGGGCAGGGCGGCGGCGGCGGTCGAATGTGCGCGGGGCCGGCTCTACCACGCCGTCGTGCTCGACGAGGAAAGCCGCATCGTCAATTTCGAATTCCTGGCGCCGACCGAGTGGAATTTCCACGCCCGCGGTCCGCTGGTGCGGAGCCTCAAGGGCGCGATGCTGGCTGCCGGACGGCGCGGCCAGGACGCGGTTCGCACGCTGGTCGGCGCGTTCGACCCTTGCGTCGGTTTCAACCTCAATTTCCGCGAGGTGGGCCATGCATGAGATGGCGCTCTGCGAAGGCATCATCGGCATCGTCGAGGAGGAAGCGCGCAAGCGTTCCTTCGCCAAGGTGAACGTCGTCTGCCTCGAAATCGGTGCGCTCAGCCATGTCGCGCCGGAGGCGATGAAATTCTGCTTCGAGGCCGTCGCAGCACGGACCATCGCAAAAGGCGCAAGGCTCGAGATCGTCGAGACACCGGGAACCGCCTGGTGCATGGCGTGCTCAGAGAGCGTCGAGATCAAGCAGCGCTACGAGGCGTGCCCCTGTTGTGGTGGCTATCAATTGCAGGTGACGGGCGGCGAAGAGATGCGCGTAAGGGAACTGGAGGTCGACTGATGTGTACGGTTTGCGGCTGCAGCGACGGCAAGGCGTCCCTCGAACACGCGCATGATCATCATCATGACCACGATCATGATCACGGCGGACACCATCATCATCACGGTCATGGGCATGGGCATGGCCATGTTCACGATCACCACCATGACCACGGCCCTGCTGAGCCTGGCGTGCTCGATTGCGGCGCCAATCCGGCTGGTCAGGAGATCGCCGGCATGAGCAGCGAGCGCATCATCCAGGTCGAGCGCGACATTCTCGGCAAGAACGACAGGCTTGCGGCCGACAATCGTGCGCGCTTCCAGGCCGACGAGGTGCTTGCCTTCAACCTGGTGTCGAGCCCGGGTGCCGGAAAGACCTCGCTGCTGGTTCGCGCGGTCTCGGAATTGAAGGACAGCTTTCCGATCGGCGTGATCGAGGGCGACCAGCAGACATCCAACGATGCCGAACGCATCCGCGCCACCGGCGTCGCGGCGGTCCAGGTCAACACCGGAAAAGGCTGTCATCTCGATGCCGCCATGGTCGGCCAGGCCTATGACCGGCTGCCCTGGCTGAACGGCGGCATCCTCTTCATCGAGAATGTCGGCAACCTCGTTTGCCCTGCGGCCTTCGATCTCGGCGAAGCCTGCAAGATCGTGGTGTTCTCGACCACCGAGGGCGAGGACAAGCCGCTGAAATATCCTGATATGTTCGCAGCGGCCTCCTTGATGCTGATCAACAAGATCGACCTCGCGCCGGTGCTTGATTTCGACCTTGCCAGGACCGTCGAATATGCCCGGCGGGTCAACCCTGACATCGAGGTGATGACGGTGTCGGCACGCACGGGCGAGGGGTTCTCGGCCTTCTATGCCTGGATTCGCAGGCGCTGGGCGAAGGTGAAGCGGGCCGAGATGGCGACGCAGGGATGACGATGAACGGCGGGACGAGCGCTGCCAACAGGACCAGACTGCGCCTGCACGTGCGCGGCGCGGTGCAGGGCGTCGGATTTCGTCCCTATGTCTACGGCCTCGCCACACGCTATCGTCTCGGCGGTTTCGTCGCCAACGATCCTCACGGCGTCATCATCGAGGTCGAGGGCGAGCGTGCCGCGGACTTCATCACGGCACTGCCGCTGGAGAAGCCGCCGCTTGCCCGCATCGACGAAATCTCGGTGCATCCGGTCGGGGCGGTGGCGAGCGGGGAATTCTGTATCCGCGCCAGCGAGCAGGGCAGGGTATCGACCCGCATCGGCGCCGACGCTGCGACCTGCCAGGAATGCCTGCGCGAGCTGTTCGATCCGAGCAGCCGCTTCTATCGCTATCCGTTCGTCAACTGCACCCATTGCGGCCCACGCTACACCATTGCCGAGCGGCTGCCCTATGACCGTGCGGCCACGGCGATGAAGGGCTTTGCGATGTGCAGGGCCTGCGCGGACGATTATGCCGATCCCAACAACCGCCGTTTCCATGCCGAGGCGATTGCCTGCCCGGATTGCGGTCCAAGGCTCAGCCACGAGATCGCGGACATTGCCGCCGCCATTGCCGGGGGCAAGATTGTCGCGATCAAGGGGCTCGGCGGCTATCAGCTGCTCTGCGATGCCCGCGACGATGGCGTCGTGCGGCGGCTGCGGCAGCGCAAGCAGCGCGACCAGAAGCCCTTTGCCGTCATGGTCGGGTCGGTGGACGCGGTCGCTGATATCGCTGAGGCCGAAAGTGCCGAGCTTGCGTTGCTGGAGAGCTCGCCGCGGCCGATCGTGCTGATGAGATCGCGCCATCGGCTCGCGCCGGCGATCGCACCGGAGTTGTCGCGTCTCGGCGTCATGCTGCCGGTCGCGCCGCTCCATCACCTGATCTTCGATGCGCTGAAGTCGGCGCACGCGTGCGCCGGGGAAAGCTGGGCGATCGTCGCCACCAGCGCCAATCCCGGCGGCGAGCCGCTCCTGATCGACAATCGCGACGCCGAACGACGCCTTGCCGGCATTGCCGATCTCGTCGTCACCCACGACCGCGACATCGTCACCCGTGCCGACGATTCCGTCGCGGCAGTCGTTGAGGGCCGGGTACAATTCATCCGCCGCGCCCGCGGCTACGTGCCCGAGCCGGTTCGCCTGGCGCGGTCGGTGCCACCGATCCTGGCAGTCGGAGGAGCACTCAAATCGACCGTGACGGTCACGCGCGGCAACGAGGCGTTCGTCTCCCAGCACATCGGCGACCTCGACACCGCGGAAGGCGTCCGCTTCTTCGAGGAGACGGTGGATCATTTGCTGTCGACGCTGGACGTCGAGCCGGTCGTTGTCGCCCATGATTTGCATCCCAACATGGCCTCGACCCGCTTCGCCGAGGCCAGCGGGAAGCGGCTGGTCGCGGTCCAGCACCATCATGCCCATGCGGCCTCCGTGATGGCGGAACATGGCATCGCAGGACCGGCGCTGGCCCTGGTTCTCGACGGTTTCGGCCACGGCAACGACGGCGGCAATTGGGGCGGCGAGCTCCTCGCCTGCGACGGCGCCCACTTCCGGCGGCTCGGATACCTCGCGCCGATGAAGATGCCGGGCGGCGACCGCGCCGCGCGCGAACCGTGGCGGATGGGCGCCAGCGTGCTGCATGGCCTCGGGCGAGGCGACATAATCGCGACGCGGTTCAATGCACAGCCGCAGGCCTTGCGCCTCTGCGCCATGCTCGATCAGCCGGGCGTGCCGACGACGACCAGCGCCGGCCGGCTGTTCGATGCGGCGGCGGGACTCCTTGGCCTCTGCCCGGTGCAGAGCTACGAAGGCGAAGCCGCGATGAAGCTGGAAGCGCTGGTGCGCACGCCGCGCATCGCGCAAGACGGCTGGATCATCGAGAGCGGCGCGCTGTCCCTGGCTCCGCTGTTCGAGCACCTGGCAACCGGGACCATCGATCCGGTCGAGGGCGCCGAGCTGTTCCACGGCACGCTTGCCGCTGCCTGCATCGATTGGATCGGCCGGGCGGCGCGCACGACCGGCATCGTGACAGTCGCCCTGAGCGGCGGCTGCTTCCTCAACGCGATCCTGTCGGACGAGATCGAGC
The DNA here is from genome assembly GCF_036247965.1 of Bradyrhizobium sp. TM233. NCBI lineage: Bacteria > Pseudomonadati > Pseudomonadota > Alphaproteobacteria > Hyphomicrobiales > Nitrobacteraceae > Bradyrhizobium > Bradyrhizobium sp. TM233. The sequence goes on along the minus strand of NZ_BTIG01000007.1, from coordinate 117,781 downwards.
GCGGCTGCATCGCGGCCGGCCTCTCGCCGCTGCTGCCACGTCAGATGCCGCCCAATGACGGCGGCCTCAGCCTGGGCCAGGCCTGGATTGCCGCGCTAACACTCCTCGAACAGCAAGATCTGGAAGGAACCGCCTGATGTGTCTCGCGATACCGGCAGAGGTCACAAAGCTCCTGCCCGACGAGATGGCCATCGTCTCGATCGACGGCGTCAGCAAGGAGATCTCGGTCGCCCTGATCGAGAATCTCGCGGTGGGCGACTACGTGATCATCCATGTCGGCTATGCCCTGACCAAGATCGATCCGGAGGAAGCGCGGCGCACGCTCGAATTGTTGCGCGAGCTGAGCGCCGAGGGACAGGGAGTGGCGCCATGAAATACGCCGACGAGTTTCGCGACAAGGAGATCGCATTGGGGCTCGCGAAGACGATTCGGGCGGAGACCCATCCGGAACGGCCGTATCGGTTCATGGAGTTCTGCGGCGGTCATACGCATGCGATCTCGCGCTACGGTCTGGAGGACATGCTGCCGAAGAACGTGCGGATGATCCATGGCCCGGGTTGTCCGGTCTGCGTGCTGCCGGCCGGGCGCATCGACATGGCGATCCGGCTTGCGGAGCGCAGCGAGGTCATCCTGTGCGTCTATGGCGACCTGATGCGCGTTCCCGGCTCGCAGGGCGCCTCGCTTCTGAAGGCGAAGGCGCGGGGCGCCGATGTCCGCATGGTCTATTCCACGATCGATGCGATCAGGATTGCTGAGGAAAATCCAGAGCGCGAGATCGTGTTCTTCGCCATCGGCTTCGAGACCACGACGCCGCCGACCGCGGTGATGATCCGGCTGGCCGAGAAGAAGCAGCTTTCGAACTTCAGCGTGTTCTGCAATCACGTGCTGACCCCGCCGGCCATGCAGAACATCCTGGAGAGCCCTGATATCCGCAGCATCGGCCGCGTCGAGATCGACGGCTTCGTCGGGCCGGCGCATGTCTCGACCATCATCGGCACCGCGCCTTACGAGTTTTTCGCGGAAGAATTCGGCAAGCCGGTGGTGATCTCGGGCTTCGAGCCGCTCGACATGATGCAGGCGATTTTGATGCTGGTGCGCCAGGTCAACGAGAACAGGCACGAGGTCGAGAACCAGTATAGCCGCGCGGTCACGCGCGACGGCAATCTGCGCGCCAAGGAGGAGGTCTCCGACATCTTCGAGCTGCGCGACCAGTTCGAATGGCGCGGGCTCGGGCAGGTGCCCTATAGCGGGCTGAAGCTGAAGCGCACTTACGCGAAATACGACGCCGAAATCCGCTTCGGCATGAACGAGCTTCGCGTCGAGGACAATCCGGCGTGCGAATGCGGCGCCATCCTGCGCGGCGTGAAGAAGCCGGTCGACTGCAAGCTGTTCGGCACGGTCTGCACGCCCGAGACGCCGATGGGATCCTGCATGGTCTCCTCGGAAGGCGCCTGCGCCGCGCATTGGACCTACGGCCGCTTCCGCGACCATCAGCAGAGGCGGGCGTCATGAAGGCCTATCAGCGCAAGCTCGATATCAGGAACGGCTGCGTCGACCTGTCCCACGGCTCGGGCGGCCGCGCCATGGCGCAGTTGATTTCCGGCCTGTTCCACGAGGCCTTCGGCAATGAATGGCTGGCGCGCGGCAACGACCAGTCGGCCTTCGACGTCGGCGCCGGGCGCATGGTGATGACGACCGACGGCTATGTTGTCTCGCCGCTGTTCTTTCCAGGCGGGAATATCGGCTCGCTCGCGGTCCACGGCACGGTCAACGACATCGCCATGGCCGGTGCCAAGCCGCTTTATCTGTCGGCGAGCTTCATCATCGAGGAGGGATTTCGCTTCGCCGACCTCAAGGCGATTGCGGAATCGATGGGGGAGGCGGCGCGCGACGCCGGTGTCCACATCATCACCGGCGATACCAAGGTGGTCGAGCGCGGCAAGGCGGACGGCCTGTTCATCTCGACCTCGGCCGTCGGGGTCGTCCCCGACGGGCTCGATCTGTCGGCCGAGAACGCGCGCGTCAGCGATCGCGTCCTGATCTCGGGCACCCTCGGCGATCACGGCGTGGCGATCATGTCGAAGCGGCAAAACCTCGCCTTCGAAACCGAGATCGTGTCGGATTCGGCGGCACTGAACGGTCTCGTCGCGAAGATGGTCGAAGCCGGCGGCGCCGGAATCCGCCTGATGCGCGATCCCACCCGCGGTGGGCTCGCCGCGACGCTGAACGAGATCGCGCAGCAATCCGGCCTCGGTTTTCACCTCCAGGAGGAGGCGATCCCGGTCAAGCCGGGCGTGGCGGCCGCTTGCGAACTGCTCGGGCTCGATCCGCTCCATGTCGCCAATGAGGGCAAGCTGGTCGCGATCGTCGCGCCCGAGATTGCCGGCGCCGTGCTCGCCGCGATGCGGCAACATCCGCTCGGTCGCGATGCCGCCGACATCGGCGAAGCCGTCGCCGACGACCATCATTTCGTGCAGATGGCGACGAGGTTTGGCGGCGGCCGGATCGTCGATTGGCTGTCGGGCGAGCAATTGCCGCGGATCTGTTGAGCGATCATGATGCGCATCCTGCTGCTTTCGCATTCCTTCAACAGCCTGACGCAGCGTCTGCATGTCGAGCTGCGCGAGCGCGGCCATGAGGTCTCGGTCGAGCTCGATATCCACCCCGACGTCACGCGCGAAAGCGTGGCGCTGTACCGGCCGGACCTCGTGATCGCGCCGTTCCTCAAACGCGCGATCCCCGAAGATGTCTGGCGCAGCGTGCGCTGCCTGGTCGTGCATCCCGGCCCGCCCGGCGACCGCGGCCCGGCGGCGCTCGACTGGGCCATTCTCGAAGGCGCGGCCGAGTGGGGCGTCACCGTGCTGCAGGCGGATGGCGAGTTCGACGCCGGTCCGGTCTGGGCTTCCCGCACGTTCCCGATGCGGCGCGCGGCAAAGTCCAGCATCTACCGCAACGAGGTCACCTCATGCGCGGTCGAAGCGGTGCTGGAAGCGATCGCGGCGATCGAAGCGGGACGGCCGACGCCGCAGCCGATGCGCGAGGGCGACGCGCGCATTCGCGTGCGCGGGCCCTGCCGCCAGTCGGACCGGGCCATCGACTGGCAGCACGACACGACCGAGACCGTGCTGCGCAAGATCAACAGCGCCGACGGCATGCCGGGCCTCCTCGACAGCCTGTTCTTCCAGGACGTGCGGCTGTTCGACGTCCATGAAGCGCGCGATATCTCCGGCGTTCCCGGCACGATCGTGGCGCAATGCGACGGTGCGTTGGCGCGTGCAACGGTCGACGGTGCAGTCTGGATCGGCCATGTGCGGCAGCTTGCACCGAAGAGCCTGAAGCGATCTGCGGCAAAGATCTTCGCCGAGCAAGCAGCCAGCCTGCCGCTGCGGCCGGATTGCGGCTATGCTCCGCTGCAATATCGCGAGCATGGCGAGGTCGGCGAGTTGCGGTTCTCTTTCTACAACGGCGCCATGACGACCGGCGACTGCGAAGCGCTGCTGGATGCCTACCGGGCCGCGCTGACGCGCCCGACAAAAGTGCTGCTTCTGACCGGCGGTTTCGACTACTGGTCGAACGGCATTCATCTGGCCGAGATCGAGGGCGCCGACAGCGCCGCCGATGAATCCTGGCGCAACATCAACGCCATCGACGATCTTGCGCGCGCCATCATCGAGACGACGGACCGGCTGGTGGTATCGGTCATCCGCGGCAATGCGGGAGCAGGGGGCGTGTTCCTGAGCCTGGCCGCCGACGAGGTCTGGGCCGGCGATCAGGTCGTGCTCAATCCACACTACAAGGACATGGGCAATCTGTTCGGCTCCGAATACTGGACCTATCTGTTGCCGCGCCGCGCGGGCGCCGACAACGCGACCCGGATCACGCAGTGCCGGTTGCCGATGGGCGTCGCGGAGGCCAAGCGCCTCGGGATCGTTGATCGTGTCCTCGCAAGGAACGAGCTTGCGCGCGAAAATCTCGTGAAACTCGCTGCCGCCATGGGTTCGGATCAAGGCTTGGCAGCGCGGCTCGCTGACAAGAGAAGGCGCCGCGCGGCGGACGAGGCGGAGAAGTCCCTGCAAGCCTATCGCGACGAGGAGCTGCGGCGGATGAGGCTCAATTTCTACGGCTTCGATCCGAGCTACCACGTCGCCCGCTACAATTTCATCCACAAGGTGCCGAAGTCGCGCACGCCGCTGACCATCGCCAATCATCGGTTGCGGCGGACGGCCGAGCGGCAGAGACCCATGGTTGTGCCCTCATGAGCGTTCTGGGAACCATTCTCGTCGTCGATGACGAAGTTCGTTCGCAGGAGGCGCTGCGGCGCGTTCTCAGGGAGGATTTCGAGGTGCTCTGCGCCGGCAATGCGGCCGATGCGGAAAAGCTGCTGGAGGGCGAGATCGTCCACGCCATCCTCTGCGACCAGCGTATGCCGCATGAATCCGGCGTGAGCTTCCTGAAGCGCGTGCGGGAGCTGTGGCCCGATCCGGTGCGGATGATCATCTCGGGCTATTCCGATTCCGAGGATATCATCGCAGGCCTCAACGAGGCCGGCATCTATCAATACATCACAAAGCCCTGGCAGCCGGACCGGCTGGTCGACATCGTCAAGGAGGCGGTGCAACTCTATCGCCTGCAGAAGGAGACGGAGACGGCCGGCGTCGACGTCAAGGCGACGCCGGGGCACATCAAGAAGGTCGTCTCGGTCAAGCGCGGGGTTGCCAAGCAGCTCTATGATTTCGACCGCATCGTGCATTCGCCGGAAAGTCCGATGCACAAGGTGATCGAGCTCGGCAGACGCGCCGCGGACTACGACATCTCCGTGCTGATCACGGGCGAGTCCGGGACCGGCAAGGAGCTGCTCGCACGCGCCATTCACTACGGCTCGGCGCGCGCCAACAAGGCCTTCGTCGTCGAGAACTGCGGCGCCTTGCCGGACGAGCTGCTCGAAAGCGAGCTGTTCGGCTGCAAGAAGGGCGCCTTCACCGGCGCCTATCAGGACAGGATCGGCCTGTTCGAGGTCGCCGACGGCGGCACCATCTTCCTCGACGAGATCGGCGAGACCTCGCCGGCATTCCAGGTCAAGCTGCTGCGCGTTCTGCAGGAGAGCGAGATCCGGCCGCTCGGCGCCCAGCGGGTGCGCAAGGTCGATGTCCGCGTCGTGGCCGCGACCAACCGGGATCTTGAGGCCGAGGTCGAGGCGGGCCGCTTCCGGCGCGATCTCTATTATCGCCTGGCGGCGTTTCCCGTCCACATGCCGGCCTTGCGCGAGCGCCCGATGGACGTCTCGTTGATCGCCGAAGGGGTGCTGTCGTCGGTGAAGGTCTCCTTCAACCGGTCGGGCCTGCGCTTTGCCCCTTCCGCGCTCGAGGCCTTCGTCAAGTACCATTGGCCCGGCAATGTCCGCGAGCTGCAGAACGAGATCCAGCGCATGGCGGTGCTGGCGGACGCGGATGAGTTGCAGGCCCCGCCGCTGCTGGGCAAGGGCAACGGCAAGCCGCCGGCGACCGCGGTCCCCGGCCAGCTGAACGGCTCGGCCACCCTCAAGGACAAGGTGGAAGACCTGGAGAAGGCGCTTATCATCAGCTATCTGGAGCGGTACGAAGGCAATATCAGCCGGGTCGCGAGCGAGCTTGGTCTGTCGCGCGTCGGTCTCAGGAACAAGTTGTCCAGGTATGATTTGAGGAAGAATGCCTGAGGTGACGCACCCTCCTGAAACCAGCGAGACCGAAACGCTGCTCAAGCTGATCAGCAATCGCGGCGCGATGGAGCTCGACCAGGAGCGCGAGGGCGCCTGGATCGAAGTCATCCGCAAGATGGACGAGGTCTATTCCGACCTCCTGCGCTATGAGGTCGACCTCGAGCACAAGAATGCGGAGCTGGAGGAGGCGCAGGCCTTCGTCACCAACGTCATCGAATCCGTCTCCGACATCCTCATCGTCTGCGATGCGAAAGGGCTGGTGCAGCAGGTCAATTCCGCGTTCCAGCACATGCTGGGCTGCAGCGTCGCGGATATCGTCGGCAAGGATATCGCCGATGTCATCGCTGCCCAGGACAGGGCCAAGCTGGTGCCGCTGCTGAAGCCGCGCGGCGCCTCCGATGTCGTCGACGGCGAGCTGCGGTTTTCGCGCGAAGGCGGCAGCTCCGATCTGTTCGCCATCAACGGATCGCCCCGCCACGATCATCGCGGCCGCTTCATCGGCGTGGTGCTGACGGGACGTCCGATCGGAGAGCTGCGCCGCGCCTATGAGGAGCTGCACAAGGCGCATCACGAGCTGCAGCGCGCCCAGCGGCAACTGGTCGAGCAGGAGAAGATGGCAAGCCTCGGCCGTCTCGTTGCCGGTGTCGCGCACGAGCTGAACAACCCCATCAGCTTCGTCTATGGTAACGTCCACACCCTGATGCGCTATCGGACCGCGATCGTCGCCTATCTCGATGCTGTCCACGGCGAGAAGGACAGTGACCTCACGGCCGAGCGGCGCAGCCTTCGCATCGACGAGATCCTGGAGGATTTCGGTCCGCTGATCGAAGGCACCCTGGAGGGCGCGGTCCGCATCAGCGAGATCGTGAAGAATTTGCGCCGGTTGTCCTTCAGCAAGCTCGGCGAGGTCGAACGCGTCAACATCGAGCGGCTCATCAACACTGCGGTGCTGTGGGCCGTGCGCACCAAGCAGGTGCGCATCGACTTGCAAATGGAGGTCGAGCCGGAGCTCTGGATCTCCGGCAATGAGGGGCAGTTGCACCAGGTGATCGTCAATCTCGTCGAGAATGCGATCGATGCGATGCGCGGCACGGAATCGCCGCGGCTTGTCGTCTCGGCGGTGCGCAAGGGTCACGAGATCCTGTTCCGGATCTCGGACAACGGCCCGGGAATCGACAAGGATCACATCAGCCACATCTTCGAGCCGTTCTTCACGACCAAGCGGGTCGGCGAGGGGACGGGCCTTGGCCTCTGGATCAGCTACGGCATCGTGCGCGAGCACGGCGGCGAGCTGCTCGCGGGATATGGGCCGGAAGGCGGCGCGACATTTTCGTTCGCGTTGCCGTCGGCCTAAAGCATGATCCGGAAACGAGCGTAGCGGTCTTCCGAAAGGATCATGCGCAAACAACAACCTGAAGCGCGATGACGATTCATCCTGATCGCATCGCGCTTTAGGCGGCTGCCACTGATCCCGCTGCCTCATCGTCAGCGTCGTCGGCCAAGATGAAAAATGGTCGCACGGTTGCCTCCTCGATTTGCAGGAGGCGAATGTCACGCGCGACTGCTACCTGAACGATCGGCTGAATTCGGAGATGGAAACGCCGCGCTGGGCTCAACGGCGGCGCGCAATGCGCCGCGCGCGGTGGTCTGCGGCACGCCGCGACCAGGCCGGGAAGATTTTTAGTCGATGAAGACAGGAGTCAGGCATGCAGAGCGTCGTCCAGATATTGTCGCTGATCCTTACGGTCGTCACGTTCGGCACGGGCGCGACGAAGTCCGTGATGCCAAAGGAGATCGTCGCCAACGGGACGGTGGTTGCGAGCTTGCTGGCCGAGGGAGCGCAGACCTACGATTGCAAGGCCGGCAGTGACGGCAAGTTGATCTGGACATTCCGGGAGCCGATCGCGACGTTGATTTCCGAGGGCAAGACTGTCGGTCGCCACTACGCCGGTCCGATCTGGGAGAATGTCGACGGCAGCGCGATCACCGGCAAGGTCGTCGCGAGCGCGCCCGGCGCGACGCCGAACGACATTGCCTGGCTCAAGCTCAGCGTCGTCAGCACGCGCGGCGAGGGCCTGTTCTCGAAGGTGACGACCGTGCAGCGGATCGAGACCCATGGCGGTGCGGTGCAAGGCTCCTGCGAGGCGACGGGCACCTCTCTCGTTGCCCCATACGTCGCCACCTACGTCTTCGTGCGCGAGGGGAACTGAACCCGACGGCACGGGAATGGAATAGCTGCGGGCCGTCGTCTCCTAGGTTTGACGGAGGCGGCCTCATTCCAGCGGTGGTAATTGCGAAGGTCGACGCGTTGGCGGCATGGGAGCTCCATCGTCCCACTCCGACCGGGGCCGTCGCGCCATCTGGAACTTGCCATGACGAAGATACTGGTCATGCCGGGAGCGGGTAACCGACCGCCTTGTAACGGAAATTGCCGCGGCACCGACGACCTGCCGAACAGCCGCATCCTCCGAACGGAGGATGGCTGAAGTTCCCTTCTCAACGAGTGTGTGAACACGCGATATGCCCGGAGGGGAGCGGATGATGATAATGTCGGAGTGCTGCGGAGCATGCAGCTGTCGTCTTCGTTTCCAGATTCGGGCTGCCAATGAATTATAGGCCAAATCTGCAATCGGTTCCGACATTGTCCGCGCCGGACAATTTCGGTGTTCAGCGAGAGCTGAGCGATCTGATCGGCGTCGTCTATGATGCCGCCGTGGATCCCCCGCGCTGGAATGAGGCCATCGCGAAAGCCACCCAATTTGTCGGTGGCACCGGTGGAGGACTTTTCTGCAAGGACGTCGGCGTCCAGCATGCATCCATCTCTCATGGTCATGGATTTCAGAGGCCGCTGCCGGTCGCGCTGTTTGGAGAGATCTATCCGGCGGCTGCGGCACACTTTCAGGGAGACATCGAAGAGCCGATCGCGACCGCAGATCTGATACCGCTGAAGCAACTGACCCGGACCGAGTTCTATCGTCAGTGGGCCAAGCCTCAAGGCCTGATCGATTTCCTGAGCGTGGTCGTCGACAGGACGACCATCAGCGCCGCGATATTCGGCGTTTTTCGCCACCAGACGAACGGCGTCTTCGACGATCAAGCGCGCCGCAAAATGAGGTTGATCGCTCCGCATATCCGGCGTGCCGTATTGATCGGCAAGATGTTCGAGTTCAAGGCGGCGGAAGTCGCCACGTTCGTCGATACGCTCGACGGGCTCAGTGCGGGCATGTATCTCGTCGACGTGAACGGACGTCTCATTCACGCAAATGCCGCCGGCAACGCCATTCTCGCTGCATGCGATATCCTGAGCTCCGTCGGTGGCCGCTTGGTCGCGCGCGATGCGCGGGTCGACAGAGCCTTGCGGGAGGTCTTTGCGAGCGCCGGGCAGGGGGACGCCGCGCTCGGCACCAGGGGGATTGCCGTGCCGCTGGCCGGAAACGACGGTGAACGCTATGTCGGCCATGCGCTACCCCTGAGCTCAGGTGCGCGCCGCCGCGCCGGCGTCGTCAATACCGCCGCTGCTGCGTTGTTCGTTCGCAAGGCAACGCTCGTCGTGCCGTCGGCATCTCAGGCCATTGGCGACGCATTCAAGCTGACGCCGACCGAGCTTCGCGTATTGCTCGCGATCGTCGAGGTCGGAAACATTCCCGAGATCGCCGATGCATTCGGTGTTGCCGACACGACGATCAGGACCCATGTCAGCCATCTGTTCGAGAAGACAGGTGCGGTGCGCCAGGCCGATCTGATCAAGCTGGTCGCGGGATATGCGACGCCGCTGGCGGATTGAGCGCAGGCGGAGCGCCCGAACCGGGCAAGCGCCGGATCCGGACGCCCGGTTTCTCCTCCATTCCCAGGACGACAGATCTCGCCCGCCTGCTTAGGGTTGCTGGCGATCGGTTGGTGGCGCGGCCGATCGGCATTTGACAATCCGCATTGTCATCAACCCGCGGAAGCACCAGCAATGAGCAGCGATCTCGTCGTGGGCAAGGCTGCTGCCGGCAAGCCCGAGCAACGCAACGGGATCGCTGGTAGAGGCGTGATCTGCGCATTTGCGGCGATGGGAGTCCTGTCCACCAACATCTTTCTTCCCTCATTGCCGGCAATGGCGGCCGATCTTGGCGTGTCCAGCGCGGCCGTGACATCGAGCATAACCGTATTTCTGGTGGTCTTTGCCGCAGGGCAGCTCATCGTCGGTCCGCTGTCGGACAGGTTCGGGCGGAAGGTCCCGATCGTCGTCGGAATCTGCGTCTTCGTGCTCGGGACCGCGGGGTGCGCCTTCGCGGGAGAGTTCCTGACCCTGCTGGTGGGCCGATCGGTTCAGGCGGCCGGGGCCTGCGCCGTTGCAGTTCTATCGCGTGCCATCGCCCGGGACTTGTTCGACGGCGAGGCACTGACCAGGGTGATGGCATCGATTACGATCGCCACCGCGGCGGCACCTGGCTTTTCGCCGCTCCTCGGCGGCGCGATCGACCTTGTTCTCGGCTGGCGCTTCGAGTTTGTGTTTGTCGCGGCCGTCGCCGTCGGCGCAGGGGCGGTGTATGCGGCATTCGTTGGCGAGACGCTGGAAACGGTCAGCGCTCCGCGCCATCCGCTCGAGATTATCCGTGGCTATCTTGGCCTGGTCCAGGACGCGCGCTTCAGCGCGCCCGCGAGGACCGCCGGCCTTCTCATGGCCGGCCTGTACGCGGTCTTGTCGAGCGCGCCACGCGTGCTTCTCGAGGGATTCGGCCTGTCGCCGATCGCTCTCGGCTGGTTGTTTGCGGGCGTCGTCTTCATCGTGTTCGGCGCCGGCTTGCTGGCACCAAGGCTGTCGGCGCGATTTGGCCGCCAGGGTGCGACGTCGGCCGGTCTTGCGCTGGCCGCCGCTGGAGCCGCCGCGCTGCTTGGCATGATGCTGGTCGAAGGGATCGCGCTGGGTTCATTTCTCATGATCGTTGCGGTGTTCCTGTTCGGGGCCGGGATTGCGAGCCCGCTTTCGAGCGCGACGGCGCTGGCGCCGTTCGGCGACAAGGCTGGCCAGGCGGCCGCGCTGTTCGGCTGCTCGCAAATGGCGGGCGCAGCCTGTGGTGCCGCGCTCGCGGCGATCCTCTCCAGCGATCCGGTCCGGGGACTTACGATCGTTCTCGCGGCGACGTCTCTGGTCGCACTGGTGTTGCATGTCGCTCGGGGGCGTCGCGGCGCGTGATCATGCGTCGGATGTTGGACGTAGTTGCCTTTGCGCAGGAGATCGCAAGATCCTGACGCTGCGTCTGCGGCCAGTTGTGCCCCTGGCTTGCAGGCCACCTCCATGCTCCCTGCATCGAAGGGGCCGATTGTCACGACGAATTGCGCCGTGAGAGATTCGGCCATCGGCAGCACGCCAGGATTGGACTGTGAGCCCGGCCAGTTCGCGCCGTGAGCCTGTCTCGCCTGCGCACGTGAATGTCGTTTCGACGGGTGACCGCAGCCGTCAATTTGTACCGAAAGCGCCGAAGTTTGCGCTTCCACAAAGAGCCATGGATGGAAATAGTTCGATTGTTGAGCGTCGGGTGTTCCGTCGCGCTGGTTCGTATCTCTTGATCGAGCGCCGGCGAGACGGCCCCTCGTTGGAATTGATCCAGCTCAAAATATGTCGCGATGGATGATCAATAGTCACGCAACAGGATCAAACATCAGGGATGAGACGATGATGGCGCCCACTCCGGTTGATCTTGAGATCGCCGCGGAGATACCGGTCTTCAGTGGGCTCGAGCCGCAAGCGCTTGCCGTCTTGCTGGGGCCAGCCAGCATTCTCAATCTCCGTCCGGGTCATACGCTGTTTCGTCAGGGCGAGCCGGCCCAGGCATTCTTCGTTGTCATGGACGGCTGGATCAAGCTGTACCGGGTCACGCCTGCTGGCGACGAGGCCGTGCTCAACGTGCTCACCAGGGGCGAGAGCTTGGCCGAGGCGGTTACGTTCACGTCCGACCGCTATCCCGCTACCGCGAGCGCGGTAACTTCGGCCCGGGTGATGGTCATTCCGGCCGACCACGTCATCGCTTGCATTCGCCAGATGCCCGACGTCGCAATCGCGATGATCGCCTCGACGTCGCAACATCTGCATCGAATGGTCCAGCAGATCGAGCAATTGATGGCGCAGAGCGCTACGCAGCGCGTGGCCGAGTTTCTCGCTTCGCTAGCCCCCCGCACCAAGGGGCCATGCACGATCACGCTGCCATACGACAAATCGCTGATCGCCGGCAGGCTCGGCCTGAAGCCAGAGTCGCTTTCCCGAGTGTTCGCCAAGCTGCGTGCGGTGGGCGTCGATGTGCGCGCCTCGAACGTGGTGGTGCGCGACATGGCGCAGCTCTGCAAGCTCGTGGCCTGCGACCGGATCAGCGCGCGCTGCCCCGTGAAGCCCAGAATGATGTGCTCCGAGCCGCCCGCTCCACGCGCGATCCGGCCCGAGGCGAAATCTGTGCCGGCGTGAACCTCATGCGCCGGTCTGCCGTCATTCTTCAAATCCGCGCTGGCGCATCCGAGGCGTAGCCGGACCAATTCCACTCAAACAGGAGACGACGAAATGAGGCGTGTTTTGATCGCAATCGCTGTCGCTGCGGCTTCGAGCAGTGCCGGTTACGCGCAGGACGTGACGGCGGGCGCCACCGCCTTCAAGAAGTGCGCCAGCTGTCACGACGTCGGCGCGACCGCGAAGAACAAGGTCGGCCCGGTGCTCAATGGTCTCGACGGCCGCAAATCGGGATCGGTTGCCGGCTACAATTATTCGGACGCGAACAAGAATTCCGGCATCACCTGGGATGAGGCGAGTTTCCTCGACTATATCAAGGATCCCAAGGCCAAGGTGCCCAACACCAAGATGGCATTCGCCGGCATCAAGAACGAGGCCGAGGCCAAGAATCTCTGGGCCTATCTCAAGCAATACGACGGCGACGGCAAGACCAAGTAGAGGTCGAACCGGCCGTCTGCCCGGCGCGCATCGTCGCTCAGCCGACGATGCCGTCGCGCGGGTCGGCCGACCGGTATGAGCGGCGTCCGGCCAGATCGGTTGCCCATATCGCGGTGCCGCTCAACCGTGGCAGCAACTCCTGGATCTCGTTCGCAGAGGCGATGGAGAGCGCCGTCGACAGCGCGTCGGCCACGGCCGCCGAGCGATGGTGCACGGTGATGGTGCGCCAATGCGCCGCGCTCCGGCCGCTGCGTGGATCGAACAAATGGTGCGCCGCGCCGTCGGCACCGAGCACGCAGCCCGAGCCCTCGGACGTGGCGAGCGCTCCGTTCGCCAACCGTAGCGGATCGGCGCCGCTGCGCGCGATCAGCCATGGCGATCCGTCGCGGCGCGTGCCAGCCGCCCGCTGCTCACCGAGGTCGACCAGGATGTTCGTGAACCCCTTCGCCGCCAGCATCTCCGCCACGCGGTCGGTGACGTAACCTTGGCCGAGACCATTGAGCGTCAGGCGTTGGTTGTCGCCCAGATGAATTGAGTTCGGTCCGATCCGGACGCTCCGCCAGTCCACGGCCCGCCTTGCTTCGGCAATGACGGCTTCCGGCGGCAGGCCGGTGCGGCCTTTGTCCGCGAACCAATCGACATGGGCTTCCCACAGCGCCTGCACGGTCGGGTCGAACAGGCCGTTCGTGAGGTCTGCGATCTCTAGCGCCAGCGCCACGGCGCGCCTGAGATCGCCGCCCGGCTCGACGAGGGCGCCGTCGCGATTGAGCCGGCGCAGCTCCGATCCGGATTGAAACAGGCTCAACGCGTTTTCCAGGCGATCGATCTCCGCCTCGACCAACGCGGCAATCCCTCTTGCGCTGCCCGGCTCGATGTCGCTGAACAGGATCCGCGCGTCCGCACCCATCGCCGTGCCGCGCCATTCGAAATCGGCCCTGGCTGGACGGGCGGGACCCGCGATGGCGACCGCAGCGGCCGACGCGAGGATCGTGATGGCGCGGCGTCGTGTCGGATGATCAGGGAGCATCGTGTCTCCTCACGACGGCTGGGAAGGGGCTTGCGGCAACGGCTGGCGCCGCTGTGCGCGCTTCTTCAGGTGCAGGCAGACGTCCTGGTCGAAATAATTGGCCTGGCACTTCAGGCAATAGATGCATTCGTTGGGGTTGATCTGGCCGAGCGGATGGATCGCCTGCACCGTGCAGCGCCGGGCGCAGACGTGACATTCCGCGCCGCATTCCCGGTAGCGCTTGAGCCATTCGAACATCCGCATCCGGGCCGGGATCGCGAGCGCCGCGCCGAGCGGGCAGAGGTAGCGGCAGTAGAAGCGTTCGACGAACAGGCCGGCGAGCAGCAGCAATCCGGCGTAGACGCCGAACGGCCATTCCCGCAGGAATTTCATGGTGATCGCCGTCTTGAACGGCTCGACCTCCGCGAGCTGGAAGGCCGTCAGGATCGAGCGCAGCGAGATCGCGAGGATGGCGACGAAGAGGACGTATTTGATCATCCACAGGCGCTCGTGCAGCCCGAACGGAACCTCGATCTGCTTGATGCCGAGCCGGCGCGCGAGCTGATTGGTGAGCTCCTGCAAGGTGCCGAACGGGCAGAGCCAGCCGCAGAACACGCCGCGGCCCCAGAACAGCATGCTGAAGGCGACGAAGCTCCAGAGCAGGAACACCAGGGGATCGAGCAGGAAAAGCTCCCAGCGGAAGCCGGAGAGCAGGGCGTGGATGAAGGTGAGGACGTTGACCACCGAAAGCTGCGCGTTGGCGATGAAGCCGAGGAACACCAGCGTCAGGAGCAGATAGCCGGTGCGGAGCCGATAGTAGAAGACGCCGTGGGCCGTCACGGTGTCCTGGAAGATCAGGATGGCGGCCAGCACCGTCAGCATGGCGCCGAGCACGCCGATCTCATAGCGCCGCGCCCACCAGATCTCCTGCCACACCGTCTGCACCGGAGCGGGCGCGGCCGTGGTCGATGCCGCGGGCGGCTCGGCCGGCGCGGCGATCAGGTAGCGCTCGGGAATGCGATAGTCGAGCGAGATCACGGCGGGGCCGCTCGCAGCGGCGCCGGCGGCGAGATCGACGTCGAGCCGGAACGGCTTGGTCGAATCGAAACCGCTCGCCCGCGGAATGCGGAACACGGCGATCTCGCGCAACTCCGGCGCGCCGGCGGCGTGCAGCGTTTCGACCGCCGTATGGTCGGCGGGCTTGAGACGCAGGGTTCGCGAGCCCTGGACGATCTCGATCCGGGTGAAGGTCCCGGACTGGCGCCATTCCGTGCCCTTGAACGAATAGAGTCCGGATGCGCCGATCAGAAGCAGATCGTCGTCGGGGCCGATCTTTGCCGTTTCACTTTCGTAAATGCGTTGGCCGAGCAGGCTTTCGCCGATCGGCGGCGGCGTGGCGAGCGCCATCCAGAGGTCGATGAAGGCCTTGTCGGGTTCGCTGTCCCGGGTCCCGAGCAGCTTTGCCGCTTCGCCGCGGCTCACCAGCCGCCTCTGCACCGCGCCCTCGGCGAGCAGCGAGGACCAGGACGACCGGCGCAGGGTCTCGCGGTCGAGCCGCACGGCCCGCTCGGGCACATTGGTCCGGCTGCGCAGCACGGCGCGTGCCGAGCGCACGATTGCGTCGCGGATCACGGTACTCGTGATGGTCGCGCCGGCGACGGCGTGCGGTCCACGCGCGGGCTCACCGGCGGATTTGAGCGTGGCGCTGCCGCGCACGTCGAAGCCGCGGAAATTGGCGACATAGGCGGCGAGCGCATCGCGGGGGATTCCGATCACGAGGATCGGCTCTTCATGCGCGACGATCTCGGCGCCGGCGACGATGCCATCAGCCGTCACCGCCGCGACGATGTCGAGCGGCCGGCCCGCATAGCCGACGGAACCGGAGACATCGAGGCTCGAAAAGGCGTAGCCGAGCACGCGTCCATCGGCAGCCCGCACCACCGCTGCCGGAGGCTTGCCATCAGTACGGTCGATCACGACGGGCTCGGAGAAGAACTTGGCGGCGACGCTGAGGTCGGCTGCGTTTGCGCTGCAAAACATCAAGGACAGCGCCGCCAGTGCGGACAGGGCGTGCCGTGCAGCGGCGGAGATGATTCCAGGCGATCGCATCCGACGGATCAGGCAGCGTTGCGAGGCGGGCGCATTGAGATGGATCAATGTTGCGATTAACCGCGGTCAAGGAGAAATCGTCGGATTGCCTGCATAAACCTCCCATCGGATTCTCACGCTGGAGGAATGTAATGCGAGGCCGAGCTTCTCTGTTTCCAAGCCTGTTTCCAAGGCTGGCTGGCGGCGTTGCCGCTGCGAGCCTAATCCTTTTGAGTGCGACAAGCGCCGGCTACGCGCAGCAGGCTCCGACGCCGAAGCCTGCCGATGTCGAGCAGCACAAGACGACGCCGGGCGGCCAATACCAGCCGAGCCTGGACGTTCTCGGCAAGGGCGCGACCGAGCAGCCCGGCACCAAGCCGGGCGATCCCAACCTGACGAAGGCCGAGTTCGACAAGGCCAACCAGATCTATTTCGAACGTTGCGCCGGATGCCATGGCGTGCTGCGCAAGGGCGCGACCGGCAAGCCGCTGACGCCCGATCTCACCAAGAAGCTCGGCTTCGACTATCTGCGTGACTTCATCACCTATGGTTCGCCCGGCGGCATGCCGAACTGGGGCACCTCGGGCCAACTCGAGGCCGCCGACATCGACCTGATGGCCCGCTACCTCCTGAACACGCCGGCGCAGCCGCCGGAGTTCGGCATGAAGGAGATCAAGGACAGCTGGAAGGTCCTGGTTCCGGTCGCGCAGCGGCCGACCAAGAAGATGAACAAGCTCGACATCGACAATCTGTTCTCGGTGACGCTGCGCGATGCCGGCGAGGTCGCGCTGATCGACGGCACCACCAAGAAGATCGAGCACATCCTGAAGTCCGGCTATGCCGTGCACATCTCGCGCATGTCGGCATCGGGACGCTACCTCTACATCATCGGACGCGACTCGAAGCTCAACCTGATCGATCTCTGGATGGATCCGCCGCAGACGGTCGCCGAGCTGAAGATCGGCACCGAGGCGCGCTCGGTCGAGACCTCGAAGTTCAAGGGCTATGAGGATAAGTATGCGATCGCCGGAGCCTACTGGCCGCCGCAATACGTGCTGATGGACGGCGCGACGCTCGAGCCGTTCAAGGTGGTCTCGACCCGCGGCATGACCGAAGACACGCAGGAGTATCACCCCGAGCCGCGCGTTGCCTCCATCGTGGCCTCGCACTTCAAGCCGGAGTTCGTCGTCAACGTCAAGGAGACCGGCCAGGTCCTGCTCGTCAACTATCAGGATCTCAAGAACCTGAAGGTGACGTCGATCGAGGCCGAGCGCTTCCTGCATGACGGCGGCTTCGACAAGACCGGCCGCTACTTCCTGGTCGCCGCGAACGCTCGCCACAAGGTCGCGATCGTCGACACCAAGGAAGACAAGCTGGTCGGCGTCGTCGAAACCGGCGGCCAGACCCCGCATCCCGGACGCGGTGCCAACCTCGAGCATCCGAAGTACGGGCCGGTGTGGGCGACGAGCCATCTCGGCAGCGAGCAGATCTCCTTCATCGGCACCGACCCCGAGAAGCACAAGCAGTTCGCCTGGAAGGTGGTGCAGACGGTGGACGGTCAGGGCGGCGGATCGCTCTTCATCAAGACGCATCCGAAGTCGGAGAACCTCTACGTCGACACGCCCTTGAACACGGATGCCGAGATCTCGTCGTCGATCGCGGTGTTCAAGATCAAGGACCTCGCCAAGGAGAAGCCGACCTACAAGGTGCTGCCGATCGGTCAGTGGTCCGGCATCTCGGAAGGCGCCCGCCGCGTGGTGCAGGGCGAGTACAACAAGGACGGCACCGAGATCTGGTTCTCGGTCTGGAACAACAAGGCGCAGGACTCGGCGATCGTGGTCGTCGACGACAAGACCTTGACCTTGAAGACGGTCATTCGTGACCGGCGACTGGTCACCCCGACCGGCAAGTTCAACGTCTTCAACACGCGTAACGACGTCTACTGACAAATCCGGGGTTGGTGCGGCGAGCGATCGCCGCACCAGCCAGCCTTTTCGCGGTAGTTTCGGCGGAGCGCATCATGGCTGTTGGAAAGGTCTACCTCGTCGGCGCCGGTCCCGGCGATCCCGAGCTGCTCACGCTGAAGGCGGTCCGCGCCATCGGTGAGGCCGATGTCGTCGTCTACGACCGCCTGGTGCCGCCAAGCATCCTGGCGACCATTGCGGACGGGGTGCTGCAGATCAATGTCGGCAAGCAGGCGGCCCATCACCCGGTGCCGCAGGAGGAGATCAACCAGATGCTGGTCCGGCTGGCGCGCGCCGGCCGCACGGTCGTAAGGCTCAAGGGCGGCGACCCCTTCATTTTCGGGCGCGGCTCGGAGGAGGCGGCCGAGCTCGAGCTGGCCGGCATTCCCTACGAGGTGGTGCCGGGCATTACCGCGGCACAGGGCTGCGCCGCCGCCGCGCGGATGCCATTGACGCATCGCGGAATCGCCTCCGGCGTGCGCTACGTGGCGGGCCATCGCAAGGCCGACGAGCCGCTCGACCTCGACTGGAAGAGCCTCGCCGATCCCGACACCACGCTCGTGGTCTATATGGGCCTTGCCAATATCGCCGAGATCGTCCGCAATCTGATCGCGCAGGGGTTGTCGGGAACCACGCCGGTCTTTGCTGTGTGTCAAGGTACGACGGCGCAGGAGAGCCGAATATGTGCGCCTCTGGAGGCGCTTCCGGTCGCTCTGAAAGACGCCTCCTTCAGCGGTCCCGTCCTTTTCATCATCGGAAAGGTCGCGGCGATCGCGATGGAACGGAGCGCGCGGAGCGATGCGGCACATTGCGAGGCAATTTCAGTTGTGGCCTAGCATCGCCCTGGCAGCGGCCGTTGCGATCGGGCCGGCCGCCGCGGGCGAAGCGAATGCCAATGCCGCAACGAATACTGCGAGGCTTGCCAATCTGGTGCGGCAGGACTGCGGCTCCTGCCACGGGCTAACGCTGAAAGGCGGGCTCGGCAAGCCGCTGACGCCGGACCATTTGAGCGCCTGGAGCCGCGAGCAGCTCGTCAGCATCGTGCTGGACGGCGTGCCGGGCACGCCGATGCCGCCCTGGCGCCCGCTGCTGAGCGAAGCCGACGTGCGCTGGATCGTGGAGCGTCTGCAGCAGGGAGATCTTCCATGAGAGTCGTGGCGCGATGGTGTCTGGCCCTGTTGCTGCTGATGCCGGTTCTCGCGCGTGCCGACACGCTGCGCGGCACCGGCAACCTCGGCCTCGTGGTGGAGCGCGCGACGGGATCGGTGCTGATCGTCGACACCACCGAACGCAAATCGATCGGCCGGGTCGAGGGGCTCGGCGATCTCTCGCACGCCTCCGCCGTGTTCTCGCCGGACCAGCGCTATGTCTACGTGTTCGGGCGCGACGGCGGCCTCACCAAGGTCGATATGCTCACGAGCACGATCGCCAAGCGCATCGTGCAGGCCGGTAATTCGATCGGCGGCGCCATCTCCGACGATGGCGCGCTGATCGCGGTGTCGAACTACGAGCCGGGCGGGGTGAAGATCTTCGACGCAAGAACGCTCGACCCCGTCGCCAACATCCCGGCGATCGGTGCGAACGGCAGGCCCTCGAAAACGGTCGGGCTGGTCGATCTGCCCGGACGGCGTTTTGCCTGGGCGCTCTACGATGCCGGCGAGATCTGGATCGCCGATCTCACCCATGTCGAGACCCCCGCCATCACCCGGCTGACCGATGTCGGCAAGCTGCCCTATGACGGCAACGTGACGCCCGACGGCCGCCATTATCTTGCGGGTCTGTTCGGCGAGGACGGCGTCGTCCATGTCGATACCTGGCGCGAGCCGCTGAAGGCCGAGCGCATCCTCAGCGGCTATGGCCGCGGCCAGGAGGCGCTGCCGGTCTACAAGATGCCGCATCTGGAAGGGTGGGGCGCGACGGGCGACAAGCTGCTGCTTCCCGCTGTCGGCCATCACGAATTGATCGCGGTCGATCTTCGCAGTTTTGCCGAGGTCGGGCGCACCGCCACGCACGGCCAGCCGGTCTTCGCCGTGGCGCGGCCCGACGGGCGCCATGTCTGGGTGAATTTCGCGCACCCGTTCAACGACACGGTCGAGATCGTCGACACCGAAACGCTGAAGGTGATCCATCGCCTGATGCCCGGGCCCGCGGTGCTCCACATGGAGTTCACCCCGCGCGGCAACGAGGTCTGGGTCTCGGTGCGCGATGCCGATCGCATCGACGTTTATGACGCCGCCACTTTTACCAAGAAGGCGGAGATCCCGGCGCAAAAGCCGTCCGGAATCTTCTTCACTGCACGCGCGACGAGGATCGGACAATGACCCCTAGCTCCGTCGAGCTCGCTCTGATCGACCGCTGGCAGCACGATTTTCCGCTGGTGGAGAAGCCGTTCGAGATCGTCGGCCGCTCCGCCGCGCTGGACGAGCAGGCGGCGATCGGCGTCTTCCGCCGCATGCGGGAGCACGACCTGATCTCGCGAGTCGGTGCCGTGGTCCGCCCCAACACGGTGGGCGCGAGCACGCTGGCCGCGATGCAGGTCCCGCCCGATCGGCTCGACCGGGTCGCTGAGATCGTCAGCCGCGAGCCGCTGGTCACGCATAATTACGAGCGCGAGCATGATCTGAACCTGTGGTTCGTGATCGCCGGCACAGATGCCGACGCGATCACCGACACCATCGGCAGGATCGAGGCACAGACGGGGCTGCCCGTCGTCGACCTGCCGATGGTGCAGGCCTATCATCTCGGCCTTGGCTTTTCGCTGCGCGAGCCGCGCGCGCAGAAGCGTATGGTTCCGGCCACCGGGGATTATCGTCCCGATCCGCGCGACCAGCGCATCCTCGCGGCGATCGAGAACGGGCTGCCGCTGGTCGAGCATCCCTACCTCGCGGTCGCCGATCAGCTCGCACTCGGCCAGGATGAAGTGATCGCGCGGCTGGAGCATCTGGTCGCTGCCGGCGTGGTGACGCGGTTCGGCTGCGTCGTGCGCCACGACAAGCTCGGTTTCCGGTCGAACGCGATGGCGGTCTGGAACATCCCGGACCAGGTGATCGGCGATGTCGCCGCGATCTTCGCCCGCCATCCCAGCGTGACGCTGTGCTACCAGCGTCCGCCCCGGCCGCCGGTCTGGCCGTACAATCTGTTCTGCATGGTGCACGCGCGATCGCGCGAGGAGGCCTATGCCGCGATCGACGAGCTGAACCTGCTCGCCGAAACCGGCCTGATGCAGCAGGACGTGCTGTTCTCGAAACGCTGCTTCAAGCAGCGCGGCGCGGTGTTCTCGAGGCGTAAGGAGACCAATTGATGCGCTCGCTGGACCCGACCGAAAAGGCGATCATCAACGGCCTGCAAGGCGGCTTTCCCCTGACGCCCCGGCCTTTCCGCGACGCCGGCGCGCAGCTGGGCCTGAGCGAGGGCGAAATGATCGAGGAGATCGGCAATCTGCTCACGGGCGGGCAGCTCAGCCGGTTCGGCCCGCTCTGGAACGCGGAAGCGCTCGGCGGCGCCGTCTGCCTCGCCGCCATCGCCGTCCCGCCCGAGCGGTTCGACGAGGTCGCCGAGCTCGTCAACGCACATCCCGAGATCGCGCATAATTACGAGCGCGATCACGCGCTGAACATGTGGTTCGTCGTATCGACCGATGCTCCCGATCGCATCGGCCAGGTGATTGCGGAGATCGAGCGTGAGACGGGCCTTCGCGTGCGCGCGATGCCAAAGACGCGCGAGTTCTTCGTCGGTTTCCGCGTGGAGGTCTAGACATGCTCGATGCCATCGATCGCAAGCTGATCGCCGCTACGCAAGCAGGGCTTCCCCTCGTCGCCGAGCCCTATCGCGCGCTGGCCGACAAGCTCGGCCTCGCCGAGACCGAGGTGGTCGATCGCCTCACGCATTTGCTCGGTGATGGCGCGATCCGCCGCATCGGCGCGATCCCCAATCACTACGCGCTCGGCTACACCGCCAACGGCATGTCGGTGTGGGACATCGCGGACGAGGCCGTTGCCGATATCGGCGCCAGGGTCGGCGCGCTCGATTTCGTCACGCATTGCTATGAGCGGCCGCGTCATCTGCCGCTCTGGCCCTACAATCTCTTTGCCATGGTCCATGGCCGGACGCGCGACGAGGTGAGGGCGAAGGTTGCCGAGATTGCCGTGCTGGTCGGTCCGGCCGCGCGGGCCCATGAGGTTCTGTTCTCGACCCGGATCTTGAAGAAGACCGGCCTTCGCATTGCCGCCTGACGGGAGCCGGTCATGTTTCGCCTGAGCCAATACTTACGCGAGCTGAACGAGCCGGCCCCGACCGGGCCAGTTCGGCAGCCGCCGGGACCGGTGGTGATCTGGAACCTGATCCGCCGCTGCAACCTCACCTGCAAGCACTGCTATTCGATCTCCGGCGACGTCGACTTTCCCGGCGAGCTCTCCACCGCGCAAGTGTTCGGCGTGATGGACGACCTCAAGGCGTTTCGCGTGCCGGTGCTGATCCTGTCGGGCGGCGAGCCGCTGATGCGGCGCGACATCTTCGAGATCTCGGCGCGCGCCAAGGCGATGCGGTTCTATGTCGGGCTGTCGTCCAACGGCACCCTGGTCGACGGCGCGATGGCCGACCGCATCCGCGAGATCGGCTATGACTATGTCGGCATCTCGCTCGACGGCATCGGCGAGACCCATGATCGTTTCCGCCGCAAGCAGGGCGCCTATGAGGAAGCGCTGAACGGCCTGCGGCTGCTGCGCGACCGCGGCATCAAGGTCGGCGTGCGCTTCACCATGACCGAGGACAACGCGGCGGAGCTGCCGCGCCTGCTCGATCTGGTCGAGCAGGAGAACTTTCCAAAGTTCTACCTCTCGCACCTCGTCTATGCCGGCCGCGGCAATAAGAACCGCGGCGACGACGCCATGTGGCAGACCACGCGCGATCGCATGGACATGGTGATCGCGCGGGCCTGGCGCTGGGCGCAGTCGGGCAGTGAGATGGAGATCGTGACCGGCAACAACGACGCCGACGCGGTCTATCTGCTGCATTGGGCCGAGCGAACCGTCCCCGATCTCGCCGCAAGCCTGCGGGCCAAGCTGGTGCGCTGGGGCGGCAATTCCTCCGGCGTCAACGTTGCCAACATCGACAATCTCGGCAACGTGCACCCGGATACGATGTGGTGGCACCACACGCTCGGCAACGTGAAGACACGTCCGTTCTCAGAGATCTGGCCTGATACCTCGGATCCGATCATGGCGGGCCTGAAGCAGAAGCCGCGCCACGTCTCCGGGCGGTGCGGCGCCTGCGCCCATTTCGACATCTGCAACGGCAACACCCGCGTGCGCGCGCAGCGGATCACCGGCGATCCCTGGGCGGAGGATCCCGGCTGCTATCTCAGCGATGCCGAGATCGGCCTTGCGGCACCGAGCGATCGGGTCAAGACCAGCATCTATCGCGGAACACGTCATGAAGCGCCGCTCTCCATTTGATCGCATTCTCGTCGCTCTGGCGCTGCTCGCGCTCGCAGGCACGGCGCGTGCCGAGCCGGATGCGGCGAAGCTGTTCGCGGACAATTGCGCCGAATGCCACGGCGCGGACCGGCTCGGCCGGCTCGGGCCGGCGCTGCTGCCGGAAAATCTCGGCCGCATGATGGGCGCGCGGGCAGCCGCGGTGATCGCCGACGGACGCGCCGCCACCCAGATGCCGGGCTTTTCCAATAAGCTCGCCAAGGACGAGATCGCCGCGCTAGCGGCCTATGTGTCCTCGCCGCTGCCTTCGGTGCCTGCCTGGGGCGCGGCCGAGATCGACGCCAGCCGCGTCGTGCATGCCACGGCACCGGACCTGGAGCGTCCGCGCTTTCCCGCCGACCCGATGAACCTGTTCGTCGTGGTCGAGGCCGGCGACCACCATGCGACGATCCTGGACGGCGATCGCATCGAGCCGCTGGCGCGCTTCCAGACTCGTTTCGCGCTGCATGGCGGCCCGAAATTCACACCCGACGGCCGCTACGTGTTCTTCATGTCGCGCGACGGCTGGGTCAGCAAATACGATCTCTGGACGCTGACCATGCTGACGGAGGTGCGTGCCGGGATCAATTCGCGCAACATTGCGATCTCGCGGGACGGCAAGCATATCGCGGTGGCCAATTATCTGCCGCGCACGCTGGTGATGCTCTCGGCGGACGACCTGTCGGTCGAGAAGATTTTCGACGTGAAGGACCGCCTGGGCACGTCCTCGCGGGTCTCCGCGGTGTACCAGGCCCCAACTCGGAACAGCTTCATCGCGGCACTGAAGGACGTTCCGGAGATCTGGGAGATCGCGACCGATCCGAACGCAGGGCCAGTCTATGCCGGCTTCGTGCACAGCCACGAGAAGGGCATGATCGAGGCGCTGCCATCCTCGCAGGGCCTGTTCGCGCTGCGCCGGATCGAGACGCCGGAGCCGCTCGACGACTTCTTTTTCGATCCGCCCTATCGCAACCTGATCGGCTCGGCGCGCGAGGGCAGGGCGATCGTGGTCAATTTGACGGTCGGGCGCGATATCAAGCAGCTCGATCTGCCCGGGCTGCCCCATTTGGGCTCCGGCATCTCCTGGACGTGGAACGGCCGGCTGGTGATGGCGACGCCGCTTCTGAAGGCGGGCAAGATCAGCGTGCTGGATATGCAGGACTGGTCGCAGATCAAGGTGATCGAGACGCCCGGACCCGGATTCTTCATGCGCAGTCATGAGAACACGCCCTATGCCTGGACCGACAGCATGATGGGCAGCGGCAAGGACACGCTTTCGATCATCGACAAGCGCACGCTGGAAGTGGTCCGCAGCATTACCCCGGAACCGGGCAAGACCGCCGCGCATGTCGAGTTCGACAGATACGGCCGCTACGCCCTGGTGTCGATCTGGGAAGACCAGGGCGCGCTGGTGGTCTATGATGCGGCAACCTTTGCCGAAGTGAAGCGTATTCCGATGTCGCGCCCTTCGGGCAAATACAACGTCTGGAACAAGATCACCTTTTCCGATGGCACCAGTCATTGAGAAGCCGGGCTCGGCCCCGTCGATCGCATTGCTGTTGGCGGCCCATGGCGAGCGGCGGCCGGATGCCGGCAACACGAGAGCGTTCCAGCTTGCACGCGCACTGGCTTCTCGCAGTCTGGTGGCCGAGGTCGCCATCGGCTTCATCTCGGGCACGCCCGGCATCAAGGAAGCCCTGGAGACGCTGACCGCCAGCCGAATTCTGGTCTATCCGCTGTTTGCCTCCAGCGGCTATTTCACGAGGGATCGTCTGGTTCAGCTTCTCGACGAAGCCAGGGGCGATGGCCGCAGCATCGACGTGCTGCCGCCGCTCGGGCTCGATCCGGGCCTGCCCGATCTGTTGTGTGACCAGGCCGTGCGCTGCGCGCGCGACCACGGCTTCGCGCCGGAGGACTGCACATTCGTCCTTCTCGCGCACGGCTCGAAGCGCAATCCGGCCTCGCGCCAGGCAACCGAGCAGGTGGCGCGCGAGATCGAGACACGCGCGGCCTGCCGGAAGATCGTGGTGGCTTTCCTGGAGGAGCAGCCCTCGCTCGAAGAGGCTGCGGCATCCATTCGTGGGCCCGCGATTGTCCTGGGCCTGTTCTCCGGCGAAGGCCTGCACGGTGCAAAGGATGCGCCGAAGCTGGTTGCACGGCTTGGTCGCCGCGACATCGTGTTCGCGGGCATCATGGGCAGCGGGCCCGGCATCGAGGATCTCGTGGCACGGGCGGTGGTCGCTGTCCTGCAAGACTCGGGAGCGGTGCAGGTGGCCGGGCCACCGAACCAGTCGACGCTTGCGGCGGCGCCGGGAGGCTGGGCCGTTTCAGTTGATTGATGGCGCGGCGTTGAAGGGGAGGGGAAAGAGATGACCGAGTACCTTGATGTCGATGTCCGTCCGATCCTGCGCGCGGGTGGTGAGCCCTTCTCGGCCATCATGGCCGCAGTGGAGAGTCTAGAACCGGGACAGGGCATCCGGCTGTACGCGCCGTTCAAGCCCGTGCCCTTGTTCGATGTGATGGCCGGCAAGGGCTTTGCCCATTCCGCGACGGAGCTCGGCGGCGGCGAGTGGCAGGTGCTGTTCACCCCGACCGGGGCGCCTGCCGAAGCTCTCGTGCCGAAAGCGCAGGCCAGCGCCAAATGGCCGGAGTCGAAGCTACGGCTCGACACCAGGGAGCTCGATCCGCCGGAGCCGATGACGAGGATCCTCGCCGCGGCCGAGACGCTGGGTCCCGGAGAAACGCTGACCGCGTTCCTCAGCCGCGAGCCCGTGTTCCTCTTTCCGCAGCTGGAGAAGCGGGGCTACAACTGGCTCGGCGGCTTTCTGCCTGACGGTGTGACCTACGAGCTGACGGTGCGGGCACCGTCGTGAGCGGGATTTCGGGTCCTAGCGCTCCCGTAGCCCGGATGGAGCGGGAGCGTAATCCGGGGCCGCTCGCCCGGCATCTTGCACTGTCCCGGATTGCGCTCCGCTCCATCCGGGCTACGGCACCGCGCCTGTGTCGCCCGCTGTCAACCCGTCCCGCCAAAAATATTCCACTTTACCGAAATTCGGTTTCGGCGTATGTGTCGTCCATCCCGGCTCACCAAGAGGGGCGATCATGTGTCGTCACGCATCGCGAGCCGGGCTTGCGGTGGACGCGGCAGCGTCGGCACGAGAGGCGCGGGCAGGGCGGGTAGTCCCTGTGAGCCCGAGGCTTCGTGCGACGAGCGGCGCTGCTAGGCTTCGTCTCGTCTGTAAGTTTCCGGCTTCGTCGACGGGGCCCGGAAAAACTGCGGCGAAATGGCGGGCCGTGCGTACGGCAAAACCGTGTGGTCCTGGCCGTCGTTGCTACGGTCAAGTCTTGCGAAGGTGCGAGCGAGCCCAACCGGGCAGACTGCATCATCCAATTCGCGGGGCGAGGGAGGCCAGAAGGAATGGTCGGCTCCCGGGAGATCACGGCATAAGCCGTCCAGCCACTGCGCAGGGAAGGCCGAGTGATCGGCACCACCTGTATGCTGCTGTGCGGTTCTTCCTGCGTGCGCTTTTCGCGCAGCGGACCGCGGGTGCGAGCTGGCACCCGGCCTTCCCTGCGCCCTCTTGGATTGGAGGGTAGCGAGATCAAGCAAAGCTCGGGCGAAATCCGCCGCGAGGACGCGAAGGCATGTCTGCGAGCTGAGCTGCGTGCCACAAACTCGATCTCGTAGGGTGGGCAAAGCGGAAGCGTGCCCACGCCTTGTTGCTTATGGACAGAGATCGTGGGCACGGCGTTATGCGCCTTTGCCCACCCTACGGCACTGCCGCTGGGATGCGCACTGGCGCATTGTAATGACGTTGGAGAGCGCGCGCCACTCACCGCCCTCGTGCCCCGGACGCAGCGCAGCGTCACTTCGACGGTGCGCTGCAGAGCCGGGGCCCATCCATCCGCATCGTGCCGTGCCGCCTCTCTGCGCCGCAACGCTCACGCGTTGCAGCTTGTCCGGGACACGAGAGAGAGTGCAACGATGCTTGCCCCGGCCGCTTGCGCTAAAGCGTCGGCGCCCCATGCCGTACGGCTTGCCTCTGTCCGAGCTGCGGGCCCATCATGCGCAGTGCATTCTCTGCGCACAGCACATGATGGTGCAGATTGGCGATCCACTGCCGGCCCGAGACGGTCAGGTTCAAATATTTCATGCCGTCGCCGATGTGCATCGAGACCGTGTTCCAGAAGAACTCCGGATATTTGTCGACGAGATCGGCCGGAGACGAATAGCCAAGTTGCCGGTTGCGACCATTCTCCTCGAATTCGTAGAACAGCGCATTCACCTTGCGCGGATACATGGGATCGCCGAGCTGGCCGATGAAGTCTGCCGCCTGGACGAGCCGCGGCACGAAATCGGAGGTGCCGCACCTCTCGGCCGGGGAAGGCGGAAACCGGGTGAATTCGATCGCTTCGGTGATGCGGTTGGCATCGATCTCGGGAGTGTCGGCCAGTCGTTCGCGGACGAACATCTTGGAGCGGTTGACGTGACAGGCCATCAGCGCGGCGTCGGAGGCCCCGCGCGCAAGCTTGATCCTGCGGCCATCCTCATGCGCGACGAACTCCTCGACCGTATCGCCGCTGAGGATCCCACGGACATAGCCGATGTCGTGGAACAGACACGCCAGGATCAAATGCATATAGTCGGAAGGTTCGATCCGCCGCGACATCATCAGGCCATGCAGGATGTCGCGTCCGACCATCGTCACCAGCCAGGTGTGCTCGTAATTGTGATAGAGCGCATCGCTTCGGGCGATGCATTCGATCGTCATGCGTGCGAGCGAGCCGAGCTGATCCGCCAGCGCGCTGCCGGCCGGCCCGAAGATCGAGCGAAAGTCCCGGGCGAGGAACTTTCCGAGGCTGCTGGCCGCATCGGCCGTGATGGTCCTCATATGCCTTCTCCGCGCAATGATTCGTTCGGCAATTCGTTCGTTTCCGGCAAACGCCGGCAGCCTTCCCGCCGCTACGCGTCAAGGCCGGAAGATCAGGATAGTCTCGTCATGGCCCTGGCTCGGCGCTGGGGCCGCCAAACGCGGCGCCTTGGGATGGCCGAGCTCTGCGGCATAGTCCACCGCCATATGCGCGACGTCGCCGATGGTCTCGACCAGACGGGTCATCGCGTCCGGCAGGCAAGGCGCAATTGCCTCGATCCTGACGGCCGGCGGCGAGGATCGGTTGTCGATGCGACAACACGCGCGCCGGTAGGGCAAAAATCGCAGGTTGGATTTGAGCAGGCGGGCGATCTCCTCGTCCATCGCGAGTGGATCGTCGGAGAGCGCGCCGACGGGACCCGAGATCACGACGTGGCGTTCGTCATGGCTCAGTGCCAGCGTAATGGAGATGCCGTCGACGCTGAGCGAGGCCTCGTCGCCGGATCGCAAACGGGGCGGCGACAGGCCGAGCGAATGCCAGAGCGTCTCGATCAGGCGACGGAATTCGTCGTTCATCGCGGGCCGTCTCGATGGCCGTTCCGCAGCCGCCGCGTGGCGGTACGGTACGGTGGTGCAGTCATGAAGGATGTCGCCATCTTGCCTGTAGGCGTCATGCCGGTCCGGTGCCGCCGGATCAAACCAGCGCGCGAAGCTGGTTGGCCTTCTCGGCCCGCATCTCCGACATGGCCTGGAACAGCTGCTGGAACTGCTGGCGCAGCCGTTCGGTCAGATCGTTGGCGTCGGCCTTGTGGGTGTTGGCCAGCTCGGCGTCGGCCGCGGCGATTTGGCCTTCCGCTTCGCGATACTTGGCATTGGCCTGGGTTTCGGATCCAATTTTGGCTGAACCGGCTGCAAGTGCGTCCGATAGGCCTTTGCCAAATGCTCGTTGGCCGCTTTCCGAGCTCCAATAGGCGCTTACCATGGTGGTGGCGCTGCCAACTAGCGACGTCGCAAGTTGCCACGTCGAATTGCTCTCGATCTCTTTGGCCGCCGTCTTGTTGGTCGCGGCTTGGGCCAGCTGCTGCGAGCGCGCAGCCTCCATGGCCTCCTTGCGCTTCTGGAGAGCGTCGTCCTGCTGGTGATCGTTCGATTGCAGGACGGCCTTGAACAGCGCGCGTGCGGCATCCAGCGGCGACAGCGCCAATCCGGCGTCGCGGTCCGGGACGACCGCCGGATTCAGCGCACTCGCTGCGGCGGAGAAGCGGCTCGCGGCGGCGTCGACTGCGCCGTCATACTCGGCTGCCGGGACCGCCGAGGTCGGCGCGAATGTCGACGCGACGTTTCGGGGAGCGGAGGCTGTGGAAGGCGGAACGGTGCTTTGCAAGCTGGAGATTCCCGACGCGGTGGCCTTGCCGCCCTTCGCGACGGGCTGGGTGCTGTCCTGCAGCGGCTGGTCGAGCTGGGCGCCGGAATTTCGAATGCTCTCGATCATGGTGTGGTGTCTCCTTGCGTGAATGGATCGTCAGGCGAAGCGGACGCGCGAGGTTGCGTTTGCCTTGTTGCGCAGGGTGTCGGCGGTCTCCACGAGGACGCGGCCCCAGCTCTCGCTCGTCGTCGTCAGGCGCTTGATGGCCTGCTGCACGTATTCGTCGATCTGCTCGAGGGTGGCCTGGGCAATCTGCTGATCGGCATGTGCCCGCTTGCTTGCCGCCTGGTGGCCGGCGTTCTGGTAATCGATATAGGCGGCCGTCGCCTCGGCCGCCGATGCCGTCAGCTGGGCGGACAGCCGGAGGATGCCAGCTTGAAGCTCGGACGGGTTACCGCAGAAGATGGTCGCCACGCCGAGTGCAATCTGCGCCGCGGCGAGCGCGATGCCAAATATCGTGTCGGCGTCGTTGGCGCCATCCTTGTCGCCGGGACGGAACGCGAGATAGAGGTTGCCGGCCAGTCCGTGCCCGGTGGTCATGTTCAGCGTGCTGTCGGTGGCCGATATGAGACCACAGACGCCCGCAGCGATCAGCAAGGCGCCGAGCGGGCCACCGACGCCACTCGCACTCGCGACCACCCCCGCAATGATGCTGACGACGGAAACGATCACTTCGCACACCGTCTTGACGACATCCAGCCACGAGCTGTCCGACTGCTTGGCGAGCTCGTCGATCGCCTTTTGCGCGGCCTCCAGTCGCCGCGCAACCACCTCCTGGCGGCGCTGGTCGTCGACCTTGATCTCGTCGCGGTTGGCCTTGCCCAGGATATCCGCGATCTTGGCGGCCGCGACCGCACAGGTCAGCTCCGGGCTCTCGTGGTTCGGCATGAAGCCGGCGAGACTGGCAAAGGCTGCGCCGAGGTCGTCGGCAACGCCGCTGGGCGGCGGCAGGTTGCCGCTGCCGATCGCGGCCGCACCGGCCACCCCGGCGCCGACTTTCGGATCGACCGGGACGATCTGCGGCGCGACCTGTCCGGTCGAGATCGGCGAAACTGGTTTGGTTACGGCATCCATGGTGAGCTGCTCTTGCTGGTGATGGCTGATCGCTATCTCGCGGCCTTGAGGGCGTGCCGATGTGCGGAGCGCCGCTCGATGGCGTGGGCATGCATCCGCACGGCGTACGCCGCCGCGGCGGCACTGGTGCTGCGGCTCAGCCGTTCGGCCACCGCGAAATGCGCAATGGCGCCGTCATATTCGCGTGCCGACAGCAGACATTCGCCGAGCCGCAGATGTCCTTCCGGATTGGCGGCATCGAGGGCGATGAAATGCACATAGAGCTTGGCGGCGAGCGCGATGTTGCCCTCGCCCTGATAGGTGAGGGCGATCGCGTAGATCACGCGGGCATCGAGCGGCTCGAGCTGGTGCAGCACCATCATCCAGTCGCGTCCCTTCCTGATGTCGCCGGCCTGGATCATCCAGCAGCCGCGGATGAACATGGCGTCGCGCTCCTCGCTGGTCAGGCCGCAGATGTCGGCCAGCGCCATGCCTTCCGACATCAGCTTGATGATGCTCTGCGCCTTCGGCGACAGCTCGAGGCTGTCGATCAGCCGCTGCGCGGTCGGGGTGGCGATGTCGATCATGCGGCGCCATTCGGCTTCGCTCTTCGGCAGTCCATCGAGTATCGACATCGCGGTGAGGTCCTCGAACCCAGTGTCGGCATGATAGCGCCGGGTCGGCAGCGGCCGTGTCGCAGGGGTTACAGGGCCATTGTGTTTTGCAGCGTGCGCATTTCGGACGAGCTGGACGCAGCGCACCGAAGCAAGTCTCGTCTAATCGTGAGGAAGCGGCGGCGGTTTGACGCCCAGGAGGTGATAGACTCTCAACTGGAGTGTCTGAGCCTCGTCGGCATGGCGTTGCGCCTCTTGATAGGCGCCCTGGGTCAGCTGTCTTCGCATCCCCGTCCTGTCCAGTTCCGCGTAGACGGAGCGGAAATACGCATCCGCTTCAGTCGTTCCCATGGGGACGGTGTGCCTGGCGAGCGCGAGCTTCTGTACAGCGCGGTTGCCGGCCTCATCGGCCTCGCGCCTCGCGTCCCGTGCCTGCCGCAGGAATCGTTGCTGCCATTCGACATTGGCGTCGGCGAGATTCCGCGCTGTGGTGGCGTGACGTTCGAGCGTGGGTCGGAGCTGGGCCAGCTTCTGCAGCTTTGCGTCGGGCGTCAGGTTCGATTGCTCGATCGCCCGCTTCGTCCCGATGTCGGTCTCGTAGAGGGTGAGCGCCTCTGTCGTGGACCTGTTGAGGGCTTCGACGATCTCGCGATTGATGTTGAAGGGCTCCGGCGCGGCAGGGGGAGGCGGCGACGTTTGCGCGGCGATCCCGCCGGAGATCGGCTTGCCCGGCGCGGGTGCTTCCGCAACCTGGATCTGTGCCCGTACATGCACCGGCTGATTCTGTGGACGATCCACTCCGTCGCTCATCAGTTCGGCTCCGCGCGGACGCTACCAATATTTGTCGTTTCTCAGCTTGAACGCCTCGTCCTGACGCAGTCGGGCGTCTGTATAGGTCGCGTAGGCATTCGCCGCTTTGTGTGCTGCCTCGGTGATCGCCCCTTGATCATTTCCCTTTTTCGCCTGTTCCAGCTCCCCCTTCGCCTTCTGCCACGTGTCCCAGGTCCGTCGAAGGACCAGATCCTGCAGCTCCAAATTCGATCGGGTGAGCCTGTGCGCCTCGGTCCAATGATGCTCGAGATTGGGCCTGAGGCGATCCAGTTTCTCCTGCTTCGCCGCCGGCCGCAGGTTCGAATGCTCGATCGTCTCCCATTCTCTCTTGTCCTGGCTGTAGCGCGCGACCGCATCGCTGGCAGCTCTGGCGCTGTGCTCCGCCGTTATCTCCAGCTCGGCGCGTGGCTCCGGCGCGGGGGGCGGAGGCGCTGTCTTCTGCGTGGCGATCCCGCCGGAGACCGGCTTGCCGGCCGCAGGCGCTTCCGCCACCTCGATGGGGGATGGCAGGTGCACTGGTTGTTGGGATGCAGGGCTGCTGACTTCACCGCTCATTCTGTGTTCTCCCATCCCGTTGCGTCGGTTGGCTTCGCCTGGCGCGAGTGCCTCCGCGCATTGCTGACACGGTTGCATCGTTGGCGTTGTGCCCGGGATGACAGAGGCCGGACCTTTCGTCCCCGCGGCCGGCGATCGCGGCTAGCGAAAGGGATGAAGCTCCCTGGCCGGCGGGTGGTGAATTCGCTCGCGATCGAGCCCGAGGTCGAAGGCCCCGAAAATGTGTTCGTGATCCGGTCCGTGACTCACGCCGTGCGCGAGAGCTGCACCGCTCCATTGCGGCCTGATCTCGGTGGACTTGTCGCTGCCGTCCTCACCCTGCTTCAGCTCGGACAGCAACAGTCCGGAAAGCCCCCGGAGCTGCGAGTCGCTGAGGCCGTTGATCCAGGCGAGAAGCTGGTCGGGCGTCATTCGCTTGTACGCCGCATATTGCGCCAGGAACGTGATTTGAGAGCCACCGGGAAGCGCCGTGAGATAGCCGCTGCGTTTGCTCAATTCGCTCGAAGCCAGCGGGCCGAAGCCTGCCGCGCGCAGCATGATCCGCGTGGACTCCTCGTAGCGATGGGCGTCCTTGCTTCCGTCGTAAATCGCCTTGCCGACCACCGATACGGCCGCGATGGCGATCCCGGCCGGTCCGGCCCAGGATCCAGCACCGAACGCGGGTGCCACCGCGAGGCCGAATCCGACGGCCGAGCCGGCCGAAGCCAGCGCCGCCGCAGTGTCCTGGGGGACGCCGAGTCCAAAACCCGAGCGCACGCTGTTCACGGCTTCGAGCACCGCGTAGGCAGCAATCAGGACTTCGCCAGCGGCAACGTTGCCCACCTTCGCGCCGGCCAGCCGTCCGAATCCCTTGGTGGCATCGGCCGTACCGATACTGACCAGAAATTCGCTGAGCCTTTGCGTCCCGAGGGCACCCAGCGTCCCGACCTTGAGCGCGCCAGGCAGGTCGGGGTTCGCGGCGAATGCGCGTATGCTGAGGCCGAGATTGAGGCCGACTACCGCGACGGCAAGGCCGCGCATCAACTGGCCGGCCGGGGTCTCCCGCGCGAACGCGCCGGCGGTGCGCCCGGCCGCTTTCAGCTCCGCCTCGAAGCCGACAAGCGCCGCCGCATCATCGCTCGCCACTTGCGAAACCTTCGCCACAGCGGCGATCGCCTTGTCGAGCTCCGGCTTCGAAATTCCCAGCAGTCTCGCAAGGCGGGTGTCCGCCAGCCCCTTGATCGCCTCAATCGCCTTTTCGATCCGCTTCGGGTCGGCCACGTCGAGGCCAGCGAGCTTGCTGGACACCAGCCGGCGCACGAATGACGTCGCGGCTACGTTGGTGAGCCGCAAGCCGAGAAAGGCGAGCTTGCCCTGGGTTGCCAGAGAGAAGGCGGAGCCGTCGGGGGTCTTGAGAGACGAGAGCATGGCGACGATGTCGTTCAGCGCTTCGTCTCTCTGCAGATTTGGGTCAGCCTGAATCGCCGTCTCGATCGCCAGGCGCGCTGCCTTATCGTTCGCGATGGCCGTCCACTGGCCCAGCAGTTCGGGACCAGCGTCCAGCTTGCCGGTCAGCTTCCCCAGTGCGATCATGTGCCGGACCAGTCTGCTGCCGTCGTCGACGATCGCCTGATTCAAGCGGTCGTGTTCCGCTCGCCATTCCGGGCCCATATGCGCGAAATAGGTGTCCATCGCCGCGCGTGATCGCTCCGGGGAGAGAGCCGGGCTCAGCGTGCTCGACAGCCACGCCAGTTCGCCGTCATGCTTGGCGAGCGCCTCGATGTCGGCCTTCGTCTTGTGCTGGATGTCGGCCTGCGATCCGGGTGTCCTGGCAGCGAGAGTCTGAAACACCTCGGATGCGCTACCGCCTTGCGCCCGGGCATGACGCGCGTAGGCGATCGCGTAGGCCAGGCCGCCTCCGCCCTGCATGGCGCTGAGCACTGGCGCCGCATCCCATGCGGTGAGGGACGCGAAGTCGGCAACCACGCGGTCGCCTCTGTCCGTGCCGGAGATCTGATCGCAGAGCGCAACGACATCGGCAACACTCTCGCCTCCCCATATGGCAGGCATCTGAGAAGCCGCGGGGGCGCTGGAAAGCGGATGATAGTCGAACGCCGCACATTCTGCGAGCAATGCAGCGAGCTCGCGATCGACGGTGCCTGCGGCCTGCGCGAGATTATGGATGGCCCGATCTCTCCGCTGGAGCGGAATGAGGGATTCGTCAGCGAGCGGTGCGTTGATCCGCTTGGTCGCTTCGTTGACGAGGTAGGACGTCATGGTATCTTGCAAGATGAGTTTGCGCACGTCGTCAGGCTGTTGCCGATAGCTGACGCTCAGACGCTGCAGGGTCTTGAGGGCGTCTCCGTGCGCGTCGTTGAGCGCGGTCGCAACGATGTCCGACGCGGTCTGAAGGGATTGCGGGCTGACCACCGAGGCCGCCGTCGTTTGCGCCGTCGGGAGTAGGGTCAGGGGTGCCGCAGGTGCCTGCGACGACCCGAGAAGCCCCGCAGAAGGACGGGATTGTTGAGCATTGGCTTCGGGCCGGTCGTCGCTGGCAGGGATTGTCGGGGGAAGGGCTGGCCGGGGAGCCGCTTCGGTGCGTGGGGACATCCGATTTTGCCTTTTTCGCGTTAGGGTACCGCGTGCATGTCGCGGGTGCTGTACGAAGACTTGCAGGAGAGAGAGGGATAGGCGCGCACTTGCGCCTTCCCGAGGGTGACGTCGATTTCCCATTCCGAGCGGTGTTGCCGCAGACGACAAATCTCGCCCGGACATCTTGTTGCACGAGGCGTCGCAGGCTGCTGTCTCAGGGATGACACGTTGGCGCAGCAGGCTCGTCCGCTATCCCGCCTGGTCGGCCGTTTCGCTGCCATGGCGCAGATAGCTTTCCACAACGTCGCGCGCGCGGGGCAGGTCGTTGAGCTGGTAGAAGCACCGCGCCTTGAGATAGCGGCGCAGCCGCTGCGCATCGGTCATCGTATAGGCGCCGAAGCGTTCGATCGGATCGATGCGGTCGAGCTCGTCGAGACAGGCGAGCGCTGCGCCCCACTCCTGCGCGAAGAAGCCAAGCACGGCACGTGCCAGCGTGACCTCGGCGGAATTGTCGCCCAGCACGTGCAGCGCCTGCGCGAGGGTGGAGGCGCGTTCGGTGAAGCCGTTCTGCGCCAGGACGTAGATGTTCAGGAGCAGGAAGTCGCGTTGCTTGACCGACAGCGGCCCTGCGGCGCGCGGCGGCTGGACGGTGGTCGCCCGCGTCGTGCGCGAAGTGTCCTTGACGCTTGGAAGGTTCGTCGGGCTCATGGCTATCCGCGCAACAGTGCGGCGAGGGCACGGCGCACCTCTTCGTCGAGGCTGTTCTCGTCCTCGAGGCAAGTGGCCGCCCGCTCGAGCAGCTCTTTGCGAGAGCCGGTCTCCCGCTTCGCGCTAGCCGCGATCAATTCCTGCGCCTGGAGGCGGATATCGACCAGCGTCGCGGGTTCGAGCAGGTCGGGATCGAGGAATCTCGGCTGGAGCAGAGCCGGCAGGCGCTCGTCGAGCGATGGTCGCTTCAAGACGTCGTCGAGCGGCTGGCTGACCGGCAGAAAGACCGGCCGCAGCCCCTTCTCCTTGGGCAGGTGGACGTCGTCTGCCACCTGGTAGCGGGAGATGGTCTCCAGGCCGACTTCGAGGCTCCTGATCCGCATGGTTGGCTCCGCCTGGCTGCAACATGAAGGAGGGGGCGCCGACGGGAGCTCTCGCGCCCGGCGCTCCTCCGCGATGCGCTAACTGATGTTCCTGCCGATGCTCGCCAGAATATCGCCCGCCTTCGACAGGGCGTTGGTGGCCGACTGGAAATGCGTGGTGCGCTCTTTCTCCAGCGTGTTGATGTCGTTGAACTTGAGCTGGTTCTCCTGGCTGATCTGCTGCACCGTGTTGCTCAGCGTCGCCGACCATTGGTCCCAGGTCGACTTCTGGAAATAGTTCAGCGTCTTGCCCTCATTGTCGTAGAAATCGAAGCCGGTGGGCCGCTTGACGCCGAGCAGATCCTCGATCGGGCTGGCGATGCCGTTGAGGTCCTTTTCGAACATGCTGATGGCTTTGATCTGCGCGTCGCTCAGGGCCGGCGGAGTAAACTTGTTATCCTCTTTGGGGTCGACCACGACCGGATGCTGCAGCGTGTCGATCGCTGTCTGCGTGTCGAGGGTCTTTCTGGGATCATGGGGATCTTTCGTACCGGGCGCTGTGCCCGAATTGTTGCCGACGTCGCCGTGTTCGTCGTAGCCGAGCAGTCCGCGCTTCTCGTCGTTCTTCGATGCGTCGAAGGTCGCGATGGTCTGGTTGATGAGCTCCTGGATCACGTTGTAGGTCTTCAGGAGCTGGTTGATCTGGTTGATTTCCTCGGTGTCGCCGGCGTTGATGGCCTGGTCCTTGAGGTTGGCGCTGAGCTGGAACGCCGCCAGCAGGTTCGGCGCGTCCAGATGTTTCGTGAGCCCGACCAGCGTGCCGGTATTGGCGATCTGCATGGCCGCATTGTCGGCCGCCAGGATCTGCTTTTCGGCGTTCATGAAGGCCGTGAGGCCGTTCTGGATATCGACGTTGTTGTTGTCTGCATCGAGATTGAGCCCGGTGACGTTCCTGAACTGATTGGGATCGTTGGGATCGGGTAGGAGCGGGCCGGCAGCCTTGGCCTTCGCGAACACGGCGACGCGATGGAAGCGGTCATTGATGGCGCTGATTGCGCTATTGATGTCGGTGAGGGAATAGACCTTGGTAGCGTCAATGCGCTTCTGGACGTTAGTGATCTCGTCCTTGAACACCTGCTTGTCTTCGTTGGACACGGACGCGTCCTTGTCGATCGCGTCGAGCAACTTGTTGATTGCATCGGTTGCCTGACCAACATCCTCGGTCATCCCGAGCCGCGCCAGCGTCTTGGCTGCGGCCCCGGTCTTGGCCAGATCATCGTTCGCGACCGACGAGATGAGCGTCTGGTCGGAAATTGCCATGGTAGCGAAATCCGCCTTCTGCAGGGATTCCAGGATGTAGACCTTGGTCTGGTCGCCCGAGAGCATGACGTGGATCGCATCGTTCCCGGATCCGATGGTCAGGATGCCGGAGGAGGCCTCGCCCTTGTGGAGGTTGATGTACTCCGCCTGATACGCGCTATGCCAGCTCGCGAAGATATTGGCAGTGAGCGCGGAGGGCGGATCGTCGAAATGGGCTGGCTTGCCGGCCTTTGCGATCAGGCTGTCCGGCGAATTCGGATCGGCGCTGAGAACCGGAAACACGGCCTGGGCGCCGGCATTGTTGATCGAGGGATCGAGCCCGGCGGCGCCGCCCGGCAGATTGTCATAGGGCGTGTTCTGCGGCGGCGGCAGCTGGTCGCCGCGGGTTGGTTGGATGACCGGCGAATTGCCGAACGCGCCGCTCCAGAAATCGCTCATGCCATGTCCCTCGGAATCAAAGATGGATGCGGGCGCGCGGGGTGAAGCCCGCGTGGTCTTGCTCGCCTAGGCCGTGCGGCCGACTATTCCTGCGCAGGGCCGCGCGGCCGTGCTCGCGCGCCTTGTGGACGAGGCGGGTGAGTTGTGATGGGTCGCCGGTCGCCGTCGACAGCAATTCGCCGACCCGGATCAGAAGCTGGTCCATCAGCGCGTCGACCTCGGTCATGTCGCCGCAATGGGGCATCGCCATGATGATCCGCCTGGCCTCGCCGTCGGATGCGATCAGTGGCGCGGCGCAGATGCGCTCGAGCTGCGCGCGCAGCTCACCGAGCACGCGCTCCCATTCACGCGTCTCGCGGGAGGGCGGTTGGCCACTGACGAACCCTTCGGTATCCAAAATGACATCCGTCGATTTGCGCGCACCGCCGCCGGCAGTGCCTGCGTCCCCATCGCACGAGGCCGCATTGAAGGATGACGATCAACGTCGTCAGCCCGGAATGAGCGGGTAACATGCCGCTCTGCGCCGGCGTGTCATATAGATGACAACCCGGGTTGAATGATGATGGCTTGTCTGTACGCGATTCAGGCGCCCGCCGAAGGATCGTGGAGCTGTCGTTGGAAAACCGGGATATCGAGATCGTGCTGGATCTTCTCGCGCCGCGCGCAGCCGGCGCGGGCTTCGCAGCGCCCGCGACCGCCGGAGCGATCGACCCGACACGGCCGGATATCGTCCTGCGCGGGGCGCGAGGTGCGTTTGAGGCACGTCGGTGGAGCGGCGATCCGGTCGCCTCGGCGGTGCTGGCCCTGATCCGGGGTGATTGGAGCGATGACGCCATCGCGGCCTTGCACGAGACGATCGTCGCGCGTCAGGCAGACATCGGATGCCGCGAGCCGTCGTTGCTGCTGCACGATTGCGCGGCCGAAGCCTTTGCCGCCGACAAGATCGGCTGTGCCGCGGTGCTGCTCGCGACGCTTCTTCATCTTCAGGTCGAACAGGCGGAGACGCTTTCGGCGCTGGCGCTGTGTGCCGCTCGCCTCGGCCAGTTCGACGAAGCGCTGCTGCTGGCCAATGAATGCTTGAAACTGCCGCACAAGCATCCGCGCGCCTATTGCATCGCGGGCTTTTGCGAGCTGGAGCGAGGCAACCGCAAGGCCGCGCAGTCGCTGCTGGCGGTCGGCGCCCGGATCGCACGCGGCCGCCCGGACTTTGCCGAGATGCTGCGTGCCGCCCAGCGTGTGCTCCTGATTTTGCACTTCGCCTGAGACCGGTGGCGCCAGCCCCAAAATTCAACGGTCTACTTCACGATCAACGGTGCCGGACGAGGTTGCGTCGGAATGAGCGGAACCGGCGGACGGACGCGGAAATCCCGATAGGTCACCGGCTCCAGCGGCAACGGGCATCCGAGCTGGCGCATCTGGTCGATGATCCGCAGGCGAACGGCGTCGGCGCCGCCGAGATGGGAGCGCGGGCCGCCTACGTAGAAATGCGCAACCTGATGCGCACGGCGGTCGAAATTCGCGAGATCGTTGTGCAGCGTGTAACAGATGAGCACGAGCTGCGCATTGGCCGGCGCCGCCGCGAGGACAGATCCAGCGACGAGAATGGCCAATGCGAAGAGGCGTTGCGAGGACATGATCGATCCTTGTCGCGGAGGGCGGCGATCCGCAATCGGCGTCGCGAGTGCATTCGGGCCAGCCACGAATACACCCGCTTGAACGCCCGGATCGGCGATCCCGCCGATTACTCGATGTTGCGGGCGCAGCTCCGCAGCACGTCGGAGACCGCCTTGAGCGTGTTGGTGCGCAGGTTCGCGATGGTCGACCACGTGTTCATGGCCATCTGCATCGAGAACGCCTTCTCGGTGTCGGACAGGTTGGCGTTCTGCTGGATGTTGCGGATGTCGTCTTCGATCTTGCTCATCTGGGTCTGCAGATGCTGTTGGTTCCAGACCAGATCGAAGCCATCCCGGTTGAGATAGCTGTACTTGAAGCCGCCCTGGGTGATGGTCGAGTTGTGATCCGAGCCTGTGTCGAGCGTCGGCGCAAAGTCCGATGATCCCGCGTTGGTTGAGCCGGCCATAGTCAGTTCTCCTGTGTTGCTCGCCGGGGTGCTCCCGGCGAGGTTGCCTGCAGCATTGCTCGCGAGCGAGGCTCATCGAGCGGGGTGAGCTCCCGTGACGACGTCGCGCGCTGCGGCAACGGCGTTGCCGATTGTCGTGGCGCGCGCGTAATCGACGGGAGAAGGGCCTGAACGTTGAAATGCCGCGATCCGGGCGGCGATTTGGTCGAGCCGCGCGAGCGTCGCATCGATGACGGCGATGCGGTCGCTACCATACAGCCGCTCTTCGAGCTCGGTCATTGCGAGGCCGGAGATCCCGTTTGGTCCGATGTCAGCCATCACAGTCCTGCTCCATGGCGACGGTCTCCAGCGCCCTGCGATCGACGATCAAAATCGCGCGATCCTTCGAGACGACCCATCCCGCGCGTTCCCACGCCTTCAAGGTCCGGTTGACGCTCCCGCGTGCACCTCGCGCCATCAGGCCGATGTCGGCCTGGGTGACCATCGGTCCGATGCGCGGCACCGCGTGGCCGTCGTGATCCTCCTTGGAGCCGAGGCCATCGGCCAGCCTGAGCAGCGCCTGGGCAACGCGCCCGTGCAGCGTCTTCAAGCTCATGAGCCGGGTGAGATCGACGTAGGACCGATAACGACGCGCGATCAGATGCGCGATGCAATCCTGGAGCGGAGGAAAGCGTCTGCAAAGCTCGTTGAATTTCACGGTGGAGAGGCTGCCTACGATGGTCGCCCCGATTCCGGTCGCCATGTCGCAATGCACGCCGCCGTCGAACACGCCCAGCTCGCCGAAACTCGCGCCGACCGGCAGGATCGCGTAAAGGATCGCGGAGCCGTCATCGAGCACGTATGAGAGGCGAACGTGTCCCGATATCACGAAATAGAGGTGCTGCGCCGGCTCTTCCTGAAGATAGATGACCTCGTTGTTGCCGTAGAGCCGGCGCGTCGACGCCGAGATCAGCGCATCCCAGGCGTCGTTGCCGACGGGTGCGAAGTCGGAGGAGGACTTGAGCGCACGAAACCCCACGGCGCCGGTCACGCCGGTGGTGCGCGTGACCGCGGCGGCGACATCTGTCTCGAAAGTCGAAACGGCGCGATGATGCGCGCTCGTCGATTCCGAGTTCAAGACGGCTCGATCATGTAAGGACACGCCAGTTTCCCGCACGATGAATATCCGAAATCGTTCTGATGCTGACAGATCCGGTGTCCGGCAGCATCGCAATCATGGGATCCGTCGAAGCGTCGCACGGAGGTGATCTGTCGTTAGTGAACAGCATCACGTATCGACGCGATCGACGGTCAAATTCGGCTTGCAGCAGAGGCCGGCCTCACGAAGTTGATGGTGAGTGCGCTCCTGTCGAAGTGGCGGTCGCAATTGTCCAAGCAAACAGGGAGCGCGTTTCATACTAAGAGAAATATCGGCAAACGCGCGCCGATCAATCCTTCGATCGGAGGATGTGGCGGGATCGCCGTGGAGCAAAACGGACGATCCGGAATCGTAGCGGCTTACAGACGGATCGGATTGCTGGCGATGGATGAATCGAAATTGTTCGACCGTGTCATCCTGAAGATCCTCAACGGGGTCCAGGTCGGCGCCGAGGTTTCACTCGTTCCCGGGGAATATTCGATAGGTTCCGGAAACGACGATGACATTCAATTGATCGACGTCAGCCTGCAGGGCGGGCAGGCGAGGCTGCGCATCACGCCGGGCAAGATCGAGATTGCGGGCGGCTCGGGCGGCGTGACGGTCGGCGGAACAACCGATATCGCCGCGGGCTCGGAGTGGCACGACGTCGAGCCGCTGGACATCATCACCGTCGGCATGATGCGCCTCGTTCTGGCGCCGCCAAATGCCAACTGGACCACCCTGATTGAGCAGAACGAACCGAAGAGCGAGGTCCGGAAGAGGGGACTGTCGGCGTTCGCGATGGCACTGCCATCCGCATTGAAGCTGAACGGCCGAACCGCACGATTGGCGATGCCGATTGCGGCGCTGCTCGGAATCATCGGGGTCGGCGTCAGCTATTTCGCCGTCGGCGGCAGGGAGCACCCGGTGCCCAGGGTCGAGCAAGGTGACACCGAGCGGGTGGCGCGTGCAGCGCTGGATCAGTTCCCTTTCGGCAAGCCGGTCGCGTTGAAACGAGAGGTCGATGGCACCGTGTTCGCGACCGGCTTCGTCAAGGACGGCTTCGAACGCCGCGCTCTGGTGGCCGCGGTCGAGAAGACCGGCGCGCAGGTCTATTTCCGCCTTGGCGTGCTGGAGGCGCTGAGGAGCGAGATCGAGGGGCTGATCAAGTCCGAAAAGATGCAGGTTAGCTACACGCTTTCCCCAAACGGCGAACTCGCGCTGGACGGCGTGGTCCTCAACGAGGAGGCCGCGCGGCAGTTCGTGGAGAAGTTGAGGGCGTCGATCGCGGGCTTGAGCGCCGTCGAATCCAGGATCCGGACCGGCCGGACGCTGCTCGATGAAGTTCAGAAGATCGCGCGCACGGCGCAGATCGAGCAGTTCGTGCTGCTGCGGCTCGATGGCGAACTGATCGAGGCGAGCGGCATTCTCCCGATCGAGAAGATCGATTCCTGGGTCGGGTTTCTGACGTCCTATTCGCGCCGGTTGAGCAAGGAGATTCCGCTGCGGTCGTTCGTCCAGCTGCAGAAGCCGGACGGAACCTTGGTGGGAGCGGCGACGCTGCCGGTCACGCTCGGCGCGCAGGCGAGCGGTGACCGCGCGCTCGACCGCGACAAGCTGCTGCAAGGGCAATACCGGATCGACGACTTGTTCGCCGGCTCCTCGCCGCAGCTGGCGGCGACGGATACCAAGCCGACGGGATCGGTGAAAGCGGCGGCGGGCGGCCTCATGGCTCCCCGCGTCAGCGCCGATCCATTGCGGCTCGCCGAGCGTGCCAACGAGTTGCTGGCGGGCTGGCGAAAAGGCGGCGACGATGCGCTGGCGAAGGACTTCGAGTTCCTGCTGCAGCAGCGGCTGGCAATCGCACGGCGGGGCAACGGCGACGAGCAGACCGACCGCGACAAGGCCGTGGAGAGATACATGCCGTTGCTCGTGACGGCCAATCTTCAGGGGATCGCCAACGCCTGCCGCGTCGGCTCGCGGCTCACGACCGAGAACCTGCCGACCGCCATCTTCTGGCTCGATCTGCTCAGCATCTCGAACTCCTACTCGCTGACGGAGTTTGCGCAGGAGGACCAGGCGTTCATCCTGGAGGCTGCACTTGACCCGAGGCTGGCGACCGAATGCCTTGCGCGCATTCCGGGCGACACTGCGGTGATCTCGCTCTATTTGAACGAAGCGCCGCGCAATCCGGACTTCATTCGGTTTCTGCTGCGGGATTATCGGCCCTATGCGCTGGACGTTTCCGGCGCGAGCGTGGTTGGAGGCCGTTACGTGCAGACCCGCAGCGGTGAGCGGATGCGCGAGGGCGGAGCGCCCGACGGCGCCAGCCGTCTCGCGCTCGTGGGCGAGCTCGGCTCCGTGATCCAGCAGAAGGGTGGCTACGCGACCGTCATCTATGCCCAGCAGTTGAACTGGCTGAACCAGAAATAGGCTGTCATCTACCGCACTCCACCCGGCGCCACGATGCGTTAGCCAGATCTGACCGGAGGTGCCGCTGCGGCGACCTCGATCGCGGCGCCAGCATGGACGCCGCGGATATCTGGAGAGCGTCTCATGACCGTGTCAGCAAGCGCAGGCCAGCCCCTGGCGTCCGTTGCCCAATCGTCGGCGGAGAGTGGCCGCGTGGATGACACGGTTCGCAAAGAGAGCGTCGCGCCTGGAAACCTGAACCAGGAGGTGACGCAGAGCGTCCTTCTCGGCCAGCACGGAGCCTACGCGGCGCCTGTGCAGGATGGCGCGCCGGTTCATCCGGGGTCGACCATTCCGGCCTGGCGTCTCGGCGAAGGCGACGCGCCGGGCGTGCTGCATGATCCCCCGGCGGGCGCGGCGGAGATTCCCGCTGCCTGGACGGCGCGCGTGCCTCACGCGGATCAGCGGGCTGGTCACGTGACCACGGAGGAGTTGCCGCTTCTGGGAAAAACCGGTGTGATCGACGCGCACGACGCGTCCGAGTTCGTCCGTGAGCAGATCGTGGGCTATGGCGGGATCCATTGCCGACAGACTTGCGGACCGGCGGCTGGACTATCAGCATGTCGATGACATGTTCCGCGGCATGACGATGAAGCTGATACCTGTCCTGGCGAAAGCAGA
This sequence comes from Bradyrhizobium sp. TM233, assembly GCF_036247965.1. Lineage (NCBI taxonomy): Bacteria > Pseudomonadati > Pseudomonadota > Alphaproteobacteria > Hyphomicrobiales > Nitrobacteraceae > Bradyrhizobium > Bradyrhizobium sp. TM233. The sequence continues at coordinate 73,596 of NZ_BTIG01000007.1, read as the reverse complement.
CGTGAAGGTGCTGTGGACCGATGCTCTGTCTTCGGACCAACCGCTATTGAGCCGGATCGTGGCACGGGAGGGCGGTCCCAGCGAACAGGACTTGAATATGTTGCTGAAGAAGGTCGCGAGCGATCACAAGAACGTGCCCGACCTGGCGGCCAGGCTGAAATCCGAAGTTCGATTCCTGCGGGCCGCTCACGAGCAAGGCATCGAGATCCGCGTCCTGAAGAAGGGCGAGCAACCGGTCCGCGCGCCCGGGGACGAAGGGACGTTCGTGGTTCTCGGTGGCGGCACAAGTCGCGACAGGCCGTTTCTCGACGTCGATGCCACCGGCACGCAGCATTTGGCGCCGGGACAAATCAAGGCATTCGACGACAGGACGAGCGTCATCGACGTCAGGCTGCGCCTGTCGGTCCAGTCGCCGCCGCAACAGCCGTCTCTCGCGCCTACCAGGCGTGGAGACCTGAACGACATTTGAGGCGAGGCCTGCGCATCGGCTGGCGAGTTGGCGTGACGTCCGGCACATCGCTCGGCGGCAACGCCACTAGGATGATGAACTTGCCTGCATGCCGCCCCTAGCGGCCATGCGTTTGATGGAAACAAGTGACGGGACTGGAGCAGATCCGATGATCGAAACAACCCAACCTCCGCATGCCGATGCTGGCAATTCGATACAGAGCGTCCCGGATCATGCAGCGCCGGCCGGGCCGCAAGGCCGCATCTCGTCGGGCATTTCGGCGCACCAGCCCGCGACGCCTGCGACCATCGTTGCGGACCTGCATGTTGGCGCGATCGGCTCGCCTGCCGCTCATCCGAAGGGGCCGCTCGTGCCCGCCTCGGCTTTCGTCAGCCCAGACGGCCTCGCGAGCGGAGCAGGAGCGCCGGCCACGAAGCGGCCATCCACGCTCCTGAAGGCGCTCGAGGACTTCGATCACGCGTTCAAGAGCCCTGCCGATGCGAAGGACCGCGCGGCGAAGCTCACCAGCCTGCTTTACTTCGCCGCTCATCGCGATACCGAAGCCGACAAGGTTGCAACCCGGCAGATCATCGCTAGGGAGATGTTGAGTATCGATCAACGCGGCAAAACCGGTCCACTGCTCGAAGCGATCGAAGCGCTCGATATCTCGCAGGCCAAAGCTGCGGCTTTGCCGCTCGCGCAGGTGATCGGCACCATGCCCGACGGGACCGAGAGAAAGGTTTATGCAGAAGCGCTGACCATAACGCTCAATCGGCTGCTTGCCGACCCGAGGAGCGACCAGGCGATCATCGGAAGAGCCGTTTCGGATCTCGCGCCATATGCGGGTCAGGAGGCGCAGCTGAAAGACGAGATCGCGAACCTGACCAGCGAGAAGCTCGGCGCCGTCCAGCGAGCGTCGGTGCTCAAATTCATCGTGCGCGAGGGAACGCCGCGCACGATGCAGTCGGCGATGAACCAACTGCAAAATCACCTGGATCGCGTTCCCGGGATGATCGCGCACTTGGGTAAGCCCGACGAAGCTCTGTTCGTCCTCAGACGAGTTGCAACCGCGATCGATCAAAATCACGGACCGCATCGCGCGGAGCTTGCGAGGGCAGTTCGCGTTGGCTGCATCAAATATGCGGTCACGTTGGACCCCAGTCTTCAGGCTCCCTTCAAGAGACTTGGCGAAAGGCTGGAGAGCGGTTCGAAGTGATGCTCTGTGCTCCACGAGGGCCGTGATCGCCAGTTGTCGCGGGGACAAGTACGGCACCCCCGAATTGCGCCGATCGGCTACGGCTTGGGGCGGTGATCGCCGGCGTCCATGTCGATGACGCCGCGCGCGAGCGGGCCCTTGTAGAGCAGGTGCCGGTTGGCCTGGACCCAGACCAGCACCTCGGCGACGGCATCGAACAGCTCGTCGGGCACGATATCCTCGAGGTCGGTCCTGGCGTACAGCGTGCGCGCCAGCGTGACGTTGCGGAAGATCGGCACGCCCGCAGACTCGGCCTCGGTGCGGATGACGTGAGCCTGGCTGCCGAGCCCTTTTGCCGTCACGACCGGCAGCTTCAGCTTGTCGCCGTCGTAGTGCAGCGCGATCGCCACGTGGGTGGGATTGACGACGACGGCGGTGGCGCGGCGGGCCTTCTGGCCGGCGTCGCCCATCACCAGCTCCTGCGCCAATCTGCGGCGGTGGCCCTTGATGTGAGGGTCGCCCTCGCTCTCCTTGTATTCGCGCTTGCGCTCCTCCTTCGACATCATGAGGCCCTTGGTGTAGCTGTATTTCTGGTACATGAAGTCGAAACCGGCCACGACGACGAACGCCAGGGCGGAATACAGCAGCAGATCGCGCAGCATCGCGATCGTGATCGAGGTCTGGCAGGTCAACCCGCACGACAGCGAGACGATGTAGGGGCCGATCGCGCTCTTGATGACGAGGTAGAGCAGGGTGGAGAGGCAGCTGATCTTCACCAGCGACTTCAGCACCTCGACCAGTTGCTTCATGGAGAAGATGCGCTTCAGGCCCGAAGCCGGACTGACCTTCTCCAGCTTCGGCATCAGGCTTTCGAGTGCGAAGATCGAGCCGATCTGCAAATAGTTGGCGAAGATGCCGGCAATGAGTGCGGCGCCGAGGATCGGGAGCAGGATCGCCACCGTCTCGTGCGATGTGATCGCGATCGCCGCTGCCGCGGTGTCGCTGAAGCTGCCGGATTGCAGGTACGCAATCTGGTCGAGCAGCCCGACCAGGCGTGCCATCATGTTCGGCCAGTTGAACCAGATCGTGGCGAACACGGCGGCGAGCGAGGCGGTGGTCACGACCTCCTGGCTCTTGGCCACCTGGCCCTTGGCGCGCGCGTCGCGAATTTTCTTCGGGGAAGGCGGCTCGGTCTTTTCACCCGTCGACTGGCTCATTTGCGACCTCCCGGCGCGGGCTCGGTGGCGGGCCGGCCGATCCGGTCGCCGAGCTTCAGCAGCTCGTACATCTGCCCCACGTTGCGGTCGAAGGAGGCGAACTGGCGCTCGACGAACGGCATCAGGATTGGCGCGTAGAAGACGAGCACCAGAATCGCGAGCACGCTCTTGATCGGCATCGCCAGCACGAAGACTTGCACCTGGGGCGAAAAGCGGCTGACGATCGCGAGGGCGAATTCGGCGAGAAACATCACGGCGAGCACGGGCGCGGCGGTCACGAAGGCCATTCGCATGGCGATGTCGACCAGGCCGAGCATCATTCCGGGAAACAGATCCGATGCGATCGGAACAGCCCTGGTCGCCGGCCATATCGCGTAGGATTTGTAGACGACACCCAGCACCAGCAGGAATCCGCCGGTGGACAGCACGTAGGTCAGAAAGGCCTGGGACAGGAGAGTCCCAAGCAGTGAGGTTTCTTCCCCTTGCAGCGGGTCGATCGCGGACGCCACGGCCGCGCCGCGCTGGCTGTCGATCAGCCCGCCGGCAGCCTGTATGGCCCAGAACATCCATCCGACGACGTAGCCGGCCAGGAAGCCGACCGCATATTCCTTGGCGAAATAGAGCGCGAGCGCAGCGGCGGAGCGGTCGAAGCTCATGGCATAGTCGAGATTGATGGGAACCGCGATCAGGGCCAGGGACAGGATCGTCGCGGTCCGGGGCATCATGGGAACGGCGGCCGAGTTCAATAGCTGCGAGGCGCTGAGAAAAGCGTAGAGCCGTGGCAGGGACAGCAGCAGCGCCAGGAAATAGTCGGTGTAAACCCGAAGAACCTCGACCACGGCCTGCATCGGGAGCCTCAGGTCATCGCCGGGAAGTTGTTGAAGAGGTTCATGGTGTAGGTGAAGATCTCGCTGCCCAGGAAGCCGGCCATGGCGGCAATGGTGACGGCGACCGCGATCAGCTTGACGGCGAACGAGATGGTCTGTTCCTGCACCTGGGTCAGCGCCTGCAGCAGACCGACGAGGATGCCGACCACGGAAGCGACGAGGATCGGCGGCAACGACAGAACCATTACCAGCATCATCGCCTCGTTCAGTTGGTGCACGGCTTCATTGGGGGACATGGCGATCTTTCCTGGGAGCGGCCGAACAGAGCGGTCAGTGGGAGTAGGTCTTCACCAATCCAAGGATCAGGCGAGACCATCCATCCACCGTAATGAACAGGAACAGCTTGAACGGCAGTGAAATCGTCAGCGGGCTGACCATCATCATGCCGAGCGCCAGCAGGATGTTGGTGACGATCAGATCGATGGCGAGGAAGGGAAGGTAGAGCAGGAATCCGACCTCGAAGGCTTCGCGGAGCTGGCTGACGGTGAAGGCCGGCAAGACGATCACGATGTTGTCCGCCGTCAATCCGTCGGAGAGGTTCTTGGGCCAGAGCTCCCGCGCCGATTCCAGGAAGAAGGCTTTCTCGCGCCCAGAAGCGTGCTTGCCCAGGAAGCGCTCCAGCGGGCCGCGGCCGGTCTCGAAGGCGGTCTTCAGGCCGTCGGCGGTTCCGTAGTTCGGCTTTGCCGCGCTGACGAGGTCGTACGTCTCCATGACGACAGGCGCCATGATGTAGGCCGAGAGGATCATCGCGAGCGCGTTGAGCGCGATGTTCGGCGGCACCTGCTGGACGCCGAGCGCGTTGCGGACCAGAGACAGCACCACCGAAAGCTTGATGAAGCTCGTGGTCACGACGGCGATGAACGGCAGGAGCGCGGCGACCCCGAGGATCAGGATGAGATTGAAGGGATCGGTCATGGTCGCGTGCCGCCGGTGCTTTAGGTCGAAGACGACATGACGCGGGTGATGCGCACGCCGATGCGCTCGTCGATGCGAATCAGATCGCCGATGCCGATCAGCTGGCCGTTCGCGCGGATCGCGACCTCGATGCTGTTATCGAGCGCGGGACGATCGAGCGAGACGACGGCGCCGGGTTGCCACGCCTGCACCTGGGCGAGCGGGATGCTCATGCGGCCGATGTCGAAATCGACGATGACGCCGAGTTCGGCCATCGCCGCAACGGGCGTCTCGGTCGTGGCGACATCCGGTTGCGGATCATCGCCGATCCGGGGCAGGGGATTGTGGTCTTCAGACATGCTGTTCACCCTCTCGAGCAGGGATCGTCGGTAGCGCTCGGTGACTTCGTGGCCGAGGCAAACCCAGGTTTCGCCGGTAAGGCGGAAGGCATGCGCGCGGCCTTGCGCCCGCAGCACGATGAGGTTCGGCGGCAATTGCGGAAGCGCAACCACGTCTCCCGGCCGGAGTGCCGCGAGATCGCGGTACGATAGCCGCAGGCTTCCGAGGGTGTGGCAGGCTTCGGTCGCCAGGCTTTCCGTCAATCCCCTGTTGACTGCCGCAGGCGCAAACGCTCCCGCCGCGACCACGGAGGTGAACGAGGACATCGCCGCGCCGATCGACAGCCTGACGGGCTCGTCTGCGATGCGATCGATGCTGACCGACAACCATTGCAGGCTTTCGCCGATCCGCCGGGATACGTCCTCCAATGCGCCGCGCGCGACGATCTTCGGCCGGCCCATGTGGTTTTCGGGAATCGCATCCCAGATGGTTCCGACCACGCCTTCCTCGATGCAGCTGCGCAGCGCAGGCGGCAGGTCGTGAACGTCACGCATCTCGAGGTCGGCGCCGAACAGCGCCGTGAATGGGAAGGAATCGATGATGGCCGCGAAGAGCGGGCCGCCGTCCGGCTGCAGCAGCAGTGCCGGCGTTACCGGATCGGGCGGATCGATCGCCGAAAATCGAAACGCTGCGGCGGAGGCGCCCTGCGACAGCGGCAGGTCGCGATGCGACAGGATCGCGTTCCACAGCTCGTGGTCCTTGAAGGCGCTCGAAAGCGCAGGCGGCTGCCAGTGAACGATGGTCATGGGCGCAAGGCGGCGATCATTGCGATGGGGGGCCATCAGAGAAACAGGCTGGGCGGCGGCGGCGGAGCCTCGGGCTGCCGATCTGCCGTCTCAGGACGCTTTTCGATATCGAGAATACGGACGATCTTCTTGGACTGGCGCGTCAACAGCCGTGCCGCGAGAGCTTCGGCGGCACGGATCAGCGCTTCCGAGAGCTCCGGGCCGACGCGTTCGAAGGTGACGTCCAGAGTGGTTGGCGTGAGCGTGATGTACAGGCCCGTCAGACCGAGGCCTTCCTGCGGAAAAGCCAGAGCCAGTTTCAGCGGAACGCCATCCCGGGGCGCCATCTCGGCACGAATCGAGCGGTCGATCGCTTCCGTCACGGCGTTCACGATTGCCTCGGTCGACGATGCGGCGGCGGCGAGGGCGGGGACTGCGTCGGCCGGTGTCGGCAATCCGGTCCAGCGCGGCTGCTCGGCGACGGCCACCACGCGCGGCTCCGGCGTCTGCTGCTCCTGGCCGTTCTGGCCCTCTGAATCGCGCTTCGCTTCGCGGACGGCAGCGCGAAAGCTGCGGAGAAAGCCGGCCTCGCGATCCGTCATTGCGTATGAGCCCGAGGGGTCTTCGTCGAAATCAAGGGATCCACCGTCCGTCAGGTCGGCCTGAGGACCGGTGCGGGCGTCGACGCTGACTTCGTTCGGCGTCAGGAGGCCGTTCCCGGGCAACGCGCCGTTGCCGGATCTGCCGATATTGATCATCATGGCCTCCTGCGTCTCGAGCTGAACATGTCTTCGATCTCGATCTCGTCCCGGTACGTCGCCTCGCTGCGGGCCTGGTCGCGGACGGTGTCGGTGAGCATCGAGTATTTGTCGCGCTCCTTCATCGACTGGCGGTGTGCGGCAACGGCGTCCTTGAGTTGCCGCTCGAGGCGGGCGTGGACGTGCACGGCGCGCTCGGAGGCATCCACCAGCTTGGCGTGCTGGTTCTCCAGCTGCCATAGCCGACCCTTGGTCTCTTCGATCTCGTCATGGCCGATGACGCGCCCGATGATGGGTTCGTAAATGGCATCTTCGCGCTCCGGTAACGTCCTCTCGCTGTCGCTGACATGGCTTTGCGCGCGGCCGAGCTCGGTGAGCGCGGCGGACGCCTCGATGCGCTTGGTGTTCACGGCGCGCAATGCACGGTCTTGCTTCAGCTCCTTGAGCCGCAGCAGCAATTTCAGCTGCTCGATCACGACGTGAGCTCCGTGAGCTTGGCGAGGGTCGTCTCCATGTCGTCGAATTCGTCGGTCGCCTGCTGCAGGTACTGGTTGATCGGCTCGTGCTTGTCGATCGCGAGGTCCGACTGCGGGTCCGAGCCCTTCTTGTATTCGCCGACCTTCACCAAGAGCTCGATGTCCGCATAGGCGGCGAGCCAGGCATTCACCTTCCGCGCCATGACCGTCTGCCGCTTCGGGACGATGGCATCCATTACGCGGCTCTTGGAGTTGAGGATATCGATCGCCGGATAGTGGCTTGCCGCCGCCAGCTTTCGCGACAGGATGATATGGCCGTCGAGGATCGACCGGGTCTCGTCGGCGACGGGTTCGTTCATGTCATCGCCCTCGACCAGGACGGTGTAGAGCGCGGTGATCGAGCCGGTGTCGTTCATGCCGACGCGCTCCATCAGCTTCGGCAGTGTGGCGAACACCGAAGGCGGAAAGCCGCGCCGGGTCGGCGGCTCACCGGCGGCGAGGCCAATCTCGCGCTGGGCGCGCGCGAAGCGGGTTACGGAGTCCATCAGGAACAGCACGCGCTGGCCCTGATCGCGGAAATATTCGGCGATCGCGGTGGCGACATAGGCGGCCTTGGCGCGCTCCATCGGGCTCTTGTCGGAGGTTGCGACCACGAGCACCGCCTTGGCCATGCCGTCGGGACCGAGGTCATGCTCGATGAATTCGCGAACCTCGCGTCCGCGCTCGCCGATCAGCGCCAGCACCGTGACGTCGACATGGGCGCCCTTGACCATCATGGAGAGCAGGGTGGATTTGCCGCCACCGGCTGCTGCGAAGATGCCCATCCGCTGGCCCTCGCCGAGCGTCAGCAGGGAATCGATGGCGCGCAGGCCGGTGGTTAGCGGCCGGTCGATCACCCGCCGCTTCATCGGGTCCGGCGAGCCCTTGTGGACGGGATACCAGGCCTCGGGCTCGAAACGCTCGGCTCGGCCGTCGATGAAGTTGCCGAGCCCGTCCAGCACCCGGCCCTTGAGTCCCGGGCCGACGGCGACCGACTGCACGCGGCCGGTGCGACGCACCTCGGTCCGCGGCGAAACGCCATGGGTCTCGCCGATGGGCGACAACAGCGCTTCCTCCTGCAGGAAGCCGACGCATTCGGCGAGCAGGCTGCTGCCGGTCGATCGCGTGTAGAGCTCGACGATCTCTCCGATTTGAACGTCCGGAACCGCGGCGTGGATGATGGTGCCGACGACTTTGCGCACGCGGCCGGTGAGATGAAACGGCTCGAAGCTGACAATCCGCGATTGCAGATCGGTGACGAAGCCGGCCAGCCTGGAGCCTATCCGCGCCGATCGCGCAGCGCGGATCGAGGCGACGTCGAAGGCGGCGGTATCGGTCGAGCCTGCATATTTGTTCATGGCCGGATCTCGTTCGAAGCGTCGCTGTGGTTGCTGAGAGCGTCGAGCACGTCGGCGGCCGCCTTCGCGTGCGCGCTGCGGATGACCGCTTCGAGCTCGGCGAACCGTTCCGCAATGTTGCCGTCGACGCGTCCGACACCGGTTTCGAGGATGATGCGCGATCCCTGCAGCGTCGGGTCCTCGACGAGGTCGACGAGCTGGACTTCCGGGAATTCGTGCAGAATGGCCGCGATACGTTCGCGAAAATGCGCATGGAGATGCGGCGAGACCCGAAGCTCGGCGCTTTTCTCGCGGCGCATCTGCCGCAGCGCAGCCTTCACCAGCGCCTCGGCCCGTGCGAAATCGTCGAACCCGTCGACGAGCTTGCGGACGCACTCGACGACCAGGCGGGACAGATCGCGCTCGATCGCGACCAGTCCCACGTCGAGCGTACGGCTCTCCTCTATGAGCTGGCCGACCGACCGAATTCGCGCCTCGACGAGACCGTCCTCGTAGCCGCGGCGTGTTTCGCTCTGATACGACAGTTCTGCGCGATAACGCAGTTCCGCTGCCGCGGCTTCCGCATCCGCGATCAGCCGATTGGCCTGCTCGATGGCTGCGAATTCCGAACGCGGCAGGATATGGGCGCCGGCCGCGAGCGCGTAGTCGAATTCCTTCAATCGATAATAGCCGACCACGACTGCTGTCTCCGGCGCACGATCTTCACGATCTGATCACAATGGATTGTCTCGAAACGTCCAACGGCGCTGGTGCGCCCGGCATAGTTGGTTGCCGGCGGCAGGCGGAGCGTAAACGGGCCGGCGAGCGATGGCTCGGTGCTGTCGAGAAACCCGCCGAGCGCGGCCATCCCGAGCTGTTCGATCTGCCCGACGGTACCATGCTCGCCGGTCGGCTGTCGCAACTCGTTGCGCGAGGTCAGGTCGAGCTCGCATAAAGCCGGATAGAGCACCGGGACTTCCTGGATCGCGAATTCGAAGACGCCGTCGCCGAGTGCATCGCGGATCCGCTCGCGATCGGCTTTCATGACCGTGCCGCGGATCCGCCGCGACAGGATGGCGGCTGCGACCAGCCGAGCCACGTGCGCGACCTCGTCCATCGGCGCCGTCAGGATGACGACCGCAAGGCGGGAGGATGGAGCGCGGAGCAAGCGGCCGAGCATAGCATCGTCGATCGGGACAGCGTCGAAACCGATCTGGCCGGCGATGGCGCGGTTGATCGGCGCGCGAAACGCCGGATGATCGGCCATGGCGCCGATCACCCCGGGATCAAGAGGAGTCAGCGTGCGTTGGTGCGGGTCGATGTAGTCGATCGGACGTCGTAGCAGCGATGCCAGACGCACGGCCAATTCCAGCATTCTGCTGTCCGCGCGCGGATCCGACGTCGGGGGGATGTCGGTGAGCGGAGGCCGCGCCGGGTCGGGGAGCTCCTCGGCTCGCGTTGCCAAGTCCGCTGCCAAGGCCGCTGTCACGACGGCTCCACCATGGCCATGGCCGTTGCGGGCGATCGGCCGCCTCGTTCCTGCCGGCGGCTGCGCCACCACGACAGCAGCGAGATCAAGCTATGGGCGAGCAGGACGACGAGCAGCGCACCGGTTCCCGAGGCAATCTGCCAGAAGCGGGCCTGGCTGCCTTCGACGAGGCTCAGGCCGGGAAGCACCTCGATGGTCCTGGGCCGGTCGGTCGTTGGCGCGGTGCTCAGCTTGGTTGGTGTAGCGTCCATCAGCACGACGGTCACGGCCGAGTAATCCAGCCCCTCCACCGCACTCGAAACCAAGCGGCGGATCTGGGGCTGGAAGAAGTCGAGATCGACGCCGGGCTGGTGCTTGATGAAGACCGCCGCGGAAGACGGCTTGACCGGCTGGCCGAGGGTCGGGGAATCCGGAAGCACGATATGAACCCGCGCCGAGACCACACCGTCGATCTGGCTCAAGGTCTGCGACACTTCGGCGCCGAGCGCATTGATGTAGCGGACCCGCTCCTCGAACGGCGTCGACATGATGCCGGTCTTTTCGAACGCCTTCGCGAGCGACACATAGGTGCTCTTGGGATAACCGGCATCCTTGAGCAGCGCGATGGCGCGCAACATGTCGCGCTGGTCGACCGAGATGGCGAAGCCGTCCTTGGCTCCCTTGGAGGCCTTGTCCACCGCGATGCCGTTGGCCGTGAGGACGGCGAGCATCTGGTTGGCATCGGCCTCGGACAGATTGGAGTAGACCTCCTGCTGGCATCCCGCAAGCACGAGCGTAGCGAGAACGATCAAAGCCCTGATACGCAGGCCCATGCGGGCAGCTCCGCTTGCTGTTGAGTCCTGGAAGCGACTGTCGTCGGAGGTCACTGGCCCTTGAGCAGGGACTCGAGCGCCTGTGTCGACTTTCCGGTCAGCTTCGAGGTGACGTCGACGAGCACGGAGAACTTTGCGACCTCCATCTGCATGGACAGCAACGTGTTGGTGTCGGCCGCGCGCGCCGAAGCGAGATTGTTGATGCGTGCCTCCTGCTTGTCGAACACGCCACGCAGATTCTGCAGCCCGTGCAGGATCGTGTCGCCGTGGGGCGTCGCCGCCGCTTTCGGCGGATTGAGGTCCAGCGCGCGGCGCGCGCGATCCTGCGCGTCGGCGGCGGTTCCGCTGTTCGCAGCGACCGTCGTTTCAGGGGGACGTGTCGAGGTTGCGGCCTCGGGGGGCGGTGAGGCAGCGGATCGGTTCGTCGCGGTTCTTTCCATTGCGGCGGAGAAGCGCTGGCCCGCCGCTTCGCTCGGCTCAAGCCGTCCAACCTTTGGGGTGCCCGCCTGTTGCGAAAAATCCGTCAAGCCTATGGTTGCCACCGGCCATTCTCCCGAAACAAAAAATCAAAAGTATGGGCGATCCAAATGAATGCCCCTGCTGCAAGCGGATCTATCACCAAACCTCATGCCCAACATCCCTCGATCGAATGACGCCTGGTGGAAACGTCGATCAGGTTTTCGCGATGACGAGGTGCGTCACGATAGTTCCACTTGGCGGACACAGAGCCTGTAATCTACGGCACACGCCATGCGCGATCGGCTTGATATCGTCGGAAGGAAAACGGTTTGCCGAGGGAGAGCGTGGTGGCAGTATCGGTCGAGACGGTTCGGCAGTCGATCGCCACCGAGAACGCCAGCTCGCCAGTCGGAACCGGACTGATGGCCGAGCGGCAGGGCAGCTATCGCAGCGAGGCCGTGCGGCCGACGCTCGAGAACGCGGTGATCACCAAGGCCGCGGCCCAAGGTGCCGGCATGGTGACGACGGTCCGAACCAACGTCCAGGACCTGGCGCGCCGTATCCAGCAGGAGCCGGCGGTGACGACGGCGTCTCTCTATGAGACGCTCGCCGAATTGCCCGAGATCGACAAGACGGCGCTGCCGCGCATGTTCGAATTCCTCGATGGCCTTGCGGACCTGGCCGGCGGCCATACCGCGCACGAAGACCCAGTCGAGGAAAGCGAGCCGCTTGAAGGTGGTGATGCACTTGCCGAGCAGGAGGCGGGGCAAGCCGACAGCGAGCGCGTTCGCACCATCGGGGACCGCGACGGCAGCCGTGGTGGCGGTGACGGCGAAGGCCAGACCGGGGACGAGGACGATCTGGAGAACAAGCTCGCGCAGGCGCTCGGCAAGTTCGGCAGCGTCACAGACAAGGCCACGGCCGTGGCGTTGGCGCGCGGCTATTTCGAGTCCAGGGGCGCGAATCCTGCCTTCCTCAACATGTTGAGCCTGCTGTCGGCCAGACTGGACGGAATCGTGCCACAGGCCACGTTGGCGCAAGTGATAGCGGCACAGGAGGCCCTGCTTGCTGCGGAATCGCTCGAAACGAGCCCCGCCGCGGTGCGCAGGCGCTACCGCAAGAGGCTTCGCGAGAGGAGGAATCTCGGCGAGCTGTTCGAGGAACTCGTCGAGATCGGGCTGGAGAGCAGCCTGCCGGCGCTGCTCGCCGAGATCGGCAGCGATCTGGCGGGCGTGACACGGCAGAGCGATCGCGCTTTTCTGCGCTCGTTGACCGCCGAATTGAAGAAGCTCTGGCAGCTGAGGAGCGCGTATGAAGACACGCGCGAATTGTTGCGTCTGACGGAGCCGCATCTGCCGCGCTTCGAATTGCGGCCCGAGCCGATCAAGCTGACGTCGTTGCTGCTGTTGTTCTGTGCGAAGCCCGTGGTCGGCCCCTCCGATTCTCGCGCTCTGCTTGGTCCGGTTGCCAATGCGGCGCTCGCGAGCCAGGTGGTGTTTGCCAACGGTCTCTTGGACCTGCACAGCAGACTGCCCGACGGGATCTGGTCCAACGCCAAGGAGCGCATGCTGCAGCATCTGGCACTCGGCGCGTTGTGCCAACGACTCACCGATGAAGAGGAACGCTTCTATGAAGAGACCAGCGGCGCGTCGGCCGCATAGGGTGAGATGGCGCAGCTTTCCGTGATGGCGCGGCGGGTCATCGAGACCTTTGCCGGGAACGCCGGAATTGTCGCCCGCCCGGCTCCAGACTTCAGCTACGGATTCGAATTCGCCGAGCGCGGAACTTTGTCGATCTTGGCGGCGGAAGACGGCTTGCGGATCATCGTCTGCCTGTCGCGTCTGCCGCGTCGAACGGGTTCGTCCGTGCTGAAGGATCTGCTTGTCGTTGCCGGCTACGATCCCTTCAGCGGAGCCATGGTGCACGCCGGATTGGCGGTCGATGGCGCACTCGCGCTCGCGATCGACATGGATGAGCCGCGATTCGATCTGCAATCGCTCGACGAGGCGCTGTCGCGGCTCGACGAGCTGCATCGTTCGATTTCCTGATCGTGCAAGTGGACGCAATGGCGCGCGATGTTGGCTTTCCTGCAACAGCTCTCGCTGACCGTTGGCGGAGTGGTGGAGAAAACGCGTCGCATCGTTCGAACGTAGGACGCCCGGATTTCATTGCTCTGGCAAGGAGTAGGTCGGGGGGGCGCCCGTCGTGTTTGCGCCGGCGGCGATATTGGGCCGCGGGACCTGGAGATTTGAGCTTGAAGTATGTTTCTGGCGAGAGTTATTCGAGGCTGTCACCGGTTCGCCGAGCCGTCGCTATCGGCAGGAGCCACATGCGCCAAGCCGGACTTGTTCGCGGCCGGAAGGATCGCGTGATGCTCTCGTGCGTCCCGCTGCCGCACGAAAGAAGGGCCGCCCTCTGATGACACGTGCAGGGCGCCCTGCCGTTGCGACAGTCGCGGCGCTGATCGCGGCTGCACTTCTGATGTCCGGCTGCGCATTCCTGAACGCCGATAGCTGCGCGGACCGGGCCAACCTTCCGCCCGATCAGCTCGAATTCAGGGGCTGCAACGGCGGTGTGCTGTCTGCCGAGACGACGCGGGAGACAGTCTATCGCGGTGATGACAGTTCCCGGCTTTGGACGGGGCCTGAGGTGCGCCGTGGCGCCAACGTCGACCCGAGCAGGGTCAATCAACCCCCGGCAGCGCGCTCGCCGATTTCGGCCTGGTCCGGCTCGCTGAAGGTCGAGGTTCCCGCTGACGAAGAGGCGACCAGCAAGGACGTTGCGGAGATTCGATCGGCCGGAGGCAACAAGTTCGATCCGGACGAGAAGGTCACGGTCAAGTTCGAGAAGACGTCGCTCGACTTCTTCCTGAAGCAGATGCTCGGCGGTGCGCTCGGCGTCAACTACGTTGCGCCGGACGATATGAGCGGGTCGGTCACGTTCCGCACCGAGCAGCCGATATCGAAGAATCAGGTGTTGCAGGTCGTACGCGACGTGCTCGGCCGCAATGGCCTTGAGATGCGCTACATGAACGGTGTGTATCAGATCGCCACTTCCGAGGTGATGGCGGGACTGCAACAGACGGTAGCGCCCGGGCGGACCACCGACCAGGTGACCCGCGTGCTGCGGCTGCGCAAGGGCACCGCCAATGAGGTGATCGCCTTCGTGCGGCAGTTGGTGCCCGAGGAGATCACGATGGTTGCCGCAAGCGGCGGCAGCTCGATCGTTGTGAAGGCGCCGGCGACCGAGCTCGACAAGATCGCGGAGCTCGTGAGTATCTCGGACAGCAGCCTCGGCGATGACCGCGTCGCGATCGTTCCCTTGAGCCAGAGTTCGCCGGAGAAGATCGCTCAGCAGCTCGGGGAATTCTACCGCTCGCAGGCGCAGGCCGCGACCATCGTTCCGCTCGATAACCAGCAGGCGCTGTTGATCGGCACCAAGGATCGCCGTGCGCTGCAGGGTTTGAAGGAGCTGATCCGGCGCCTCGATCGCGACACCGGCGGCGACATATCGCTGCGTATCATTCCGTTGATCCATCTCGGCGCCGACGAGATCGTGCCGCAACTGACGGCGATCTACGCCGCAAGCGGCAGCGTCTCGGCGGCCGCGGCCGCGCCTGCGGCGGCGCCCGTGGCCGCGAGCGCGCAGCCCGGCCAGGCCGCGGCTTCTGCTCCGTCGGCGGCCCCGGTGCCTCCGATCCAGGTGCCTCGCGGCGTCGCGCCTGAAGAGGGCGGCTTCAGCAGCCCCGGTTTTGCGCTGGGCGGCGGCGCATCGCCGCCGGCAGGCGGTGCGCCACCATCCGGCAATGGCAACACCGCTGCCGCCATTGCCTCAAGCCTTGCTGGCCCGACGCCGGTGGCCGTCGCGGTGGCGGGCGCTCCGCCGGTGAAGTTCGTCGCCGACACGCGCAACAACACGGTGATGGTCTACTCGTCCTATTCGCTCTTCAAGCTGATCAGAGACCGGTTGAAGGTGCTCGACGTGCCGCAGGCGCAGGTGGTGATCGAGGCGACGGTGGCTGAGGTGAAATTGACCGACAAGCTGTCCCGCGGCGTCGAGGCGTTTCTCTCCTCGCATGGTGTGACGGTCAGCTCATCGCCGAACGGCGCGGCCACTGCGAATCTCGGCGGTGGTTACGTGCACGCCACGTTCGGGGTTCAGGGGGCGACGGCCGAGGTGGTGTTGCGGGCCCTTCAGAACGTCACCAATGTGAAGGTGATCTCCACGCCATATCTGACCGTGGTCGACGGCAAGACCGCGCGGCTCGTCATCGGCGATCAGATTCCGTTCTCGACGTCGACGGCGACTGCGCAGCTCAACACCGGCACTACCGTGACGCAGCAGATCACGGTCAAGGACACAGGTATCGTTCTCGAGGTCACGCCGAAGATTCGCGCCGACAATTCGGCGCTATTGACGATCGACCAGCAGGTCAGCGATGCCGTACCGAATGCCACGACCAGCGGATTGACCCCGACGATCGCGACCCGCCAGGTGAAATCCGACATCATGGTGCAATCGGGTGCGACGGTCATGCTCGGTGGCTTGATGCAAGAAGGCGTCAGTCGAACCGAGACGGGGGTTCCCGTGGTTCGCAGCATTCCGGTGCTGGGCGAACTGTTCAAGCAGGTCGGTGACGATACGAATCGGCGCGAGCTGATCGTCCTGATCACGCCGCGGGTGATCAGGGCGTCGAACCAGATCGAGAACATCACGCGCCAGCTGCGTGGAGCGATGCGTATCCGTGAGTGATCTTCGCGGGTGCCGGACGACCGGCGGCCGCTACCTTTCAGAATTGGAACGAATAGACGCTCTCCTCGCGCAGATGCGCAAGGGTGCTGAACAGCAGCGCACGGTCCTCGGCCCGGATTTCAGAAGTTCGCCTCGCGTGACCTTCGAGATAGCTCTCGAATTTGTGCGCGGCGTCGATTTGCTTCTTCGCTTCCAGCGGCGAGCCGAGCGGCAGCGGATCCCGGCCGCCCGCCTCGGTCTGAAAGCGCGGCAGTGGCGGGGCGGTGCGTTGGATCGGATCGCTGTCGAAGGACATGGCTCTCTCCGTTTCTCGCTACGCCGTATCGGCCGACAATGACCGGCGTCGGCGGAATTCGACCCATATGATGAAGAGCAGCCCACCCAGGACAACGGTCGCGTTGAGGGCCGCCCGCGACCAGCGCGCGATCCGTTCGCCGGCGCTGCTTGGCTGTGGTTGGCCGCCTGAGGCCGGGAATGTTCGTGCGGATGCCTCGCCGCTGCCCGACTGGAGCAGGCGGGCAAGCCCACGACGGAACTGCACGCGATCTGAAGGTGTCGAGATCAACCCCATGAAATCGTCGGACCAGCCCTGGTCGCTCGCAGCCAGACTGCTCCTGAACGCCTGTGGCACCGACATTTCGCGCCACGTCGCGCCCGATGCCTCCAGGGCTGAAAGCACGTCGCGGTAGAAGCGCGGGCTGAACACGTAGAGTCCGATCGGGACATTGCGGGAGGCGACCAGACGTGCGAGGTGCTGCGCCAAATGGTCGGCGAGGCCGAGGCGTTCGGTCTGGCCATGCGATGTCACGACGATCCCCTGGTTGAGCAGGTCGATGCGGATCGAGTCCGACTCCTGGCGGCGCTCGAACAGAAGGTCGAAGAGATCCTCGCTGCCGAGCGGGGTGTGGACGACACTGACGAGGTCATTTTCCACGTCGACCGGAGAAGGCGTGCTCGTGGCTGAGGTGGGTGATCCGGACCGGACGCCGAGCAGCAGGATGAGAACGAGCAGCATCAACGCGAACAGGTTCGCGGCGATGTCGGTCAGGGCGGATATGCCGACCGGCGGAGATCTCATCGGATTTGTTCCGAACGGGGAGGCTGCCGCATGCAGTGGGCCACGATGGCGCGTTCGCAACCGGCCTCCAGCCGCACCTGGCGCATTCGCCGAATGCCATGCCGGCTCGCGATCACCTCGAACTGAAATGCGGCTTCGTTGCCGTCCGGCGCTATAAACAGTACCAGCCGCGCGTTGGCGCGCTGCACCCCCTGCAATGCCGCGGTCAGGCTCTGGTCGAGGAACATCCGGTCCAGCGGAATCAGATTGGCCGGGGAGCCGTCGATCGCAAGTCCGGCTCTGGTTGCCAGCCAAGGCGTGACGCGGCGCCCCTCCAGCTGAAAGTCGACGTCAGCCGGAAGCGCTCCGATGGCGCCTGCCGTCGATGCATTTCGTTGTGGCAGGCTGGGCAGGACGGCAAGGACCGCCAGCACGATGACCGCCGCGACGCTGAGCAGGAGATCTGCCAGCGGATCGCTCGCCAGCACGGGATCGAACTCGTCGCGATCGGGCATGACGGCCTCGAAGCCGTTGGGCGGGTTGATCATCGGGCTTCCCGCGCGTTGTCCACGATCAGCATGCACATGGCGGCCAGCTCGGTTTCCCGCTTCTCGAGCAGACCAAGGGCGAGCGAGCAGACGATGCTCGCAATCAATCCGAGCAACGTGGTCTCGAACTTGACGGCGAGCCCGGCGAGGCTTGCGGAAATGTCGATGTTGTGCCCCGACGACGCGTTCAGGTCGTGCGGAAGGTCCGATATTGCGCTTGCCAGGCCGATCACCGTGCCGAGGAAACCGAGCAACGGCAGCAGCGGCAACAGCGACCGGACGAACTGGCGTGACGCCGACTGGAAGCGGTCGAACGACAGGGCCGCCAGGCGCGACGGAGCGGCTACCTCCGGTCCTGCGCCGTCAATCGCGGCGTTCAGCAGCCGGACCGCACGGGTGTGGGCGGCTGGTGCGAGCTGCCGTGTCAGGATGGCGGAAAGATCGGGGTGACGACCCTTGTCGCGCTCGGTTTCGATCATGCGGCTGAAACCGGCGATGACCCGGCTGTCCGCAACATGCAAATGCGCGGCTTCGAAGATCGAGGCTATCACGACGAAGAACAGGAAGATGATGGCGCTATGCACGACGGTCCGTCCGAGCACGGCCGACACGACGGCGGATTGCACCGGTCCGAGGCCGGGTGCCATGACGTGAGGGATCACCAGGTAGAGCAGCAGAATAAGGAAGCAGGCGAGGGCGACCGGCGCCGCGGTCGACTGCATCTCGACCGGCCCGGTCCGGTCGAGCGGCCTTAGCCAGAAGCGGGCGAAGGCAAGATGATTTTCGCTCGTCAATGCACGGCTTGCGATGAGCGTGACGAGAAGCTGGGGCCAGACGGGAAGGCGGGCGACGAGGGCGACGATCGGCTCGCCGGCCGACAGGGCCTGCACGATCAACGGAAACAGCAGCGCGTGAATCGTTCCAGCGATGATGCCACCTCGCAGCCATCGGTGGTGGATCTTCCATGCGCCGAACGACGTCATGAGGAGCACGGCAGCGGCGACGGCGGGCCAGTGTTCGAGGCCTCCCGAGCCGAGATAGAGCAGGTAGGAAACGATGAATCCGACACTGTAGATGCGCACCCGCCAATATTCGACGCGAAGCCGGGACTCGATCTGGCCGGGCAGCTCTGGGCGTTCTGCGAAGGCGGTCAAGGTCACGCGGCGGAGAGCTGGTTGACGAGCTTGATTCTCTCGAGCGGCTGCACGTTCGAGCTCGGCTCGAGTTCCTGATAGGACAGCACGGCGAGGTCGGGGAAGTCGCGCTCGATCACCTTGCGCATGAAACGCCTTATGTCCATCGGCGCCAGCAGCACGGGCGACAGGCTATGCTGGCCGGAGCTGCGGATCACGTTCTTCATCGAGGCGATGAGCTGGCGATGGATGTCGGGAGCGAGCGCAAGGTAGGAGGCGCCGCTGGTCTGCCGGACGGCGCCGCGCACCGCGTCCTCGATCTCCTTGGACAGCAGATAGGCGGGGATGATGTTCTGGCCGCCCGAGAATTTGTGGGTGATATAGCGGGACATCGCGCCGCGCATGTGCTCGACGAGGATGATGGGATCCTTTTCCCGCTGCCCCCATTCGACCAGCCCTTCGAGGATGGTTCGCATGTCGCGGATCGAGATCTGCTCCATGACCAGCCGCTGCAGGACGTCGGTGATGGTAATGACCGGCAGCACGCGCGTGGCCTCGCGCACGAGCTCCGCGAAATTGTCCTCCATCTGGTTCATCAGGTACATGGTCTCCTGAATGCCGATGAATTCCGACGCGTGGCTCTTCAGCACGTGAGCGAGGTGATAGGTCAGCATGCTGGAGGGCGTCATGATCTGCATGCCGGCGCGCTCGACCAGCGGCAGATGCTTCATCTGAACCCAATAGCTCGGCGTGTTCGGCAGAAAGTCCTCGCCGCGTTCGAACGGGATCTCGAACATGTTGAGGTTGTCCTCGGTCTCGCGAACGATGAACCAGTTCGGCTGGAGCATTCCCGCGGCCACCGGAATCTCGTTCACCAGGATGCGGTATTGGCCCTCGCGAAGATTGTCGTTCAGGCGAAGGTGAACGCCCGGGAACGGAACACCGAGATCGAAATAGAGCGCCCGGCGCACGCGCGCCACCTCGCGGTCGAGCTTGTTCGGGCGGATCGTATTGCGGACTGCGGAGGAGAGGTCGACGATCAGGGGAACGACGAGGGTGAACTTGACGTTCTCGATCGGCTCGTTGTCCTCGGCATCTTCCTTCGGGAAGGAGGGCACGTCGCCTCCGGACAGCGCGGCGGCGAGCGCGGGCATCTCTTGCGTGCGCTGGTCGGACAGATTGCGCTTGCGGGCGCGGGCGGTCAGAATGCCGGCGGCGGCGCATGCCATCGACAAAGCGATGAAGACGATCGGAGGGAAACCGGGAACGATGGCGAAAATGCCGAGGATCCCGGCCGTGATCATCAAGGCCTTCGGCTCGTTCATGAGCTGGGAGGCGATGTCGGTGCCGAGGTCCTTGTTCTCCTCGGAGGAGACGCGGGTGACGATGAAGCCGGCGGTGATCGAGATGAACAGCGCGGGAATCTGCGAGACCAGGCCGTCGCCGATGGTGAGCAGCGAATAGCGCTCCAGCGCCTCGGCGGCCGTCATGCCGTGCTGCAAGGTCCCGATGGCGATGCCGCCGATGAGGTTGATGGCGATGATGATGAGGCCCGCGATGGCATCGCCCTTGACGAATTTCATGGCGCCGTCCATGGCGCCATAGAGTTGGCTTTCCTTCTCGAGCTTGTTGCGGCGGCGCTTCGCCTCGCTGAGCTCGATCTGGCCGCCGCGCATGTCGGAATCGATCGACATCTGCTTGCCGGGCATCGAATCCAGCGAGAACCGCGCGGACACCTCCGCGACGCGTTCGGATCCCTTGGTGATGACCATGAAATTGACGATGGTCAGGATCAGGAACACCACGAGCCCGACGACGAGATTGCCGGCGACCACGAACTGGCCGAAGGTTTCGACGATGTGGCCGGCGTCGGCCTGGATCAGGATGAGGCGGGTCGTGGAGATCGCGAGGGCAAGTCGAAACAGCGTGGTGAGCAGCAGGATCGAGGGAAAGGAGGACAGCTCGACCACGTTCTGAAGATAGACCGACGCCATCAGCAGGATGGCCGCGAGCGTCAGGTTGATGCCGATCAGAAGGTCGATCACCTGCGTCGGCAGTGGCAGGATCATCATGAAGACGATGCAGACCAGCATGAAGGCCAGCATCAGGTCGTTTCGCTTGGAGATCGTTCGCAGGAAGCCCGTCAGCATTCTCAATTCCTCTTATCGTCTTGCGGCGGTCGCGGCTGTAGTCCCCGCGTCTCGGCTCGCGCGGACGGAGCTAGATTGGAATCCGCAACCGGCCCGAGCCGTCCTGCAGGTTCGCGGGCGTGAGCCCGTGTCCCGAAGGGTCGGTTGGGGCCGTTGGCGGATTGAGGAGGTGGTTCAGCGTCGCCACAAGCCGGTCGGCGCGGTCGACCAGCTGATTGATCGCGTTTTGATCGAACGCATCGCGGCGCTGAGATCGGTCCGCGATCTCGCGCGCGTCCGCGGTCCTGTCGGTGGACGCAGCGGCATTGGCGTTCGCGGCAAGCCCGTGCTGCAAGACCGCTGCCGCGTCGTGGGCGGCGTTGGAAGAGTCGCCGTCGCGCACGTCGATCGGGGAAGGGGAGTTCCGCGATCCGTCAGGAGCAGGCGCGATCCCGCGGCCAAGGCGGCCGTCGGCCCGCACCGGATCGTCCTCGCGCACATCTGCGATGTCGTCCGTCGAGGGGAGCCTGGCCAGCGCAGCGATGATCGCCGCCGCCTCAGTCCGTCGGGTGTCGTTGGACAGTGCAGACGGATCATTGGACGATGCAAGTCGCGGGGGCAGCTCGCTCGCAAGTGCTGGATCGGGGCGGGCCGTCTCCTGCGATTGCCGGCCGGCTTGCGCGACGGTGTCTTCCTTTGCGTCTCGAGTCGTCGTTTCCCGGTCCTCGGCCTGATTGTCGTCAGCGATTGCACTTCTCAGCGTTGCCGCCGTGTCGGCGTTCTGCCGCGACGCGACAGCGGCCTGCTGTGTCGTGATCTCCTTCTCATCGGCGGTCCGGTCCTGCAGCAGCTGTTGCTTCTTGATCGCTTGAGCTTCGTTCAGGAATTGCTGCACGTCGGCATAGATGCTCTCGATCAGGCTGATCGAGCTGTCGTTGTCCGCGCCAACGGCGCGCTGCTCGCTGGCGAGGTTGCGGCTGATTGCGGCTGCGATCGACGCAAAACCGGCGAGGAAGCCCGATTGCAGGCTGGCGATCCTCGCGGCGTTTGCGTCCGATTGGGTCTGGAGAGTTCCGATCGCCTGCGTCAGCGCGGCGATCGAGGCCTGGATGGCCGCGATCGCATCCAGGTCGGCCTTGACCAGATCGGGATCGGGAGGGTCGAGTTGCTGGTCGTGCTGCAGCTTGTCCTGGGCGGCGGCGAGATCGGACGTGGCGCTGCTCTTCTGCTGCTGCAGGCCGGCGATCTCAGCCGCATTGGCGGCATTCTGATCGAGCAGTCGTTGTCGCTGAATGGCATTGGCGCCGATCGCGCCAATCACGCCGGCAAAGCCCGTCAGGAGGGCGCGAATCCGGTTCGCCGCGGCCTTGTCGCCGTCGCTCCGCAGGATCGAGAGCACGAGCTGCAGGCTGGCGTCGTCGCTCGAAGGTCCGATGGGCGGCAGGCCGGTGGCAAAGGCTCCCGATGTTCCGTCCGGTCGCGGGGCGTCGGCTCGCACGTCCGGCAATTCGAGCCAGAGGGAGGAGGCATAGGGCGAGACGCCTGAGACGGAGGACATTGCATTCTTCCTTCGCTTGATGGACGGCGCGAGCCTAATCAGGCCGCGCGGCGACCGTTGTGCAGAAGATCACTCGATGTAGAGCCGATGCCGAGCACCGGTCCGCCCGTGAGCGTTCGCGGCCGCCCGATCTTGCGCGAGGGCCGTTTCGTCCCCGGAAAGCAGGGCGAGCTCACTGGCGATCGCGTCAACGACCGTCTCGATCGCGGTCAGCATGGCCGCCAGGCAGATGAGCAGTCGCTTGCCGGCGGGCGGCCGCGACTTCCGCAGCTTCTCGACGAGTTCGCCTTGTGCGCCCACATTGGCAAGATAGGCGAGAAGCTCTTCCTCGCTGATCCCCGGCGAGCCGGCCACGAACTGCGTCTGGTAAGGCCATCCCGGAATCATCGCGGCGTTCAATGCGAACGAAGCGATGATGCCCCGCATCTCGCTCATGGGCGAGTTGGCCGCAATCAGGTTCCCGGGACCGTGCGCCTTGTCCGCAGCACGCGGTTGCTGATCGGGCGAAGCGGCGGAGTCTGCGGTCGTGAGGGAGGCTGGAGGTTGCGTCCCGGCATCGATCCCTTCGCCGCGTTGCGGCTGCGCGTTCGATCCGGACGTCGCGCCTTCCCACAGGTCGGTCCGCGAGCCGCTCGCGACGACCTGCTGATGCAGGGGCATCGCGAGGCGAGGGGCCGATGACGGCGTGGCGAGCAACTGAGCGGCATCTTCCTTGGCAAAACCCTGCTGCTCCGCGGCGCTCTCGGGCAGCGCGGCCAGGGCCTGCCGGATTGCGGCCGATAGCGCAACTGAGGGCGCCTCGGATGCACCCGGGTTGCCGGCTCCAGTGAGGCTCATCAACAGCGCGCGGACGATCTCGGCCTCGAGCCGGTCGGAAAATGCTGCGGGAGACCGCAGGCCGGCAAAGCCGGGCGCGGTGGCCTGCGGGGAGTTTGCGCTGGCGGCGTAGCTGTTCGCCGCGGGCATCTCGCTCGATGTCCCATCATCGGAGCCAGGCGCGAGCGCCTTGGCAATTTCCACCGCCATGCTGGTGCGCATCAGATCGTTGAGCGTGTGAAGGAGACCTTCGATCGGTGTCACGGACTGGGTTCTCCCGCGATGTGCGCGCCCGGCTGTTCGGACAGGTGCAGCTCGATTGCGGCGCGGTAACGGTCGGCCTCCGCAGTCAGGGCAAGCGGTGTCTGTGTTGTCGTCTTCTGTTCGAAGGCGGCAAGCTCAGCCGCCGCCCTGGTCCAGTCGCGACGGCGGGCGCTGAGTTCAAGCAGGTGCAAGTGCGGGATGTCCCAGTGTGGCCGCAACGCCGTCGCATGCTCGAAGGCGGCCATCGCCTCCGGCCAGAGCGAACGCGCCCTCAGGCAGATGCCGAGACCGACCCAGTGATCTGCGCAGCCTGCTTCGATGATGCAGAGTGCCCGGAACAGCCGCTCGGCCCTCGCGTGCTCGCCGATCGTCCCCCAGCGATGGGCCCGGGCGTACAAAAATTCGACGGGCTCGCGCTTGAGTCCGAGCGCCTGACCGAGCAGGACTCCATCTTTCAGTCGCGCGATGATCTTGCGGCCCGGCAAGCCCTTTGCGGTCGCGGCCGCGACGAAGAGCTCCTCCAGCAGCAGGAATTCCGTCGCGCCGGGATCGGCATCAGCACCGGCCGGTTCCAGAGCGTCTCGATGGACTGCAGGATCGGCCGACATGACAGTCATTTCTTCAGCACGGCAATCCGATCCAGCAGCTTCCTGGCTTCTTCGAGAATGGCAGGGGCGTCGCCTCGCGGCGCTCTTGCCAGCCGCATCGACTCGGTCAGATCCTCCATCGCTTCGGCGAGCTGGCCCATGGCGAGGCAGGCGCGTCCGGAAAAGAAGTAGCCGCGGGGATCCGACGGCGCGAGCGCGACGATCGCCGATGCCGCGTGCAGAGCGAGGCTGTTTTCGCCGAGCAGCAGGGCGCAATTGGCAAGTCCAGCCTGAAGTTCGGGATCGCTGGGATCGCACACGACGAGGGCGGCATAGGTGCGGAAGGCCTCTATCGGCGCGCCCTTCTGAAGCTGATTGCGCGCGACGTCGAGGCCGAGGCGAAGATCGACCGGCTCCAGTCCAAGCGCCTTGCGAACGGCCCCCTGGGCGATGAGACGCTCCGCTTCGCCGAGCTCGGCGGCGCGTTCGCCCGTGTCGTGCATGAGAGGCCTTCGTGGAATCGCAACGGACATCTAGACGCTCGGGTTGTTTCAAGGCGTGGGTGCCGCAGGGCGGCTCCGGTTATAGCGGGGCGCAATGGGGCAATAATCCCCCGATCGTCGGAGGCGCGGCGCCGGCGGTTTGGTCAATGACGACAAAGCCTGTGCTGTAAACGAACTCTCCCTGTCATTCCTCAGATACGCAAACGAAGGTGACGGTCCGATAGACCATGAAAGAAGTGAGCGCCGTGTGCCGCATGTGACAAGGGCAATGCAATTGGCCCCGCGCGGCGGGAGTTGGCATCGCGAAGATCGGTGCGCTATATCCACGGCGGTTGATGCACCGAAGAGCAACCGCTTCTGGATGGGACCGCATGATCGAGCTCACAGCCGACGACGTACGGACACTCGCCGAGTTGGGCTTCATGGCGCTGTCGCGCGGACAGGGTGCCAAGGCTGCAGCGATCTTCGCCGGCGTCCAGGCGGCGCGACCGGCGCAGGAGGCCGGCTTTATCGGCGCAGCCCTGGTCGACATGGCCGCAGGCAATTACGCCGGTGCAGTCAAAACAATGCGGTCGCTGCCGCCGACCGATACGCAGCAGGCCTTCCTGGCCATGGCCCTCTATCGCAGTGGCGATCGCTCCGCGGCGCGCGAGATTCTGCTCGAGGTCATGCAGACCGCCGGCGACCGGCCGGACACTGCGCTGGCGCGTGAGTTGCTCGGCGAGCTGGAGGGTGCGAACGAGCCGACGCTCAGATGAACGAGCGGTCTGGTTGAACCCGTATTCTTCGGCGTCCCCTGCACGTACTGCGTTCGCATGACGCGGAGGCCGAGAGCGGTATGCATGATGCGCGCGCCGCTCGATGGGGGCGGGTACCTCAAGTGCTGTCATGGAGAATATGATGAGTGGCTCGACGATAGATCCGGCAATGACGCGCACGGTCCATCAGCCGTCCGCGCAGCGGACCGCGCAAGCCGAAACCACACCCGCCAAAAAGAGCGCAGGCATCTCTGGCGTGCAATCGCCTCCACCAGCGGTGAAGCCGCAGCCCGTCTCGACACCGGCAGGAGCCTCCAAGGTCGAGGAGGCGATCACTTTGTTTCTCGATCATCACTATGGTCTCGCCAAGGAATTCGCCGAGATCGACAAGCACAACGTGGCAAAGCAGGGCAAGAGCGATCCGTTCGCGCCGTTCGAGGCGGAAAAGAAGAAGCAGGCGTTGGCAAAGGACGCTGAGCTCAAGGCAAAGGCGCTGGAGTTGGCAAGCGATCAAGTCACGCTTGCAAAGGAGGAATATCAGCGACTTTACGCGGATCCCGGCGCTACTGATGCGCAGCGGACGAATGCGAACCATCGCGTCGCGCGCGCAGAAGAGCTCGCCAACAAGCTGACACCGGCGGGTATCGCGGCGGATGCGGGTTTGCGGCTGACGGCGGCGATCAAGGCGGCCGCGAGAGCCGAGCAAGACCATATCGACTGGCTGAAGTCGGACCACGATCCGAAAACGCCGAACACGAATGCAGCAACCGACCGCATCCGCCGGAAAGCGGTCGAAGACGCAAACGACGTCGTTCGATACGCGACACATTATCTTGCCCGGCAGAAGGCGGCCGCTGCCGCCGCTGCCGCCGGTGGAGCTACCGAGCCTTGATGGCGAAGAACGACTTCGCTTCGTCAACTGGCGTTTTCAAGTGGTGCTCGCAGCGGGCGGCGCATCGAAATGCAGCGATAACAGTCATCTCGGGCACAGGCGGACGAAGGCCAGCGTGTTAGCCCAATCGCCACCCGGCATTTGCCGGAACGAGACGTGCGGCGCCGAGATCGCGGCGCCGGGGTAACTCCCGGCAATCGCGGGCCTGCGATGCGCGTCAAACAGTGAAGGATCAAAATGGGAATCGTCTCGGATATCGCCGACAAGCTGAACAGCCAGATCGTGTCGGCGCAGGACCAGAGCAAGGACGCCAAGCCGGAAGCGAGGAAAGCTCCGGTATCGTCTGGCGTCCTGGCGGACGGATTTGGTGCGGTAGCAAAGGGAAGCGAGCAGGCGGCAGCCATCGCCGTAGAGAATTTCGTGTCCTACGATCGTGCCCCTGGCAGGGATTGGGAGATCAATTCTCAATACCAGCAACACGCCGTCGCGGTCGCCAAGGCGAACTACGAGACGCAGTTGCTTGCAAAGAAAGTCGGCGAAGCCATAGGCGACCCTGCCGACCAGACGGTTCATGTCGACTACGCCAAATATCTGCTCGAACAGGCGAAAGATCCGCAGGCGCGGCTAGCTCGATCGGCCAAACAACAGGCCCAACCGATGCAGGCGGTCGAACGGAAATTCGGAGCCGCAAACAAGAAGAACGAGAGCGTGAAAGAGGACTTCGCCAACAGTCAGGCAGGTCTCCTGGACCGGGAGGTCACCGAGGCGGATCTGGGCAAGGCTGACCGAGCGTTGCTGGCGGCGAAGAACGATTTCAATTTGCGTGCCGAGCAGAACAAGGACCTGTGGAAGCATGCGCTGGAGGTCGCCAAGCTCGACTCGCAGCTCCGTCCATATGCAGGCGAAGTGAGGCAGGATCTGGCGGCGTGTCAGGACGGGTTCAGTGAAGCCTCGAAACGGGTCAATGAGGTCGTCGAGGCAACTTCGAACTGACCTGGGATGCGATGACGGGCTATTTCGGCCGCGGCGCCGACTGTGCGGGGCGGTTCGGCTAGGGCTCAACATGCTGAGCCCTAGCCAATTCACAGCGTCAGCGCATGGCCTCGTTCCGATCCCGTCAAGCAAGCGTTGAAGGCGAATTCGTCAGGTCGAAACCCCGAACAGTCTGCGCACCGCCGGCAGCCACTCGCCGGTCATCGTGAACTCGAGCCCGAGGCGCGCGCCGCAGGCGATGGCCACCATCGTGACGGGCGCCGAAACCGCGAGCGTCGAAAACGCGCTCAGGCCCTGACCGATGGTGCAGCCCAACGACATGATGCCGCCGATGCCCATCAGCAGCGCGCCGATCATGTGACGCTTCAACTCGCGCGCGTCGTCGCACGCCTCCCAGCGGAAGCCGCGCGCGAGCATCGCGGCGGCAAACGAGCCCACGACGACGCCGGCGACGGAGCCGATGCCGAAATTGAGCCGCGCGCCGGAGAAGGTGGCGATGTAGAGAATGGCGTCACCGAGCGGCGCCACGAAGGTGAGCGAGGAGACCCGCGCGGGATCGAACTCGTCGTCGGCAAGCCATCCGGTCGCAAACCAGCCGAACGCGATCGCGGCGCCGACGGCAAGACCGGACGCCAACAGCCGCGGCGACCGCATCAGCCTGCCGTCCGCAAGGGCCCAGAAGGCGAGCGCGGCGGAAATGGCCACGACGAGGATCGCGTGCATCGCGTTGCCTGCGCCGAGCAGCGACGTCAAAGTCTGGGTGCTTCCCTCGGGTAGCCGCAACGACAACGGCTCGATCAGCTTCAGGCGCAGCATGCCGGTGATGCCGCGCATGGTCGCGAGCGCCGACAGGCCGAGCACGAGAAAGACCACGATGGCGCGCAGATCGCCGCCGCCGATGCGCACCAGCGTGCCGAAGCCGCAGGTGCCGACCAGGGCCATGCCGACGCCGAACATCAGCCCGCCGATAATCGCACCGCCAAGCCCGATCGATGCCGTGAGGTAGATCGACCGCGACAGGTCGACGATGCCGAACGCGGCGAGGGCCTGGGTCGCGAGCAGGGCGACCGCCGCGGCCAGCGCGAAGGATTTCAGCCGCCGATAATCCGATCCGAAGAATGCGTCCTCGAGCATCGCCAGCGTGCAGAAACGACCCGCGCGGCCGGCAATGCCGAGCACGGCACCGGCGGCAAGCCCGCATGCAAACGCTATGGTCGAAGGGCTCAGCATTCCTCCCGCTTCTTCTTCGCTGCCTTGCGGGTAGTCTGCGCCGGTGGGGCGCGAAAAGCCAGCGCGGAGAACTACCGGCGGCGCCGGCGCACCGGCTCGCAGAACACGTCGTAAACGGCGGTGAGAATCTTGCGGACGTCTTCGCTGGCGAGACTGTAGTAGATGGTCTTGCCGTCGCGGCGGGTCGTCACCAGCCGATCGAGTCGTAGCCGCGCGAGCTGCTGGGAGACGGTCGATTGTCGCTCGCCCAGGAACTGTTCGAGCTCCGTCACGGATTTCTCGCCCTCGGCGAGGATGCAGAGCAGCAGCAATCGGGACTCGTGGGACAGCGCCTTGAGCATGTCGCTGGCCTCGCGCGCCTTCTCGATCATCTGTTCGAGTTCGGCGGAGCCCTCGATCTCCTTCAGCTTTGGCAACGGCATCGCGTCAAGTTCCTCTCAGCAAACTCCGCAAGAACGGTCACGACTTCTCGGGCTCCGATCCCGTGTTTGACAGGATTCGGTTCAAGAGGCCAAAGAAGAAGGCATCCCCCGGATAGCCGCGAATGCGCCCGATCTCACGGCCCTCTTGTACCACGACGAAGGTCGGCGTGAAGGGACCCGGATCGATTCCGGCGAGATCGGCGGGAAGGGGGCCGCTCAGGTCGACCCGGCGCAGCGGGGCGGCCCGGCTTTCCCCGGTCTTGCCGTAGATCGGGCCGATCTCGGCGTTGAAGCGCGCGCACCAGGCGCAGCCGGCGCGCTCGAACATGATGAGCTCGGCAGCGCGCGATGCGGTGGCGGGCAGCGCGAGCCCGACCGCGAGGGCGAGCAAAACGATGATTCTGTTCATGCGGCGTAACCGGCCTTTTCGGACTTGCCTGGCGGACTTGCTTTCCAAACGTTCTCGGCGCTTTATATCATTAAATTCGTATATGTGCTAGGGATGGGGCGGAAATGACCTTGGACATCACGCTTGGCGCGGCCTTTGTCGCGGGCCTGTTGTCGTTCCTGTCGCCCTGCATCCTGCCCCTGGTGCCGCCGTTCCTGTGCTACATGGCCGGCGTCTCGGTCACGGATCTCTCCGGCGACAGGCCGGATCTGCGGCCGCGCATCCTGCTCTCCGCGCTCTCCTTCGTGGCGGGCTTTTCGCTGGTCTTCGTCGCGCTCGGCTCGACCGCCTCGATCGCGGGACGCTTCGTCTCCGCGCACCTTTCGACTCTGGGCATCATCGCCGGCGGGCTGATCATCGTCATGGGCCTGCATTTTCTGGGGCTGCTCAAGATTCCGCTGCTCTATCGCAGCGCGACCGTGCAGGTCGACAACCGCCCGGCCGGCGTGGCGGGGGCCTTCGTCATGGGACTGGCATTTGCGTTCGGCTGGACGCCCTGTGCGGGCCCGATCCTCGCCGCCGTGCTGCTGATGGCGGGATCGGAGGACACGACCGGGCGGGGCGCGCTGCTGCTGCTCGCCTATTCGGTCGGGACCGGCATTCCCTTCCTGATCGCGGCGGCCTTCACCGGCCGCTTCATTGCCGCGCTTGGCCGCGTGCGCCGGCATCTCGGCCTGATCGAGAAGACGATGGGCGTCTTCCTGGTCGCGACCGGCCTGATGTTCCTGACTGGATTGATGCCCGCGGTCTCGGAGTGGCTGCTCGAGCACTTTCCTGGACTGACCAGCATCGGCTGAGGCTAGCCG
The DNA here is from genome assembly GCF_036247965.1 of Bradyrhizobium sp. TM233. NCBI lineage: Bacteria > Pseudomonadati > Pseudomonadota > Alphaproteobacteria > Hyphomicrobiales > Nitrobacteraceae > Bradyrhizobium > Bradyrhizobium sp. TM233. The sequence continues at coordinate 43,565 of NZ_BTIG01000007.1, read as the reverse complement.
TAACGGAAGTCGAGCAACTGGGCAAAGGACTGCAGCTCGATGAGGTAACGATGCACGAGGGGGCCGTCGCCCGCCATCGCGGCATGCGCGATCTCGCCGCTGCTGGCGAGTGCGCCATCGATCAGGCGGCGGAACTCACCTTGGGCCGCGATCTCGCTATTTGCCCATTCGTTACAGCGTGCGAGCCGATCGCGGAACGCGCCTGCGGCGGCGACGGTCTCCTCGGCGTTCGCCGGCGCCGGCTGTTCGCCGTACCTGATGGCGGCGACACGCAATGCTTCCATGGCGGGCGCGATCTCGAAGATGCAATCGCCGAGATCGTAGAGGCCTGCGCGACGCCTGAGCGCGTGAAAAGCCTGCCGAAGCGCAAGCAGCTCGCGGCCGGCGGCGACACTGTCTCCGCCGTCCAGTGCAGCCGCCGCCGTCGTCAGCCGTTCGCGACCTCGGTCGAGAAATCTCGACAACTCGGACGGTCCGTCAGCGGGCAGGGGAGCGAGCCGCTTCCACCCGGCGACCGCTTCGTCGGTCTCGATCTGCGCCAGCGCGATGTTTCCGGTGCGCGCATAGCTCGCAGCGGTGCGCAGATTGGCCATGATCGGCGCCATCGCCGAGACGACATCCGCAAGTCTATCGGCTTCCGCGCCGAGCGCGAGCGCGGTCGAAGCCAGCCACGCCAGCAGCACGATGGTGCAGCGCAAGATCGGATCTCCTTGTCACATTCGTGTATTCGAATATCATAATGAAAATGAGCAACGCGCAAGATCTTCCGACGCACAAAATCCCGACCTCGCTTCGCACGCCGACGCGACGCGGCCTCCTGGCATTCGCAGCAGGCGCGGCTTTGATCGGCCGCGGCGCGGCGGCCGAGCCCGCCGTCGGAGAAGACGGGCTCTATCACGAGCCCTGGTTTCTGCAGAGCTTCCTCGATCTGCGCGAGGACCTGGAGAGCGCAGCCGCCGGCGGCAAGCGCCTCGCCATCATGTGGGAGCTGCGCGGCTGCCCCTATTGCCGCGAGACGCACCTGGTGAACTTCGCCGATGCGGGCATCGCGAGCTACATCCGCGACAATTTCGAGGTGTTGCAGCTTAATCTGATCGGCTCGCGCAAGGTGATCGACTTCGACCGCGAAGAATTGTCGGAGAAGGACCTCGCCCGGAAGTACGGCATCAGGTTCACGCCGACCTTTCAGTTTTTTCCGCTGTCCCCCGATGGTCTCGAAGCGAAGGACGCGATGGCGCGCGAAGTGGCGCGAGCACCCGGTTATCTCAAGCCGCCGCACTTCCTGACGATGTTTCGCTTCGTGCGGGAGCGCGCCTATGAGCGCGGCTCGTTCCGGGATTTCCTGGCCGCGAACGGCTGACGGGAACGCGTCCGGCGAATTTCGCTTGACGCCGCCGATCACATGAACATATCATAATAACTGAATTTGATGGATCGTGAGTCCGTCGTGATCAGAAGCGGGCGTCACCCCGCGATAAGGGTAGGGAACATGCGGCGCTCGCTTGCGGCTGCGTTTGCACTTTGTCTGTCGGCTGGCGGCGCTGTCGCCCAGGAGCCGACCAAAGAGCCGATCAGGCTCGACATCGTCAACGATTCCTTGCCGAAATCCCTGACCGGCGCACCCGGCGATGCCGCCGGCGGCAAGAAGGTGTTTCTGGCGCGCACACTCGGCAACTGCCTGGCCTGCCATCAGGTCACCAGCCTGAAGTCCGAGGAATTCCACGGCGAGTTCGGTCCATCCCTGGATGGCGTCGCCGGCCGTTACAGCGAGGCGCAATTGCGCCTCATCATCGCCGACCCCAAGCGCATCTTCACCAATACGGTCATGCCGGCGTTCTTCAGGAACGAGGGCCTGAGCCGGGTGCGACCGGAATTTGTCGGCAAGTCCATTCTGACGGCCGCGCAGGTCGAGGACGTCATCGCTTTTCTCAAGACGCTGAACTGACGGCGAGGAGGATCAGGAATGAAAGCCATTAATCGACGGCAGGCATTTGCGCTCGGGGGCGGCTTCGTCATGCTGACGCTGATGCCCATGGCGGCGGATGCCGAAGTGACGGGCGATGCGGCGAAGTGGATCGAGAAGTTCACCGGCGGCAAGCAGCCTGCCAAAGGCAAGATCGCGCTCGACTTGCCGGAGATCGCGGAGAACGGCAACACCGTGCCGCTGTCGGTGAATATCGAGAGCCCGATGACCGCGGACACCTATGTGAAGGACGTTTTGATCATCGCCGACGGCAATCCCAATGCGGGTGTGGCGACGCTGTCGTTCACGCCTCTGTCGGGCAAGGCGGAAGCCTCGATCCGGATTCGGCTCGCGACCACGCAGAACGTGGTTGCGGTCGCGAAGATGAGTGACGGTTCGCTGTTCATGGAGCAGAAGACCGTCAAGGTCACCATCGGCGGCTGCGGCGGCTAAGGGCTCAGGAGAAAACAGATGGCAGACAAACCGCGCATCAAGCTTCCCAAGGAAGCCGCCAAGGGCGAGGTGATCCAGATCAAGACCCTGGTCTCGCATGTCATGGAATCGGGCCAGCGCAAGGACGCGCAGGGCAAGACCATTCCGCGCAAGATCATCAACAAGTTCGCCTGCGAGTTCAACGGCAAGCCGGTGTTCTCCTGCGCGCTCGAGCCGGCGATCTCGGCCAATCCCTACGTCCAGTTCGACGCCAGGGTCGACGAGGCCGGAACGTTCAAGTTCGCCTGGACGGACGACGACGGCACGGTGATCACGGCCGAAGAGAAGATTGCGCTCAAGGCATGATGCGCATCGCGCATTGAGGGAGGCACGCAATGGCGCGACGAAATGTTGGGTTGGCCGCTCTGGTGGCGGCCGCCGCGTCGGTTGCGACGCTCGCGGTCGCAGAGGACGCCGAGCGCAAGGGCATCGCGGCGCCGCCCGGCCACGTCTTCAAGACCATCATCTCCGGCTACGAATTTCGCAGCAAGGAGACCCGCGCGTTGCAGGACGACGATCTGGAAAATCCGGGCTTCCTCGCCGTGGAGCGCGCCGCGGACGTCTGGAAAAAGGCCGAGGGCGGCGAGGGCAAGTCCTGCATGAGCTGCCATGGCGAGGCCGAGACCAGCATGAAAGGCGTCGGTGCCGCCATGCCGAAATGGGACGACAAGCTGAAGAAGCCGGTCAATCTCGAGCAGCGCATCAACATCTGCCGCAGCGAGCACATGAAGGCCGAGCCCTGGAAATTCAAATCCCAGGAGCTGACCGACATGACCACCTTCGTGCGCTACCAGTCGCACGGCATGAAGGTCTCGGTGAAGACCGACGGGCCGATGTCGCCCTGGTTCGAGCGCGGCAAGCAGATCTATTATACGCGCTATGGCCAGCTCGATCTCGCCTGCGAATCCTGCCACGAGCGCAACAACGGCAAGTTCATGCGCGCCGATTTCCTGAGCCAGGGCCAGACCAACGGCTTTCCGACCTACCGGCTGCGCGACCAGCGCTTGGTGCCGCTGCACGAGCGGTTCGAAGGCTGCATGTTCGACGTGCGCGCCGAGCCGTTCAAGCCGCTCTCGGACGAGTTCCTCGCGCTCGAGCTCTATGTCGCCTGGCGCGGCATCGGCTTGCCGGTCGAGACGCCGTCGGTGCGCAACTGAAACGATGAGCTTGCAGGAGTATTGCGCATGATCTCTCGCCGCGAGTTCATTCAGGTCGCCGCGGCCACGGCGGCGCTCTCGGCCAGCGTCGGCACTGGCCTGACCCGGGCGGTTGCCCAGCAGCGCCTGACCCAGAAAGAATTGCTGGCGTTCGAGCCGCTCGGCAACGTCACGCTGGTGCATGTCACCGATATTCACGGCCAGCTGATGCCGCTGTATTTCCGTGAGCCCTCGACCAATCTCGGCGTCGGCGAGGCCAAAGGCCTGCCGCCGCACGTCACCGGCAGGGAGTTTCTTTCCCGTTTCGGCATCGCGCCCGGCTCGTCAGCGGCCTACGCTCTGACGTCGGAGGATTTCGAGGCCCTTGCGAAGAGCTACGGCCGGATCGGCGGCCTGGATCGCGCCGCGACCGTGATCAAGGCGATCCGCGCCGAGCGCGGCGACAAGGTCGCGCTGCTCGACGGCGGGGACACCTGGCAGGGCTCGTGGTCATCGTTGAAGACGCGCGGTCAGGACATGATCGACTGCATGGCGCTGCTCAAGCCCGACGCAATGACCGGGCATTGGGAGTTCACCTACGGCGCCGATCGGGTCAAGCAGGCCATCGAAGGCCTCGGCTTCCCGTTCCTCGGTCTCAACATCCGCGACACCGAGTGGAACGAGGCGGCGTTCGAGGCTTCGACCATGATCGAGCGCGGCGGGGTCAAGATCGCGGTGCTCGGCCAGGCCTTCCCCTATACGCCGGTTGCCAATCCGCGCTGGATGATTCCAAACTGGTCGTTCGGCGTGCGCGAGGAGGACGTCCAGGCGCAGGTCGACAAGGCGCGCAAGGGCGGCGCGCAGCTCGTCGTGCTGCTCTCCCACAACGGCTTCGACGTCGATCGCAAGCTTGCGAGCCGCGTCAAGGGCATCGACGTCATCCTGACCGGACATACCCACGACGCGCTGCCTGAGGCGGTGAAGGTCGGCAAGACGCTGCTGATCGCATCGGGCTCGTCCGGCAAGTTCGTGTCGCGGCTCGATCTCGATGTCCGCGACGGCGAGGTCAAGGCTTACAGGTACAAGCTCATTCCGCTGTTTTCGGATGTGATCACGGCGGACGCCGAGATGGCGGCGAAGATCGCCGAGGTCCGCAAGCCGTTCGCGACCGATCTGGCAAAAGTGCTCGGCAGGACCGACTCGCTGCTCTACCGGCGCGGCAATTTCAACGGCACGTTCGACGATCTGATCTGCCAGGCGTTGCTGCAGGAGCGCGATGCCGAGATCGCGCTGTCGCCCGGCTTCCGTTGGGGCACCAGCGTGCTGCCGGGGCAGGACATCATCTTCGAGGACGTCACCAACGCAACCGCGATCACTTATCCCGCGGTCTACCGCATGGGCATGACCGGCGCGCGGCTGAAGGAGATCATCGAGGACGTCGCCGACAATCTCTTCAATGTCGATCCCTACTACCAGCAGGGCGGCGACATGGTGCGGATCGGCGGATTGTCCTACGCGATCGACGTCGCCAAGCCGCAAGGGCAGCGCATCTCGGACATGCAAATGGCCAAGACCGGCACGCCGATCGATCCCGCCCGGGAATACCAAGTCGCGGGCTGGGCCAGCGTCAACGAAGGCACCGAAGGGCCGCCGATCTGGGATGTTGTGGCCAATTACCTGACCCGACAAAAGACGGTTCGTCTCGAACCTAACAGAGCTGTCAAAGTGACCGGAGCGTAAGAAGCGATGTCGAAGATGGACAGTCCCCGGCAATCCCGACGCAGTTTCCTGGCCGCTGGCGCTGGCGTTGCGGCGTCGATGCTCGCCAAGCCCGCCGCGGCCGGCGCCGGAAATCCCGCCAACCAGCCGCCCAATGTCCCTGAATGGACCAAGTCGCTCGGCGAGGGCGTCGCCGTCCGCCCCTATGGCAAGCCGTCGAAGTTCGAGAAGGATGTTGTCCGACGCGACGTCGAGTGGCTGACCGCCTCGCGCGAATCCTCGGTGAGCTTCACGCCGCTGCACGAGCTCGAAGGCATCATCACCCCGAATGGCCTCTGCTTCGAGCGGCATCACGGCGGCATCGCCGAGGTCGATCCGGCCGACCACCGCCTGATGATCCACGGGCTGGTCGAGCGTCCGCTCATTCTCACGCTGGAGGAGCTGAAGCGCTATCCGCGCGTCAATCGCATCCACTTCATGGAGTGCGCTGCGAATTCGGGCATGGAATGGCGCGGTGCCCAGCTCAATGGCTGCCAGTTCACCCACGGCATGATCCATTGCGTGCAATATACCGGCGTCTCGCTGCGCACGCTGCTCGAAGAGGCCGGCGTCAAGACCAACGGCAAGTGGCTGCTGGTCGAAGGCGCCGATGCGGCCGCGATGGATCGCAGCCTGCCGATCGAGAAGGCGCTCGACGATTGCATCATCGCCTACAAGATGAACGGCGAGGCGCTCTATCCCGAGCAGGGCTATCCGATGCGGCTCGTGGTGCCGGGCTGGCAGGGTAATCTCTGGGTCAAATGGCTGCGCCGCATCAAGGTCGGCGATCAGCCCTGGCACACCCGCGAGGAGACGTCGAAATACACGGACCTCATGCCGAACGGCAAGGCGCGCCGCTTCACCTGGTCGATGGATGCCAAGTCTGTGATCACGAGTCCGAGCCCGCAGGCGCCGATCAGGCACGGCAAGGGCTTTACCATCGTCTCGGGGCTCGCCTGGAGCGGCAACGGCAAGGTCAAGCGCGTCGACGTATCGCTCGACGGCGGCCGCAATTGGTGGCCGGCACGGCTCGACGGGCCTGTTCTCGACAAGGCGCTGACGCGCTTCTACTACGAGTTCGACTGGAACGGCGAGCCGCTGCTGCTGCAATCGCGGGTGCAGGACGAAACCGGCTATTTGCAGCCGAGCAAGGCCGAGCTGCGCAAGATCCGCGGCGTCAACTCCATCTATCACAACAATGGCATCCAGACCTGGCATGTGCAGGCCAATGGTGAGGTCGAGAATGTCGAAGTCGCTTAAGTTCATTGCAGCCGCGCTGCTCGCCAGCGCACTGGGCGCACCGGCGCTTGCGCAGCAGAAGGCGGATGCCAAGGGCGGCCCCCGCTATCACATCGGCCGCGCGCCAACTGTGGACGAGATCCGCGGCTGGGATATCGATGTGCGCCCCGACGGCCAGGGCCTGCCGGAGGGCAAGGGCACGGCCATGCAGGGCGAAAAGCTGTTCATGGACAATTGCGCGACCTGCCATGGCGAGTTCGGCGAGGGCAACGGCCGCTGGCCGGTGCTGGCCGGGGGCAAGGGCTCGCTGACATCAGACAATCCGGTCAAGACGGTGGGCTCGTACTGGCCCTACGCGTCGACCGTGTTCGACTACGTCCGTCATGCCATGCCTTATGGCAATACGGGGTCGTTGTCCGTCGATGAGTATTATGCGCTGGTCGCCTACGTCCTCTATCTGAACGACGTCGTCACCGATCAGAACTTCGAGCTGAACAAGAAGACCCTTGCCGCGATCAAGATGCCGAACGAGCAGGGCTTTGTGATGGACGACCGCGCCGCCAGCGAGAAGTTGTTCTGGCAGAAGGACCCCTGCATGAAGGATTGCATCGCCCCGGTGAAGATCACCGGGCGCGCTGCCGCCATCGACGTCACGCCTGAGGACGGCAAGGAGAAGAAGTCGAGGGGTGTGGAGTGAGAGGTGGCCGGGCGAGCCGCCGCACGCTGCTGCGCGCGGCTCTCGCGGCCGGCCTGCTCGTCGCGATCCATCCGGCCGTGACCCGGGCGGCGGAGCCGCACAGGCTCGCGCTGCAGATCAGCGACGACGACCCGGTCAAGATGCGCGCCGTCCTCGATGTCGCCGCCAACGTCTCGCGGTATTATTCCGGGCAGGGCGAGGACGTCGAAATCGCCGTCATCGCCTTCAGCGGCGGCCTTGATATGCTGCTTGCGGACCGCTCGCCGGTGAAGGAGCGCCTGGCGAACTTCCTGAAATCGATGCCGAATGTGAGCTTCATCGCCTGCGGCAACACGCTGGAGACGCTGGCGGCGAAGGAGGATAAGCGGCCGCCGCTGATCGAGGGCGTCAGCGTCACGCAGGTCGGGGTTGCCGCGCTGATGGAATTGGCGGAGAAGAACTGGACGATTGTCCGGCCCTAGGGAGAGAGCCGCCGATGCGATGGTTGATGGGATTGGCTGTCTTGGTGTGGCTTGCGGCGCCTGCGAGTGCCGCCGAGCAGGAACTCGAGCTGTCGGTCCACGGCCGCACCACGCTTGCGACGCTGCGCACACCCGCGGCGATGACACCGGACACGCCGCTCGTGGTGATGACCCACGGGACGCTCGCGCACAAGGATATGGAGGTCATTCAGGGCGTTGCCAAGGCGCTGGAGCAGCGCGGCATCGCTTCGCTGGCCCATACGCTGTCGCTCGGGCTCGATCGCCGCAAGGGCATGTATGACTGCGCCGTGCGGCATGACTATGTCGTCGAGGATGCGGTTGCCGAGATCGGCGCCTGGGTCGCGCGGGCGAGGGGCACGTCTCGGCTCGTCGTCGCGTTCGGCCATTCGCGCGGCGGCAACCAGGTCGCGCGCTATCTCGCAGCAAGCGAGACTCCTGCGGTGGCGGGTGGGGTGCTGCTGGCGCCGGTGACCGCAAAAGCCGAGGCCGATCTGCGCGCCTCCTACGCCAAGACCTATGGCAAGCCGCTCGAGCCGGTTCTGGAGTTGGCGACGAAAGCGGTTGTGGCGGGCCGGGGCGGGGAGTGGATGGACGTCCCGGGCTTCATCTATTGTCCCAATGCCGTTGTCACCGCGCGAGCCTTTGCGTCATTCTATGGTCGCGATGCCGGCCAGGACACGGCCGCGCTCGTGGCGCGCCTGAAGCTGCCGGTGCTGGTGCTCTCCGCGACCAAGGATACCGTTGTGCCCGACGTGGCAGCCGCCTTCGCTTCGCTTGCCGGTTCGAGCGGGGGCAGGGTCCAGCTCGACAGGATCGAGGATGCCGATCATTTCTTCCGCGACCTGTTCGCGGAAGACGTCGCCGACCGCATCGCCGAGTTCATCAAGCAGACACGATAGGAGGGGGACCATGCAGCGTCGATCCATGCTTCGCGCGAGCCTTGCCGGACTATTTGGTGCGTTCGCGGTGCGCGAGGCGTCCGCGGCGACCGAAACGCCTGCGCGGCAGCGCGTCGTCTATCATCTCGCCGATGCCGACCGCGTCGTCTTCGTTCTGGGTAATCTGCAGAACCATGTCGACGGCGTCGGCGGACCGGGCAAGGCCGACATCAGGCTGGTCGTGCATGGGCCGGCGCTGCGCGCCTTCCACGCGCTCGCGGCCCAGGACCACACAATTGCGATGATGACGAAGCTCGTCGATGCCGGCGTCGGCTTCGACGCCTGCGCCAACACGATGAAGGCGCAGGGCGTCAAGCTGGACGATCTCACGCCCGGCTTCGTGGTGGCCGAGAAGGGCGGCGTGGTGCGGCTCGCCGAGCTGCAACAGCAGGGATATGCCTATTTGCGCCCCTGAGGCCGCTGTGTTCCGGCATGTAGCAGGCGCCGAGCTTTGATCTGGCTCATGGGACGTGGCGAGGAGATCGCTAGAATCGCATGCGCGCAGGAACAGCCGAGGCGGACGTGCTGACGTCGATCATCGATCTCTTGGGTGAAGACCGGCTGTCATGGCTCGGCGGCCTCCTGGTCGGAGGTTTGTTCGGGTTCTTCGCGCAGCGCAGCCGCTTCTGCCTGCGTGCCGCGGCAGTCGAATTCTCCCGCGGCGAGGGCGGGCCGCGCCTTGCCGTCTGGCTGCTGACCTTTGCCGCGGCGCTGGTGGGTACGCAAGGCCTGGTCGCGCTCGGCTGGCTCGAAATATCCGAGGCGCGCCAGCTCGCGCAGCAGGGCAGCATCTCCGGCGCTCTCCTCGGCGGCGTGATGTTCGGTTGCGGGATGATTTTGGCGCGGGGCTGCGCCAGCCGGCTGTTGGTGCTCTCGGCCAACGGCAATCTCCGGGCCCTGCTGTCGGGGCTGGTGTTCGCGGTGACCGCGCAGGCCTCCTATCGCGGCCTGCTGTCGCCCGCGCGCGAATGGGTGACCAATCTGTGGCTGGTCGATGGCGGCCCGTCGCGCGACATCATGGCGATGTTCGGCGCCGGCACGCCCGAGAAGCTCGCCTTCGGAAGCGTGTGGCTGATTGCGGGGCTGTCCTTCGCCTTTCGCAGCCGGCTGCCGCGCCGGCTGATCCTCGCTGCGCTTGCAACGGGGGCGGCCGTCGTCGCCGGCTGGCTCTTCACCTACCAGCTGTCGCAGGCTTCCTTCGCGCCGGTGACGCTGAAGAGCCTCACCTTCAGCGGACCGTCGGCCGAGTTGCTGATGCTGGTGCTCAACAGCGCGCAGCTCCGGCTCGGCTTCGACCTCGGCATTGTCCCCGGCGTGTTTCTCGGCTCGTTTCTGGCCGCGGCGCGTGCGCACGAACTGAGGCTCGAGGGATTCTCCGACGGGCTCGGCATGCGGCGCTATCTGCTCGGCGCGGTGCTGATGGGGTTCGGTGCGATGCTTGCCGGCGGCTGTGCGGTTGGCGCCGGCGTGACCGGTGCCTCGGTCTTCGCACTCACCGCCTGGCTCGTGCTCGGTGGCATGTGGTTTGGGGCGGGGCTCACGGATCTGCTTGTCGACCGCGCCGGCATGCCGCAGCAGACGACGAGCTTGCCGGCAGCGAGCGGCTGAAATCAACTCAGCATCAGAACACATTCGCGACTGCGCGCCGCAGGCCTCCACCTCGTCTGGCTGAGGTGCGTAGATCAGAATTTTAGTTGCGTACCTCAAAAATCGGGAGCAGGATCGCGGCAAAGAACAAGATCGGTCGGGAGGAGATGTGATGAGACTGCTCAGGAAGCTGGGACTCGCCGCTGCCGCATGCCTGCTTTTGGCCGACGCCGCCGCAGCCGATACGATCGTAAAATGGCTGCACATCGAGGCAAATCCGGCCCAGGTGAAAATCTGGGAAGAGGTCGCGCGCGCCTATGAGACCTCTCATCCCGGCGTCAAGGTCGAGATGCAGTTCCTCGAGAACGAAGCCTACAAGGCCAAGCTGCCGACCATCCTGCAATCCAAGGACCGGCCGAACATCATCTACAGTTGGGCCGGCGGCGTCCTGAAGACCCAGATCGAGGCGGGTGTTCTCGACGACATCACCGAACAGGTGAAGGGTTACAGCGACAGTCTCACCCCGGCCGCGCTCGCCGCGTTCACCGCTAACGGCCGCGTTTATGGTCTGCCGACCGCGCTGTCGCAGGTCGGCTTCCTCTGCAACAAGGAGCTGATGGCCAAGGCGAAGGTCGATCCTGCAGGGATCAAGAGCTGGGACGATCTGATTGCAGCCGTGAAGACGTTGAAGGCCGCCGGCGTGACCCCGATTGTGGTCGGCGGCGCCGACAAATGGCCATTGCACTTCTACTGGACCCATCTTGCGGTGCGTATCGGCGGCAAGCCGGCATTCGACGCTGCATTGCGCGGCGAGAATGGCGGCTTCGCAGGCGAGACGTTCCAGAAATCCGGCGAGCTGTTCAAGCAACTCGTCGATCTCCAGCCGTTCCAGAACGGCTTCCTCGGCTTCAAGAATCCGCAGGCCGTCGGCTATTTCGGCGACGGCAAGGCGGCGATGACGCTCGCGATCAGCACGGTCTATCATTTGCAGCGCGCTCTCGCCGCCGACAAGGTCGGATTGAGCGAAGACAAGATCTGCTGGTTCGACTTCCCGGTGGTGGCCGGCGGCAAGGGCGCGCCCACCGACACGCTCGGCGGCATCACCGGCTGGCTGGTCACCAAAGGCTCGCCGAGAGAGGCGGTCGATTTCCTGAAGTACTTCGTCTCCAAGGACGTGCAGACGCGGCTTGCGGCGGGTAACTTCATCATCCCGGTGGTGCAAGGCGCGGACGCCGGCCTCAACAATTCCTTCATGAAGTTGATCGCGGCCAATCTGGCGAAGTCGAACTACCATCAGAACTTTTATGATCAGAGCCTTGGTCCGTCGGTCGGCCGGGTCGTCAACGACGTCACGGCGGAGATCGCCGGTGGCAGCATGAGCCCGCAGGATGCGGCGAAGGCGATCGAGGCGGCGTGGAAGCAGGGCAACTGACGGTGGCGCGGCGTATCGCGAACTCGCCCGCGCTTGGCGTTGCGGAGACCCCGTTCGCTTCGCTCGCGGTCCGCGGCCCGGCTTGGGACGGCCGCTTCACGGTCCTGATCCTGTTCCTGCCGCCGGCGCTGCTATTGTTCACGCTGTTTGTGGTGCTGCCGATCGGCGAGGCCGCCTGGTACTCGACCTTCAATTGGAACGGGTTCGGCAGGCCGACCAACTGGATCGGCTTCGACAATTACCGCTTCGTGCTGGAGACGCGCGCCTTCTGGCTCGCGCTGCGCAACAATGGGCTGATTATTGCGGTCTCGCTCGCGGTCCAGCTGCCGCTCGCGCTGACGCTGGCCTTGATGCTCGCCGAACGCTTTCGCGGGTCGGTGGCGCTGCGCATGCTGTTCTTCATGCCCTATATCCTGGCCGAGATCGCGACCGGGCTGATCTTCAGCTTCGTCTATGACGGCGACTACGGCCTCGTCGCCTCGATCTGGCGCAGCTTCGGCGCCGAGCCGCCGCATCTTCTGGCTTCAACCGACACCTCGATGCTGGCCGTGCTGATCGTGATCGTGTGGAAGTACTTTGGCTTCCACATGATGCTGTTCATCGCAGCGCTCCAGAGCCTCGACAAGAGCCTGATCGAGGCGGCACGCATCGACGGGGCGACACGGTTGCAAGCCCTGCGCCATGTCGTCATTCCCTTGCTCTATCCGACGATTCGCCTCTCGGTGTTTTTCGCCATTGTCGGCTCGCTGCAGCTGTTCGACCTCGTCATGCCGCTGACACGCGGGGGACCTGCGGACTCCTCGAACACCATGGTGAGCTTTCTCTACAACAACGGCATCTCTCGCATGCGGGTCGGCTATGGCAGCGCCATCGGCGTCATCCTGTTCGCGATCTGCGTGACATTTGCCTTTACCTACAAGCGTTGGTTCATGCGCGATGAGTAGTGCGAAGATCTCCCGCACGCCGGTCGATCCCGCCGTGCTGTTCAAGGCAGTGTTCCTCGCCATCGTCGCCATCTTCGTGCTGGTGCCGCTGCTCGCGACGCTGCTCGGCGGCTTCAAATCGCTCGGCGAATTGCGCGTCAACCCGTTCGGTTTGCCGCATCACTGGGAGTGGCAGAATTATGCCGACATCCTGCTCTCCGCGCGCTACTGGCAGCTCCTGCGCAACTCGCTGATCATATCGACGCTCGCGGTGGTGTTGACCCTGATCACGGCCTCGATGGCGGCGTTCACCTTTGCCCACGTCAGGTTCTACGGCAGCTCGATGCTGCTGAGCTATCTCACGCTCGGCCTGCTGTTTCCGGCGGCGACCGCGGTGCTTCCGCTGTTCATCAAGGTGCGCGATCTCGGGCTGCTCGATACCTATTTCGGCGTTGCGCTGCCGCAGGTGGCCTTCAGCCTCGCGATGAGCGTGCTGCTGCTACGGCGCTTCTTCAAGGACATCCCCTACGAACTGCTCGAGGCAGCGCTGGTCGACGGCTGCAGCTATATCAAGTTCTTCCGTTATATGACGTTGCCGCTGTCGCGGCCGATTCTGGCGACCGTCGGGACCATCACCTTCGTCAACAGCTGGAACGCCTATCTGCTGCCGCTGGTGATGCTCAACACGGATGCGCTCTATCCCTGGCCGCTCGGTATCATGGTCTATCAGGGCGAGTATTCATCCGAATGGCACCTGATCCTGGCCTTCATCACGTTGACCATCCTGCCGACGATCATTCTCTTTCTTCTGGCGCAGAAGCATATCGTTGCCGGCCTCACTGCAGGTGCGGTCAAGGGATGAACGGACCCTTACGGAGATCACAATGAGAAAAGTCGGAATTGGAATCATCGGCTGCGGTGTCATCAGCACCGCTTACCTCAAGGCGGCGCAACGCTTCCCGGTCATGGAGGTCAGGGCGCTCGCCGATATGCGCAGTGAAGTCGCGGAGCGACAGGGGGCCGCTTTCGGGCTGCCGGCGATGCGGGTCGATCAATTGCTCAAGCGCGATGACGTCGAGATCGTCATCAATCTCACGGTGCCGCTGGCCCACACCGACGTCAGTCTCGCGGTGTTGAACGCCGGCAAGCATGTCCATTCCGAGAAGCCGCTCGGTATCGACGTCGCGGAAGCCCGCAAGGTGATCGATCTCGCTGCACAGAAGAACCTGCGGGTCGGCTGCGCGCCTGACACGTTCCTCGGCGGCGGGCACCAGACCGCCCGCAAGCTGATCGACGACGGTGCGATCGGCACGCCGGTGGCGGGCAGTGCCTTCTTCGGCTGCCCGGGCCATGAGCGCTGGCACCCGGCGCCGGGCTTCTATTACTTGCGCGGCGGCGGGCCGATGCTCGACATGGGGCCGTACTACATCACCGATCTCGTGCAATTGCTCGGCCCGGTCGCGAGCGTGATGGGCTCGTCCGCGCGGCCGCGATCCGAGCGCATGGTCACCAGCCAGCCGATGAACGGCACGCTGATCCCGGTCGAGGTTTCGACCCATGTCGCGGGCACGCTTGAATTCGAGAGCGGAGCGGTCGTCTCGATCGCGATGAGCTTCGATGTACCGAAGCACCGGCACGCGCCGATCGAGATCTATGGCGACAAGGGCAGCATGCAGGTGCCGGACCCGAACCGCTTCGGCGGCGAGGTGCAACTCGCCCGGACCGGCGGCGAATGGGAAGCGATGCCGTTGACGCACGGCCATGTCGAGGGCGAGTTCCGCTCCATCGGGGTCGCAGACATGGCATCCGCGATCCTGAACAACCGTCCGCACCGCGCCAGCGGCGCGCTTGCGTTCCACGTGCTGGAGGTGATGGAGGCGTTCCAGACCTCCGCCGACGAAGGACGCCGCGTCAAGATCGAAAGCAGCGTCGAGCGGCCGGCGATGCTGCCGGCGGGACGTGAAACGGGACAGATCGACTGAGGGAATGACCATGCGCAAGGCAATGATTGTATGGGGCGGCTGGCCGGGACACGATCCTGATCTCTGCGCCTCGATGATTCGCGGCTGGCTGAGGGCCGAAGGCTTCGAGGTGCGGATCGAGACGACGACGGCGGCATTCGCCGATCCCGCGATCCACGACATGTCGCTGATCATCCCGATCTACACGATGTCGAAGATCGAGAAGGCGGAAGCGCTCAATCTCTGCGCCGCAGTGCGGAGCGGCGTCGGGCTCGCCGGTCATCATGGCGGCATGTGCGACGCGTTCCGCGATTCCGTCGACTACCAGTTCATGTGTGGCGGGCAGTGGGTCGCCCATCCCGGCAACATCATCGACTACAAGGTCGACTTGACGAAGTCGGATGACCCCATCATGAAGGGCCTGAACAGTTTCGAACATCGTTCCGAGCAGTATTACATGCATGTCGACCCCGCCAACGAGGTGCTGGCGACGACGACCTTCACTGGCGAGCACGCGCCGTGGATCGAGGGTGTGGTGATGCCCGTGGTCTGGAAGAAGCGCTACGGCGCGGGCAGGGTGTTCTATTCCTCGCTCGGCCACCGTGCCTACGAGCTCGACGTGCCGGAGATCCGGACGCTGATGACCCGCGGCATGCTGTGGGCTGCGCGCGAATGACAGGTGGAGCGACGCAACCGGCGATTCGCGCCACGCTCGAGGATGTCGCGCGTGCGGCCGGCGTTTCGCTTGCGACCGTCGATCGCGTCGTCAACCGACGCGAGGGCGTGCGTGCCAAGACCGTCGCGCGCGTCGAGGCCGCAGTGGCAAAACTCGGCTATCGCGCCGACGTCGCGGCCGCGCGACTGGCCCGCGGGCAAACGTTCCGCTTCGCCTTCGTGCTGCCGACCGGCAGCAACAGCTTCATGACCAACCTGAGCGAGCAGGTCCAGCGCACCGCGGACTGGCTCGCCGGCCAGCGCGGCTTTATCGATATTCTCCATGTCGACGTGTTCGATCCGGATGTGCTCGCAGGCGCCCTGGAAACCCTGTCGCCGGCCTACCAGGGCGTCGCCGTCATCGCACTCGATCATCCCAGGGTTCGGGCCGCGATCGACGAGCTCGTCGCACGCGGGGTCGCCGTGGTGACCCTCGTGTCGGACGCGCCAAGCTCGCGCCGGCTGCACTACGTCGGAATCGACAATCCGGCCGCAGGCCGCACCGCCGCAACGCTGATGGGGCGCTTCCTCGCCGGGCGCGAGGGGACGGTCGCGGTGATCGCGGGATCGCTGTCGCTACGTGACCACACCGAACGGCAGTTCGGTTTCCACCAGATCCTGTCCAGCGAGTATCCGAACCTGCCCCAGCTACCGGTCATCGAGGGCCGCGACGACAGCGATCGCACGCGGGAGCTCACGGCAGCGCTGCTCGCGCGCCATGCCGATCTTCGCGGCATATACTGCTGCGGCGCCGGAAACCGCGGCATCGCCGATGCGCTCGAGGCCTCGGGCCGGGCTCGCGAAGTGGTCTGGATTACCCATGAGCTGACCCAACACACACGGCGTTTCCTGGTCCGCGGCACCCTCGATGCCGTGATCAATCAGGACCCCGGGCACGAGGCGCGCTCCGCGGCACGCATTCTGCTCGCGCATTGCTCGGGCGAGCCAATCAGCCCCGACCAGGAGCGCATCCGCATCGACATTTTTCTGCGGGACAATCTGCCGTAGCTCGAGCGCGGTACTGCCAGCGCGCTCGGCTCGAAACTCGATCCGACCACGGATGACGGCATCAGCGCCAAGATGGGTCTGGATGCAACGGCTCCGGTCAGCGCGCCCGAGCTCGCCTTCATGCGCATCCGCGTCAAGGGCGAGGAGGGGGTCGATCTGACGACAGCCTTGCAGGCCGATCCGGGCGCTGCGGTCGCGCGCTTCTTGCGGAGGCGCGGATGTGAGCGGGTTACCGCCTGGAAGCGGCTTGCGGCCGTTTGCGCCGTTGGAATATGTAGCTGGGCCTGCTTATAGTGCCCCACCAACAAGGCAACCATTTTGCGGCGCAACGCCGGGAGGAAGAAACTGATGTCGACGGCCCTGCGCATCGCTCATGGCGCTTTCGGCAGGGTCGCTCTGCTCGACATGGATCGTTCGCTGGTCCGCCACGCCCATCATCATTGCCACGTCCTGCTCAAGGTCGAGGGCTCCGACACCCAGTTCCTGGTCGGCGACCAGGTCACGCCGCTCACGGACACGGCCGCCGTTCTCGTCGACGGCTGGAAGCCGCATGCCTATGTGCATGACGTCAATCGTCCGCGCACGCTCATCATGGCGCTCTATATCGAGCCGGAGTGGCTGAAGGAGTTCCGGCGCGGATGGGCCGCGAGCGGCGCGCCGGGCTTTTTCGAGCGGCCCTCGGGCGAAGTCTCGCCGCGCATTCGCCAGCTCACGCTGCATCTTGCGGCCGAAATGATGGCGAATCCCGACGCGGTGCGAAACCACGAGCAGACCCTTTCTGACCTCATGATCGCGGTGATCGAGCGTTTCACGCCCTGGCGCAGCTTTCCGACCTCGATCCGCGGCATGGGCGCGGTGAGCTGCGACTGGCGGATCCGCCGCGCGATGGACGCGATGCGCGTGAACGATTCCTATGCCAACGTCGACCAGTTCGTGAAGGGCGCGGGCCTGTCGCGCGCGCAGTTCTTCCGCCTGTTCGAGACCTCGCTCGGCGTTTCGCCGAAGCTCTACCTCAACGTCGTCCGCATGGAGCGCGCGCTCGACGCGGTGATGCGCGAGGACACAGCGCTCGGCGAGCTCAGCGAGCGCTTTGGTTTTCCGGAGCCGGCACATTTCACGCGTTTCTTCCGCGATCATGCCGGCGTCAGCCCGCGCGAGTTTCGCAACGTTTCGCGTCTCGCGGGCTGATTTTTGCGGGCTGATATTGCGCCGCACGCTCTCGAATGAGACGATTTGGTAAGTCGTGAGAGCGGGCGGTATGGCCCTCGCACCTCCTGTCCTGACAAACGTCGCCGTCGCGTCAAAGAGCGCGTCGGGAGGTATGCCGGGACATGGTGCAGGCTGCGGTCAAGTCCGCAAATTCGGTCGAACAGAGTGGCGACAAGCCGTGGGTCGGGCGTTCAATCGAGCGCGTCGAGGATGCCGCGCTGCTCAGCGGCCGCGGCCGTTTCATCGACGACCTCGGCGTCCAGCCCGGCACGCTGCATGCGACGATCCTGCGCTCGCCGCACGCCCACGCCGATATTGTTTCGATCGACGCCGAAGCGGCCAGGCGGCTGCCGGGCGTTGCCGCGGTCCTGACCGGCGAGCAGATCAAGGCGGTCACCACTAGTCTCGTCGTCGGCGTGAAGGCGCCGGTCGAGTGCTGGCCGATCGCAGTCGAGCGTGTGCGCTATGTCGGCGAACCGGTCGCCGTGATCGTGGCGACTGATCGTGCCCGCGCCGAAGATGCGGCCGAACTCATCAATGTCGAGTATCGCCCTCGAGCGGCTACAGTCGATCCGTTCGGAGCGATGGCACTGGGTGCGCCGGTCCTGCACGACGGCTTTCCCGGCAATCTCGCCAGCGACCGCGCGTTTCGCTACGGCGATCCTGAAAAGGCGTTTGCGGATGCGCCGCATCGCTTCTCCATCGACATCCGCTATCCCCGCAACTCCTGCACACCGATCGAGACTTATGGTGTCGTTGCCTCGCATGATGCCGGCGAGGACGCCTTTGAGGTTCTCGCGAATTTTCAGGGGCCCTTCAGCATCCACACCGTGATTGCGCGTGCACTGAAGGTGCCGGGCAATCGGCTGCGGCTGCGCACGCCGCCGGATTCCGGCGGCAGCTTTGGTGTCAAGCAGGGTGTGTTTCCGTACATCGTTCTGATCGCGGCTGCGGCGCGCGTCACGGGGCGGCCGGTGAAGTGGATCGAGGACCGGCTCGAGCATCTCATCGCGTCGGTGTCGGCGACCAACCGCGCGACGACGTTGGCCGCGGCGGTTGCGGCCGACGGCAAGATTCTCGCGCTCGACTGGGACCAGGTCGAGGATTGCGGTGCGCATCTGCGCGCGCCCGAGCCCGCCACGCTCTACCGCATGCACGGCAACATGACGGGGGCCTACGACATCAGCCACGTCAGGATCCGCAACCGCGTCGTCGTCACCAACAAGACACCGACCGGCCTCAACCGCGGCTTCGGCGGGCCGCAGGTCTATTTCGCGCTGGAACGCCTGGTGCAGCGGATCGCGATCGGGCTCGGTCTCGATCCGCTCGATGTCATCAAGCGCAATCTGATCGAGGCGGGTGCTTTTCCCTATCGTACAGCGACGGGCGCATTGCTCGATTCCGGCAACTATCAGGATGCGATCGCGCGCGCGGTCGAGCAGGGCAGGCTGGCGGAACTGAAGGCGCGGCGCGACGCGGCGCGGGCGGAGGGGCGTCTTTACGGCATCGGCTTCACGGCGGTGGTCGAGCCCAGCGTCTCCAATATGGGTTACATCACAACGGTGCTGACCGCGGCCGAGCGCCGCAAGGCCGGGCCGAAGAACGGCGCGCAGGCGACAGCGACCGTCGGCCTCGATCCAGTCGGCAGCGTCACCGTTCATGTCGCTTCAGTGCCGCAGGGGCAGGGCCATCGCACCGTGCTGTCGCAGGTGGTCGCCGACGTCTTCGGTCTGGAGCCGAAGGACATCCGCGTCAACACCGAGATCGATACCGCCAAGGACGCCTGGTCGATCGCGTCGGGAAATTACGCCAGCCGCTTCGCCGCCGCGGTGGCCGGCACGGCTAAGCTCGCAGCCGAGCGCGTTGCCAGCCGTCTTGCCCGCATCGCCGCCAGCCAGTTGAACGTCGAAGCCGCGGACATCGTGTTTGCAAAGGGTTTCGTTGCCTCCAGGCACAATCCGGAGAACCGGATTGCGTTTTCGCGTGTCGCCGCGCTCAGCCATTGGTCGCCTGGCTCGCTGCCTGACGATGCCGGCCAGACCATCCGTGAGACCGTGTTCTGGACGCCGCCGGAGCTGACGCCGCCCGGCGAGGACGACCGCATCAACTCCTCGCTGTGCCATGGCTTCATCTTCGACTTCTGCGGCGTCGAGATCGACCGCATTACCCTGCAGACGCGGATCGACCGCTACGTCACCATGCACGATTGCGGCACCATCCTGCATCCCGGCATGGTCAATGGCCAGATCCGTGGCGGCTTCGCCCAGGCGCTCGGTGCCGCGCTCTACGAGGAATATGCCTATGCCGAGGACGGCAGTTTCCTGACGGGAACGCTCGCGGACTATCTGCTGCCGACCGCCACCGAGGTGCCCGATCCCGAGATCTTCCACATGGAGACGCCGTCGCCATTTACTCCACTCGGAGCAAAGGGCGTCGGCGAGGGCAATTGCATGTCGACGCCGGTCTGCCTCGCCAATGCGGTTGCGGATGCGCTCGGCGTTGCCGACATCACGCTGCCTCTGGTGCCCGCGCGGCTTGCCGAGCTGGTGCGCGGCGCCGAACCGCCGCCTCCCGCGGGGGGCGTGGCCGCGGCGCCTGCGCGCGAAGCAGATCGGCGGCTTCGCGGCGAAGGACAGGCCTCGGTGAAGGGGACGCCCGAGCAGGTCTGGGCCATGCTGCTCGATCCCGCCACGCTCCAATCGGTCATTCCCGGCTGCCGGCGCGTCGACAAGATCACCGACACGCATTTCCGCGCCGACGTCACGCTCGGCATTGGCCCCGTCACCGGGCGCTATCGCGCCGACGTGGAGCTGTTCGATCTCGATCCGCCGCGCGCGGTGACCCTGCGCGGCGGCGCCACCGGCGCGCTCGGCTTCGGCAGCGCGGAGGGGCGCATCACGCTCGCGCCCGACGGCAGCGGCGGGACGAAGCTGACCTACAGCTATGACGCCGCGATCGGCGGCAAGATCGCGAGCATCGGCGGCCGTCTGCTCGACGGCGCGACGCGGGTGATCATCGGCCAGTTCTTCGCAGCGCTCACCCGCAGGGCCGGCGGTGGCGTCACCTCGGGCGGCTTCTCGCTGTTCGCCCTGCTGGCGAAGGTCGCCGGCCGGTTCGGGGGGCGCCGATGAAGCCGCCCGTATTCGACTATCTCCGCGCCGAAACTGTCGGTGATGTCCTCGATGGGCTCGCGCAGCAAGGCGGCGACGCCCGTGTGCTCGCCGGCGGACAGTCGCTGATGGCGATGCTCAATATGCGCCTCGCCAAGCCGAAGCTTCTGATCGACATCATGCGCATCCAGGAACTCCGCCGGATCGAGCGGAAGGCCGATGCCGTCGTCGTCGGCGCCGGCGTGCGTCAGGCCGATCTGCTGGCCTGGCCGGATCTGCCCGAGACATTGCCGCTGGTGGCGCTGGCGCTTCCCTGCGTCGGTCACGTGCAGACCCGCAGCCGCGGTACCATCTGCGGCTCGCTCGCGCATGCCGATCCCAGCGCCGAGATGCCGCTCGCGCTGGTCGCGCTCGGCGGCGAGGTGCTCTTACGCAACGCCAAACGCCGTCGCCGCGTCGCGGCCAAAGATTTCTTCGCCGGGATGATGCTGACCGCACGTGCGGACGACGAGCTGATCGAAGGCATTTCGCTGCCGGTCGCCAGGGGATCGCGCTTCGCGTTCCGCGAGGTCGCGCGCCGGCACGGCGATTTCGCCATCGTGGCCTGCGCCGCGATGAAGACGCCATCCGGCGTCCGCCTCGCAGTCGGCGGCGTCGCGGACGTCCCGACCGCGCGGGACTGGCCTCGGCTCGAGGGCAGTGCGCTCGACGATGCCCTCAACACCTTTGCCTACGAGCTCGGCGCCCGCGACGACGTCCACGCCACCGCGCGCTACCGCCGCGACCTCGTGCGCATGATCGGCCGCGATCTGATCGGCGAGGTTCTGCGATGACCCGTCTCAAATCCGGCGCCCGCCATCCGATCCGCTTCTCGCTGAATGGCGAGCCCGTTGAGGGGGAAGCCGAGCCTCGGACGCTGCTCTCCGACTTCCTGCGCCATCAATTGGGCGCCACAGGTACCCATGTCGGCTGCGAGCACGGCGTCTGCGGCGCCTGTACCGTCGTCGTCGACGGCATGCTGACCCGTTCCTGCCTCACCTTGGCGGCGCAGGTCGACGGCTGCGAGATCAAGACCGTTGAAGGGCTTGCACCCGCGGCCGATCGCCTCGGCGTGCTGCAGCAGGCCTTCCGCCGTCACCACGCGCTCCAATGCGGCTTCTGCACCGCCGGCATCCTGATGTCGCTCGATCATTATCTCGCCAGGAA
This sequence comes from Bradyrhizobium sp. TM233, assembly GCF_036247965.1. NCBI lineage: Bacteria > Pseudomonadati > Pseudomonadota > Alphaproteobacteria > Hyphomicrobiales > Nitrobacteraceae > Bradyrhizobium > Bradyrhizobium sp. TM233. The sequence continues at coordinate 21,710 of NZ_BTIG01000007.1, read as the reverse complement.
TCCGACGCCGACCGAGGCGGAGCTTCGCGATCTGCTGAGCGGGCATCTGTGCCGCTGCACCGGCTACACGCCGATCATCCAGGCGGCCCTCGAAGCCGCCGTCCAACTCGCTTCATCGAAAAATGAGACGTCAGATGCTTGATCTCGCCAGCAGCTTCGTGGCCAGCGCCGCGCGCGATCCGCGCGCCATCGCGCTGGTCGACGGCGATCTCCGCCTGACCTACCGGCAATGGTACGACAAGATCTCTGCTTTGGTCGCATCCTTCGGCCGCCTGGGCCTCAAGCCCGGCGACCACGTCGTCACGCTGCTGCAAAACCGCTGGGAGGCCGCGACACTACATTGGGCCTGCCAGTTCGCAGGACTCGTGATCACCCCGATCAACTGGCGCGCCAAGGCCGACGAGCTGGACTACTGCATCGAGAACGCCGAGGCCTGCGCGGTCGTCTACCAGGATATTTCCGCCGAGGCGGTGCAGGGTTCATCGCTCGCCGGCCGGCTGCTACGCGTGTCGGTCGATCCGGGCACAGGCGAGGCGACCGGCTTTGCCGATCTGGTCAGGGGCAGCGCGCCCGACGCCGAGCCGTGCGTCGGCTCTGAAGCCTGGTCGATCATGCTCTACACCTCGGGCACAACCTCGCGGCCAAAGGGGGTGCCGCGGCGGCATCGCGCCGAGCGTGCCGCGGCGATCGCCCATGTCGCACAAAATCTCTACGGCCGCGGCGAGCGGACGCTGGGCGTGATGCCGCTCTACCACACCATGGGCGTCCGCTCGCTGCTGGCGATGTCGCTGATCGGCGGCAGCTTCATCTGCCTTCCGCGCTATGACAGCCGTCAGGCGCTGGAGCTGATTGAGCGGGAAGGGATCACCAATCTCTATCTGGTGCCGACGCTCTATCACGATCTCGTCCATCACGAGGCCTTTGCCCGGACCGACGTTTCCAGCGTGCGCAAGCTCGGCTTCGCCGGCGCCTCGATGACGGATGGCCTCCTGAAGAAGCTGAACGAGGCCTTCAGGCCCGAACTGTTCGTCAATCACTACGGCAGTTCCGAAATCTACACCTTCACGATCGACCAGGACGCTGCCGCCAAGCCCGGCTCGGCGGGCAAGGCCGGGTTGAACCAGCACGTCAAGGTCGTGCGCATCGGCGCGCGTTCGGTCGCGGAGCTTGCCGCGGTGGGTGAGGAGGGTGAGATCATCGCCACGCTCGCGGGCGACGAGGCCTTTGAGGGCTACTGGCGCCGCCCCGAGGCCGACGCCAAGTCGCTGCGCGACGGCTGGTACTTCACCGGTGACACCGGCTTCGTCGATCCGGACGGCGACCTGTACGTCACGGGCCGGGTCGACGACATGATCATCACCGGCGGCGAGAACGTCTCTCCTGTCGAGATCGAGAGTTGCCTGTCGCTGCACCCTGGGGTCGACGAGGTCGCCGTGGTCGGTGTCGCAGACGAGAAGTGGGGCAAAGTCGTCGCCGCCTTCGTCAAGCGCAATCGCAACGTCTCCGAGATCGAGCTGGAGCAGTTCTGCCGCACCTCGGGCCTCGCCAACTTCAAGCGGCCGCGCCGCTATGTCTTCGTCGACGCGATTCCCAAATCGCCGGTCGGCAAGCTGCTGCGGCGCCTGCTCGTCGCCGGAGAATACGAGACCGAGCGCCGTCCGCCATCGGACGCCGCTTGATCGTCACGCATCAACAGAAGGAAGCGAAAATGCCGTCACCCTATACTTTTGCCGATCCCCGGCTTGCCAAGCTCGATGGGTTCAAGGTCGAGATCGACGAGGCGCATGAGCGCGCGGACATCATCCTGGGACGTCCGCCCTACAACGTCGTGGCGATGCCGCAGCGCGACCAGCTTCGGCTGACCTTCGAGACTCTGGACGAGGATCCGCGCGTGCGCATCATCGTGCTGCGCGGAGAGGGCGAACATTTTTCGAGCGGCGGCAATATCGGGGGCTTCATGGAAGCGAGCCCCGAGCACGTCTCCAAGCTCGCCTGGAACATCGCCGCGCCGGCGCGTTGCGCCAAGCCTGTCATCGTCGCCAATCGCGGCTATTGCTTCGGCGTCGGCTTCGAGCTGTCGCTGGCCTGCGACTTCCGTATCGCCTCGGAGACCACGCAGTACGCGCTGCCCGAGCAGAAGCTCGGCCAGATCCCGGGCTCCGGCGGGTCGGCGCGGCTGCAGAAGATGGTCGGCATCACCCGCACCAAGGACATCGTGATGCGCTCTAAGCGCATCTCGGCGAAGCAGGCGCTGGAGTGGGGCATCGCCACCGAATGCGTGCCCGATTCCGAACTGGAGAAGGCAACCGACAAGCTCGTCGACGAGCTCCGCAGCTTCTCGCCACTGGCGCAGCGCACCGCCAAGAAGCTCCTCAACGATACCGAGGATTCGACACTCGCCATCGCCATCGAGCTCGAAGGCCATTGCTACAGCCGTCTGCGCCAGTCGGAAGATTTTAGGGAAGGCGTCGAGGCGTTCAACGCCAAGCGGCCGCCGAAATTCGTCGGCCGCTGATACGGGACGCAACGAACTGCCGCGGTTCGCAATGGCGCGGACCGCGGCCCTATTCAAACGGGGGAGGTAAAACAAAATGGCTGAGATGGATATGCCGGTCGCCGGCGCACAGGCATCGGCGGATAACAAGCAGATGGTCAACGCGATCATCGCGTCGGTGCTCGGATGGGCACTCGACCTGTTCGATTTGTTCATTCTGCTCTATGTGGCGCCGGTGGTCGGTGCGCTGTTCTTTCCGTCGAGCAATGCGGCGCTGTCGCTCGCCGCGGTCTACGGTTCGTTCGCCGTTACGCTGCTGATGCGGCCACTCGGTTCGGCGATCTTCGGGCACTACGCCGACGTGCACGGCCGCAAGCAGGCCATGCTGATCGCCATCATCGGCGTCGGCATCAGCACGGCCGCGTTCGGCCTGCTGCCTACCATCGCGCAGGTCGGCGTGATCGCGCCCATCCTGTTCCTGATCCTGCGGCTGGTGCAGGGCGTGTTCGTCGGTGGTGTCGTGGCCTCGACCCACACGATCGGCACGGAATCGGTGCCGCCGCATTGGCGCGGCGCGATGTCGGGCCTGGTCGGCGGCGGGGGCGCCGGCATTGGCGCGCTTCTGGCGTCCTTCATCTTCCTGATCACGTCCTCGGTGTTTCCCGGAGATGCCTTTGCCGTCTGGGGCTGGCGCTTCATGTTCTTCTCGGGGCTGCTGAGCTCTCTGCTCGGCTGGTTCATCTTCCGGAACCTCGAAGAGTCCCCGTACTTCAAGGAGCTCAAGCGCCAGCAGGGCAATAAGCAGGCAAAGGTCTCGAAGGCGCCGGTCAAGGATGTGCTGTCGCGTGAGTATCGCGGCGTCCTGCTGATCAACCTGCTCATTACCTTCGGCGGCGGCGCCGGCTATTATCTGACCTCGGGGTACCTGCCGAGCTTCCTGAAAGTCATCAACGCGGTTCCGAACCAGACCTCCTCGCTGATCCTGATGGGCGCGAGTGTCTCGGCATTCTTCGCCGCGGTGATGGTCGGCGCGCTGAGCGATCTCATCGGCCGCAAAAAGACGTTCCTGCTGATCGGGGTCCTGGCGGCGGTGCTGTTGCCGCTGTGCTATCTGAACCTCGCCACGACCAGGGACACCACGCAAATCACGCTCTATGCGCTTGCCATCGCCTTCATCGGCAATGCCGGCTACGCGCCGGTGCTGATCTTCCTGAACGAGCGTTTCCCCACGGCGCTCCGCGCCAGCGGCACCGGCCTGTCCTGGAACATCGGCTTTGCGCTGGGCGGAATGATGCCGACCTTCGTCTCGCTGGTGAGCGGCAGCGCCGCGCAGATTCCGATGTCGCTGGCCTGCTTCGCGGTCGGCGTGTTCGTGATCTATTTGATCGGCGCGGTCGTGATCCCCGAGACCAAGGGCAATTTCCGCTGAGCGAAATCGGCGCGGCTGCACCTGCGGCCGCGCCAGCCTGCAAAGGTGTGAGAGCGGGCATCTGTTGCCAGTGAGGCGCTTCGGATTCGGTCGGGAGACGCGGGATCGACAGCTCTTGTCGCGAAGCGGACGAGGCCGCATCCGTGCTGGCCGATACCCCGCAAGAGACTCGCCATCCCACGCTCGCTGCGAGCGGAACGCCATGCACGTCTGGAACATGCCCGTGAGATTGACGTCGAGCACTTTCTTAAAGGTCTCGATCTCGTATTCCCTGTCCCGCGCTAGTCTAAAGCTGATCGCCGGCCTGCTGGCCGTGCGCGTTGCAGCGCCGCCATTTGAGAGCTCACCTCCGATCACTTCTGAAGTTCAATAATAGAATGAACTGACTGGATGTTATGGCGCGATATCCCGGCTGACAGAAGCGGCTACCGCGGCTGGGCATCAGGACCAATCCTCTAACGAGGATGATGCCAGGCTAAACGTACAACTCCTCACAAAGTCGCAAGCGCTTCCTCCCGCTGTCAGGGGAGGCGCATGTAAGCGCTTGACTAGTTCTAAAAAAGAACTGTAGGTTTCAAGTCGTGAGACGGCCGATCCAAGAGCCGAAACGGTTGACGCGCTTTGCCATCGAGGCTTGGCGGCGCGCTCAATTTCGCGCGGCATGACGCCTGGCGAGCCGTTAGGAACACATAACATTGAAGCGCGCACCGGAAGAGTGCGCATCAGGGAGGATGCCGATGTTGCGGAAATGGAAGAGTCTTGCCGTTCTGCTCGTGCTGTTGGGCAGCCCGGCATTCGCGGCCGACGAGCCGGGGGTTACGGCGACGGAAATCAAGATTGGCGGGGTGTTTCCGTTCAGCGGACCGGCTTCATCGATCGGTCTCGTGGGCAAGGGGCTGATCGCCTACATTCAGTCCCTGAATGATCGCGGCGGCATCAGCGGGCGCAAGATCAATTACGTCGCCTATGACGATGCCTATAGCCCGCCCAAGGCGGTGGAGCAGGTTCGCAAGCTCGTTGAGAGCGATGAAGTTGCATTCATGTTCGGCCAGCTCGGCACTCCCGCCATTTCGGCAACGTCAAAATACTTGAAGTCAAAAGGGGTGCCCAGCATCGCGATCGTCAGCGGATCGTCCAAGTTCACCGACGTCGCCAGTTACCCGCTGATCACGACAGGTCTCGTCAGCTACGATACCGAGGGAAAGATCTACGCAAAATACCTCACGAAGGCTCTGCCGAACGCCAAATATGCGATCCTCTACCAGAATGACGACCTCGGAAAAGACTACGTCAACGCCTTCAAGGCGTTTCTCGGCAAGGACTACGATCGCAGGGTCGTCACCGCGTCCTATGAGGTCACTGAACCGACCGTCGATTCGCAGATCACCAACCTGAAGAGCTCCGGTGCGGATGCCCTGATGATCGCGGGCACGCCGAAATTCGCTGCGCAGGCGATCCGGCAGGCCTCTTTGATTGGCTGGAAGGCGACCGTCATCATCAACTTTCCGTCCGGTTCGGTTGGAGGCACGCTCACGCCGGCCGGCCTCGACAAGTCGACTGGAGTGATCGTCGGCACCATCAACAAGGATGTCGTGGATCCGAAGTGGAAAGATGATCCCGGCATGCAGGCCTATCGGGCGTTTATCGACAAATATCTGCCCGGCGTCGATATCACCAACGGCAGCTATCTCACCGGTTATCAGCAGGGCATCCTGCTGGAACAGATCTTGAAACAATGCGGCGATGACCTGTCCCGCAAGAACATCCTGGCGCAGGCCAAGAACCTCCGGGACTTCGTCGTCCCGACCGCACTGCCGGGCATCAAGATCAACACCAGCGAAACCGAGAACATGATCTGGACGCAGATGCGCCTGCAGCGCTGGACCGGATCGACTTGGGAAGCCTTCGGAGAAGTGCTGGACGCCAGGTCCGAATGAGCACGTAACAGGCGAGAGGCGAGCGGCATTGATGACGTGCCGGCGCCCGCGTCCTGCGCGACACGAGCGCAACTGGTGCGATCGCCATTCCGGTACTTCAGGAGATCAATTATGTCGACGAAGGCACTGACGTTTGCGCCGCGCGAGGTTTCAATGGAGCGCCGACCAGATGGCGCGCTGATATTGAGCTCACCCCTGGAGTGGAAGCCATGTGATTGGCGTATCACGGACTTCTTGCCGAACTGGGCAAGCGCCGCCCCGGACCGGATATTCCTCGCGCAGCGCAACGCGAAAGGCGGGTGGGACGAGATCACCTACAGCGAGGCATGGTCTCAGGTCCAGGCGGTGGGCCAGAGCTTGCTTGATCTGGGTGCAAAGCCAGCGGACAAGCTCGCCATCCTCTCCGGAAACTCGATCGAGAACGCGGTGGTTTCGTTTGCGGCGATGTCAATCGGCGTCATCCTGGCGTCGATATCGCCAAACTACACACTGATGCCCGGTGGACTTGCTCGTCTCAAGGACATCGCCGAAGTGCTGCGCCCGAGCTTCGTGTTCGTCCAAAGCGGACGCGAGTTTTCCGCAGGCCGCACCATTCCGGAATTGGCGCCCGCGACCTGGATCAGCGTCGATGGCGCGCCGGACACGGTGCCCTTCCGCACCCTGACAGCCAGAACCGCGTGCGAGGGATTTGCCGGGGCATCTCGTGCGGTCTCGTGCGACGCTGTCGCCAAGATCCTCTTCACGTCGGGTTCCACCGGCTTTCCCAAGGGCGTGCTCAACACCCACCGCATGATGGCAAGCTCCCTGCAAATGGGGAGCCTGCTCGTGTCTCCTCCGGCTGCGCCAGTCCAGGTGGAGTGGCTACCTTGGCACCACACGATGGGCAGCAACGTCATTCTTCACGGCATCCTCAAGAACGGCGGGACGCTCTATATCGACGACGGCCGTCCGCTGCCGCAGCTCTTTCATAAGACTGTCGCCAATCTCAAGGAAGTGTCGCCGACCGCCATGTTCAACGTGCCTGCCGGCTATAACCTGCTGTGTGACGCGGTCGAGAAGGATCTCGATCTCGGCGCCAGTGTCTTCAAGCGGATGGACCGAATGAGTTATGCCGGCGCTGCAATTTCAAAGGACACGCTGGAGAAGCTCTATCGCTTGACACTCTCGGTGACCGGCCGGCGAATTCCGGTCATGTCGGGTTACGGTACGACCGAAACCGCCCCGACCATCAGTACGACCCATTGGGCGACAGATCGACCCGGCGAGATCGGTCTTCCCGCGCCGGGACTGCGGCTCAAGCTCATTCCGGTCTCGGATACTTACGAGGTCAGGGTCAAGGGACCCAACGTCACGCCGGGTTATCTCGGGCGGCCGGATTTGACGGAAATGGCCTTCGACGAGGAAGGCTTCTATCGCATCGGGGATACTGTCTCGTTTCTGGATCCGCAGAAGCCTGAGCTCGGGCTGCGCTTTACCGGACGAATTTCCGAGAATTTCAAGCTTGCGAATGGGACCTGGGTCTCGATCGGCAATATGCGCGCGGCAATCCTGGCCGCAACGCGCGGTGTCTTGCTCGACATCGTGGTCGCGGGCGAAAATCGTGAGGCGTGCGCGCTGCTCTGCTGGTTGAACCCCACGGAGGCCGCACGGATCTCGAAAACTCCGGGTGCGGATTTGACCGCGGATCCCGCCGTGGTCGGGTTCCTGCTGGATCGCTTTCGAGACTACAATGAGACCGTCGGAAGCAGCGAACGGATCTGCTCCTTCGTCCTGCTGAGAGATCCGCCATCAATGGCGGCAGGAGAGATCACCGACAAGGCCTATGTCAACCAACGCGCGGTGCTGAAAGTTCGATCCGAACAGGTTGAGCGTCTCTACACCCACGAAGCTGGCGCCGATGTGATCCGGGTCTGAGAGCGAGCCTGTCCCGTGCGGTCGTTCCTCACTTCCTGGCCGCCAGATCGCATCTGGCGGCACCTCCAGCCGCGGGAGGCCTTGGATGCGCGAGCCTCAGGCGGCCCGCGAGCGTGCCTTTGTTTTCGAGGTCGTCGGCGCCGCCGCCGCCGGCGCGCTGCGAGCACCCGGCCCGGGATGAGTATGAACCTCCTTGGCCGACAGCGGCTCGCCGCATTCGGAGCACACCATGACCGGATCGAAATCTTTTCCGCACTTGCGATGCTGGTGCAGCAAGGGGCGGCCGCGCTCGTCGACCATGTGAATATCGCCCCAATGCACGATTGCCATCATGATCGGATACAGATCGAGCCCCTTCTGGGTCAGGATATATTCGTGCCGCTTGGGGGATTCCTGGTAGGGAATGCGGCGCAGGATGCCCTGCCGAACCAACTTCTTCAGACGTTCGGCAAGCAAATGCCGCGTGATTCCAAGTGCCGACTGAAATCCCTCGAAGCGGCGCGTGCGCAGAAAACACTCGCGCAGGATCAGAAGAGTCCAGCGATCGCCGATCACGCCGATAGTTCGGGCCATCGAGCACGGCTCTTCCTCGAGTTCCTTCCACTTCATCCACACACTCCAGTCGCCGCCGCGGCACGGACCTCGTCTCGAATCGTTGCAGAGGCCGGCGCGGATTTGCCATTCTAGATAGGTACTAAACTCCAAACAATACCCTTCCAGACTAGACGAAATCAGCAGATTGCGGGAGCGTTTGACAGTTCTATTTTAGAACTGTATGTTTGAGAAAAGTCAGGCCGGCGACCGGATCGCCAGTGCAGGCACATGTTCCGCGGGAGGAGCCGAGATGACCTTGAAGATTGAATTCCAATTCGATTTCGGCAGCCCGAACGCTTATCTGGCCGAGGTGGCGATTCCGGGCATCGAGCAGCGCACCGGTGCGAAATTCGATTATGTTCCGGTCTTGCTTGGCGGCATCTACAAGGCGACGGGCAACATGTCGCCGTTCGACTCGCTTCGTGGGATCAAGAACAAGCCGGAATATCAGGCGCTCGAGACCCAGCGGTTTATCCGCCGCCACAACGTCACGAAATTCCGCCAGAATCCCTTCTTTCCCGTCAACACGCTGATGCTGATGCGGGGCGCCGTGGCAGCCCAGTTCGAGGGCGTGTTCGAGTCCTATTTTCGTGCGGCCTATCACCATATGTGGGAGGAGCCGAAGCAGATGGACGACGTCGAAATCTTCCGGAACGCGTTCATGGCTTCGGGGCTCGATATCGACAGATTGATCGCTCGCGCCCAGCAGGACGACGTCAAGAAGAGGTTGATTGATCTGACCAACGATGCCGTCAGCCGGGGCGCGTTCGGGTCGCCAACCTTCTTCGTCGGCAAGGAGATGTTCTTCGGCAAGGATCAGCTTCGTGACGTCGAGGAGTCCATCCTCGAGCAAACGAGGCCAGTCGCAAGGACGGCATAGAGCCGCCGAGCTAACGAAGTTCAATCCAACCGGGAGACGATCCATGCAAAAGAGAAATGCAACCGTCGCAGTGATCGGTGCCGGCGACTATATCGGCGGCGAGATCGCCAAGAAGTTCGCCTCGGAGGGCTTCACGGTGTTCGCCGGGCGCCGGAACGGGGCCAAGCTCGAGCCGCTCGTCAAGGAGATCGAGGCCGCCGGAGGCGAAATCCATGCATGCTCGCTGGATGCCCGCAAGGAGGAGGAGGTCATCTCCTTCCTTGCCGATGCCGACAAGCATGCGCCGCTCGAGGTCTGCATCTTCAACATCGGCGCCAACGTCAACTTTCCGATCCTCGATACGACCGAGCGGGTCTTCCGCAAGGTCTGGGAGATGGCCTGCTATTCCGGCTTTCTCGCCGGCCGCGAGGCCGCGCGGCTGATGCTGCCTCGCGGCGGCGGCAAGATCTTCTTCACCGGCGCGACAGCGTCGCTCCGCGGCGGCAGCGGTTATGCCGCCTTTGCCAGCGCGAAGTTCGGCCTGCGGGCGGTGGCCCAGGCGATGGCGCGCGAGCTCGGCCCCAAGAACATTCACGTCGCGCATCTCATCATCGATTCCGGCGTCGATACGGAATGGGTGCGGCAGCGCCGGCTCGAGGCACTCGGTCCGAATGCGCTCGACGATCCCGATCTCTTGATGCCGCCGTCGTCCGTCGCTGCGTCCTATTGGCAGCTTTATCAGCAGCCGAAGAGCGCGTGGACATTCGAGCTGGAAATCCGTCCCTTCGGCGAGAAGTGGTAAGGAGGCCGTTCCGATGGAGCTTGCGCTGTCTGCTGATGACGCGGCTTTCCGCGATGAAGTGCGCGCCTTCATCGCGGACAATTATCCGGCGGAGATGCGCGTTCCCAATCCGGAGACCGACCTGACCAAGGAGCAATCACTGCTCTGGCACCGGATCCTCCACAAGAAGGGCTGGATCGCGCCGCTGTGGCCCAAGGAGTATGGCGGGCCGGGCTGGACGGTCACACAGCGGTTCATCTTTGAGCAGGAAACCTCCCGGGCGGGAACGCTGCCGCCGCTTGCCTTCAGCGTGACCATGGTCGGGCCGGTGATCTACACGTTCGGCAACGAGGCGCAGAAGAGGAAGTTTCTGCCGCGAATTCTGTCCGGCGAGGATTGGTGGTGCCAGGGCTATTCCGAGCCGGGCTCCGGCTCTGACCTTGCTACGGTTAGAACCAAGGCGGTGCGCGAGGGCGACCATTACGTCGTCAACGGGCACAAGACCTGGACCACGCTGGCCCAGCACGCCGACTGGATCTTCTGCCTGGTGCGAACCGATCCGAATGCAAAGCCGCAATCGGGAATCTCCTTCCTGCTGATCAACATGAAGTCGCCCGGCGTCACCGTTCGGCCGATCATCACGATCGACGGCAGTCACGAGGTCAACGACGTCTTTCTGGAGGACGTCCGCGTGCCCGTCGAGAACCTGGTCGGCGAGGAGAACAAGGGCTGGACGTACGCCAAATTCCTGCTCGGCAACGAGCGCACCAGCATGGCGGGGATCGGCCGGTCCACCCGCTATCTCCGGAAGCTCAAGCAGATCGTGAGGGCCGAGATACCGGCCGACGATCCGGCGCATCTGGAATTTCTGCGCGACATCGCCCGCGTCGAGCTCGACGTGCTGGCGCTGGAAGCGACCGAACTGCGCGTCGTCGGCCAGATGGCGCGTGGCATCGATCCCGGTCCGGCGGCGTCGCTGTTCAAGATCCGCGGCACCGAGATCTTCCGGGACATCACCGAGCTCACGCACCGCGCGATCGGCAATTATGGTCTTGCGATCCGGGAACATCCGGTCAGCGCGAACCACTTCATGCCGGGCCCGGACTACTGCCACACCGCGTCCGAGAAATATCTGAACGCGCGCAAGCTCAGCATCTACGGCGGATCCAACGAGATCCAGCGAAACATCATCGCCAAAGCCGTGCTCGGGCTCTAATCCACGGCGGATCGGGAGGATCGGATGGATATTCAGTTCACGGAAGAGCAGGAGTTGCTGCGATCCAGCGTTCAGCGCCTTCTGCGCGACCAGTACGATTTCGAGGCGCGGCGCAAGATCGTGGCGAGCGAGGAGGGCTTCAGCCGGAAACGGTGGCACACCTTCGCCGAGCTCGGCCTGCTCGCGGCGCCGTTCTCCGAGGACGCCGGCGGCCTCGGCGGCGGTTCGTTGTCGACCATGATCGTCATGCAGGAGTTCGGCCGTCACCTCGTCGTCGAACCTTTCGTCGAAACGGTGGTGCTTGCCGGCGGCCTGATCGAGCAGCTTGGTACGTCCGAGCAGAAGCAGGGATTCGTCCCAGGCATCATCGACGGCTCCAAGATCTGGGCGCTGGCCTGGACCGAGAGAGCCTCCCGGTTCGATTTCGCCAACGTCGCGACCAAAGCGCGGCGCGAGGGGGGCGACTACGTTCTGAGCGGCGAGAAGACCATGGTGATGGCGGCGCCGTGGGCGGATCATTTGATCGTCTCGGCGCGGACCGCCGGCGACAATCGCAACCGGGACGGCGTCAGCCTGTTCGTAGTCGACCGCCATGCCGCCGGCGTCGATCTCCAAGGCTTCAAGACGATCGACGGACGCCGCGCCGCCGAGATCAGCTTGCGCGAAGTCCGCGGGCAATTGCTGGGAGCGGAAGGCGAGGGCGTTGCCGCGCTGGAAACCTGCCGTGACCGTGCGATCGGCGCACTCTGCGCCGAGGTCGTCGGCGCGATCGGCGAGCTGAATGCCGCCACGCTGGACTATTCGAAGACCCGCAAGCAGTTCGGCACCACCATCGGCTCCTTCCAGGTGTTGCAGCATCGGATGGTCGACATGTTCATCGCTCATCAGGAGGCGCTCTCCCTGATGCAGCATCTCAGTCTCAGCCTCAGCACCGGTGATTCCGGCCTGTCGCGGCTCGCCTCCGGGGCCAAGTCGAAGATCGGCTATGCCGGCAAGTTCGTGGCCGACCAGGCGGTGCAGCTTCACGGCGGCATGGGAATGACCGACGAGCTGAACGTCGGACACTATTTCAAGCGAATCTCCTCCATCAACATCCAGTTCGGCGATCCCGCATTCCACGTGCTGCGCTACGCGCAGCTGGATGCGGCCGCGTAAAGAGAAGAGGCCAGCATGACCACCGAAGCAGTGATCGTTTCCACCGCACGCACGGCCGTCGGCAAGGCCTATCGTGGCGCGCTCAACAATACGGATGGCCCGACCATGGCCGGGCACGTGATGGCCGAGGCGGTGAAGCGCGCCGGCATCGCGCCGGGCGAGGTGGAAGACGTGGTGATGGGCTGCGCGATGCAGCAGGGCACCATGGTGATGAACGTTGCGCGCAAGGGCGCGATCCGCGCTGGCCTGCCCGTGACGGTGGCCGGCACCACGATCGACCGGCAATGCGCGTCCGGCCTGCAGGCCATCGCCGTTGCCGCGCGGTCGGTGATGCTGGATGGGGTCGAAGTCGCGATCGGCGGCGGCATCGAGTCGATCAGCCTCGTGCAGAACGAGCACATGAACAAGTTTCACGCCGTCGACGACGAGCTGATGGCGATGAAGCCCGAAATGTACATGTCGATGCTCGATACGGCGGAGGTCGTCGCCGAGCGGTACAAGATCGGCCGCGACAAGCAGGACGAATACAGCCTCGAATGCCAGCGCCGCGTCGGCGCCGCTCTGCAGGCCGGCCGCTTCAGCGATGAAATCGTGCCGTTCACGACCAGCATGGCGCTCGTCAACAAGGACACCAAGGAGGTCACCTACGAACAGGTGACGCTCACGAAAGACGAGGGCCCGCGTCCGGAAACCACGGCCGAGGGCCTCGCCAAGATCAAGCCGGTGTTCGAGGGCAAGACCATCAGCGCGGGCAATGCCAGCCAGCTCTCGGACGGTGCTTCGGCCTGCGTGATCACGAGCGGCAAGTTTGCAGCCGTCAAGGGGCTGAAGCCGCTAGGTATCTTCCGCGGATTCGTCGCCGCCGGCGTCGAGCCGGACGAGATGGGCGTCGGCCCGGTCGCCGCGATCCCGCGCCTGCTCAAGCGCCATGGTTTGAAGATCGACGACATCGATCTCTGGGAGCTCAACGAGGCCTACGCGGTGCAGGTGATCTATTGCCGCGACAAACTCGGCATCGATCCGGACAAGCTCAACGTCAATGGCGGCTCGATCGCGATCGGCCACCCCTATGGCATGACCGGCTCGCGGCTCACCGGCCACCTCCTGATCGAGGGGCGGCGGCGCAAGGCGAAATACGGCGTGGTGACCATGTGCATCGGTGGTGGCATGGGCGCCGCGGGCTTGTTTGAAATCATCCACTGATGGAAACGCGCGGAGATCATTCGTGAAGACAGCGATCACTGAACTGTTCGGTATCGAGCATCCGATCATCCAGGGCGGAATGCACTATGTCGGCTTCGCCGAAATGGCAGCCGCAGTATCCAACGCCGGCGGGCTCGGCTTGATCACAGGCCTCACCCAGCGGACGCCGGAACTGCTTGCCAAAGAGATCGCGCGGTGCCGGGACATGACCGATAAGCCGTTCGGCGTGAACCTGACGTTCCTGCCGACCTTCAGCGCGCCGCCTTATCCGGAGTACATCGCCGCCATCAGGGAGGGCGGCGTCAGGATCGTCGAGACGGCCGGACGTAGCCCTGAACAATACATGCCGGCCCTGAAGGCGGGCGGGATCAAGGTGATCCACAAGTGTACCTCGGTCCGGCATTCGCTGAAGGCCGAACAGATCGGCTGCGATGCCGTAAGCGTCGACGGCTTCGAGTGCGGCGGTCATCCGGGCGAGGATGACATGCCGAACATGATCCTGCTGCCGCGTGCGGCCGAAGAGTTGAAGATCCCGTTCGTGGCCTCCGGCGGCATGGCCGACGCACGCAGCCTGGTTGCGGCGCTGGCGATGGGAGCCGCGGGAATGAACATGGGGACGCGCTTTATTGCCACCAAGGAGGCGCCGGTGCACGAGAACGTCAAGAAGGCGCTGGTCGCGGCGTCCGAGCTCGACACCAGGCTCGTTATGCGCGCGCTCCGCAATACCGAGCGGGTCCTGAACAACAAGGGCGTCGAGCATCTGCTCGAGATCGAGCGCGAGAAGGGCAAAAGCCTCAAAATCGACGACATCCATGATCAGGTGGCGGGCGTCTATCCCAAGGTGATGATCGACGGCGACATGGACGCGGGCGCCTGGAGCTGCGGCATGGTCGTCGGACTCATTCACGATATTCCGACCGTGAAGGAGTTGATCGACCGCATCATGGCGGACGCCGAGCGATTGATCAGGGACAGGCTGACGGGATTCCTTGACGCCGATAGCGGGGCCAATCTCAAGGTCGCGTGAAGCCGCGGCTTGACGATCCGCACTGCAGACGACATCCCGTCGTCTCTGCGCGGGCTGAGAAGCTCCGGTCATGATGGGATTGTCATCAGCTAATATCTTGTGCCAAGCCGGAGCAGGCGATGCGTTACCCGAAGGACCATGGGCAGCATACCCGCAGGCGCATCGTCGAAAGCGCTTCCCGCGGTCTGCGCCAGGCCGGTGCCGATGGCCTGAGTGTGGCCGACCTGATGAAGCTCGCGAATCTGACGCATGGCAGCTTCTACGCCTACTTCAGATCGCGCGACGCGTTGGTCGTCGAAGGGCTCGCCCTGGCCATGGATCGAACCATCGTGCATTGGCTCAGTCTCACGCAGGGGCTGCCCGCCGCGAAGGGATTCGACGCACTTGTCGAGTCTTACCTGAGTGACCGCCACCGTGACGATCCGGGACGCGGTTGCGCGCTGCCCGCTTTGGCCGCGGATATCGGGCGGTCGGGTCCGGAGGCGCGGCGCACCCTCGAACGAGGGCTCGGCAAGATGATCGATATCATCGCGCGGCTGACCGCGGCGAGGCCATCATCGGATGCGAGACAGACGGCCGCCGGCGCAATCGCGACCATGGTCGGGTCGATCGTGTTGGCGCGTGCGGTCGACGACAAGCGTCTGTCTGACTTCCTGCTGGAGGCTGGACGGCAGGCATTGGGCAATCCCGTCGCGAGCGACTGCGAGAGAATGCATTCGGCCGACGGTTGAGGCGCGGCTTAACCGACGTTGGCTTCTGGGCGGAGCGGGCCGATGGCGGAGACTGTGCCTCTACCATCGGCCGCTGCCTTGGCAGCTACGCCGCCATTCGCAGCAGGTCGACGATTTCGGCTTGGTCGTTGAAGGGGCGCGGATTGGCCTTGACGAAGCGATGGTTGATCGCGATTTCGCTGATCTTGCCGAACTTGTCTTCGCTGATGCCGACCTCAGCGAGGCGGCCCGGTAGTCCAAGTTGCCTGACGAACCCCGCAAAGGCGTCTGCCGCGTCCCCACCGGGAGCACCCAATGCCGCCGCCAAACGCTTCTGTGCGTCATCGGTGAACGGCTTGTTGTAGCGTAGAACGCTCGGCATGATGACGGGCGTGCAATAATAATGAGGAACGCCAAAAGTCCCGCCAAGCACGTGGCCGATGCCGTGACTTGCGCCCATCGGGACGCGTGCCTGCAGCCCAAAGGAGGCAAGCCATGAGCCGTATTGAGACAAGCGGCGCGCTTCGAAATCGTCGGGTTGTTGCAGGGTCCGGAGCATTCCCTCGCGCAGCGTACGGATACCTGCCAGAACCACTTCGTCGGCAAGGGGGGTGCCAGCTGGCGAGCACAATGCTTCGATGCCGTGATCCATGGAGCGTGTGCCCGATCCCATCCAGAGGCTCGAAGGCGTATGAAGCGTGAGCGCCGGGTCGAGGACGATCGCCACCGGCATCATGTGGGGGTGAAAGAATATCTGCTTCAGCCTGTTGCGTTCGTCGGTGACAAGCGCTGCGGCATTGTATTCGCCGCCATTCAGCGTTGACGGCACGGCGATTTGTCGGACTGCAGGCGCGCGGAACGGGGAATGGCTCACGCCCGGGCCCATGGGAAACGGATCGAAGCCCGCTTCATCGCGGATATCGTGCTCCATCGCCATGATGACGATCTTGGCGAGGTCAACGGCAGAACCGCCGCCGACGGCCACGACGAGATCTGTGCGTGCGTCCTTGGCATGAAGGGCAACTTCAGCGGCCTGCTTGCGCGTCGTGTGCTGTGCAATTCCGTCGAAGGTCGCGGCATGTTTGTCGCTGAGCGCATGCCGGATTCTCTCAATCTCGTCGGTCTTGGTGTTCAAGGTGCGGCTGACGATAAGGAAGACGCGCTTTGCATTCAATCGTTCCGCTTCTTCGTTGATGGCCTCAGCCGCCGGTTTGCCATAGATCACGCGATCAATTGCCGGAAAATTGTGTGCACCAGTCCTGCGCATTTTTATCCTCCCATTGGAACTGCGGTCGAAGCCGATATAGTCTTTTATATTATGATTATCATGCAATATCAGTTCAGAAATATCGCACGACCTCAGGGTTCTATAGCCTTCGCCAACGTTCCAGGCGAAGCACGGCCCAGGGGCTTGCCGACTTCGCGTACGCAATTCTCGATGTCGAGTGAGTGAAGGCCGCCACGCGTGTGCACGCACTCCGGCTCTCGTGTGCACCGAAAGGTCAAAGCGGGTATAAAATTTCGGCTAGTTTGGAGTGCACACGTCCGGTGCTTCTTTCCATTGAGGGCGTAAGTTAAATCATTGGAATCGCAAGGCTACCTACCTCTTTTCCGTAGCCCCCATGATGGACTGGAGCGAGAGTTTGAGCTTTTCAATTCGTTGGAATGTGGCGTGTGCATGAATGTGCACCGGGAGATCAAAAGAAAATCCATCGAAGGCGAGGGGGCCGGCGCCTGTCGAAAGCGGGCTAGACATGACGCGGCACGCTTGCGGAGAATAGGCCTTGCGCATCCATACCGGTCTCTAATTCAGCCAGCATGGTGATCAGAAATGCACTGACTTGGGAATCCTTCGCGTGCGATATCTCGTTGCTCGGAGCCTTCCCGCACGCGACGCCGATGGCCGTCTTTCTCCCGAGCGCCGTGCTTCCGCCCTTCGCACTCGCTCCCGGAGATGCTTCAATTGAGCGAGCAGGCTAACGAGCTCGATCGCTGTATGATGCAGAACAGCCAGACTGCAAACCCCACTACTCACTACAACACCCCAAACAGGCCTTGCCGAATCCGTGACCCGAAGATCGAATTTGTTACGACTTGCCAGTGATTTCTAAGAAATGGATCCCGGAGCCGTCCGTTCGCTTTACGACGATACGCAGAAATATTTTCGAGCACTCTCGCTCTGATGCGTTGCAGCAAAAATGCTTGCACCGGACGAGGGAATTTGGACGCGCTCTTTGAAGCGGCCTTGATATCTGCATCAGCGCGAAGGAGCCGCCCGAAGGATATCCACCGTCCGGGCGATTGACTCTTCAACCCAGGCCTCGCGGGCGAACCAATTGTGATTGGCCTCACAGATTGGGCAACGAGTATTGCCGAAGAACACGATGCTCCGCAGAAAAGTCTCGCGATCGGACTTGATGCCGGTGGGAATCGCGCGACCCGTTTGCGGACACTCGACCATGATCATACCCATGTGAGCCTCCCAGAAACATATTGCTGAAAAAGGGGCCGGTCGGCTGGAGTGCGCTCTCGTCGGTGCGGGTTACTTGGGGGGGCATCGCACCTGGGGTCGTTGTTCGAGCAAAGGGCAGCTTGCTCGTGACGACGCTTCTCCAACCGACCGGATTCCTGCTTGGTGAATTCTCGGGATACCGCCGGCTTTGGCCGGCAGGCCCATGAAATGGGGCTTCGACCTCAACCGAAGGCTTCTGGGAGGCCTCTCACAATTATGATGTCCAAATCCCTGCGGCTTCGTGCCGAATATTCCGCGCGCAACGAAGCCAATATCTTCCTCTTGACGGACAGATCAGCCAACCGGATCACAGGTCTCACTCCCCCTCACGCAATTCGTTAATATTATCTTTTTTGATTTAATGCGCAATTAAATTCGCGTTGTCGGTCCGGTTTGCGACTCTCGACCGACTTATTTTGCTGGTTGTCGCGGCGGGATGCCGTCATCGAAAGGTCAGGCCATTCACGCTCAGGCCATCGCTTACCACCTGCCATCGGTTCGGTTCGCGCCGCGATTTGACTTTGGTAACGGATGGGTTGTGCTCGGTTCAAATCTGAAATTAATTTTGATTATATGGCAATGGTGTAAATATCGTTGTTAATTGCTGCCGATCACGTAAGCTAAGCTCGTCCAGGTTTCGTTCGGCTGGAGGAGACAATGTGGGATTTAAATCTTAGCGAGTACGATTTCGACCACGATGCGCCGCAGTTGGCCCAGATGCGCGCGGAATTGATAGGCATTGGCGAGAAGGAACGCATTCTGCGAGAACGCAGTGCCGATCGCGAAGCCTACCGGTACCTTCTGGATGCGCATCGGTCGAGCGCGGGCGCGCTATCT
The DNA here is from genome assembly GCF_036247965.1 of Bradyrhizobium sp. TM233. Classification (NCBI taxonomy): domain Bacteria; kingdom Pseudomonadati; phylum Pseudomonadota; class Alphaproteobacteria; order Hyphomicrobiales; family Nitrobacteraceae; genus Bradyrhizobium; species Bradyrhizobium sp. TM233. The sequence goes on along the minus strand of NZ_BTIG01000007.1, from coordinate 3,042 downwards.
TTGAGAGGAGGTGTTGAACATTTCTCCGGAGGGAGGGGGTAGGGGCGGCCAGCTGTGGCATGACGGACCGGATTGTCGTTTCGAAACGAGACCGACTGGGTCACTTATGCCCGGCAGACGAGAATTGTCGCGCCGCGGACGGTTCGGATTGAACTTCGTGGGCTGCCGAGGGCCGCGACGCTAGCATCTCAGGCGCTGTCGTCGCTTCGCCGGTACAGGCGGAGGCGGATTTCTTCACATTGGTTGGAGCCGTGCTGGAAAGATCGTCGGCAGAGATGGTGTTGAGACCGGCTTCGGATGCAGTGTTCGCGCTGCTGGACGGTCGATCAATGCTCTTCAGCGGAGCGGGGCAGAAGATCTTTGAACTGGACCGGGTAGGGGCATTCATCTGGTGCAAGCTGGCGCAAGGCACCTCTCTGGAAGACACCTGTAAGGGGCTTGGAACGCTGGGCATTGACGAGCAGACGGCGCGCCAGTTCACACGACAGGTTGTGGATGTCTGGATCGATCGAGCGTTGCTCGAGGTCGACTGGCGAATGCCGACCGATTTTGCCTTCTCAGCGGTACTAGGCCGGCACCGAATAGGGGTTCGGGCTGCAAATCGGGACCTCTTGAGGCGGCTGTGTTCGCTGTTTTGTGTTTCGGACCAGAGCGCTGGCGGCGAGGACGACGTTACGATCGAGGCAATGATGCTGGACGAGCAAGTGCTCCTGCGCGGAGATGATTCCAGCATCTCCAGATGTCAAGTCGAAGCACTGGCCCCCACGATCAAAGCTCACATCACCGAGCGGCTTATTCGAAGCAATCGCTGGACCTTCTCCCTTCATGCCGCTTCTCTTGTGAAGGACGGTATGGGCCTGCTGTTGTGCGGCCAGCCGGGAGCTGGAAAGTCTACCCTCACACTGCAGCTGGTGGACGCCGGACTTCGGTACGCCGGCGATGACGTTGCGCTGGTTGGAGCTGACGGAGCGATCTGCGGCATCCCGTTTGCTCTCACCCTCAAGGAGGGATCGTGGGACTTGCTCTCGCGACTATATGGCGGCCGGCACGACGCGACGCATTGCCGCTCCGACGGCGTTCTGGTGCGGTACGTACCCATTGCGGATGCGCACCACCAATGCTTTTCCGCAAGCTGGATCATCTTCTTGAACCGTGTCGCGAGCGGTCCGGCCGAACTAGCCGCGATAGATCAACTGGATTCGATGAAGCGGCTCATCGACAACGCATTTGCGGCCGACGGAAGACTTACGCAGGCCGGCTTTTTCGCTTTGAAGCGGATCGTCGCGGGCGCGCGATCGCTTCAACTCACCTACTGCGAGGCCGTGGAGGCTCGGCGCGTGCTCATGGATCTATGCAATGGCAAGGCATAGCGCGGCGCTGACGAGCCTCTGCAACTGCCTGCGAGGCATGCCACCTGGCGATGTCGAGTGGACGTCGGTCATCGGGCTCGCAAATCAGACTCTGACGACGCCGGCGCTCATTGATTTTGTCGATAAATTTGCACCGATCCTGTCGGAGGACGTCTGCGGATATATTCGCCAGATCCACCGCCGAAACGTGCTGCGCAACAATCGGCTCGTCGCTCAACTCGAAGAAGCCGTCGTTGCGATGAACGGCCTGGGAATTACGCCGATCATGCTCAAGGGGGCATCGACACTGGCGACCGCGCCCGAGGAGCGACGAGGCGTTCGGCTAATGTCTGACCTGGATATTATGGTTATGCCGGACGAAGCCAGAATGGCAGTCTCCGCTCTATGCGGAATTGGTTACGCTATTGACTATGAGACCCCTCCCGAAAGCCAGAGATGGCATGTCGAGCTGAATCGCTCGCAGGATGTCGGGACCATCGACCTACAGCGGGCAGCTCCAGGTCCTGCGTACCTCTACCAGAGCCTCGGGCACCCGCTGAACCATTGCATCCCCGCGCCGCTGGGGCGCGGACGCGTGTATATCCCCACGCCTACCTACCGGGCGCTCATGTTGATCATCCATGATCAATTTCAGGACTACGGATATTGGTTGGGCGACCTCGACCTGCGGCACCTGGTTGAATTGCGCGATATAAGCAATTCTGCCGAGGGCCTCGATTGGAAGGAGCTTACCTCTCTTGTCTCGGGCGCATTGATGAAGAACGCGGTTGAAACCCAGCTGTTCGCTCTTGCAGAGTTGCTTGGCGTCGAGATTCCGCAGGAGTTGCGCTCTCGGCTGATTCCCCGTCTGCAGTTCATGCGACAGTTGATGCAGGCACGATTTCCGGCCACACGTGTGCCCTTCCTCGCAATGATGATGCTGGATCTCGGAAACTACCGGAAGGTGGCACATGACACCATCCAACCCGCCGCGCGCCGGCGTGGAGCGTGGTCCTTGCCGAGGATGGGAACCCTGCAATTTCTGTTGAAGGCGACCGTCGCGGTGCGCGCAGGGAAGGCCTAAACCACAAGCTGCTTCGTTAGGACGGCAGACCCGAGGCGGACGCTTTCAGTTAGCCGCGTTCCGAACGAGTGCCAGCTTCCGGATTCGTGGATCTGACGATTTCGTGCATGGGGGGATTGGCGGTGGCAGGGCTATCAATGCTCCTGACCACCCGCATTCTGGTTGGAGGCTCCACCGTTCTCGTGAATCCTGAACTCCTCCAATGTGTGTCCTGATTGTAGCGCGGCGACCAGCCAGCGCGGCTGTTTGCCACGCCCAGACCAAGTCTCTGTCGGTTTGAGGGGGTTGAAGTACTTCGGTACGACCTTCGGGTATTTGCGGCGGGGAGGCTGGTTTAGACCCATCTCTGCCGCCCCGCTCTCGGGCCCGCCGACTTGTTCCGGTTGATTGAGTTGCGCCAGGCGCTTCTCCAACTCCCGCTTTTCGGCCGTGATCTTTTCAGCAAGAATCTTTGTCAACTCCTCGTGGAGGAGCCATAGTTCTTCAAAATCCATGGCTTCGAGATCTTGCCTGCGCATAGCATTCTCGTCACCGTTCGACCCACGCCCCGACTACCTTGTCATCTCCGCGCCGAATATCGTTTTCGAGCGCCGAATACCGGATAGATCC
>NZ_BTIG01000006.1:0-68362 GCF_036247965.1 Bradyrhizobium sp. TM233 | reverse complement strand
GGATAGCCGATCTCGTCGGCGATCTTCACCGCGTGCTTGTCGTCCTCGATCACGCCGAGATAGCCGGGGACGGTCGAGACCTTGGCCTTGGCCGCGGCCTTCTTGGACTCGATCTTGTCGCCCATGGCCGCGATCGCGCCCGGGTTGGGGCCGATGAAGACGATGCCTGCGGCCTCCAGCGCGCGCGGAAACGCCTCGCGCTCGGACAGGAAGCCGTAGCCGGGATGCACGGCCTCGGCGCCGGTCTTGCGGCAGGCCTCCACGATCTTCTCGATCAGCAGATAGCTCTCGGCGGCGGCCGGCGGGCCGATCAGCACGGCCTCGTCGGCCATCTCGACATGGAGGGCGTCGCGGTCGGCTTCGGAATAGACCGCAACCGTCTCAATTCCCATGCGGCGCGCGGTCTTGATGACCCGGCAGGCGATTTCGCCGCGATTGGCGATCAGAATGCGTTTGAACATGCTTTTCTTGAGTCTCGACCTTGGGCGGGACCCGTCCCTGGCCGTTGGGGCCTATGGGGGACGGGCCGTGTGGCTCCCGTGGTACATCAAAATGGGCCGGAGGCAACGGTCTAAATCCGGCCCGCTTCTGGCGTACCAGCGCAAGACCGAAACCGGGCTGACAAGGACGACCTACGGCTTGCCGGGCCTCGACGCGGACCTGGCGACGTCCCGGAGCAGGCCATGAACAAAGCCCAGCTTGCCGACCACCGCGGGCGACAGGATGAAGGGATAGAGGTCGCGCAGGCCCATGGCGCGATTGACGCTGTTCATGGCGAAGGTGAAGGGCAGCCATGCGTTGACCAGCGCCTCGACGTCCCTGGCCTCGTAGGGGTTGAAACGGATACGCGCCGTCAACTCCCCGTCGCGGTCGACCTTGGGGCGAACCTCCATGCCGAACTCAGCGGCCATCTCCAGGGTGTCGACGATGTGAAGATAGTGCGCCCAGGTCTCGGCGAAATCTTCCCAGGGGTGCATGGTGGCGTAGGCCGAGACGTAGCTCTGCTGCCAGTCCGGGGGCGCGCCTTCGGCATAGTGACGCTGCAGAGCCTGGCCGTAATCGGCGGAATCGTCGCCGAATACCGCGCGGCATTCATCGAGCTTGCCGCCGCCCTGCACCAGCACGTCCCAGAAATAGTGCCCGACCTCGTGGCGGAAATGCCCGAGCAGCGTCCGATAGGGCTCGCCCATCTCGAGCCTGCGCCGCTCGCGCTCGATGTCGTTGGTCTCGGTCAGTGCGATCGTGATCAGGCCGTTGTCGTGGCCGGTCATGACCTTCTCTGCGCTGTTCGGATCGTCGGCGAGGAAATTGAAGATCAGACCGTGCCCGGGGTCGTCTTGCCGGGTCTGGAGCGGCAGCTTCCAGCGGATCAGGGAATAGAACAGACGGTGTTTCGCCACCTCCAGCTCGCGCCAGCCGGCAAGCTGGGCGGGGTCCGACAGATCCGGCACGATGCCGTTGTGGCGGCAGGCGCGGCAATAGCCGTTGCCCTCGCCCGGATCCGTCAGCCAATTGCAGGCATCGTACGCGGCATTCCGGCACAGCATCCGGCTTTCGCCCTTGTCGGCAAGGACCCGCCAGGCCTCTCCGTCGGGCTCGATTGCCGACATCGTCTCCTTCTCGGGAAGGAAGGCGACGCGGTGGCCGCACCGTTCGCAGGCGCGGTTCTCGAAATAGAGGACGTTGCCGCAGGACTGGCAGACAAAGAGCTTCAAGATTTATCCTCTTCGAGAAGAGAGTCTTATCGATGGGCGTTGTGGCGCCTCGCGACGACGCATCCGCAGGTGCATCGTTCCAATGTCAGGAACAAAATGCCAGACCGGGCGTTGCCCGACCGCAGCTTTTTTCGTTCCGGCTCGCCCGCTGGCCTTTCCAGACAGTCTATTTCCTCTAAACAATGGCCATCACGCTCCGTCTGTGTGAATATCGGTCCGGCACGTGCGCTCCCGCATGACAACGGCCGATGCCTTGAACGATCCCTTGCCCGAGACCGTCGCCGCCGAAAGGCTGCGCCAACACCTCGAAGACGTCGCGCGCGAGCGCGACAACGCCTATCGCGCGCTCCAGGAGCGCGAGGCCGAGCTGGCGCGCATCCAGCGCATCGGCAAGGTCGGCGGCGTCGAGGTCGATTTCCGCGAAGGCTTCAAGAACCGCCGCTCGCCCGAATACCTCATGATCCACGGCCTGCCGCCGGAGGCTGCGGAGGAATCGCACGAGGACTGGGTCAATCGCATCCATCCCGAGGACCGCGACGCCACCGTCAAGCACTTCATCGATGCACTCGCCGGTACCAGCGAAGACTACACCGCCGAATACCGCATCGTCCGTCCCAATGACGGTGAGACCCGCTGGATCCGGGTCGTCGCCAAGATCGAGCGCGACAAGGACGGCCGCGCCATCCGCCTCGTCGGCGCCCATATCGACATCACCGACCAGATGCTCGCGCGCGAGACCCTGCGGGAGAGCGAGGAGCGCTTTCGGCTGATCGCCGACAGCGCGCCGGTGCCGATCTGGGTGACCAAGCTCGATCGCAAACGCTCCTTCGCCAACCAGGCCTATGTCGACTTCGTCGGCCTGCCCTATGACCAGGCCATCGACTTCGACTGGCGCAAGGTGCTGCATCCCGACGACCTGCCGCACGTGCTGCAGCAATCCGTCCAGGGCGAAGCGTCACTCAAACCCTTCGTGCTCGAAGCGCGTTACAAGAACGCCGCCGGCGAATGGCGCTGGCTGCGCTCGGAATCGCAGCCACGCTGGGACCCGACCGGCAAGCATATCGGCTTCATCGGCGTCGCCCACGACATCACCGTCGCCAAGCAGGCCGAGATCGACCTGCGGCAGCTCAATGAGACGCTGGAAGAGCGCATCGCCGAGCGCACCGCCGAGCTCGAATCGAACGAGGCGCGGCTGCGCGCGATCCTGGAGACCAGCAACCAGTATCAAGGCCTGGTCAATCTCCGGGGCGAGCTGCTTTACGCCAACAAGACCGCACTCGACGGCATCGGGGCGAGCTCTTCGGATGTGATCGGGAAGCCGTTGTGGGAGACGCCCTGGTTCAGCGCGACGGAGGGCATGAGCACGCTGGTGCGCGAGGCCTTCCACACCGTGCTCAAGGGCGAAGCCGTGCGGCTGGAGATGCGCCTGCGCCTTCCCATCGGCGAGCGCGATTTCGACTTCGGCATGCGCCCCGTGCTCGACCGGCACGGCAACATCACCGGAGCCGTGCCTGAAGCCGTCGACATCACCGAGCGCCGCCGCGGCGAGGAAGCCCTGCGGCAGTCGCAGAAGATGGAGGCGATCGGCCAGCTCACCGGCGGCGTCGCCCACGATTTCAACAATCTCCTCACCATCATCCGCTCGGCCACCGATTTCCTGCGCCGCCGCGAGCTGCCGGAAGAGCGCCGCCGCCGCTATGTCGATGCCATCTCCGAGACCGTCGAGCGGGCCTCCAAATTGACTGCCCAGCTTCTGGCGTTCGCGCGCCGGCAGCCGCTGAAGCCGCAGATCTTCAACGTCGGCAGCCAGGTCGAGGGGGTCGCGCAGCTGGTCCGGCCGCTGGTCGGCGGCCGTATCGAAATCGCGGTGGAGATTCACGATGCCGACTGCTTCACGGTGGCCGACATCGCCCAGTTCGAGGCCGCGCTGATCAACCTCGCCATCAACGCCCGAGATGCCATGAACGGCGAAGGCCGCCTCATCATCGCCGTGCGCAAGGTCTCCGGGATTCCCAGCCTGCGGGCGCAATCGGCGCGCGGCGGCGACTACGTCGCCATCTCCGTCACCGACACCGGCAGCGGCATCGCGCCGGAACATCTCGACTCGATCTTCGAGCCGTTCTTCACCACCAAGGAGGTCGGCAAGGGCACCGGCCTCGGCCTCAGCCAGGCCTTTGGCTTCGCCAAGCAGTCCGAGGGTGACGTCGCGGTGACGAGCACCCTGGGCAAAGGCGCAACCTTCACCATCTATCTGCCGCAGGCACAGAGCCCGGCCGCCGAGAAGGAAGCCGCGGCGCTGACCCACGAGGCCGCGACCACCGGGCGCGGCTACCGCGTGCTCGTGGTCGAGGACAATGACGATGTCGGCCAGTTCTCGACCGAATTGCTGGAAGATCTCGGCTATGTCGTCCGCCGCGTCGCCAACGCCAATGCGGCGCTGGCCATCCTCGGCGAGAACGAATTCGCCGTCGACCTCGTCTTCTCCGACGTGATCATGCCCGGCATGAACGGCGTCGAGCTCGCCGGCATCATCCGTGAGCGCTATCCCGGCCTGCCCGTCGTGCTCACCTCCGGCTACAGCAACGTGCTCGCCGAAAACGCCCATCGCGGTTTCGAATTGATCCAGAAGCCCTATTCGGTGGAATCGCTGTCGCGCATTCTGCGCAAGGCGATCACGGAGAAGCTATCGGTGGCAAGGTAAAAGTGAATTGCGCGGGAAGCTGTCGCAAGCTCTGTCATTGCGAGTGTAGCGAAGCAATCCAGACTGCCTTCGCGGAAAGATTCTGGATTGCTTCGTCCCTCCGCTCCTTGCAAGGACGGAGATCTTGCGCCGTTCCAACTCGCAGTTGTGAGGTCTTGAGGCGGGAACAAAGCTATCGTGAGATCGGTTTTTGCCGAAGCGATTCCCAGCCTCGATCGAGTAACCGATGCCCAGCGAAAATCCCGATCAGGACAGGCGCGCCGGCCGCGCACTGGACGCGGCCAATTTCTTCCTCGCCGATGTTCGCGACGGGCTCGGGCCCTATCTCGCCGTCTATCTGCTCACCGAGCAACACTGGAATGAGGCGCGCATCGGCCTCGTGATGTCGATTGCGACCATCGCCGGCATCGTGGCGCAGACACCGGCCGGTGCGCTGGTGGACGCCACGCGGGCAAAACGGCTCGCGATGATGATTGCCGCCATTCTGGTGACGCTGGCCTCGCTCTCGCTGCCGCTGTTTCCGGGCTTTCTCCCTGTCGCGATCTCGCAAGGGGTCGCCCAGGCCGCCGCAGTGATCTTCCCGCCGGCGATCGCCGCCATCTCGCTCGGCATCTTCGGCCATGCCGCCTTCACCCGGCGGATCGGCCGTAACGAGACTTTCAATCACGCCGGCAACGCCGTGGCGGCGGGGCTGGCCGGTCTGTCCGCCTATTGGTTCGGACCGACCGTTGTGTTCTACCTTCTCGGCGCGATGGCGATCGCGAGTCTCGTCAGCATCCTGGCGATCCCCGAACGGGCCATCGATCACGATCTCGCGCGCGGGCTGCACGACGCTGACACCAACGGCGCGGCCGAGCGGCCTTCGGGCCTTTCCGTGCTGCTGACCTGTCGTCCCCTGCTCGTCTTCGCGATCTGCGTGGCGCTGTTTCACCTGTCCAATGCGGCCATGCTGCCGCTGGTCGGACAAAAACTCGCGCTGCAGGACAAGAACATGGGCACCAGCCTGATGTCGGCCTGCATCGTCGCGGCGCAAATGGTGATGGTGCCGTTTGCAATGCTGGTCGGCGCCCGGGCCGATCGCTGGGGCCACAAGCGCTTCTTCCTCGCCGCGCTGATGATCCTGCCGATCCGCGGCGCCCTCTACACGCTCTCGGACAATCCGTTCTGGCTGGTCGGCGTGCAGTTGCTGGACGGCGTCGGCGCCGGCATCTTCGGCGCGATCTTTCCCGTCATCGTCGCCGACCTCATGCGCAACACCGGCCGCTTCAACGTCGCGCAAGGCGCCGTCATCACCGCCCAGAGCATCGGCGCTGCGCTGTCGACGACGCTGGCCGGCTTCGTCGTGGTCGGCGCGGGCTACAGCGCAGCGTTCATCACCCTCGGCATCGTCGCTGCGATCGGCGCCGTCATCTGCATGCTCGCGCTGCCCGAGACACGACAGGGCGGCCCACGCCCACGGGGGGAGACAGCGGCGCCGGCATCCGCTATCGCTGCGGAATGAACTCATTTCACGTCAAGGACTGACCGTGCCGTCTGACGCCATCTTGGCCTGGAGCATCATCGTCGCTGCGACCGCAGGCGTCATCATCCGTCCGTTCCGCCTGCCCGAGGCGATCTGGGCCGTGATCGGTGCCGGCGCCCTGGTGCTATCAGGCCTGCTGCCGTGGCAGGATGCGCTTGTCGGCATCGAGAAGGGCGTCGACGTCTATCTCTTCCTGATCGGCATGATGCTGATCGCCGAGCTCGCGCGCCTCGAGGGCCTGTTCGACTACCTCGCCGCGCTTGCGGTGGAATATGCGGCCGGCTCGCCGCAGCGGCTGTTCCTGCTGATCTATCTCGTCGGCACGCTCGTCACGGTGCTGCTCTCCAACGATGCCACCGCGATCGTGCTGACGCCCGCCGTCTATGCCGCGACGCGCGCAGCCGGCGCAAAACCACTGCCCTATCTCTTCGTCTGTGCCTTCATCGCCAATGCCGCAAGCTTCGTGCTGCCAATCTCCAATCCCGCCAATCTCGTCGTGTTCGGCGCGCGCATGCCCGAGCTCACGGAATGGCTGCGCCTGTTCGCCCTGCCCTCGGCGGCCTCCATCCTGATGACCTACATCGTGCTGCGGCTGACCCAGCACCAGGTCCTGAAGGAGGAGACGATTGCGCGCAGCGTGCCGCATCCCAAGCTCGGCCGCGGCGGCAAGCTGACGGCGGTCGGCATCGTCGCGATCGGAATCGTGCTGGTCACGGCGTCTGCGCTGGACAAGCAGCTGGGCCTGCCGACCTTCATCTGCGGCGGCGTGACAGCCGCGATCGTGCTGCTGATCAGCCGGCAGTCGCCTTTGCCCGTGCTGCGGGGCGTGTCCTGGAGTGTGTTGCCGCTGGTGGGCGGGCTCTTTGTCATGGTGGAGGCGCTGGTCAAGACCGGCGTGATCGCGCAGCTCAGCGCGCTGCTCCACCAGGCGGTGGCGCAATCGGTGCCGAAGGCGGCCTGGAGTGTCGGCATTGCAACCGCGCTGGCCGACAACATCGCCAACAACCTTCCGGTCGGCCTCGTCGCCGGCTCGGTCGCGGCCAGCGATCATTTGCCCGCCCCGGTCGTCAGCGCCATCCTGATCGGCGTCGACCTCGGCCCCAATTTGTCGGTGACGGGCTCGCTCGCCACCATCCTCTGGCTGGTCGCGCTCCGGCGGGAGAAGATCGAGGTCGGCGCCTGGCCCTTCCTCAAGCTCGGCCTGCTGGTGACGCCGCCCGCTTTGATCGCGGCGCTGGCAGCGGCAATCAGGTAAGGCAGGCCGCGGCCTTCGAAATTGAGTGCAAGCTATTTGCGGTGCGTCAATGCCGCCGGCGACGCTGCGCCTAGAATTCCAATGTCGCGCAAGTCAGACGGATAAGACGCGGCAAGGAAGGTTCATCATGCAGATTCAATCAAAGGCGTTGCCGCAGAGCTCCTTTCTGCGTCGTGCGATTCGGAGCCTCACTGCAGCGGGCGAGAGCAGCGCGGAGACGGCCCATCCGCTGCTGGTCGTCTCCGCAGTGGCGTTGTTTACCATCTTCATCATCGTGGAGGTCGACCTCCACTCCGCCCAGCTTCAGGCGCTCGGCCTGCTCGGCCACGGGATGGGAATCGATCCGGTCTTCCTGAGCCCGTAGTCGCTGGTCGCAGCGTTCCGAAATCGGTCCCGATCGCGGCGACGACGCCGCGACCGGGGAGCGCTTCGTCAGTCGTTCTCGTAGCCGTAGACTTCCGGCAGGATGAAGATCGCGGCGAGCAATCCGATCAGCGGGAAGATCGCGACCATCAGCGTGGCATTCGCCTGCCCGATCGCGGCGAACACCGTCGGGAACAGGAAGATCGCCAGGAACGACGGCAGCTTCACGAACATGTAGGCGAAGCCGCTGGCGGTGCCGCGATATTTCGGCTTGGCGACCATGGTCGGGATCGTCATGCAGTTCGACGCGTCCCAATAATGGCCCCACAGCATGGCGGCGGCCGCGAACGGCAGCAGGATCTTGTTGTCGGTGTAGAGCGCGAAGGCCGCGACCAGCAGCGAGACCAGCACGATCGAGAAGCCGGCGATCGAGATGCCGCGGTGGCCGATCTTCGGCGTCAGCAGCGGCCCGACCCAGCCCGACAATGCGGCGAAGGAGAACAGCGCCATCGTCACCAGATTGATGCCGAGCACGCTCGACACGCCGACCATGACAAAGAGTACCGGCAGATAGAACGCGAAGGTCGAGAATTCGCTGGCTTGCACGAAACAGGCGATCCAGCCGTAGACCGTCGCACGCCAGCGGACCGGATCCTTCCTGAGATCGGCGAGGAATGCGCGGGTCGAGACCTTCGGCACTTCGACGTCCCGGTCCGGCAGCATGTCGAGATTGTCGTTGAACATCTCGCGCGCGACCTGCTTGGCCTCGCGGTAGCGTCCCTTCTGCACCAGCCAGACCGCCGTTTCCGGCACGTCGTGACGCATCACCAGGATGATCAGCGCCGGCAGCGCGCCGAGGCCGAGCGTCACGCGCCACAGCATCTCGTGGTTCATGTCGATCAGGAGGAAGATCACGATGACGCCGATGGTGAGGACCTCGCCGACGGCGAACATGAACTGCCAGCGGTTGCCCATGACCTCGCGCTCGCCCTTGGCCATGGATTCCATGATGTAGGTGTAGCCTGTGGAAATATCCGAGCCGAGCGGGACGCCGAGCAGGAAGCGGATCACGATGAGCCAGGTGACGTCAGGCACGAAGGCCTGCGCCAGCGCCAGCACGATGAACATCACCATCGTCACCAGGAACATGACGCGGCGGCCGATCTTGTCGGACAGCCAGCCGCCCAGCAGCGCACCGATCAGGGCGCCGCCCTGCGTGCCCGCCGCGGCAAGGCCCAGCATCAGCGCCGAGGGATTGTACTGCTCCTTGATGAAGATCAGCACGAAGGCGATCGAATAGAGGTCCCAGGCTTCCACCAGGATCGAGGCCATCATCAGCCAGCCGACCTTGTTGCCCTTGGGACTGTAGTTCGTGATGAGGTAGCGGACCGCAGCTTCGCTCGCGGTCGGTTGTGGCATCGCCATCGTTGTCATGCTTGGTCCTCTTTTCAAAACTCGCTACGTGCCGAGCAGCGGCTCGATGCTGCAATCGAGCAGGCGCGGGTCGATCCCCGCTTCCATGCCCGTGAATATCTCGCCCATGTAGTCGATCAGCCCATCGCTCGCCTTCACCGCGTCGTCGACGCGCCGGCTGGCGACCGCGGCGAGAATGGCGAGATGACGATCAATCGTGCCTGACAGGTCGGCCTGCCCCGGCATGAAGCGGTGGTGGATGTAGCCGATGCGCCGGTACAGCGTGTGCAGTGGCCGCAGCGTGTGCACCAGGAACGGCTCGCCGGCGGCTTCCAGCACCAGCGCGTCGATGCGGCGGTCGATGTGGTTGAATTCGTCGAGGGTGAGGCTGGCGCGGCGCTCGCGCAGGAGACGCTCGATGTGAAGCGCCTGATTGCGATGCGAGAGGCTGGCGCGATCGGCCGCAAGGCGGATCACGAAACGCTCCATGTCGCGGCGCAAGGCCAGCAGCATGCGTTCGCGCGCAAGATCGATCGGCGCAATGTGCAGGCCGTGGCGCGGGCGGATGATGATGAGCGTATCGGCGGAGAGACGATTGACGGCGTGGTGCACCGGCGTGCGCCCGAAGCCGGTGATCTGCTGCAATTCCAGCATGGTCATGAACTGACCGGGCTTGAGCTCGCAATGAACGAGGAGCTCCTCGATTTTCTGATAGGCCAGCTCGAAGAAGTTGAGACGGTTGCGCCGGGAGGGCCTGCCCTCGCCGTCCTCGTCGTTTCTCACCACTTCGAGCGCGCGCTTGCGCCGTGCCATGTTTGTCCTCCCTGCCACCGGCTCGCGCTGTCGAGCGGCGGCTTATTTGTGATATCCTTAAAACATGTTGTGATATATTACAAGCGGGCGTATGACTGCCCGCCGAGATCGCCGGTTTTGACCGGCATAGACACGAACAACAAGACGGGCGCGAGGCGCCTTATCATGGGAGGACTGTTGCAGTGAAGATCACTTCGATCGAGACCCTGCGCACCGAGGAATTCTCCAACGTCATCTGGGTACGAATCCACACCGACACCGGCGTGATCGGACTCGGCGAGACCTTCTATGGCGCAGGCGCGGTCGAGGCGCAGATTCACGACACCTTTGCCGGCCGCCTGCTCGGCCGCAATCCCCTGCACATCGAGGCGATCCACCGCGATATGCTGAACCTGCCGATGGCGCAGTCCTCCACCGGCGTCGAGTATCGCGCGGCCTCCGCGATCGACATCGCGCTGTGGGACCTGTTCGGCAAGGTCTGCAATCAGCCGGTGCACCAGATGCTAGGGGGTCTCTGCCGCGACAAGCAGCGCATCTACAACACCTGCGCCGGCACGCAATATGTCCGCTCCACCAATATCAGCCCGGTCTCCAACTGGAATCTCGGCGCCGCCAAGGGCCCCTATGAAGATCTCGACGGCTTCATGCACCGCGCCGATGCGCTGGCCGAAAGCCTGCTGGAAAGCGGCATCTCCGCGATGAAGATCTGGCCGTTCGATCCGGCGGCACAGGAGAACAAGGGCCTCTACATCACCGCCGCCCAGATGAAGCAGGCGATCGAGCCGTTCGAGAAGATCCGTAAAGCGGTCGGCGACAAGATGGAGATCATGGTCGAGCTCCACTCGCTGTGGAATCTGCCGACCGCCAAGCAGATCGCGCGCGCGCTCGAGCCCTACAAGCCGACCTGGTACGAAGACCCGATCCGGATGAACTCGCCGCAGGCGCTGGCCGAATACGCCCGCTCGACCGACGTCTGGGTCTGCGCCAGCGAGACGCTGGGCTCGCGTTTCCCCTACAAGGACATGCTCGACCGCGACGCCATGCATGTGGTGATGGCGGATCTGTGCTGGACCGGCGGTCTCACCGAGGGCCGCAAGATCGCGGCGATGGCGGAGACCTATCACCGCCCCTTTGCGCCGCACGATTGCATCGGCCCGATCGGCTTCATCGCCGCCATCCACATGTCGTTCAGCCAGCCCAACACGCTGATCCAGGAATCGGTGCGCGCCTTCTACAAAGGCTGGTACAATGAGCTCGTCACCACGATGCCCGTGATCAAGGACGGTTTTGTCTATCCGATGGAAGGCCCCGGCCTCGGCGTCGATCTTCTGCCGGCCGTATTCGACCGCTCCGATCTCACCGTGCGCCGCTCCAACGTCTAAGGACTTTCTGACATGAGCACCTCCCTCTTCGATCTCTCCGGCCGCACCGCGCTCGTGACCGGCTCCTCTCGCGGCCTCGGCCGCGCCATCGCCGAAGGCATGGCCAGGGCCGGCGCCAGGATCATCGTCAACGGCGTCGATCCCAAGCGAGTCGAGCAGGCCGTCGCCGAGTTTCGCGCCGCCGGGCATCAGGCCGAAGGCGCGGCCTTCAACGTCACCGACGAGCCTGCGATCGTCGCGGCGTTCAACGACTTCGACAAAAAGGGCATGGCGGTCGACATCGTCGTCAACAATGCCGGCATCCAGCACCGCAAGCCGCTGGTCGAGTTCACCACCGACGAATGGCGCAAGGTGATCGAGACCAACCTCACCAGCGCCTTCGTGATCGGCCGCGAGGCGGCCAAGCGCATGATCCCGCGCAAGCACGGCAAGATCATCAATATCGGCTCGCTCGGCAGCGAGCTCGCCCGCCCCACCATCGCGCCCTACACCGCGGCCAAGGGCGGCATCAAGAATCTCACCCGCTCGATGGCGGTGGAGTGGGCCCAGCACGGCATCACGGCCAATGCGATCGGCCCCGGCTACATGCTGACCGACATGAACGAGGCGCTGGTCAACAACACCGATTTCAACAACTGGCTGATGGGCCGCATCCCCTCCAAGCGCTGGGGCAAGCCGGACGAGCTGGTCGGCGCGGCGATCTTCCTGGCGTCCGACGCCTCCACGTATGTCAACGGCCAGATCATCTATGTCGATGGCGGCATGATCGCCGCGATGTGATCGCAAAGAGCAAGGAACAAGCCCATGCGCGCCGTCGTCATCCACGCCCCGAAGGATCTGCGGATCGACAATTATCCCGATCCGGCGCCCGGCCCGGGCGAGGTCCGCGTCAAGATCGCCAATGGCGGCATCTGCGGCTCCGACCTGCACTATTACCATCACGGCGGTTTCGGCGTCGTGCGCATCCAGCAGCCGATGGCGCTGGGCCATGAGATCGCCGGCGTGGTCGCGGCCGTTGGTGACGGCGTCACCAGCGTGATGCCGGGCACGCGCGTCGCGGTCAATCCGAGCAAGCCGTGCGGCCGGTGCCTGCACTGCCAGGAGGGCCTACGCAACCAGTGCCTCGACATGCGCTTCCTCGGCAGCGCGATGCGCTTTCCTCATGTTCAGGGCGGATTTCGCGAGTTCATCACGGTCGATGCCACGCAAGCGGTGCCGATCGCGGACAAGCTGTCGCTGGCGGAGGCCGCGGTCGCCGAGCCGCTCGCGGTGTGCCTGCATGCCGGCAAGCAGGCCGGTCCCCTGCTCGGCAAGCGCGTGCTGATCACCGGCTGCGGCCCGATCGGCGCGCTGATGATCCTGGTCTCGCGCTTCGGTGGCGCGGCCGAGATCGTGGTGACCGATGTCGCCGAGGCGCCGCTCGCGGTCGCCAGGAAGCTCGGCGCCACGCACGCCATCAACGTTGCGGCGAATGCTGTGGCGCTCGATCCCTGGCGCGCCGGCAAGGGCGTGTTCGACACGCTGTTCGAAGCCTCCGGCAATCAGGCGGCGCTACGCACCGCGCTCGACGTGCTCCGGCCCGGCGCAACGCTGGTGCAGCTCGGCCTCGGCGGTGAGATGACGCTGCCGATCAATTCGATCGTCGCCAAGGAATTGCAGCTCCGCGGCACTTTCCGCTTCGATCCCGAATTCGAGCTGGCGGTGCGGCTGATGGGCGAAGGCCTGATCGACGTCAAGCCGCTGATCACGGCCACCATGCCGTTCGAAAACGCGGTCGCCGCCTTCGAGCTCGCCAGCGACCGCTCGCAGTCGATGAAGGTGCAGCTTACTTTCTAACCGCGTCGGCGGCCTGCTGGCTCTCGATCAGCCGGTCGCTGACCAGCCGCACGGCGCCCCGTTTCCACGAATAATCCGCGCCCATGCGCAGGCCGCTGTCGCCGCGCGCCAGCACCGCGCCGGTGCTGGCGTCGCGCAGCTGGAAGCCGAGCGTGTATTCGGTGCGGCTGACCCGCCGCACCACGCCGATCAGCGATTGATCCGCGCCGAGCTCTTTCGCAATCGCGGCCTCGCAGCCGCCGCAGTCGCGTAAAGCGTGCGCCTTGACCGCCTCGCCGCTCGCGCTGCCGATATCGATGATGCGGTAGCGGCCGGACTGGCCAAGCACGTCACGCACGCCACCGGTGGTCTCGGCGAGGTACGATGTGTCTGAAGCGGCCAAGGCGCCCCCTGATGCGGCCGTCATGTCCTCGAGCTCGAAATCGAACACGGCGAGCGCGACCGGCGCGGGCGTGCCGAGTGCCGCGATGACCTCGCGGGCGAGGAACGCCTCGGCGCGGTCCCAGGCTTCGTCGTTGTCGCCGCGGAACGTGTAGAGCTTCTCGAACAAGACCTTGTTGGCCCCGGTATCGATCACGGCGACCCGCGCCCATTGCACCAGCGTGCTCGTCTTCTGGACGCCGCCGACGACCTTGAATCTTGCGTCGGCTTGTCCTGCGGGCGTGAGCTGGTAGCGCTTGTCCGCCCCGACATCCCGTCGCAGCGCGATCATGAACGCGCCCAGCCGCTTCTCGTGGACGGCGGTCTGGTCGACCGGCTCGCCGGACGTATCCAGGTACTGGAAATCCTCGATCGACACGCCGGCCGGTGCCGCGGCAGCCGCCTCGGTCCCCGCGCCGGCAGGCCGGACAGCCACGAGGACAGCCAGGAGAAAAGCAGGGAGGATCAACCGGGAGAGGTACATGAGCGGAGCCTCGCAGATGGAGCGATCGGCAAATCTCGGCAGCAGCCCGACACCCTGCAACGGGGGCCGTCCCGGCGAGCGCCGGGAAAATTTCACGTCGTTGCACTGCGGTAACCGTGGCGCTTTGCGCGGCTGGCGTTCTGCCGTTTAATGCGGCGGCGACAAACCCGTTCGCGCCAGGTGCTGCCCGATGTGGAACCGCCCGAGATTCGATCTCAAGGTCCGTCTGACGTTGCGCGTCGCCGCCATAACGGCTGCCTGCTTCGCCGCAATCTCCGCCTATTTCCTGATCGCCGCCGACCGCGCGGTGCATGCGCGCATCGACGGCATCGCGGCGATCGTGGCGAAGTCGCTGGAGCTGCAGCAGGGCAAGATCCAGTGGGTGGCCGGCCCGCGCGACTTTCCCAACCTCGATCCCGTCGCGGCCTATGTGATGACGCCCGGCCTGTGTCTGGCATTCCGGGGCCCGAGCGGCGAGATGCTGCAGCGGTTCTGCAGCGGTGCGCCTGCCCCGGAGAGCCCGTCGCCGCAGGTCTTCGCGGCCTTCTATCGCAGCCTGTTCGACCCCGGCCGCGAAGCGGCACGGCCCGTGATCGTGCGCGGCGCAAAGCTCGGCGAGACCGTGGTCTCGGTCGATCCGGCCGTGCAGACGGCGGAGGCCTGGCACGAGGCCGGCCGCCTGATGATTGCGCTTGCGATCGCGCTGCCGCTGCTGTGCTTGCTGGTCTACGCCGCGCTGGCGCGCGCGCTGCGCCCGACCCGTCTGATCCGCACCGGCCTCGAGCGGATCGCCGCCAACGATCTCTCGGCGCGGCTGCCGCCGTTCGATCTGGCCGAACTCTCCGCGATCCGCGACGGCTTCAACCATCTCGCCGAAAGCCTCGACAACGCGCTCGCCGAGCGCAGCGAGCTGACGCGCAAGCTGATCGCGCTCCAGGACGACGAGCGCCGCCATCTGGCGCGCGAGCTGCACGACGAGTTCGGCCAGTCGCTGGCCGCCATCCGCGCGCTCGCCTCCTCCGCCCGCCAGACCGCCGCCCAGGACTGCCCCGCTTTGCTCGGCGAATGCGACGGTATCGCGCGGACCGCGACCGGCATGATGGAGACGCTGCGCGGCGCGCTGTTCCGGCTGCGCCCGCCCGACGTCGAGGAGCTCGGGCTGGTTGCGAGCCTGGAAGGCCTCGTCGCCGGCTGGAACGGACGCAGCCGCGGCGAGACCCGCTTTTCGATCCATTTCGACGGCGCGGTCGAGACCCTGCCCGCCGCGATCAGCGCCAACCTCTACCGCATCGTGCAGGAGGCGCTGACCAACGCCGCCAAGCACGCCGGCGCCACCAAGGTGGACCTGCATTTGACGATGGCGGCCAACGAGATCGCGCTTGCCATCGACGACGACGGCCGGCCGAACGATGCCTCCAGCAAATCCGGCATGGGCCTGCTCGGCATGCGCGAGCGCGTTGCGGCCTTGCGCGGCCGGATGAGCTTCGAAGTCGGCGCCAACGGCGGCTCGGCGCTGCGCGTCGTCATTCCGCTCACAGCCGCCGAGCGGCAGGCGCTGGAGCATGCGGCATGAGCGCGGCCGATGCCTCCATCCTGCTGGTCGACGACCATTCCGTGGTCCGCGAGGGCTATCGCTCCGTGCTCCAGAAGCAGCCGGGCCTGCGCGTCATCGCCGAGGCGTCCGACGGCGCGGAGGCCTACCGGCTGTACAAATCCGAGGCGCCCGACCTCGTCATCATGGATCTGAGCATGCCCGGCATCGGCGGCATCGAGGCCGTCAGGCGGATCAGGCAGTGGGACAAGGGCGCAAGGATTCTCATCTTCACCATGCATCAGAATGCGGGCTTTGCCGTGCAGGCGATCCGCGCCGGCGCCAGGGGTTACGTCACCAAGACCAGCCCGCCGGAAACGCTGGTGCGGGCCGTGATGGACGTGCTCGCCGGCAAAATCGCCATCAGCCCCGACATCGACCACGAGCTGGCGCTGAGCCGGCTCGGCGGCGAAAGCTCGGCCGCCGACGTCCTCACCGCGCGCGAGTTCGAGGTGATGCGGCTGCTGCTCGCGGAGCGGACGACGGAGGAGATCGCGGAAACGCTGCACGTCAGCCCGAAGACGGTGGCCAACCTGCACTCCCTGATCAAGGACAAGCTCGGCGTCGGCTCCGACATCGAGCTGGTCCGCCTCGCCTTGCGCCAGGGACTGTTGACCGAGCCCGATCTCGGCGAAGCCTGATGGACCCCGAGAAGCGGCCGATTATTCGCGCGCGACCACCTGGTCCAGCCACGCACAGTTGAGCGGCGGCACGCGGGGATCAGCGACGCGAACGCCGCGCGCTGCCGCATCGAGCCGCATGTCGCGCAGGCGCCTGCGCTGCTCCTCCGGCATATGCAGCCGCTCGTGGCCCCACAGCGACGGGCCGTCGAACGTCTCGTGCGGCTGCCAGGTCTCGGGATCGATGACGCGCGCACCCCAGCCATATTCGATGAAGAACCCGGACGGCGTATTCACGTAGAACGAGGTCATGTGGTCGTTGGTGTGCCGGCCCAGCGTATAGGCGATACGGCCCTCGTCCAGCTGCGCGAGGTCGTAGCCTTGACCGACATCGTCGAGGCTGCCGAGCTCGACCATGAAATGATGCATCGCCTTGCGCCCCGAGCCCACCATCGCAAAGGAATGATGGCGGCCGTTGACGTGGAAGAAATAGAGCCCGTAAGGCTTGAGTCCGAAGTCCGAGACGTGGAAGCCGAGCACGTCGCGGTAGAACGGTAACAGCGGCTCGACGTCCTCGACGTTGAGCACGACGTGCCCCATACCGAGCGCTCCGGTGCGGAAACCCGAGATCGGCCGACCCGGCTTGAACGGCTCGCTCGCAAGCTCCGGCTTGCAGAAGGCCTCGAGCCCGTTGCCGGCGGGATCGACGAACGCGATCAGTTCGGCGACATGCCGCTCGTCGGCGAGCGCGCGCGAGCCGCGCATCACCTTGACGCCGTGGTCTTCCAGCCGGCCGGCGAGCCGGTCGAGCTCGGCGCTCGAGGAGACTTCCCAGCCCATCACTGCAAGGCCGGCATCGCTGCTCCCGTCGACGATCAGCCGCTGCTTGCGATCGTCCATGCGGAACGCGCGCATCTTGCCGCCGCGATCGACCTGCTGCATGCCGAGCAGCCCCGTCGCCATCCGGCCCCACTGATCGAGCTGCGATGAGTTGATCCCGATATAACCGAGCGCGGTGATTTCCATCGAATTCCTCCCGAAGGCATCGCGTGTGCCGCAATGCGGCGAACTTGATACCGGCTGCGCACGATTCTACGGTGGCGTTCCGCAATCGCTTCGCGTTCGCAACGATAATCGCGGGACCGTGCGCCACAAGGGAGGAAATGCGAAGTGTCCAAGGAGCGGACGGGGACGGGCGCACCACGGCAGTCGGAAGGCGTCCGCGCCTTCAAGCGCGGCCTTGACGTGCTGCGAGAGGTCAACCGCTCGGGCGGCATCCGTGCCGGCGACGTTGCTCGCGCGCTCGACCTGCCCCGCCCGACCGTCTATCGCCTGCTCGAAACCCTGGAGGAACTTGGCTATATCGCCCGCAGCGCCAGCGACGACCGTTTTCGCGTGACCCGGCGCGCGCTGAGCCTCGGCGATGGCTACGACCCCGGCGTGGTGATCTGCCAGGCGGCAGCGCCTTATCTTGCCGAACTCAGCAAGACCCTGGTCTGGCCCGTCGATCTCTCGACTTATGAGAACGCCGCGATGGTGGTGCAGGAAACCACCCATTCGCGCAGCCCGCTCTCGATCGACCGCGGCATGATCGGCAAGCGCCTGCCGATGCTGCGGACGTCGGCGGGCCGCGCCTATCTTGCCGCCTGCCCGGCGCGCGAGCGCGACCTCATCGTCAATCATCTGCGCCGGATCGACGAGGCCGACGACCGCCCCTTTCTCGACGAAGCCCGCCTCGACCGCATGATTGCCGAGACTGCCGCGCGAGGTTACGCGATCCGCAGCGAGGGGGAGTACAATCCCAAGACGGCCTCGATCGCCGTACCCATCGTCCGAGGCGGCGTCGTGTTCGGTTGCATCTCCATCATCTGGATTCGTTCGGCACTGGGGATCGAGGAGGCAATTGCGCAATTTGCAGCGCAGCTTCAGGAGACGGCCGCGGCCATCCCGGTCGAGGTCTAGGCTCCGTCCGTCCGCTGGGCGGACACTTGGCGCGGCGGCGTTGATGCTGCGGCGCGGCTTGGGGAAGAGATAGCCCCATGCAAGATAAATCCGCCCCCGAAGAATTTGATGTCGTGATCGTCGGCCGCGGGCCGGTTGGTGCGACGCTTGCCAATCTGCTCGGCCTCCGCGGCGTGCGGACACTGGTGCTGGAGCGCGAGGCGCAGACCTATCATCTGCCGCGCGCGGTGCATTTCGACGACGAATGCATGCGCGTATTCCAGACCGTCGGCCTTGCCGACGCGATCCTGCCGCATGTCATCCTGAGCCCCGGCATGCTCTTCCTCGACGCCAACGGCAAAATGTTGCTGGATTGGTCGCGCCCGCAGACGCTGACGCCGATGGGCTGGCATCTCAGCTACCGCTTTCACCAACCTGATCTGGAGGACGTGCTGATCAGCGGCCTTGCCCGCTGGCCGCACGTCACCTTGCGCAGCCGCTGCGACGTGTTCGCGCTGGACCAGGACGAAGACGGCGTGCGCGTCCGCTACGAGGACCTGTCGAGCGGAAAGCTCACCGAGGTCAGGGCCGGCTATGTGATCGGCTGCGACGGCGCCCGCTCGCTGGTCCGCCGCTTCATCGGCTCCAGCATGGACGATCTCGGCTTCCACGAGCGCTGGTTGGTGATCGACGTGCTGCTCAAGCGCGCGCGCGACGATCTCGGCGACTACAGTCTCCAGCATTGCGATCCAAGGCGGCCGGCGACCTATGTGCGCGGGACCGGCACGCGGCGGCGCTGGGAGATCACGGTTCTCCCGGACGAGGATTCTCAGGAGATCGCGCAGCCGGCGAAGGTCTGGGAGCTGCTGTCGCGCTGGGTCACGCCCCACGATGCCGAGATCGAGCGCGCCGCGGTCTACACCTTTCATTCGGTCATAGCACAGCAATGGCGCAGCGGCCGATTGTTGCTCGCGGGCGATTCCGCGCATCAGACCCCGCCCTTCCTCGGCCAGGGCATGTGCGCCGGCATCCGCGATGCGGCCAACCTCGCCTGGAAGCTCGCCGCAATCATCCAGGGCGGCGCCGCACCCGATCTGCTCGACACCTACCAGAGCGAGCGCCAGCCGCATGTACGCGAATTCATCGAGCTCGCCATCCGTCTCGGCGGCATCATCAACACAAGGGCGATCGAGGCCGGCCTTGCCGTGGGCGAAGCGCGTCCGAATGCGCCGGCCAAGCTGGAGGTGAAAAAGCCTCTGCTCGGCCCTGGACTGGCGCTGGCGGATCTGCCGCTGTCTCGCCATCTCGCTCCTCAATTCGTGCTCGGCAATGGAGAGCGCAGCGACGACCGCACCGGCTACCACCACGTGCTGCTCGTCGAGACCACGGCCGCCCTGCCGTCGCGCCCCGCTCTGGCGCGGGCCGGAATCGAGATCCTCACCGCCGACGATGCCGATGGCATCGGCGACTGGCTGCGCGAACACGGCATCATCGCCGCATTGGTTGGTCCCGACCGCTACATCCGCGGCACCGCCCGCAACGAGATCGAGCTCGACCGACTCGCTGCTACCGCCATTCCCCCCAACCCTGTGCCGTCCGCGGCCTGATCTCAAGGATACCCCATGAAGCTGCTCTCATTCGTCGCCGGCGGCCGCGCCGCCTTCGGCGCCGTCAAGGACAACGGCGTCGTCGATCTCGGCGCGCGCATGGCGCCCTGCACCACGCTGCGGCAGTTGCTCGAAGCCGGTCGCCTTGCCGAGGCGGCAAAGATCGTCGCGTCCGCTGCGCCCGATCATCCGCTCGACAAAGTCACCTTCGCACCGGTGATCCCCGATCCCGGCAAGATCATCTGCGTCGGCCTGAACTACCGCGACCATGTCGCCGAGACCGGGCGCACCGTCACCGAGAAGCCGGCGCTGTTCGTTCGCTTCCCCTGCAGCCAGGTCGGCCATCTCCAGCCGATCGTGAAACCCAACGTCAGCGACGATTTCGATTATGAAGGGGAGCTCGCGCTGGTGATCGGCAAGCAAGGCCGGCACATCTCGGCTGGCCACGCGCTCGATCACATCGCCGGCTATTCCTGCTACAATGAGGGCAGCATCCGCGACTGGCAGCGCCACACCAGCCAGTTCCTCTCCGGCAAGACTTTTGCGGAGAGCGGCAGCTTCGGCCCGTGGCTGGTGACGGCGGACGAGATTCCAGATCCGTCGAAGCTCACCTTGCAGACGCGGCTGAACGGCGCCGTGGTGCAGGACACCACCACCGATCTCCTGATCACGGGCATCCCCGAGCTGATCGCCTACATCTCCACGATCTGCCCGCTCGTTCCCGGCGACGTCATCGTCACCGGCACGCCCGGCGGCGTCGGCGCCAAGCGCACGCCGCCGCTGTGGATGCGCCCGGGCGACACTGTCGAGGTCGAGATCTCCGGCATTGGAACCTTGCGCAACACGGTCGTCGCCGAACCGGCCTGACCACGCCTTCGAGCAATCAAAAACGACAAGTCAGGAAACGCCATGGCCAACCTCCGCACGACGTCCGCCTCCACCTTGCTCATCACGCTGGCGCTCGCAGGCCCGCCTGCGCGCGCCGAGATCAAGGCCGATGCCATCCGCATCGGCGTGCTCACCGACATGAACGGCGTGTTCGCGACCGCGATGGGCCCGGGCTCGGTCGAGGCGGCACGGATGGCCGCGGAGGAGTTTGGCGGCAAGATCAACGGCAAGCCGATCGAAATCCTGCAGGCCGATCACCAGAACAAGCCGGATCTGGCAGCATCACTCGCCCGCAAATGGTTCAGCGAAGGCGTCCAGGCGGTCGCCGACGGCGGCAGCTCCGGCGCGGCCCTCGCCGTGCAGGAGCTGGTGCGCAGCAACGGCAAGATCTTCCTCGTCTCCGGCGCCGGTGCCAACCAGCTCACCGATGAGGCGTGCGCGCCGACCAGCGTGCAATGGACCCAGGACGCCTATTCCACCGCGACCGCCGTGGTCTCCGGCATCATGCAGACCAGCAAGGAGCCATGGTTCTTCATCACCGGCGACTACGCCTTCGGCCATTCGATCGAAGCGACCGCACGCGCCCGCATTGGGGAGCTCGGCGGCAAGGTCGCCGGCAGCGTCAAGGCGCAGCTCGGAACGCCCGATTTCAGCTCATTCCTGCTGCAGGCACAGTCGTCGGGCGCCAAGATCCTCGCCATCAACGTCGCCGGCGACAACGCCACCGCCATCAAGCAGGCCGAGGAGTTCGGCCTCGCGGACCAGGGCATCAAGATCGTGCCGATGTCGTTCCAGAACGTCGACATCGAGTCGGTCGGGCTGAAGGCAACCCGCGGCGACCTCATCGTCACCTCGTTCTTCGAGGACGTCTCGCCGGCCGCGCGAAAATTCTCCGACGCCTTCTATGCGCGACGCAAGGCCATGCCCTCGCAGATCCAGGCAGGCGTCTATTCCGCCGTGCGTCACTATCTGCAGGCGATCAAGGACACCGATACCGACGACAGCGCCGCCGTGATGGCGAAGATGAAGGCGACACCGGTATCGGATGCGTATACGCCCAACGGCCGCATCCGCGAGGACCAGCGCATGGTGCACGATCTCTATCTGGTGCAGGTCAAGACACCCGAGGAGTCCAAGGGCCCATGGGATTTCGTCAAGCTGGTCGCGACGATCCCGCCCGACCAGGCCTTCCGTCCGCTCGACCGCAGCAAGTGCAGCCTCGTCGGCAAGTAATCAGGCGAGATACCGCGCCAGATAGCCTTCCATCGCATACAGCGCGCAGAGCGCGAGGCTCGACCACACCGCGGCGCTGAAATACAGGAACATCCAGGTCAGCTCGCCCTTCCAATGCGCGATGTCGTGGGTCACCACCCAGCGCGTCGAGACGTCGTGCAGGCCTTCGAGGAAGCCCAGGAACGTGTTGCCCTCGGCGTGCCCGGCCCGCCAGCGGCTGAGATACATCGGCACGTCGACGGTGACGAGGAAGGCGAGGAAGCAGGCGATGCCGACGATGCCT
Source organism: Bradyrhizobium sp. TM233 (assembly GCF_036247965.1). NCBI lineage: Bacteria > Pseudomonadati > Pseudomonadota > Alphaproteobacteria > Hyphomicrobiales > Nitrobacteraceae > Bradyrhizobium > Bradyrhizobium sp. TM233. The sequence continues at coordinate 46,295 of NZ_BTIG01000006.1, read as the reverse complement.
GACATCAGCGCCCAGCGCACCACGCCCTGGAATTCCGGCATCAGGCGGCACAGCGCGATGCCGGCGAGGAAGAAGGTCACCGCCCACAGCGAGTTCTCGATCGCGTTGTAGAGGAAATTGGTCGTCACCACCGCGTACCAGGAGAAACACTCCGCGATGATGATGATGGGCACGATCACGAGCGCGATGTTCACCGCGGTCTCGGCGCCCGTCATCTTGCCGAGCTGATGCAGGATGATGGCCCATTGCGCGACGAAACAGAGCTCGGCCACGGTCGCGACCGTTCGGCCGACGACGACGCTCGACAGCCAGGTGTCGAACAGGCAGATGCGCTGCACGTCGGCGCGCGGCAGGAAGGAGCGGAACGCGCAGCCGAACACGTAGCCGGCGCACAGCAGCAGCATCAGCCCGATGTCCGAGCCGCCGCTGAGGCTGCCCGCAGGCGTCGGGTAGAATTCGCGGTACAGCATGAACCACACCAGGATGTTGGCGCCGCTCACGAGCGTGAGGGATCCCCACCACCACGCGAGGGGATTTGACCGCGCCTGCCACTGCAACATGAACCGCTCCGCAAAATTATCGATCCGACATGCCGTCGTAATAATCCTGTCACAACAGGACATGCAATCGCGACAAAAATCCGTGTGCTCGGCCGGCCCGGTGCGTCCTTCAACAAAAACGTCGACGCAATCTCTGCGTCCACATATCGGACAATTTCGCCATTCTTGCTGAATCTATTGGACAGACGCAATTTCACCGTCTGATATTCGGGGATGGCCCTGAGAGATTCATCCAGACCGCGACATCCGCCCTCCTCCGCCGCCGCCGTGCTGGCGGACAGTGTCGATGACGCCGCCTTCGCGACGACGCTGGCAAAGGGGCTTGTCGTGCTCGAAGCGTTCAAGGCGGGAAGCACCCTGCTGGGCAACATGGAGCTGTCGACGCTGACGGGCATCCCGCGACCGACGGTGGCGCGGCTGACGCACACGCTGGCCGAGCTCGGCTACCTCCGTTACGACGCCGAGCGCGCCAAGTACCGCGTCGGTGCGCGGGCGCTGCGGATGGCGCATCCTCTGCTGGCCGGAATGCAATTTCGCCAGATGGCACGGCCCATGATGCAGGAGCTGGCGCTCAGCGTCCGCGGCACGGTCTCGATCGGCCTGCTCGACGCGACCTCGATGATCTATGTCGAGACCGCACGCTCCGGCGACGTCGGACCGCACGCGCCCGACATCGGCATGCCGATTCCCGTGGCGATGACCGCCATGGGCCGCGCCGCGGCGGCGACCTTGCCGCAGGCCGATGCAGACCGGCTCGAACGGACCATCGCCGCCGAAGATCCCGAGCTGTGGTCGGCCTTTCGCGACAAATACCGGGCGGGGATCGCGCAATGCAGAAGCCGCGGCTTCTGCACCTGCTGGGGCGAGTACATGGCCTCCATCCATGCCGTCGCCGCGCCGCTGTTTCACGCGAGCGAATCGAAGCAGTCGTTCTCGATCAATTGCGGCATCCCCGCCTTCCGGCTCCAGCCGGGCCAGCTGGAGGGCGAGATCGGTCCGCGCATCGCGGCACTCGCCGACAGCATCCGCGCCATCGTCGGACAGGCAGAGCCAGCGCCGCCGCGCAAGACCAAGAAAATCACAAGCGCCGGAAAGTGACATGGCTGGACCGCTCGAGGGACTGAAGGTTCTCGACATCGCGACGATCATTGCAGCGCCCTTCGCAGCAACGCTGCTGGCCGACTACGGCGCCGAGGTGCTCAAGATCGAGATGCCCGGCCACGGCGACGGCGTAAGGTCGTTTCCCCCGTTCAAGGACGGCAAGCCGCTGTGGTGGAAGGCGGCCAACCGCAACAAGAAGTTCGCCACGCTCGATCTGCGCACCGGGGAAGGACTTGCGCTGTTCAAGCAGCTGCTTCCGCGCTTCGACGTGCTGATCGAGAATTTCCGTCCCGGAACGCTCGATCGATGGGGCTTGCCTAAGGAGGTGCTGTGGTCGATCCAGCCGCGCCTCGTGATCCTGCGCGCCACCGCCTTCGGGCAGGATGGCCCCTATCGCGAGCGACCCGGCTTTGCCCGCATCTTCGAGGCCATGGGCGGGCTCACCTACATCACGGGGGAGAGCGACGGCGAACCGACCCATCCGGGCTACCCGATCGGGGATTCGATCGGCGGCCTGTTCGGCGCCGTCGGCGTGCTCGCGGCGCTGTGGAAACGGGCGCGCGATCCCGATGCGCCCGGCGAGGAGATCGATCTTTCGCTGACTGAGGCCACCTTCCGCCTGCTCGACGTCCTCGCCATCGAGCACGACCAGCTCGGCACCGTTCGCAGCCGGATCGGCAATTCCAACGGCTATTCGGCGCCGGCCGCCGTGTTTCGCACCAGCGACGATCATTGGGTGACGCTGGCAGGTTCGACCAACGCGCTGTTTGCCGCGAACTGCCGGGCAATCGAGCGCCCCGACCTGATCACCGATCCGCGCTTCGCCAGCAACGACCGGCGCGTCAAGCACGCCGCCGAGCTCAACGACATCTTCGCCGGCTGGTGCGCAGCCCATCCCCTCGAGGAGGTCCTCGCGCGATTCAATGCAGCGCAAGGCACGCTCGCCCCGATCTATTCGATCGACCAGATCGCGAGCGATCCGCAAGTGAAGGCGCGCGAGGTGATCACCCGCGTTGCCGACAAGCATTTCGGCACCGTCGCCATGACCAATGTCGTTCCGCGCTTCGCCAATGATCCCGCGCGATTGCGTCACGCCGCCGGCGACGTCGGCGAGGACAATGACGAGGTGTTTCGAAATTGGCTCGGCCTTTCGGACCAGGAGATCGAAAGGCTCACCGCGCGAAAGGTGATCTGAAATCAACAAGAAGACCAACTATAAAAAGGGAGGAAGAAAACAGTGACATCATTCAAGGTCACACGCCGAACCCTGCTGGGCACGCTCGTAGGCGGCCTCGCCGCCGGCTCGGGCCTGACGGCATGGGCCGAGGATGCTTGGCCCTCGCGCTTGGTGCGGCTGATCTCGCCCTACGGGCCCGGTGGCTCCAACGACATCTCGCTGCGCCTGCTGGCCGAAGAGTTCGGCCGCAGCCTGCGTCAGCAGTTCATCGTCGAGAACAAGCCGGGTGCCGGCACCCGCATCGCCAACGACATGGTCGCCCATGCCCCCGGCGACGGCTACACCATTCTCTACGTCGCGGCCCCCTACGCGACGGCCGAGGCGCTGTTCGGCAAGCTGACCTATGACCGCGGGGATCTGCAGCCGGTCGCAATGGTCGTGGTCGCGCCGCTGTTTCTCATCATCAGCGCCGACGCGCCGTTCAAGACGCTGCCCGAACTGATTGCCTATGGCAAATCGAAACCGGACGGGCTGACCTTCGCGTCTCCCGGCGCCGGCTCGCAGCCGCACCTTGCCGGAGAGCTCCTGTTTCGCGACGCCGGCGTCAAAGGCCTGAACATTCCGTTCCGGGGCGATGCCGCCTCTTACACCGAGCTGCTGGCCGGCCGCGTCGATGCCACACTGACGGCGTTGCCGACGGCCCTGCCCTACATCCAGAGCGGCAAGTTCACCGTGCTCGGCGTCGCCTCACCCAAGCGCAGCACGCTCTACCCGCAAGCGCCGACACTGCGCGAGCAGGGTTTTCCCAACGTGGCTGCCGCGGGCTGGTACGGCTTCATGGCGCCAGCCACGACGCCGCGCGCGATCGTCGACAAGCTCCAGGCCGAGATCCTGCGCGCGCTCGCCGAGCCTGCGATCAAGGACAAGCTGACCGCCCAAGGCCTCGAAGTGCGTGCCGGCACCGCGGCCGAGTTCGGCCAGTTCATCGACGCCGAGACGCAGAAATGGACCAAGCTGATCCGCGACGCCGGTCTCAAGGGCGAATAGCAATCGGAAAGGACCGGACATGACGAGCACTCTTCTCAAACACATCGCGGCCTCCGCACTGCTTCTCGCGCTCTCGAGCGCGGCAGCGCAGGCGCAGAAGACATACGATGCCGGCGCATCCGACACGGCGATCAAGGTCGGTCAGACCGTGCCGCTCAGCGGCCCGGCCTCTGCCTATGCCGTGATCGGCAAGACCCAGGCCGCCTATATGAAGATGATCAACGACCAGGGCGGCGTGAACGGCCGCAAGGTCGAGTTGATCCAGTATGACGATGCCTACTCGCCGCCGAAGACCGTGGAGCAGACCCGCAGGCTGGTCGAAAGCGACGAGGTGCTGCTGACGTTCCAGATCATCGGCACCGCGCCGAACGTCGCCGTGCAGAAATATCTCAACGCCAAGAAGATCCCCCAGCTGTTTGCCGCGACCGGCGCGGCGCGCTTCACCGATCCCAAGAACTTTCCCTGGACCATGGGCTTCAACCCCTCCTATCTCGTCGAGGGCCGCATTTACGCGCAGTACCTGCTGAAGAACCACCCGAACGCCAAGATCGGCGTGCTCTACCAGAACGACGACCTCGGCAAGGATTATCTCGCCGGCCTCAAGGCCGGCCTCGGCGACAAGGCGAAGATGGTCGTGGCCGAGACCTCCTATGAGATCACCGAGCCGACGATCGACTCGCAGATCCTGCGGCTGAAGGATGCCGGCGCCGATGTGTTGTTCAGCGCCACGACGCCGAAACAGGCCGCGCAGGCGATCAAGAAGGTCGCCGAGATCGGCTGGAAGCCGCTGCACATCATCGACATCAACGCCTCCTCGCTCAGCGCCGTGCTGAAGCCGGCAGGTCTGGACAATTCCAAGGGCGTCGTCAGCGTCGGTTACGTCAAGGATGCCGCCGATCCCGAATGGAAGGACGATCCCGGCATGAAGCGCTATCTCGCCTTCATGGCGAAATACTATCCCGACGGCGACAAGGATTCGAACCTGAACGTCTACGGTTACATCACCGCGCAACTGCTGGTTCAGGTGCTCAAGCAATGCGGCGACGACCTCACCCGCGAGAATGTGATGCGGCAGGCGGCCAACCTCAAGAACGTCGAACTCGACCTGACGCTGCCGGGCATCTCGGTCACGACCTCGCCGACCGACTATCGCGTCAACAAGCAGTTCCAGATGGTGCAGTTCGACGGCCTGCGCTGGCAGAAGCTCGGGGACATCGTGACGGACGAAGCGAAGGAGTGAGGCGACGAGAGGCGCAATTCCGGTGCGGCGCTCATTGCCCTCCGGCGAGGCGGCTGCCGGTGCGGATGACATCGGCGCGTTGGTCGACATGTCGCTGATATTCGGAGATCGCGCGATTGGCCATCCGGATCCGGTTGGTCTGCCCCTCCTCGACCATCATGGTGATACGCTGCGCCAGGAACACGCAGGCCTCGAATTCGTCGCCGATGACGCCCGTCCGCGCGAGAAAGTTCCAGGCGATCTCGTAGGCCTGCTCCGCGGCGGGGCTGCGGTAGTCGCTGAAGATAATGTGCGTCATCACCGGCAAAGCCGCAGGAGCGGGATCGTTCCTGTGGCGAGCATCCTGGGCGAGCCGAGTTCATAAAAAGACCACCGGCCGCCCTGGCCTGCCGGTGGTTCATGTCGGCAAGGATTGCGCGCGGCTACGCCGCCTGGCGCTGACGTGACAGGAACTCCATCGTCACCTTCTCGACATTGGAGTCGATCCAGGCGGCCATGCGCTTCGCCGGGACCGCTTTGGTCCTCAACGCTTCATCCCCGCCACATAGGCGGCCAGCTTGTCGAGCGTCTGATAGCCGTATTCGACGGCGCCGAAGCCGATCATGCCATCGCGCTGCGCTGTGCTCGAGGCCAGCTGGCGCATCATCAGCACGGTCTTGCCGTTGCTCTGCTCGGCAAAGGTGACGGTGAAGCGGAACATGCCGGGATCCTCGTCCTGGTCGACGCCGTGATCCATCTCCATCAGGTGCGGCCGCTCGATGCGGCGGAAGCGCATGCGGTTCGGATAGACCGTGCCATCGGGGCCGATCATGTTGAAGCGCCAGACACCGCCGACGCGAACGTCGATCTCGAAGGTCTCGACCTTGAACCCCTTCGGCCCGAACCATTGCGGCAGATGCTTCGGGTCGGACCAGGCCTCGAACACCAGATCGCGCGGCGCGTCGATCACGCGCGACATCACGATCTCACGGTCGAGCGACCATTGCGACAGAGCGGGATTGGCAGAATTCGTCATCACTCAGAACCTTTCCGTTTGGTTGTTCGGGACGGCCGCCTGGCGGCCGCCCTCTCCTTCTCTTTCTTGAGCTTCATCACATAGGCTTCGAACCGGTCGAGTCGCGCCTCCCAGATCGCGCGCTGTTGCTGGAACCAGTCCTCCGCACCGAGCAGCGCATCCGGGCTGAGACGGCAGGTGCGCACGCGGCCGGATTTCTCCGACAGCACGAGCCCGCTCGTCTCCAGCACATGGATGTGTTTCATGAAGCTCGGCAGCGCCATGGCGAAGGGGTCGGCGAGCTCGCCGACGGAGGCCTCGCCGGCGCACAGCCGCATCACGATCGCCCGTCTGGTGGGATCGGCGAGCGCTGCGAAGACCTGATCGAGGCGGGGCGATTGGTTAGCCATGAAGCTAACTATAGAGCCGCGGGATCGAATGTCAATAATTGTTAGCTTATAGGCTAAGTAATTTCGATCACAGGGGAAGCGGAACCTGAGACGCGCAATCGTGAATTGGGCCGCCGGACGCTTCGCGCTAAACGAGACTGGGGCACCATTGCATCATTCGCAGGGTCCGTGCCGTCTGTTGTCTCATCATCATCTCTCACCCGGCGGGCGCTCGCCCGGGCCGCGCTTGTTCCCCTCGCGATCGGGCTCGGCCGGCCGCGCCGCGCCTTGGCGGATTCCGACATGATCGCGCAGATGCGCGACATCGTCGCGAGCGAGCTTGCGCCGACCGTAACGCCGGACCATGCGGGCGGCCTTGCCGCCGCCCTCTATGCCGGACGCCATGTCGAGTTCTTCAACTACGGTCTTGCCGATGGTGCCACCAAACGGAAGGTGACGCCGGACACGCTGTTCAACCTCGCGTCTGTAAGAAAACCGTTCGAAGCGACGCTGGTCGCTCTCGGTACGCTCCGCGGCGAGCTGCGGCTCGACGACCGCGTCCATCAATATCTTCCCGAGCTCGACGGCGATTTCATCCGCCGCGTCAGCGTCGGCGAATTGGTCACCCACACCTCGGGGCTGTTGCTACCGACCGACCATCCGCCCTGGCCGAACGATCAGTTCACGCGCGAGCAGTTCATCGCGATGCTGAACGGCTTCGCGCCGGCACCCGGCGTCGCACCCGGCCGGCAGCGCATCTACAGCCATGCCGGCTACGTGCTGCTTCAGCTCGTGCTCGAGCGCTGCTACGGCACGCCGATCGGCGCGTTGATCCAGCACCGCATTCTCCGCCCCCTCGCCATGGAAGCCAGCTTCATCCCCGAGCGCGGCGCGGACAATCGCGCCATCATGGACGGGGCCTGGATGCTGCGCGTGGTCCAGGGCTATTCCGACCAGGGCACGGCGATCGGCCCAATCGGCGACCAGCAGAGCTATTTTGACTTTCCCGGCACCGGCCAGATGTTCTCCTCCGCCCGGGATCTTGCCACCTTCGCGGCGGCCTGCGTCGACGGCCGGCCGATCGATCCACAATTGCGCGAGGCGCTGCGGATGACGCAGCGCGAGGTCTTCCGCGTCGACGACAGGTTCGGACAGGGCATGGCCTGGGAGACCGTGCGTCTGCCGGGCGTCACCGTCATCGACAAGCCCGGCGGCCTCAACAACGCGTCCGGCTATATCGGGCTCGTGCCGGCGCGGCGGATCGCCATCGTCCTGCTCGCCAACCGCGGCGAATACCCGCACGAGATCGCGCGCTACAAGATCCTGCCCGCGCTGGCGCGTCTGCTGGCATCGCACGCAGGCTGAGCTTCACAACAGAAAGCCTTTTCACAACAGAAAGCCCCGGCCGAGCCGGGGCTTTCCACACCAGAATCGGAACGGGATGCTCAGTATCTGGCGACGACCGGTCCGCCGAACTTGTAGTTCACGCCGACGCGCACGATGTTCGACTTGAGATCGACCGAATGGGTGAAGGTCTGGGCCGGCAACGCCACACCGACGTTGAAATTGTTGCTGGTCATGCTGCTACGGCCAAGATCGACGTAGAGATATTCGGCCTTAAGCGACCAGCCGTTGCCCACGGCGTACTCACCGCCGACGCCTGCTGTCCAGCCGACGCGGGTGTCGCGGATCGCTCCGGACTCGGTCGCGCCAGCAAAGGTGTCGGTGAAGCTGAAATTGCCCTTGACCTCGGCAATGGCGGCGCCGCCGGTGGCGTAGATCAGCCAGCTCGGCGTCGCGAGGATGCCGATGCGGCCGCGAATGGTGGCGAGCCAATCGGCCGAGACCGACGAATTGACCGTGAAGGTGGTCGGCGCGCAGCAGGGATACACGGCGGTGCTGCTCGCGCTGCCCTTGAAGCCGAAATAGTTGATGTCGCCCTCGAGGCCGAGCACGGCGTTGTTGACCTGCCAGTTGTAGCCGGCGGTGAAGCCGCCGGTCACACCGGAGCTGTTGATGTGTTGGGCGCCGACCGTCCCGATGGCGGTCACGCTCGAATCGGCGAAATAGGCGGCTACCGGAAACAGCGTGGTGGTGGCGGGGTTCGCGCTGCCCCACTGCCCGCCGACATTGCCGCCGACGTAAAAGCCGGTCCAGTTATAGACTGGCGCGGCCACCGGCGCCTTGGTGTAATGCGCCGCGAGGTCGGCCGCCTGAACGGATGCGGTACCCAAGACCACAGAAGCGATCGCCAGCAAAAACTTGTTCATTCCAGTCTCCTTGCCCCACGCGATTGACCTCGCGTTTCGAATGCGCGCGGGTAAGAAGCAACCGGCGCAGTTAGGGGATAGGGCGTGCGCCACTGCTCGTCTTGGGCTGCGGCGAAGTTCGCAAGGACTGTGACGTAGTGTGCGCCTCGGATCGTGCGAACGGATGACGGGTGTGGCCGAGGAGCCACGCATCAGCCACGACCGGCGGCGCGCAGCACACGCCCGTGTCGCACCACGACAAGCTCGCCAGACCGCGGTTCAGACCGAGCGCGTCAGCCCGCCATCGACGCGGATGTTTTGGCCGGTGATGTAGGCCGCGCCGTCGGAGGCCAGGAACGAGATCGTCGCCGCGATCTCCTCGACCTTGCCGTAGCGCTTCATCGGCACGCTGTCGCGGCGCGCGTCCAGCTGCGGCAGGCTGTCGATCCAGCCCGGCAGGACGTTGTTCATGCGGATGTTGTCGGCGGCATGGGTGTCGGTGAAGATCTTGGTGAAGGCGGCAAGGCCGGCGCGGAACACCGCCGAGGTCGGGAACATTGCGCTGGGCTCGAACGCCCAGGCCGTCGAGATGTTGATAATGGCGCCACCCTTTTGCGCCTGCATGATCGGCGTCACCAGCCGGGTCGGACGGATCACGTTCAGCAAATAGGTGTCGAGGCCGGTGTGCCACTGCTCGTCGGTGATCTCGGTGATGGGCGCACGCGGCCCGTGGCCGGCGCTGTTGACGAGCACGTCGATGCGTCCCCACTTAGCCATGGCGCCGTCGACGAGGCGCTTCACATCGTCATTCTCCTTGTTGGAGCCGGTGACGCCGAGCCCGCCGAGCTCGGCCGCCAGCGCCTCGCCCTTGCCGGAGGATGACAGGATCGCGACGCGAAACCCATCCGCCGCCAGCCGCCGCGCAGCCCCTGCCCCCATGCCGCTGCCGCCGGCGGTAACGAGCGCAACCTTCTCTGCTGCCATGACCGATCATCCCTTCAGTTGAGGCGAGCCGCAGGCTCGGCCTATCATGAGGCCTTCTACAGCCAGACCTGTCGGCAGGTCCATGGTCGAGGGCATCCGTCATGAGCAACCCGAGATGAGTGATTTGCTGATCCGCAATTTGCGCCCCGAGGAGATCTCACTCGCCATTGGCTGGGCCGCGGCCGAGGGCTGGAATCCGGGCCTGGCCGATGCCGCCTGCTTCGCGGTTCCCGACGCACAGGGCTTCTTCGTGGGTGAGATCGATGGCGAGCCGGTGGCGACCGTCTCCTGCGTCAATTACGATGATCGCTTCGCCTTCCTCGGCTTCTACATCGTGCGCGCGGGCTTTCGCGGCGCGGGCCATGGCCTGCGCATCTGGAACGCGGCGATCGCACATGCGGGCGCGCGCGTGATCGGGCTCGACGGCGTCGTGGCGCAGCAGGACAATTACAGGAAATCCGGCTTCCAGCTGGCCTACGCCAATATCCGCTATGGCGGCAGCGTCGCCGTGGCTCCGAAGCCGCCCACTGACGTCGTTGCGCTCGACACGATTCCGTTTGCGCTGGTGGAAGCCGACGATGCCACCGTCTTCCCGGCCCGGCGCAGCGCCTTCCTGCGCGCCTGGCTCGACACATCAGGCCATGTCGGCCGCGCGCTGGTGCGGGACGGCAAGCTCGAAGCATGGGGCGTGATCCGGCCGTGCCGGACCGGCCGCAAGATCGGCCCGCTCGTCGCCGACGACCGCGCGGCGGCGGAGGCGGTCGTGCAGGCTTTGCTTGCGAGCACCGATGTCGGCGAGATCTTCCTCGACGTCCCCGCCGTCAATCGCGAGGCGATTGCGCTCGCGGAAGCGCTTGGCCTCAAGCCGGTGTTCGAGACCGCGCGGATGTACACGGGAGCGATCCCGCCGCTGCGCATCGACCGCGTCTTCGGCGTGACCAGCTTCGAGCTGGGTTAGTAGCAGCGCGTGATGTTGACGGTATGCTCGCTGCCGCCGCGGCCGGGTACCGTCACCTGCTCCGTCGGGCAGCTCGGCACATAGGGCCGGTCGGACGGCACCACGTTCGGCGGGAAGCGATGCGACCAGTCCCACGGGACGTCATAGGTGTAGGTGTAGCGCACATCGGTGGAGACCGGCTGCCCGGCATCGCCGAAGGGCTGGCTGTAGCCGGCGCCGTCGTAGAAGAACCCGCCGCCGCCCGGCCAGTAGACGAAAGGGCTATTCCGCCGATGAAACCGGGCTCCCGGCCCAATCGGCGCACGCGCCATGGCGCCGGGAGGCGCGGCGGTCATCCCGTGCGGCGCGGCGCCGCCGGGTCTGGCAAAACTGCCAACGGGGCTAAGGAGCAGCGCGGCTGCGCTGAGCGAGGCAAAGAGCGCCCCATATGATCTGGACATCATGATACGCACCAACTCGTTTGGCTTCGGCGGCTCCCCGAAAGCTACGCTAGGCCCGGCCGTCGCCCACCCGCAAACGTATAATTAATTATTGGTTAAGGCACGGGATTAACCGGGGAGCAGGTGCGGCAGAACGCCCGGGATTCTGTGCTGATTTCAGACACTTCGTTCCACGGCGTGTCGGCTTCATGACGAGTTGATCGTTCCAGCCGAATGCGTCCGGAACGTGCGTCAGCGGCCCTGCTGCTTGCGCAGCCAATCGAGCATGTCCTGCAAGTTTTCCTGCGCGTTGCCGGTGCCCTGCGTCACGATCGCGGTGTTGCCGCCGCTGCGCCGGTAGACCGTCGTGCGCCCGGGCTCCTTCTCGATTTTGACCTCGGCCTGCGCCGGATCGCCGCTCTGCGTGATCACCGACGTGCCGTTCTCGTCCTGGACCACCGTGGTGTGACCGTCGCCGGCGCCGGCCGGCGCCATCGCGACCACGCTCATGAGTCCTATTCCGGATGCGAGCAGGAGCAATCTCATGTCACACCTCCATCATCGGCTGAACTGAAAGATCGCCAGCCAGTTGAAACGCCCGAACTGCCTTACGGCTCCCGTATTCATGTCTCCGATCTGGAGCAGGAGCGCGTTGGTGGAATTTCCGACCTGGGTGATCTCGGCGGTGTTGCTCGCACCGGATTGACCGATGATCGCATTGGTGGTGCCGCCCACCTGGATCACATTGGCATAGTTGCGCGTGCCGTTCTGGATGATGGTCGCATCCACCGTTCCGGTGCCGCCGATCTGGATCACCCGCGCGATATTGATGCGGCTGTTCTCTTCGATCGTCACGGGCTGAACATTGTCGCCGAACTGCACGACCGTTTCAATGGTCACGTTCCGGTTCGTCACGCTGCGCTGGATCGACCCGGCGCTCGCCTGCGTCGCCGTGCCGATGGCGGCGAGCATCGCCGCCAGGGCCAAGGTGCGCCTCAAGGTGCGCCTCAAGGTTTGTCCGCCGCATCGCATTGCGCTTCCCCGTTCGTTCCTGGCACCGGCGCGTTCGCTTCGCCTGTTACGGACCGGTCTGGACGATCGTCGAGGCGTTGACCGTGCCGAATTGCGCCACCGTGCCAGCATTCATCGTGCCGAGCTGCGATATCAGGCTCGTCGCCGACTGGCCGGCCTGACCGACGAAGGCGAGATTGTTCGTTCCGGCCTGCCCGATCGATGCGGAATTCGTTCCGCCGAATTGCAGGACGCCGGTGGCATTGTTGGTGCCGTTCTGCGTCACTGTCGCGCTGGTGCTGCCGCCGATCATGAACACGCCCGCCATGTTGAGCTGACTGTTCTGGTTCAGCACCACGGGCGGCCCGCCGACAGAGACGATGGTCTTGATGTCGGCGGTCTGGGCACCGGCTGATCCGGTGCCCGCCGAGCACAGAGCGAGCACGATGGCGCCCGCGCGTCCCAAATGATGTTTCATGACATGCCTCGTCACTTCGGGTCGGCTCACGGAGCCTGCTGGATGATCGTCGAGCCGTTCAGGATTCCGAGCTGACCAACTCCGGCGGCATTGTTCGCACCGATCTGGCCGATCAGGCTCGAATTGGAGCCGCCGACCTGGCCGGCCAGCGCGGTGTTGGACGCCGTCGCGGTCGTGCCGCCCTGCCCGATCACCGAATTGTTGACGGTCAGGAGCGAGCCCATCTGCAAAGTGGTCGCCGTATTGGTGGCGCCGAACTGCATCGTCGTGGCGTTGTTGCTGGTGCCGCCGCTCTGCGAAATGAACGAAGTGTTGGTCGTTCCGAATTGCAGCACGCTGGCGGTGTTGCCGGCGTTTGCATCGGCGGCCGTCAGCGCACCGAGCGCCACGACCGTTGCAATGAAATAGGTGATCCGCATGTCATTTCCTCCGCGACAATGGGCGGGCTATCGCAATTGATCAGCCGGCCGGATTGCGGTGCATTCGAGAATGGCGCGGACGCACCGCAACTGGGTGCGCCCGGCCGACGAGTACGTGGGTCAGTGCGCCGTCTGCGAGACGGTGCTGCCGTTGACGCCGAACACGCTGAGCTGGCCGACGGCGGCGGAGTTGTTCTGCAGCGCGGGAGGCCCGAACGAGTTCTGGGTGATCGCGCTGCCGTTGTTGCCGAACGCCACCTGGCCGGTGGTCGCCGTGTTCTGCACGCCGATCTGGTTGACCGTGCTGCCGTTGTTGAGCGAGGCAGAGCTGGTTCCCTGCATCGTCGTCGCAGTGTTCACGATGCCGAGCTGGCTGGTCGAGGAAGTGTCATTGGTGAGGCCCTGCTGCGAGACGCTCGAACCGTTCACGACGCCGACCTGCACCGTGGTCGAGGTGTTGGCGGCCTGCGCCGCGGAGGACAGGGCAAACAATGCAACGGAAGCAATAAACAATTTGCGCATGGAGTATTCCTTTCTGGCCAAGTTGTCTGACTGGGTTCGGATGCCGTCTTGGAAGAGGCCGACATCGTAGGAATACTGTGAACCGATCGTGGCCTGCGCGACAGACTGCAGTTCATGCTAATCGGTACGGACTAGACGTTGCGCAAAAATGTCGGCACATCGAAGCGCAAGAGCGGCCTCTATCCCGTGCCGGCGCGAATCGTCTCCGCTTCGCGCCCCATGCTGTCGATCAGCCGTACCACTTCGATCGGCGTACGCAGCTCCAGCTTCCGCATCATCCTGGCGCGATGGACCTTCGCCGTCACCTCGCTCACGCCGAGCCTCGCCGCGATCTGCTTGGCCACCAGCCCTTCGGCCATCAGCAGCATGATCTCGCGCTCTCTCGCCGTCAGCGTCTCGACGCGCTGGCGGGCTTCACGCACCACATCCTCGCGTTCCAGCCGCCTGCGGTCGCGCTCGATGCCATGCCTGATCGCATCGAGGATCTCCTGCTCGCGAAAGGGTTTTGGCAGAAACTCGACCGCGCCGCGCTTCATGGCCTCGACCGAGACGCGGACGTCGGAATGGCCGCTGATGAAGACGATCGGGATCGGCACGCCCGTCTCGGCGAGCCGGCGCTGAAGCTCGAGGCCGGTCGGCGAGGTGCCGGGAAAGCGGACGTCGAGCACGAGGCACGACGGCCCGGGCGAAATACTCTCCGCGAGGAACTCTTCCGTCGAGGCGAACAACTTCACCCGGTGTCCGGTCTCCTCGCAGAGATTTCCGATCGCGGTTCGAATCTGAATTTCGTCGTCAACAACATAAACTATGGCTTGATCTGAACCCATTGCAACGGACTCCTCGTCTTGGGGCTCGATGAGCAGGCATCGAGCCATCCATTCTTCTTGCAAGCGCAGACAAGGTGCTTGAATGAATTCGCGGGGTCCGGGCGAAGCGCATCGGTCCACCGGTTCGACGTCTTAGAGCCAACACCCGCTCGTGACGAGTGAAGGCGTTCACACATCGGGCTTCGTGATCGGAGGGAATTGAGCTCGCCTCCGTTCGCGTCGCGACGGCGTGCGATATCGGGGAATGCGGCAATCCGGTGTTGTGGAGTCCGGTCGCGTGATCGCGGTCTCGCCAACTGCATCATGGCATCATCACTCATGTGCCGAGTTGAACGCCGGGCGCCGGCCGCTTTCGGCCGGAGCAGACGGGACGTTCAGTCAGCTTATCGAGTTCGATACCGCGCGCGTCATATCGATACGCTTCGTATGCATCTCCAGCAAATCACGAAAAGTCGCACCCCTGCGCCTTTACTACTGGATCATCAGGCGCACCCGACCGACGCCCCGACGAGAACGACATACTGACGATCGATACTACCTTAGATGATTTACAACCATAGCGAGCTTGCCATTTTTTCCTGCCGCAACGAAGCCATTTCAACGAGGCGGGTTTTGATATGCGATTTGTGCCAGTTATTGCCTTGCTTGGAACTGCATGCAGCCTCGCCGCGGTCACCACCGTGGGGCCGGCTGTCATCACCGGCGCGACCGGGAGAGCTGCGGACAAGGCGGCGCACGCCTTGGAATCGACCAGGCGCCTGCTCGTGCCCACTGGGCGTGAAGCTCCGACATTCGGGTCCGATTCGCCCGTGTTCCGCTATGCCTCGATTCAACGCGGCAGCATCGAGCAGACCGTCACCGTCACCGGTGCCCTGCAGCCGGTCAAGACGATCGAGGTAGGTTCCCAGCTGTCCGGGCAGCTCGCCCGGGTCTATGTCGACTTCAACGACACCGTCGCCAAGGATCAGCCGCTCGCCTTGATCGATCCGCGCAGCTTTGCAGCCAAGGTCGACGAAGCCAGGGCCGCCCTTGCCGTCTCCAATTCGCTCGTCGACATCGCCAGGGCCAAGCTCGATCGCGCCAGGATCGACCTGCAAAACGCCAGAGGCAGCCGCGACGTGCTCGCCGCCAAGCTCGAGAGCGCCCAGGCCGTCAAGACCTCGGCGCAGAAGACCTTGCAACGGAAGCTGGCGCTGCAGTCGCAGAACGTGGTGGCGACGACGACGGTCGACGACGCGCAGACCGAGTTCACCGCACGTCTCGCCCAGGAGCGCGAGGCCGAGGTCCTGATGTCCCTCAACTCCTATTCGGTAGAGGGCGCGCAGGCCGACGTCCGCAGGATCGAGGCGGAGCTGCAACAGGCGCGCATGGCGGTGCCGGAGAAGGCCGCCGTTCTCGCCGCGGCCCAGGCCGATCTCGACCGCACAATGATCCGCTCGCCGATCGACGGCGTCGTCGTCGGCAGGTTCGTCAACGAGGGCCAGACGCTCGCGGTCGGACTGGAATCGCGCACCACCTTCGTTGTCGCCCACCGCCTGGAGGACATGGAGATTCACGCGCAGGTCGACGAAGCCGATATCGGCCGCATCGCCCCCGGCCAGCGCGCCCATTTCACGGTGGATGCCTACCCCGACCGCCGCTTCGAGGCGGTGGTGCGGCAGGTGCGCAAGGCGCCGCAGACCCAGCAGCACGTCGTCACCTACACCGTGGTCCTGGCAACCTCCAATCTCGACGGCGCGCTGCTCCCCGGAATGACTGCGCTGGTGAAGATCGTGATCGAGCGGCAGGACGACGTTCTGAAGGTGCCGCTCGCCGCACTGCGCTTCCAGCCCTCCGGCGCGCGGCAGGATCCTGCTGCACGCAGCGGGGTGTGGCTGCGCACCGCAAGCGGCTCGCTCCAGCGCATCGCGGTGACGGTCGGCGCGGCCGGCACCGAACAAGTCGCCCTCAAGAGCGGAGATCTCGACGAGGGCAGCCAGGTTGCCGTCGGCCAGGCCATCCGTCCGGCGGGCATGGAATTTCTCGGAATCAGGTTCGGATCATGACCGCCTCCCCGCCGCTCATCAGCCTCCAGTCGGTGGGCAGGACCTATCGCACCGACGGAGTGGCGGTCGCCGCCATCCGCAATGTCAGCTTCGACATCGCGCAAGGCGAGATCGTCGCCGTGATGGGACCGTCCGGCTCCGGCAAGTCGACGCTGATGAACATGATCGGGCTGCTCGACCTGCCGAGCGAGGGCGCGGTCTATCTCGAAGGGGCCGATGTCGCCGATCTCTCGGAAGATCGCCGGTCGTCCCTGCGCGCCCGCAGCATCGGCTTCGTGTTCCAGTCCTACAATCTGCTCGCGCGCCACGATGCGATCGAGAACGTCGCGCTGCCGCTGGTCTATTGCGGTGTCGGCCGCCGGGAACGCCTGGCGCGCGCGGAAGCGAGCCTTCAGGCCGTCGGCATGTTGCACCGGGCCCATCATTTTCCGCGGCAGCTCTCCGGCGGCGAGCAGCAGCGCGTCGCGATCGCGCGCGCCCTGATCGCCTCCCCGCTGATCGTGCTTGCCGACGAGCCGACCGGCGCGCTCGACAGCCGTACTGGCGCCGAGATCCTGGCGCTGTTCGCCGCGCTCAACCGGACCGGCCAGACCATCGTGATGATCACGCATGATCCCGGCATCGCGGCGCAGTGCCGCCGCACCATTCACCTGCATGACGGCGAGCTCGTCGCTGACGAGACGCCGGCTCCGGCCCTGCCGAAACGGAGCGCTGCGCCATGACGATGCTCCAGGGATTCCAGATCGCCCTGCACGCCCTCAGGCTCAATCCGCTGCGCAGCTTCCTGACCATGCTCGGCATCGTGATCGGCGTCGCCTCGATCGTGACGGTGTTTGCGATCGGTTCCGGCGCGCAGCTGCGCCTGCAGGAACAGATCCGCTCGATCGGCGCCAACGTCCTGATGATCACCCCCGGCGCGGTCTACCAGGGCGGCGTGCGTCTCAAGGACGGCAGCAAGCTGACGATGACGGAGAGTGACGTGCAGGCCATCCTCGAGCAGATACCGGAAGTCCAGGCCGCGGCCGGCTCGATCGCCGGAACGGCGCAAGTCATCCACGAAGGCAAGAACTGGAATACGACGATCAACGGCACGACGACGGGGCACTTCATGGTGCGCGACTGGCAGCTCGCGACCGGCCGCTATTTTTCGGGCACCGAGGAGGCCGGAGCCGGCAAGGTGGTGATCCTCGGCAGCACGGTTGCACGCGAGCTGTTCGCCCCCGGCGACGACCCCATCGGTGCGCAGATCCGGATCATGAAGGTCCCGCTCGAAGTGATCGGCGTTCTCGATCGCAAGGGACCCGCGCAGGACGACGTGGCCTTCGTGCCGCTCGCCACCGCCAAGCTGCGCTTTCTCGGCAGTGCCAGCAACATCAACCGGGATTCGGTTGCCTACATCATCGCCAAGGTCGCCGGCGACGGCCAGATGGCGGGGGCCCGATCGGAGATCGAGAATTTGTTGCGGCAGCGCCACCGTATTCCCGACGGCCTGGAGGACGATTTCAAGGTCCAGGATCCGGCCGCCGCCATGGAAGCGCAGCAGGGTGCGATCCGCACCGTCGCGCTCCTGCTCGTCGCCATCGCCTCGGTCTCGCTGCTCGTCGGCGGCATCAGCATCATGAATGTCATGATCGTGTCGGTCACCGAGCGCACGCGGGAGATCGGCATCCGCCGCGCGCTGGGCGGGCGGATGCGGGACATCCGTCTGCAGTTCCTCTGCGAGGCGCTCGTGCTCTGCCTGCTCGGCGGCGCCATCGGCGTCGCCGGCGGCGTCACGCTCTCGATGACGGTGGCCCGTATGGCAGGATGGGTCACCTCGGTCGACGGTCAAGCGATCGGCCTTGCCCTCGCCTTCTCGATCGCGACCGGCCTCGTCTTCGGTTTCTATCCCGCCCACAAGGCGTCCAAGCTCAGCCCGATCGAGGCGCTCAAGACGGAGTGACAACATGCCGGGAGTCGCCACATCAACCCGCAGTCCAGGGAGGAGCCAGCCATGAGCCGAGATCCGCAGGACTCGATTACACCGACGCCGCGCGAGCGCGAGCTGATGATGTTGATCGCACGGGGAATGCAGAACAAGAATATCGCCTACGAGCTCAAGATCTCGGAGAATACGGTGCGGGCGCATATCGGCAACATCATGCGCAAATACCGGCTCTCGAACCGGACGCAGATCGCGATCGTGTTTGCCCTGCACGCCGCGCCATCCTCGCTACGCCGCGATCTTGCCCGGGTCGACCGCCATCCGACGGCAACAAAGCCCGCGCAAGCCCCTGCACCACGGGTGCAGACCGCGACGGATTGAATGTCCCGGCCACAATCCCTTGCGTTGCCCGACGGGCAAAACACCCAAGGTATCGGTCAACGCGCCCGGCCGAAAATATTCCACTTTACCGAATTTCGGAAATGACGTATGTGTCGCGGCAACCCGGCCCAAGGAAGAGGGGCGTATCGCGATCGTCACGAACGCGGGCCGGGCGGCGGTGGACGCAGGTGACATCGGCGCGATGGGTTTTGCAGGGCGGAGAGCCGTGAGCAGAACCGTCGCGCACACGACCGGTGTGATCCGCGTACGGCAAAATCGTGTGGTCCTGGCGCCCGGGGTCTGTGCGCCAAGTCTTGTGGTGATGGGTGTCGTCCAACCGGACGCATCCGTCAGCCATCCGCAAGGCGACGGGGGCAATAGTGCAACGCTCCCCGGGGAGAACACGACATAAGCCGTAAGCCCACTGCGCAGGGAAGGCCGGGATGCTCCGGTTGCCCTGTTACCCGCTATGCATGAAGCACACGCAGTCTGCTCTTGGCATGGCGGTCAATGGGAGCCAACCGGCTCCCGGCCTTCCCTGCGCCCTCTTTCAATGGAGGGTGAAGCGATCAAGCAAAGCTCGGGCGAAATGCGCCGCGAGGATGCGAAGGCGTGTCTGCAAAGTAGAATGCGAGTGCCGAATGCCGCCGCAAGCTCTATCCGTCACCGTCACCCTGAGGTGCGCGCGCTGCG
This sequence comes from Bradyrhizobium sp. TM233, assembly GCF_036247965.1. Taxonomy (NCBI): domain Bacteria; kingdom Pseudomonadati; phylum Pseudomonadota; class Alphaproteobacteria; order Hyphomicrobiales; family Nitrobacteraceae; genus Bradyrhizobium; species Bradyrhizobium sp. TM233. Next base: position 26,877 of record NZ_BTIG01000006.1, on the reverse strand, counting down.
GCGCGACCGCGTCGCAGAGCAAGCCTCGAAGGGCGACGGCCCGGCTGCACCAGCTCGGCCGCTCATCCTTCGAGGCTCAGCATGCGATGCATCCGCATCGCGCGCTTCGCACCTCAGGATGACGGAATGGATACTGTCCGTGCGGAAAGAGTCTGGATGGCTGGACTTCGCGCGCCGAAACCAAGGTCTCGTGCCCCGGACGCAGCGCAGCGCTCTCCCGGCGATGCAAAGCATCGTCCGGTTTAGCGGTGCGCTGCAGAGCCGGGGCCCATGTAGCAGCACGTGCCGTGGCTTCCTGGGTCCCGGCTCTGCGCAGCAGCGTAAGAACGCTGCAGCGCGTCCGGGACAAGAGCGTGGCGGATGCTGTACTTCACACTCGCGTGGGGGCCGCTCCCCTCCCCAACCCTCTTGCATCGGCGACGGGCCTTGTAACAAAACCGTCATGCAGCGAAACTAAACGAACCGGGGACCGCGGTTGCGGCCCCGGGGGCCGCGGGTTGCGGCCAAGCCGCCTCGCAGGGAGATTTCGATGCGCCGTTCACTGGTGTTGCTGTCCGCCGGACTGACAGTGCTATCCACCGGATTTGCCTCCGCCCAGAACAACACGCCCCGCAATCTGATCCTGTTCATTCCGGACGGTCTGCGCGCGCTGAAGGTCACCCCCGACACGGCGCCCGCCATGGCCGAAATCCGCGACAAGGGCGTCAACTTCAAGAACTCGCACTCGCTGTTCCCGACCTTCACCATGGCCAACGGCTCGGCGATGTCGACCGGTCACTATCTCGGCGATACCGGGGTGTTCTCCAACACGATCTGGACCAACTACACCTCCGTCCCCGCCGGCGACACCGTGGTCCCCTTCATCGAGAACGACGCCGTGCTCGGCGACATCGACGAGCATTTTAGGGGCAACTACCTCAACGAGGACACCATCCTGAAGCTGGCCCGCGACAAGGGGTACAGCACCGCAGCGCTAGGCAAGCACGGTCCGACCTATCAGTTCGATCACACCGACAAGCCTGACAAAGCCGGCCTGCATTCGATCGTGTTCGACGACGCCACCGGCGGCAAGAACGGCGTGGCGCTGTCGGACGAGGTAAAGGACGCCCTGACCAAGGCCGGCCTGCCCACCACCACGCCGCCGCGCGGTGACAATTCCAAGGCAGGCGATGCCAAGACGCCCGGCACGACGTCCGCCAACGTCCCGCAGCAGGCCTATTTCGCCGACGTCGCCGCCAAGGTGGTGCTGCCGATGTTCAAGGCGCGCAACAAGCCGTTCGTGCTGGTGTTCTGGTCGCGCGACCCCGATGGCAGCCAGCACAACACCGGCGACAGCCTCAACCAGATCATGCCCGGCATCAACGGTCCGACCTCGATGGCCGGCATCAAGAACGCCGACACCAACCTTGCCCAGCTTCGCAAGGCGCTGGACGAGCTCGGGCTTGCGGCCTCGACCAACATCATCGTCTCGGCCGACCATGGCTTCTCCACCATCTCCAAGGAGAGCAAGACCAGCCCTTCAGCCAAGGTCAGCTATGACGACACGCCAAAGGACTTCCTGCCGATGGGCTTCCTGGCGCTCGACCTCGCCAAGGCGCTCGACCTGCCGCTATTCGACCCCAACGACAAGAACGCGAAGATCGAGGGCAACAAGCATCCCAAGGCCGGCAACGGCGTGCTCGGCAAGGATCCGGAAAAGCCCGACCTCGTCGTCGCCACCAATGGCGGCTCGGACCTCGTCTATCTCCCGAACAAGGACAAGAAGCTGGCGGCCAAGACCATCAAGGCGCTGCTCGCGCAGGACTATGTTTCCGGCCTGTTCGTCGAGGACTCGCTCGGCCGCTTCCCCGGCACCCTGCCGCTGTCGAGCATCAATCTGCGCGGCAAGGCAGCGACGCCGACGCCGTCGATCGTGGTCAACTTCCGCTCCTATGCCAGCAATTGCGGCGAGGCGCCGACCAACTGCTCGGTGCAGGTCGCCGATACCGTGCTGCGCCAGGGCCAGGGCATGCATGGCAGCTTCAGCCGCGGCGACACCATGAACTTCATGGCCGCGATCGGCCCGGACTTCAAAGCCGGCTATGTCGACGAGCTGCCGGTCAGCAATGCCGACGTCGGCATGACGGCCGCCCAGCTCATGGGTCTGCGCGGCGCACAGAACGGCGGCCTGGTCGGCCGCGTGATGTCGGAGGCCCTGCCCAACGGCATCGTGCCGAAGGCCTATGTTGGCACGCAGAAGTCCAGGCCTGCCGAGGGCGGCCTGATGACCGTGCTGAATTTCCAGCGCGTCGGCAGCCAGCGCTATTTCGACGCCGCCGGATTCCCGGGCCGAACGCTCGGGCTCGAGGTCGACGCGGGCAAACAAAAAACGGCGGGGAAATAACCCGCCGCTTTCGCTCGCGCCCCGCAGGGGGCGCGAGAACATCTCGGTCGTTACAGGCCCGGATCTTTTACATGCCCGGATCTTCTACATGCCGATGTCGAACACGTTCGGCAATTGGCCCGCCAGGGGCAGCGCGGTGGCGCCGAGGAAGGTCGCCACCATCGCCATCAGGCGGCGGTTGTTGTGGCGCTTGCCGCGCATCTGGCCGGCGATCCACTCCAGCATCTCGCTGTTGACCTTGGAGGCATAGGACGGAGCCCAGCTCTCGATGTCGGTGTCGGCCGACAGCGCGACGCTGCGCGGCGGCACCTTGAGGCCAGAGGCGCTCGCGGCATAGTGGGCAACCGCCTTGGCGAGCAGGTCGTCGAAGCGGCCACCATCGGTGCGTTCGGTCGCGGCCTCGTTGATCTCGAACAGGACCTCGGCCTCGGTGCGGCTGATTGGCTGGTCGTTGACGGCGGTGGCGGTCAGGATGCGCGTGCACCAGGCGGTGTCATCGGCATCGAGCGAGCGGGAGAAATGGACCCGGCCCTTGGTGGTCGGGCCTTCGCCCGTGATCACGCCGTCGCGCACGATGGAGAGTGCATGGGCCGCGGTATCGCGGCAGGACGGTTCAAGGGACGGCGACTCAGCAGATTTAGGCGCAGCGGCAGACATAGTTCACTTCCAGATTTCTTCTGATCGGCCAGCATTTTCATGCCGGCGTAAAGGGGTGGTTAACGATTCGATACGGGGATCGCGACTTTTCTAGATGGTTGCCAATTGGTCGCTGTCAGGACCATTTTGGTTCTAGGACGCGCCGGGCGAGCGTGATGGAAGTCATAAAAGGCATTATCGGGGCGAGCGAGACCGTGTGACCCCGGGTGGGGCTGTTTCGCCGCAGGTGCCGGTGTAACAATAAGTTGCTAGAAAATCGGCCCTTCGAGGAAGGAATTCACATTTTACTTTAACCGGTTCAGTTGGCGTTCACTTGGCCTTGTAAGACCCCTATAATGAGGGGGACGGCTAGAGACAAATTCTCCAGTATATTCAATATGATGAGGTAGAACCATGACACTTCCGATCGGCACCACCGCACCCGACTTCGAAGCCGAGACCACCGAAGGGAAGATCAAGTTCCACGACTGGATCGGCAACAGCTGGGCGCTCTTGTTCTCGCACCCCAAGGACTTCACGCCGGTTTGCACGACCGAGCTCGGCGCGCTCGCCAAGCTGAAGCCGGAATTCGACAAGCGCGGCGTCAAGCTGATGGGCCTTTCGGTCGACCCGGTCGACCGTCATGCCAAATGGTCGGAAGACATCAAGGAGACGCAAGGCGCGGCTCCGAACTACCCGATGATCGGCGACACCGATTACAATGTGTCGAAGCTGTACGGCATGCTGCCGGCCGCGATCTCCGGCGATCCCCTCACCCGCACTGCCGCCGACAACCAGACCGTCCGCAACGTCTTCATCATCGGGCCGGACAAGAAGATCAAGCTGGTGCTGGTCTATCCGATGACAACGGGGCGGAACTTCCAGGAGATCCTGCGTGTCGTCGACTCGCTCCAGCTCACCGCCAAGCATCGCGTCGCGACGCCGGCCGACTGGAACCAGGGCGAGGACGTGATCATCGCGGGCTCAGTCTCCAACGACGAGGCCAAGACGATCTATCCGCAGGGCTGGAAAGAGCCGAAGCCCTACATCCGCATCGTGCCGCAGCCGAAATAACAACGAACTGTCATTCCGGGGCGGTGCGAAGCACCGAACTATGGTGCGCACTTGCGCACCCGAGAATCTCGAGATTCCGGGTTCGGCTCTGCGAGCCGCCCCGGAATGACGCTGTGAATTTCGAGCCCTGCTTTACGCCGCCCGCACGCGATCCAGAAAACCGTCGACCTCGGCCTTCAGGTGCAGGCTTTCGCCCGACAACGCCTGGGCCGAGGCAAACATCCGGCTCGAAGTCTCGCCGGTCTCGCTGGCGCCCTTGGCGGCGTGTCGGACATTGACGGCGACATCGGCCGTGCCCGAGACCGCGGCGCGGACGCTTGCCACGATGTTGTGGGTCGCGCTTTTCTGCTGCTCGACCGCAGCCGAGATCGAGCCGGCGATGCCGCTGATGCGCTCGATGGTCTGGCTGATCGCCTTGATGGCGACGACCGATTCCTCGGTCGCAAGCTGCATGCTGGCGATCTGGTTCGAGATCTCGTCGGTTGCCTTGGCGGTCTGGCCGGCCAGCGTCTTGACCTCCTGGGCCACCACCGCGAAGCCGCGACCGGCCTCGCCCGCGCGCGCGGCCTCGATGGTGGCGTTCAGCGCCAACAGGTTGGTCTGCTCGGCGATCGAGGTGATCAGCTTGACGACGTCGCCGATGCGCGCGCCCGCCTCGGAGAGCTGCGCGATGCGCTGATCGGTCGCCTCGGCCTGCTGCACCGCCTCGGCGGAAATCTGGTTGGATTCCTGCACGCGCCGGGTGATCTCGGAGATCGATTGAGACAGCTCGTCCGAGGCCGACGCCGCCGAACGCACGTGCTCGGAGGCGTTTTCGGACGCGCCCGCCGACTGCGCCGACAGATCGGCGGTGGAGCGTGCGACATCGGTCAGTTGCCGCGCGGCGCGCTCGAATTCGCCCGACGAGGCCAGCACCTTGTCGAGGATGCCGCCGACGCTGCCGCGGAACTCCTCGACGAAGCCGCGCAGGTCGGATTTGCGCTGCTCGGCCGCCGCAGCCGTGGCTGCCGCCTGCTCGCTGCGCATGCGCGCCCGCTCCAGCGAATTGCTCTTGAACACGGCGACCGTGCGGGCGATCTCGCCGATCTCGTCGGCGCGATCCTCGCATTCGATCGCGACGTCGCTCTGTCCGTTGGCAAGCGCGGTGAGCGAGTGCGTGACCGAGGTGAGCGGCCGGGTGATGCGGCGGACGACCAGCAGGGTCAGGACCAGCACCAGAAGCGCAGCGAGGCCCGCGGCCACCGCCATGCTCTCGATCGCCTGGGCCAGCATGCTCTCGTACTGGGCCATGGGGATTCCGACATAGAGGATGCCGGCGACCTTGCCAGCCCCGTCCACGATCGGGAAATAGGCAGTCATGAATGACTTGCCGAACAGCGTGGCCGGCCCCTTATAGGCCTCGCCACGGCGCAGCGGCGCCTGCCCCGGATGGTCGGCGGCAAGCTGGGTGCCGACGGCGCGGTCGCCATTTTCTTTCTTCACATTGGTCGAGCGTCGCACGAACTGCCCGCTCGCATCGTCGAACACGAACAGGGTCGCATTGCCGCCGACATAGGACACCGCGCGATCGACGATGGCGTGATCCTTGAAGTCGGGCATCTTGGGGATCTCGGCGCGCGCCACCGCGCCATCCCTCATCGTGATCTTGGCGGCCGGGACGGTCTCGGTAAAGGCCAGTGCCAGCGTGCGCAGATTGACCTCAATGTCGCGCAAGGCGCGATCGTTGAAGGCGGATGTCAACGACCAATAGCCGGCGCCGACCACGAGCGCGGTGTTCATGGCGATCAGCAGTACGGCGCACAGGACCGCCTTGGTGCCGAGCTTGAAATTGCGGCAGGCGCTTTGCCGTCGAAAGTTTGGACATGGATGGAACTACCCCCGTAATTCCTGCATATTCGTGCAGCCCGCTTTCGGTCCCATTAACGACGGTTCACACCGCCGCACGCGGCATGCTTTCCAAAGTGTAAACGAGGACGCCCCTGACCACGCCGAGCGCGCCTGTCATCGTCTGGTTTCGCGATGACCTTCGTCTGTCCGACCATCCCGCCCTCCATGCTGCCGTGAAAACCGGCGCGCCGGTGGTCTGCCTCTATGTGCTGGACGAGGCCGCCGGGCGCCCGCCGGGCAGCGCGGCGCGCTGGTGGCTGGCGCAGTCGTTGCGGGCGCTTGGCGCCGAGATCGCCACGCGCGGCGGATCGCTCGTCCTGCGCAGGGGACCGGCGGCCAAGGTCGTCGCCGAATTGGCCCGCGAAAGCGGTGCCCGCGCCGTCCACTGGAATGGAATTGCGCAGGCGCCGCATCAGGCAGTTGAGAGGCAGCTCGAAGCCGCACTGGCAAAGCTCGGCATCGACTCGCAAAGCTTCCCCGGCGACCTCCTCGTCCAGCCCTCGGCGATCCGCAACAAGGAAGGCCGGGGCTTGCGCGTATTCACGCCGTTCTGGCGGCGGGTGCTGTCGCTCGGCGATCCGCCAAAGCCCTTGCCCGCACCGAAGCAGCTGCGCCCTGCGCCGAGGCTTGCGAGCGATGAGCTGGAAAGCTGGAAGCTCGAGCCGGCCAGGCCGGATTGGGCGGGCGGCCTGCGCGAGACATGGACCCCGGGCGAAGCCTCCGCGCGGGCGCGCCTGCGCGATTTCCTCAAGCACACCGCGCGCCGCTATGTCGGCGATCGCGACCGGCCGGATCGGGACGGCACCTCAAGCCTGTCACCGCATCTGCGCTTCGGCGAGCTCAGCCCGCGCCAGGTCTGGCACGCGGCGCGGTTCGCCGCGGCCGAGGATCCGTCACGCGGGCCCGGCATCGAAAAGTTCCTGAGCGAGCTCGGCTGGCGCGAATTCTGCCGTCACCTGCTGCACGACCATCCCGACCTCGCCACCGAAAATCTGCAGACGAGCTTCGACGGCTTCCCCTGGAAAGGCGACGAGAAGGCGCTCCTGGCCTGGCAGCGCGGGCACACCGGCTACCCGATCGTCGATGCCGGACTGCGCGAGCTCTGGCACACCGGCGTGATGCACAACCGGGTGCGGATGGTGGTGGCGTCGTTCCTGGTCAAGCACCTCTTGATCGACTGGCGCGATGGCGAAGCCTGGTTCTGGGACACGCTGGTCGATGCGGATGCCGGCAGCAATCCCGCCAACTGGCAATGGGTCGCCGGCTGCGGCGCCGACGCGGCACCCTATTTCCGCGTGTTCAACCCTCAGCTCCAGGGCGAGAAGTTCGATCCGGATGGAACCTACGTTCGGCGCTGGGTGCCGGAGTTGAAGGACATGCCAACCAAGCTGATCCACCGGCCCTGGCAGGCCACGCCGATCGAGCTCGCGAGCGCGGGCATCACGCTCGGCAAGACCTACCCGCAGCCGATCGTCGATCATGCCAGGGGACGCGAGCGTGCGCTCGCCGCCTACGCAAAGATCCGCAGAAGTTGAGCGCTGCTTTGACACAATTTCGAAACCCGCTATCGTCATCGCTCCAATCAAACCGCGGGGGACGATATGGACGACGATAAGCCGATTACCGAACAGGCGATGGAGACGATCACCACAGCTGTGGAAGCGACCAAGGACGCGGCGGTCATCGCCGTCAAGAAGGTCAGGAAAGCCGCCAAGAAGGTCGCGAAGAAAGTAGCGCCGAAGAAGGCTTCCAAGAAGAAGGCCAAGAAAGCCTCGAAGAAGAGTTCGAAGAAGGCTGCAAAGAAGTCGTCGAAGAAAGCGGCCAAGAAAGCGACCAAGAAAACTGCAAAGAAGTCCGCGAAGAAGACCGCCGAGAAAGCCACAAAGTCGAAAAAGAAGGCTCGGAAGGCCAAGCGCTGATCGCAACATTCAAAGAGGTCTCCGGGTGCGGGCGCGCCCGGAGACAGCTTCCCGGGATACCCTACCCTCGCGGCTTGGATGCGCGCCGGCCCGGGTGATGCTCTCCCTTCGGATCACGGAATTCGCTGCGATGACCGCGGCGGTCCTCGGCCTTGAAGCGCCGCCGCTTTTCCGGTGAGCCGAACTGCTTGATCAGCCGCCTGCCGTTGACCTTCTTGATGACGTAGCCACCCTCGGTCATCGAGAACGGCGCCTTGAGCGATCCCATATGGTCGAACTTGGTGCCGCGGGGATGCTTGAAGGGCTCGAACCAGGACGGATAGACGAAGTTCGACATCGGGAAGCCGTTGACGAGGAAAGAGTCCTCCTCCACGGCGTCGCAGACCTCGTAGGCATATTGGGTGTGGCGGGTCCTGTCGGCCCACAGATTGGCCATGGGGTCCAGCACCATCTCGAACAGCTCGTGCGATGCCGCCAGGCTGACGGGATCGTCCTCACCCAGCGTCTTCAGGAATATCTTCGAGATCGGCTGTCCCCGATGCGTCAGCTCGTGCCGTCCGAGGAAGTTCTTGTGGGTGGCGTCGTCGAAATAGACGAGCTGCCAGTCCGTCGGCTTCGGCTTGCGGGTGACGTCGAGATCGATCGGGTAGCCCCAGACGGGGAGGAAATGCTCGTCGTAGCATTTCTGGAGCGCGGCCGTGAGCTTGGCCATCATCCGGTCGCTCATCATCTCCTCCGCGTAGTTGATGCAGGCAATGCGGACCGGCTTCAACGATCTGCCGAGCAGCGCGCGCCTCGCCTTCTTCATGGAAATCACCGCTCTGAATGTGAAACTGAAATGCGTTCAGCCTAACACGAACGTGCCGCGCACGTCAGGGATGTATTCGACGCCCCGCTCCATCCGCCTAGAAGCGCCGGTTGACGACGAACACCGCGGCCGCGCACATCCCCATGCCGGCAATCGCCAGCACGTCGAGCTTCTCTCCGAACAGCAGATAAGCCATCAGCGCGGTCACGGCAGGCACCAGATAGAACAGGCTCGCGACCGAGGTCGCCGCGGCGTGGCGGATCAGCCAGTACAATAGCCCGATCGATCCGATCGAGAGCGCCACCGCGAGCCAGCCGAGCGCGAGCACGAACTCCCGCGTCCAGTGCACCACGCGGTCTTCGAACAGGAAGGCCCCGATCGCGAAGAAGATGGTGACGGACACATATTGCACGAGATTGCCGGCGCGCCAGTCGATCTGGTTGCAGTAGCGGCGCTGATAGAGCGTGCCGAGCGTGATGCTGATCAGCGAGACCACGGAGGCAAGCCAGCCGAGCCCGGCTTCACCCGTCATGGGACGGTTGTGCAGGATCATCACCACGCCGCCGAGGCCGAGCACGAGCCCGGCCCATTGCACCGGCGTCACCTTCTCGCCGAGCCAGCGATTGGCAATCGTCGAGGTCAGGATCGGCTGCAGGCCCGGGATCAGCGCGGAGAGCCCGGCCGGGATCGAATGCGCGATCGCGATCGCGGTGCCGCCGAGATAGAAACCGTGGACCAGAATGCCGGCGACGGCGCTATGCGCGATGCCGGTGCGATCGGGCCATTTCGGCCGCGCGATCGCCGCGATCATCGCCATCAGGCCGACCACGATCGCCATGCGGATGGCGAGGTAGGTCAAGGGATCGGCATTGTCGACGACGTATTTGGTGCCGATGAATCCGGTGCTCCAGAGCAGGACGAACAGGATCGGCGCGGCGCGGGCGGGAAAGGATTCTTGATTATGGTTCATTGCCGCCCTCATTGCCCCACCGGGGGCTATGCGGCAATGCGAATTTGGTGCGGCCGATGCTGCGCTGCGACGGACGATGGCGGCTCAGCTCAGCCGCTCACCATTCTTCCGGACAGGGGTCGATGATCTTCCAGAGCTCGACGCCGTTCTTGATCTTCTTCATGTCGGTGGTGAGCCCGCCATTGCGGCGGATCCACTCCTTCACCGTATCCGGGTAGTAGGACATCAGGTCGGACGTCCCCTCGGAGCTGGTGACCTTGATGCCGAAGGTGAAGGCCTTGTCGTAGTAGGCCTGGTGGAAGCCGAGGCTGGCGCGGGGCGTCACGCAGATCTTGTTCATCGGCACGATGCCGAGCACCAGCGTGCAGGCCGAGTTGCAGATGCCGTCGATGATGACGCGCTCGCCCTTCTCGCGGACCCGCTTGTACTTGGTCTTGTATTCCTCGACATAGCCGCCGTGGTCGCGGGTGATATGCAGCTCGGCCCGCGCCGGCGTGGCGGCGGCGAGGCAGAGCAACAGCAGGCTCAGAAGCGTGATGCGCATGGCGGCGTGACGGCGAAAGCCTTCAGGAATGGACCGGCCTCGAAGGGAGCCCCAAAAGGCCGGCGACAGGATTCTTAACCGAATACTCTTTGGTCATACTTGTGTGGGGAATTCGTTAAGCATCCCGAAAAGGCCAAAAATGGGCAGCCTTCGACCACATGTCCGGCAATTCTGTCACACCCACCCGGGAATCTGCGGGATTGGCCCGGATTTCCGGGCGCCGGACGGGTGCCCTGGAGGTGCGAAGTGGCTATAGATGGCTGACCACTTCGCGCGGGTTCCGGAGAATCGAGATGAGCAAGTTGACGCTTGTAGCCGCGGTTGCTGCCCTGTCGGCCGCAATCCTAGCCCCTGGCCTCGCGGAGGCGCGGGGACATCACCGGCACCACCGCCATTACGCCAATCCGCTGCCCTACCCGATCAGCTATCTGCACAATTACGGCCCCGGCTTCACCCCCGGCACCTTCGCCTTTTATGACGGCCCGTCGACCAACCATTGCTACCAGAGCGCGGCCGCCTATGTCGGCCAGGACCGCCGCCGGCACCCCTGCTACTGAGGGGCGCTACGCGTCCCCGGAGCGCTACGCGTCCCCCGGGGCGCTACCGCGTCCCCGGGGGTGCTGGCGCGGCCTCTGCGGGCGCCTCTATTTGGCGGCGCCCGACAGCAGCAATTGCTTCTCGATCTCGTAGACCGGCAGCTTGACGAGGTCCTTGCCGACCTCGCCCCGCAGCGCCTTGCGCATGACGTCCGAATAATCGGCGCGGATCATCCCGAGCGCGCGCGGCGAGGCGACCATGGTCAGGGCCGCAGTCTCGCCCGAGCTGACGGCAGCATCGAGCCGGCCGGCAAGGCTGCGCAGGAAGGCGCGCTCGGCCTCATCGTGCCAATCGGTCTGCTCGGCCGAGCTGCGCACGCCGCCGGCAGCGGCATGCAGGCGGCCCGGCGCGTCGCTCCCTTGCGCGCTGGTCGAGGGATTAGGCTGCTCGTGCACCTCCCTGGTGTGAAGGTTCGGAAACATCTCGTCGCCGAGGTTTTCCAGAATGAGCGCCTTGCGCCCATCGCACACGACCAACCAGTCACCCTTGTCTAGTCTCATCTTGTCCATTGCACAGCTCCAAGCAACCTGTGAGCTTGCCCTTCGAATTCGTCGAAGGACTGGCCACGCAACAAGACTACGAACGAAGCCCCGACGGCGGATTGCGCAGGATCAAGAACGGTATCGATGTCCCGCGAGGCCATCGCTGCGCAGGCGCAGCATTGGTCACTCGCGCGAACCTAGGCTAGTCTGGCGAGGTTGAGGTCAGGCCTGCGGGGGACCGGCTGAAGATTTGTTCATCAGCATTACATTTCGGTTCCGCCACAATTTGATCAGAACAAGTTCGATATCCTGGATCGCGTAAGCGGAGGAAGACATCATGAATCTCAAGATCGGCCTCGTCGCCGCAGCCCTGTTCGGTGCCATGTTTGGTGCTTTGGCGACATCGCCGGCGGCGTCTGCCATGCCCATCGCGCCCGCGCCTGCGACGCCGCAGGCGTCCGGCGTCGAGCAGGTCCGCATGGTCTGCGACGCCTGGGGGCGCTGCTTTTGGCGTCCGAACTACTATGGGTATTACGCGCCGCGGCCGTATTACGGCCCCCGCTATTATGGGCCGCGCTATTACGGTTACGGTCCACGCTATTATGGCCCACGCTATCGCCGCTGGTGACATCTGAAGGGGCCCTCGGGGCCCCTTCGCTTTTGCGAAATCATTGCTTGCGCGGTCATCGCCGGCCTGGAGCCATTCCAAAACTGATCTGGATCAAGGATGAAATCGGCCCGCACCGTCATTCTACGGTGATGGCGGATTTGATCGTTTTTCGATGCCCTCAGACGGGCATGAACGTACAGACGGATCTCGAGAAGCAGCTGAGACAGGAGAGACGGAGCTTTGCATCCTTCCCCTGTCCCGCCTGCACGCGGCTGCATTTCATCGACCTCGCCTCCGGCCAACCGATGAGCCGGGAACGTTGACGGTCACATCGATCTGGACGGACGTCATGGCATGATGTCCGCAATACTACGGCCTGAAATTCGGTTTACTGAAACGCGATGTTTCGCCATTGATGGCGGTGTATCGACGTTCATTTGATTGCCACATTTCAGCAGCCGGCCAGCCCCATGTTGTTCGACGCCCTCGCTCCGTCCTCCGCCCTTCAACTGATCGGCTTCGCCGACGTCGATGCGTTTTGGCCGATCGAGACGATGGAGGACGCCAGGAGCATCCCGCTCGACATCCCGAACTTCGCCGCGGCCCGTGCCGTCGTCTCCCTGCCGGCGTGCCGCATCATCATGATGAGATCATTCGCGCGCATCCTCGACACCGCCTATCGGATGCCGGGCGGGATGGTGATCCTGTCCATGACCGACGACCTCCAGGTCAACTTCAAGGGCCTGGATCTCGACGCGCGCTTCTTCGTGACGCTCCGCGGCAACGATGAATGCCATTTCGTCGAGCCTCAGACCAATCATCATGCAATGATCATCTTCTCCCCCGAGCTGAGAGACCGGGGCTGGTTCGATCACGCCGACGATTTGCGGGCTCATGTCGCGAACCGGCCCGCCCTGCTCCACACGCGGCAACTCCTGCTCGACATCCTGCGAACCGCCTCGATGCAGCCGCTCCTGTTCGAGACCACCGAGGCGGCGGCCCATCTGCAGGAGGGCCTGCTGCTCGCACTCGACGATCTGTTTCGGATCGATTCGATGTCGGATCGGAGCGCCTCGGTCCAGGGCGAACGTTCGATCAAGCTCGTGCAGCGGATCGACGATTACGTCGCAGCCCATCCGACCGCGCCGATCTATACCGCCGATCTCGCCGGTGAGTTCGGCGTCTCGATCCGGACGCTCGGCGGCGCGGTCAGCAAGGTGCGTGGCATGAGCCTGCACCAGTACATTCGCCTCAAGCGGCTGTGGGCGACCCGCGCCCGCCTGCTCAAGGGCGGCGGCGCCACCGTCGCCACGTGTGCGCGCGCGCAGGGCTTCCATCATCTCGGTGAATTTGCCGCAGCCTACCGCGCGACGTTCCACGAGGCGCCGTCCGACACGCTGGCACGCGGCCGGCACGGCGGTGTCTCATCCGGCTGACGGACGCCCGTCGCGCCACTGCAGCCAAGGGAACCGGTTCCGTCCAACCGCGTTACCCCGTCAGAGTAGTTCGCCGCTAGCCAGACCGGGGGCGAGCTGAAGCACCCCGCACGACGACGCGCGGGGTTTTTCTCGCCGTAGACGCAGTGGTGCAGGGGGAAAGAATGTCTATCAACCGTAATGTGCTGTTTCTGATTATTGGCGCTCTGGTCGTCACCGCGGGCGTACTTGGCTACAATCTCTACCAGGAAAAGAAGCAGCCGGACGGACTGCAAATCAACGTCGGACCGAACGGGCTGAAGATCCAGGGCAAATAGACGTCGCTACACGTTAGCTCAAGTCCAGGCCATGAAGTCTCCAGTGTCGAGCTCCATGGTCCGCATCAGCATCAAAGGTAATGGCGCGCTCGGAGAGATTCGAACTCCCGACCCTCGGAATCGAAATCCGATGCTCTATCCAGCTGAGCTACGAGCGCCCTGGCCCGGGGGTACCGGGCCACAAACCGAGACTTGCCGGACCGGCGGCTGACGAGCCAGCGCACCGGACGGCGGTTCGGGATGGGTTCGAATTAGCAGAGAGGCCGACCAATAAAAAGCCCTCCCCGCCTCGTTTCGAGACGGATCGAAGGCTGCTGTCACCAGGTCGTGTTGAAGAGCCCGAAATGGGGCTGCTGGGCAACCAGCATGATCGGTCGTCCCTGCTGCGGCGCCGGATGCGCCCTGGCGACCTTGCGCTTGGGCTGAACCGGAGGCTTGGCGGCGGTATCGGCCTTCGCACCCGGCGTGAACTGGGCGAAGGTCTCGCGCACCCGCGCCTTGGCCGACAGCTCGGCCAATGCCGCCGACTGGGCCTCCTGCACCGGCGGCTGGGGAGCCACAACAGCGGCGGTCTTCACCGCGGGCGCAGCAATCGTCGGCTGGCTGGTGTCGAGGACGACGCGCTCAGGCAGGTGCCGATCCGACCGGATTCGGATCAGGGGCTGATCATTGCTCGCGGTCGCAACGGCTCGCGCCACGGGCGCCGCCGGATAAACGAAATTTGCCGCGAACAGCAGTGTGAGCAAAGCTCCACCGACAAAGAGGAAATACCGAAAGATGGGCATGGGCCGCGCTCCGCCCCCCGCATCCCCGCGTGGGCTCTCCGCCTCAACAGGCGATCTGTTAATTTGTTCCTGGCCCAGCCGTTCGGTTCAAATGGCGATGCGAGGTTTTTTCGCCAAGGACCAAGGAGGGTAACTTTTCCGCTACCGGAACATGCCGCCGTTAAGCACGATGTGCTGCAACCAGCGAGCATTTCGCCTGATCGGCATTCACGTTGACGAAGCCGATCGGGATATGCGCGAAGGTCTTGCGGCTCTTCATGCTGACCGGATCCGCCAGCACGCGGCTGCGGTCGGTGAGGTGACTGCCGTCGCGCCGCGCAAAGGCGCAGACGATCTCGATATCCTTTACGGCATAGTCATTGTCATTTCGCAGCGTGAACGTCACCAGGGCTCTCGAGCCAAGGCCGCCGCGGCGCCAAGTCTGCGATGAAATCCGCAAGCGACCGAGTTCTGCCACGGCGGGTGACTTGGCCAGTGCCTGGGCTTCCGAGACCGGCGACACCGTTGCGGCCGCATCGCCCGAAGGAGCCGGCTCGACGGCCGCCAGCTCCGCCTCAGCACTCTTTCCCTTGGACAGCGGCAGCAGCATCCAGACGCCGCAGCCGACAATGATGGCCGCCAGCAGCCACAGAAGGCTGCGGCCAAATGAGACGCTCGCGATTGTCACGGCCCGCGCCAGTCGTTCGCCGGTCCCGGCGAAGCGCCCCAATCCGATCCGGTCGAGCCTGGCGTTCATGGTTGCATTACCGATCGCGGCCGAAGCACATTCACTGACGGACTCGCAATGACGGACTCGCAACGACGGATTCCGCCACTGCTTACCTTAATCCGGAAGACGAACTAAGGTTCCCGCGCAGTTGCGAATCGGCAAGGACGGTGGCGATCACCGCTTACGGCCGCTAACATGCGCTGCAACATCGCGAAGGCCCGTTGGGAGAATTGAAATGCCAGTCGTCACTTGGGATCACGTCCATCTGCGCAGCCCCGATCCAGAGGCCACGGCGGCCTGGCTGCGGGACATCCTCGGTGGCGAGATCGTGCATGCGCCGGGACGGATCGACGTGAACCTTGGCGGCGCCAGGATCTTCATCGCGCCGCTCGAGGGCGACAACGCCGTCAACCCGCCGCCTCCGCACCCGCATCAGGGCCTCGACCATTTTGGCCTGACGGTGAAGGACATCGATGCCGTTGCGGCCGAGATCAAGGCCAAGGGTGTCACCTTCACGCGCGAGCCGACGACGATCCGGCCCGGCGTGCGCATCTGCTTCATCCGCGGCCCCGAAGGCATCTCCATCGAGTTGCTCGAGCGCGACAAGAAATATACCTGATCCGGCGCAAGCCGCATCATCATCACACCAGACGACACGCCCCCGGCAGGGCTAGGTCATGCTGCCGGGCATGAAGCAGCGGATGCTGACGCCCATATAGCCGTAGATCGGCCATACCATGGTGCGCCCCACCCGGTTGGGCTCGGAGATCACGGCCTCCTCGGGGACGTCGACCCAGACGAGTTCCTGCGGCTGCCCTTCGAGCCTGGAGCCATAGCGCGGGAGGCGGACACGATAGTGCCCGTCCTTGCTGTCCCAGTCGGTATCCGAGAGCGCCGAACCGTCAGCATCGGAGCAGCACGGCCCCTTGCCGCTGCGCAGGCCGTCGAACCAGGCTTTCAAATCCGCATTGGTGTTGACGAACTGGCCGCGGTCGCGCGCGTGCCCGAAGGGGGCTGCGAGCGCAACCAAGACCAGGGCACCTGCCAGACTTGCCGCGCATCGCCAGTATGTTGCGCTGCCGGAACACCGTTGTTCGCTTTTGCAATTCGTAGGACGCGCACTGTACAGACGCGGCTCATCGCCGCCGGAATCGATCCAGTTGCTCATCGTCTTGCTCCAGCACCCCGCGGCCAGTGCAACAATTGTTATGCATTTCGCGGGCCAACCTTGATTCGTAGGCGATCGGCCTCGCCCTATCATCAGACCGTCATGACGGCGTCACGCACAAGCCGGGACAACTACGGCTCGCGGCGGCAACCTCCCATGGCCGGCCGGCAAACTGCCGCGTTGCGCGAGGCGATACGCTTTGGCATAAAAGCCGGACCGGTTACGCCGTTGGGCGATGGCGGCCGGCCTGCGGGACGTTATGAAGAACGGCCTCTATTCGATTCACGTGAACCTGCTCGATGGTCGGGTCGGCAAGGGCAGTGGCGTGATTCTTTTTCACGACGGCAAGATTCTTGGCGGCGATGCCTACCTCTATTACACCGGCAGCTACGTGGTGAAGGACAACAACACCTTCAAAGGCGAAGTGCTGGTGCAACGACACACCTCGCCGCGGGGCGACGACAATCCGCTGTTCGGCGGCCCTGCCCCCGTCGGCATCGGCCTCAGCGGCACCTTCACGGACACACGCGCGGAGATGACGGGCACGGCTCTCGTCGGCAAGGCCAGCCAGATTTTTGGCGCAACGCTGCACAAGCTCGCCGACATCGACTAAACGCACGAGCTACTCGGCAGCCTGCTCCAGCGGCGCCGTGCGCGGCAGGATGATCTGGATGCGAGTGCCGCTGCCCGGTTCGGAATCGAGATCGAGCCGCCCGCCGAGCCGGTTGGTGACGATGCTGTAGACGATGTGCAATCCAAGACCCGTGCCGCCCTGGTCGCGCCGCGTCGTGAAGAACGGATCGAAGGCGCGCCGGCGGACGTCGAGCGACATGCCGCAGCCATTGTCGGAGAAGGTGATCTCGACATTGTCCTTGCCGGACTCGCGCACCTGGATGTCGATGGTCCCCGGCCGCCCGTCCGGGAAGGCGTGCGCCACCGAATTGAGAAACAGATTGGTCAGCACCTGGCCGTATGGGCCAGGATAGCTGTTCATGGTCAGATCCGGCTGGCACTCGACATTGAGCGTCAGGTTGTGCTTGCGCAGGCCCGGCCTCAGGCTCATCACCACCTGCTCGGTGAGATCGCCGAGATCGAAGCTGCGCTGATCCGAATAGTTGCGGTCGGCGGCGACCTGCTTGAACGACTGGATCAGCTCGGCGGCGCGGTTGAGATTGGAGACGAGCTGCGAGGATGCGTCGCGGCTGGTGTTGAGGAAGTCGTTGAGCGTGGAGCGGCGCAGCTCCCCGCGCTCGACCTCGGAGGTGAACATCGCCGTCTTGCGCTCCAGCGCGGAGGCGACCGTGAGGCTGATGCCGACGGGATTGTTGACCTCATGGGCGACGCCGGCAACGAGGCGCCCGAGCGCGGCGAGCTTCTCGGCCTCGATCAGCGAGGCCTGGGTCTCGCGCAGATTGCGCAGCGCGGTCTCGGCGGACTCCTTGGCCTTGCGCATCTCCTGCTCGCCGCGCTTGCGCTCGCCGATGTCGAGCGCGACGGTGACGATCCGCTCGATCTCGCCCTCGGCATCGAGCAGCGGCAGCTTGTTGACCAGCCATTGCCGCATGTTGCCGGAGCTATCCTTGTACTCCTCCTCATAGAAGCCGAGCCCCTTGCGGATGCTGAGCACGCGCTTGTCGTTCTCGTCGGTCTTGGCCGCGCCGTAGCGCGACATCAGGTCCGCCGTGGTGCGGCCGAGCGCGTCGCCGGGTTCGATGCCGAAGATGCCGGCCATGTAGCGGTTCATCAGCACATAGCGCAGGTCGCGGTCCTTGACGTTGATCACCGCTGGCACGGTGTCGATGACCTGCTGGAGCAGGCGCCGGCCTTCGGCGATGGCGTCTTCCGCCCGCTTCTGGTCGGTGATGTCGCGCAGCGTGCCCTCATAGCGGACGATGTTGCCCTGCTCGTCGCGCACGCCGGTGGCGCTGTCCGAAAGCCACAGGATGTCGCCGCTGCGCTGGCGCACCTGGTACTCGAACTCGCGCACCATGCCGTCGCGCGCCATCAGCCGCTGGTATTCGACGCGTGCCTCGGGATGGACGTAGATGGTGTGGGCGATGTCGTTGATGCTGTCGATGAGGTGCTGCGGGCTGTCATAGCCCATCATCCGCGCCAGCGCCGGATTGGCGTTGAGCAGATCGCCGGCCGGCGTCGTGACGTAGATGCCGTCGACCGAGCCCTCGAACAGCTTTCGGTAGCTCTCTTCGGCGAGGCGCTGTTCGGTAAGCGCGCGCACCGCCGCCTCGCGCGCCGTGTCGGCTTCCTCCAGCGCGCGTCGGAACACTTCGGCTGCACGGGCGATGTCGCCGATCTCGTTGTCGAGGTCGGCCGACGGGATCGAGGTGTCCTTCCGGCCCGCCGCAAGCGCGCGGATCGAGCGGGCGATCTGGGCGAGCGGGCGCACCGTCCTGCGCACCACGAACAACGCCGCGGCGATACCGATCAGAACGCCGATGGTGCCGAGCACGATGCTCTGCCATCGCGCTTCCGTCAGCGTCCGGGCGAAATCGCGCGACAGCACATGGCCGCGCCGGTCGCTGACTTCACGCAGCAATTCGGTGACGCGACCGATCAGCCGGCCCTCGGTTCCCAGCACCTCGCGGTCGATGTCGGCGATCTGCCGCTCGCGAACGGCCACGGCCATGATGGCCTCGGCATAGTCGTTCACCGCCGATCTCAGCCTGGCATCGACAATGTTCAGGGCCCGCATATTCTGCGCCGCCTGCTCCGCCGCGGACGGGTTGCGCGCAAGCAGCCCGAGCGCGATCCGGCTCTGCGCCTCCGACAGTCGCGAGGCCAGCTCACGGTCGGCGGTGCCGGAGACAGCCACATCGAACTGGTCGCGCAGCGGCGGCAGGCCGGCGAGCAGCTGGGCGCGGCGATCGATCAGGGTCGATATCCGCTCGAGGCCGTTGCGATAAGTCGCAAGCCGCTCGGTGACCCCGTCGATCATGTCCTGCTGCTCGGGCGCGAGCTCGATGCGGGTCTTCTTCAGGATGTCGCTGAGCGTCGAGGCCGCCTCGCCCACCTGCTTGAACTGGATGCCGGCGCCGGGATCGGTGACGAAGTCGCGCGCGGCAAGCCGCAACTCGTTCATGCGGCGATCGATGTCCTCGGCGAGGTCGCCGACGCTCTGGAGCCGCTGCAGCTCGGCGAAGGTGGTGTCGATGTGCCGGATCGCGATCACGCTCGCGGTCGACGTGACGATGATCACCGCCAGCACCAACAGGAAGCTGCCGAAAGTGAGCTGGCCGATGGAGAGCGAGAATGTTCGCTTTTTCTCAGGGGTCGGCGTCAATTCGGCGGACATTGGGCTTTGAGGACCGGGATATTGGAGGCCCAATATACGACGTATTGCGGCCCCGGGGAAACATGCCGCGGGCCGCCGATTATCCTTAATATTGTGGGCCTCGGAGCCCCCTTCCCCGAACTATGACGGTTTGACGCTTGCCTGCCGCCGGGCCGGGATCGTCATGGCGGCGACGCCGAGGACGACGCAGGCAAGCCCGATCCAGGCGGTCCGGCTCAGGCTCTCGCCGAGGAAGGCAACGCTGATGGCAACGCCAATGGGCACCCGCAGATAGGCCTGCGCGGTGGTGCCAACCGAGCCCAGGGTCTGGATCAGGCGGAAATAGATCGCAAACGCCGCGGCCGTCGAGAACACCGCGAGCGCGAGCAGCGCCAGCAGCGAACTCGGCGAAGGCGACAGCGTCCAGGGCTGCTCGACCACCAGCGAGGCCGGGATCAGGACCGCCGCCCCCGCCAGCAGCGAGCCGGCCGCGGGCGCCATGGGATCGAGGCCCTTGAAGCTGCGGCCGAAGATCGCGGCGCAGGCGTAGCAGATGGTGGCGGCGACGATGGCCGCCTCCGCGACGAGACCGCTGCCCATGTCATGGAAGGCATCGACGCCGACGATCAGCAGGATGCCGGCCATGCCGGCGACCACGCCGAACAGCTTGCGCGATGTCGTCGCCTCGTGGCGGGTCACGACAGCCGTGAGCAGGAAGGTGAAGATCGGGCCGGCCGAGTTGAGGATGGTGGCGAGCGCTGCATCGACGTGGCGCTCGCCCCAGGCGATCAGCGTCCAGGGGATGACGCTGTTGAGCACGGCCTGGAAGGCGAAGCGCTGCCAGGTCGCTGCGTCCGTGGGCATCCTGATGCCGCGCAGCCACATGACGGCCAGCAGCAGGAGGCCCGCAATCGCGGTTCGCGCCGCGATCAAGGTGATCGGGGGAATGGTGGCGACGCCGAGCTTGATGAAGGTGTAGGAGCCGCCCCAGAGCGTTGCGAGCGCGACCAGTAGCGCTAGCTCGCCGGCGATGTTGGTGTCCTGCCGGCTGTCCATTTCGCACGCTCCGTCCCGTTGTCAGAGACGGAACCTAGCGCGTCTACGGTCGCAGATAGTTCGTTGCGTGTCGAAGTGTATTAGCCCACCGCGCCGACCTCGAACACCTCGCCGTCATAGCCGGCCTCGCGGGGAATGCGGAGCTGGCGGCCGGTTTCGGTCTTGGTCATCACGGGCATCACCGTGACAATCGACATGCCGCGGGCATGGTCCAGCGCGGCGCCCACGCTGCCCTGCTTGGCGAGGCGGATCAGATTGCGCGTGGTCGGGAACGGCAATTTGAAGCGGCCGCTCTCGCCGCCCTCCACCGCCTCGCGCGGCGAGACCCAGATCGAATCGGTCGACTCCCGGCCATCATGGGCGCCGAGCTGATCGGGCGGCGCGGCGGCGAGGAAGAACCAGGTGTCGAAGCGCTTCGGCATGCCCTCCGGCGTGATCCAGTGCGCGTAAGGCACCAGCGTGTCGAGCGCGAGCTGAAGGTCGTTGTCGACCAGGATGCTCAGGAAGCTGACCTTGTGCTCGTTGAGCGCGACGCGGTGCTTGTCGGCGATCTCGCCGGCACGCCTGGCATCGACAGGCGCGCCCGTCCCCTTCGCCCGCGCCAACAGGATGCCGCTCTCCTCGAAGGTCTCGCGGATCGCGGCGATGCGAAAACCACGATCCGCCTCGCTGAGGCCCTCACCGCCCGAATACAGGTCGGCGCGCGCGACGATCTCGTTGTCGCCGGCATCGACGCTGCCGCCGGGAAACACCAGCGCGCCCGAGTTGAACTCGATCTGATGATGGCGGACCATCATGAAGACTTCGATTTCGTCGCGGCTCTTGCCGTCGACACTGGGGCCGTCGCGCAGCAGGAGGATCGTCGAGGCCGGGCGTGATGCTGATGTCTCGGCCATGCGACTAACCCGCGGCGCTGGATTGCGGGCCGAGATTGGCGCGCTTGTCGACACGGGCGACGCGCGACAGCAGGTATTCGACCTCCGCCTTCGCCATCGCCGTGATGGTCGCGCCGGGCTTGCGCTGGGCGCTGGAGGCGATGATGCCGCGCTTCTGCAACACGTATTTGCGGATGGTCAGGCCGACGCCGGGCTGCTGCTCGTAGCGGATCAGCGGCAGATGCGCGTCGAACAGATCATGCGCGGCATCGCGCTTGCCGGCCTTGGAGAGGTTCACGACGTCGATCAGAAGCTCCGGGAAGGCGTAACCGGTCATGGCGCCGTCGGCGCCGCGCTCCATCTCGAAGTCCAGGAACGTGCCGCCATTGCCGCAGAGAATCGAGAGCGGGCGGAGCGAGCCGTCCTTCTGGAAGCCGCGTAGCGTCGTGATCTTCTCCAGCCCCGGCCAATCCTCATGCTTGAGCATCACGCAGTTCGGATTGTCCATGACGATCTTGCGGATCACGGCGGGGGTGAACACCACCGACAGCGTCAGCGGATAGTCCTGGAGCACCCAGGGCACATCAGGCCCGATGGCTTCCGCCGCCTGCTTGAAATAGCCGACGATCTGGTCGTCGGTGCGAAGCGAGGGCGGCGGCGCGATCATGACGCCGGCGGCGCCCGCATCCATCGAGGCCTTCGCCAGCGAGCGCATGGTGGCAAAGCCCGGCGCGGAGACGCCGACGATCACCTGCATCTTCCTGGCGCGCTTGACGAAGCGCACCGCCACCTGCTCGGCCTCGGTGGCGTCCAGCTTCGGCGCCTCACCAAGGATGCCCAGCACCGTGACGCCGTCGCACCCGACCTCCTCGTAGAAATCGGTCAGGCGGTCGATCGAGCGCTCGTCGATCCGGCCGTCGTCGTGGAACGGCGTCGGCGCGATTGCGAAAGTGCCCTTGGCGTCGGCGGTGAGTTTCATAAGTCTCTCTTTCTAGGTCATTCCGGGGCGTGCGAAGCACCAGCCCGGAATCCATTTATCTGCTCCGCGTGCCGTACCATGGATCCCGGGCTCACGCTTCGCGTGCCCCGGGATGACGGCTCCTAAAACCGCCGCGCGCCCATCTTGATCTGCTCCTCGGAGAAGAAGATCTCCTTGGCATGATCGGCGATGTCCTGGGCCTTCCAACCCGTGTGCGGCGGTTTCCAGCCTTCCATTTCCATCATCCGCATCTCGCGCACGCCGCGGGGCCCGGACACGCCCAGCACCTTGCCAGTCTGGTCGCCCGACAAGTCGCTGACCATGTATAGCACGGCCGGCGCGATGCCGTCCGGCCCCAGCGCCGCCGAGGGGTTCTCCTTATAGCGGGGCAGGTCTGCGGTCATGCGGGTCAGGGCGCCCGGGGCCAGCGTCCAGATCCGGATGTTGTACTTGCGGCCCTCGATCGCCAGCACGTTGGACAGGCCCCAGATGCCGCCCTTGGCCGCACCGTAATTGGTCTGGCCGAAATTGCCGATCAGCCCCGAGGTCGAGGAGGTGTTGACGATGACGCCGCCGCCGTTTTCCCGCATCCAGCGAAACACCGGCATGGTGCAACAAAAGGTGCCCTTCAGGTGCACCTTGATGACCTTGTCCCAGTCGGACTCGGAGGCCTTGGCAAAGGTCTGGTCGCGCAAAATGC
The DNA here is from genome assembly GCF_036247965.1 of Bradyrhizobium sp. TM233. Lineage (NCBI taxonomy): Bacteria > Pseudomonadati > Pseudomonadota > Alphaproteobacteria > Hyphomicrobiales > Nitrobacteraceae > Bradyrhizobium > Bradyrhizobium sp. TM233. The sequence goes on along the minus strand of NZ_BTIG01000006.1, from coordinate 3,653 downwards.
CGGCATTGTTGACCAGGATGTCGGCGCGGCCAAAGTGCTTGATGGCGTCGTCGAACACCGACTGGCCGCCCTCCATGGTGGAGATGTCGGCGCCGTTGGCGACCGCCTTGCCGCCCTCGGCCGTGATTGCGTCCACCACGAGCTGCGCCATCGACTTGTCGGCGCCGGAGCCGTCGCGGGGCCCGCCGAGATCGTTGACGACGACCGAGGCCCCTTCCCGCGCGAACAGCTTCGCATAGGCCTCACCCAGCCCGCCGCCAGCGCCGGTGATCAGCGCGACCTTGCCATCGAGTAGTCCCATGGTGGCTTCTCCCTGTTTTTATTGTTTCGTGTCCCGGACGCGATGCAGCGTGAAACGCTGCGTCGCAGAGCCGGGACCCAGTTCTTTGCTGCGGCCTCTGGGCCCCGGCTCTGCAGCGCACCGCTGAAGGAGCGCTGCGCTGCGTCCGGGGCACGAGACTGGCCTAACCCAGCACCGTCTTGCCGTTCTTGATCACCGTCACCCCGCGCGACTTCACCTTGGCTTCGAACGAGATCGTGTTGCCGTCTTTCCAGAGGTCCATGGTCACGGTCTCGCCGGGATAGACCGGCGAGGAGAACCGCGCGACGTGCTGGCGGAAGGCGCTGGCGTCGTAGTCGGCATAGGTCTGCAGCACGCCGCGGCAGGTGATGCCGTAGGTGCACATGCCGTGCAGGATCGGGCGCGGGAAGCCGGCCTTCTTGGCGAACTCGGGATCACTGTGCAACGGGTTGCGGTCGCCGCAGAGGCGATAGACCAGCGCCTGATCCGGGCGCGTGATGATGTCGATGGTCTTGTCGGGCGCGCGCGAGGGGATCTTGTGCGGATCGGGCTGGGTCAGGCTCGGCCCGCCGAAGCCGCCGTCGCCGCGGGCAAAGCGCGAAGCAACGAGTGTCGCGAGCTTCTCGCCCTTCTCGTTCTTGAGCACCGTCTGGTGCACGATGACGACGCCCTTGTCCTTGCCCTTGTCGTAGACCTCGACGACGGAGGAGTCCGCGGTGATGTGCGCAGCCACCGGCAGCGGCTGGTGGAAGGTGATGTCGCGCTCGCCGTCGACCACCATGACGCGGTTGAGGTTCATCTCGCCGGGGCCCGCGCCCCAGGCTGCGACGGACGCAAACGTCGGTACCACCTTCAGCGGTCGCGGCGTCAGCGTGCCCTCGTTGACGAAAGCGAGCTCCTTCTCGTCCATGGGATCGGCGCCGAGCCCGATGCCGTAGGCATAGAGCATCACCTCGCGGTCGGTGTAGGCGTATTTCTGGCCGAGGTTCTTCAGGCCTTTGAGCTCTTCGTATCTGGCGGACATTTTGTTTGTTTCCTCTCCGGACTCTTATGCGCCGCTGCCAGTCGAAGTGCCCTCTCCCCTTGCGGGAGAGGGCTGCGAGAGCCGTGCGGCAAACTCGTTTGGGTGAGGGGTTGCTTCCGCAGCGAGCAATCTCTCTGTGGAGAGAAACCCTTCATCCGGCGCCAAAGCCGAAGCTCCGCTTCGGCGTCTTTTAAGAACGGCCGCCAGAGGCGGCCTATGCCACCTTCCCCCGCAAGGGGGAAGGAAGAAAGCAATCAGGCCGGTGTGAAAAACGGCAGCGGTGCGCCGTCGGTGGGCTTGAACACCACCTTCACCTTCTGGCCGATCTTCAGCTTCTCGAGATCGCAGTCGACGAAGTTGGTCTGCACCGACGGCCCCTCCTTCAGCGTGACATAGCCGATGGCGTAAGGACCGGTCGGCGACTTCCGCATCAGGCTCCAGGTGTAGATGGTGCCCTCGCCCGAGGCCTCCTCCCACACCGTCTTGTCGGAGTAGCAGAACGGGCAGATCGAACGCGGGAAGTAATGCGCTTCGCCGCACGCCGTGCAGCGCTTGATCATGAACTTGCCCTGTTTGGCCGCGTCCCAGAACGCGGCGGTCTCGGGGTTCGTCACCGGGGCCGGATACTTTTTCGTCTCGCTCATCACACGCGCTCCAGAATGGCCGTCGAGGCGGCGTGGCGAACACCCAAAAGGCCGCCGGTGCCGTGCGCGATGGCGAGATCGCAATTCCTGACCTGCACCTTCGGATGCGCCTCGCCGCGCAGCTGCCGGACGGCCTCGATGATCTTGGTCATGCCGCCGCGGTTGACGGGATGGTTGCTGCAGAGGCCGCCGCCATCGGTGTTGAACGGCAGCTTGCCAACGCCCGAGATCAGATTGCCGTCGGCGACGAACTTGCCGCCCTCGCCTTTCTTGCAGAAGCCGAGGTCCTCGAGCTGCATCAAGACCGTGATGGTGAAGCTGTCATAGATCGAGGCGTATTTGATGTCCTTCGGCGTGATGCCTGCTTCCTCGAACGCACGCGGGCCTGACCAGATGCCGGCGGAGTAAGTGAGATCGAGATCCTTGCCGCCGCGCGGGCCCTTCATGGCCTCGCCATGGCCGATCAGCTTGACCAGCGGCTTCTTCAACCTCTTCGCAATCTCGGGCGTCGTCACGATCAGCGCGCCGCCGCCGTCGGAGACGACGCAGCAATCCATGCGGTGAAGCGGATCGGAAATCATCGGCGAGTTCAAGACGTCCTCGACGGTGACGACGTCCTTGAGCATCGCATGCGGATTGTATTGCGCGTGATGGGAGGCTGCGACCTTGATCCAGGCGAGCTGCTCGCTCGTGGTGCCATAGTCGTGCATATGGCGCATGGCACACATGCCATAGGCATTGTGCGTGGTCGCACCGTAAGCGGATTCGAAATCGACCTCGGCGCCGGCCGCACGCGGCGGCATCGCGCCGGTGCGCGGCTTGCCGGCCAGCGTGATCAGCGCGATCGAGCACTTGCCCGCCGCGATCGCTTCAGCGGCATGGCCGAGATGGATGATGTAGGAACAGCCGCCGGTCTCGGTGGAATCAACGTGGCGAAGCTTCTTGGTGTTGAGCCCGAGATAATCGACCATCGGCCAGGCGCCGCCCGGAGCATCGCCCGCGCAGAAATAGCCGTCGACGTCGTCCTTGCTGATCCCGGCATCCTCGATCGCGCCCTTGGCGACCTCAGCGTGAAGCTGGGCGGTGGATTTGTCCGGCGCATGCCGGGTCGGGTGCTCATAGATCCCGGCAATGTAGGCTTTGCCCTTGATGGTCAAAACAGAGGTCTCCGCTCGCGTTTCTTATTGCCCCGTTTTTCTGAACCGCGGTGGCCCTGTTGGCAAGCGCGGAAATATTCCGTCGCGCGAGAGGGTAGCGGGTGGGCGCAAGTGGGGTGATCTTTCGCGTCCCGGACGCGCTGCAGCGTGCAACGCTGCTGCGCAGAGCCGGGACACATGCCACACCGCACTCGTCGCGAGATGGGCCCCGGCTCTGCAGCGCACCGCTAAGAAGCGCTGCGCTGCGTCCGGGGCAAGAGACCTGCACTGCAGACACAATTCCGCATCCTCGCGGCGCGTTCGCCCGAGCTTTGCGTCCGTCTTGCCTCCCTCGAAAAACAGAGGGCGCAGGGAAGACCGGGTGCCGGCCGGGCACCCACGGTCCACTGTGCGAAGATTGCGCTACAAGGGCTGCACAGCGGCATACAGGTGAAGCCGAACATCCGGCCTTCCCTGCGCAGTGGCTTTACGGCTTATGTCGTGCCCTCCCCGGGGAGCGTTGCACTATTGCCCCCGTCGCCTTGCGG